>CAZBAV010000042.1:0-38437 GCA_964489955.1 uncultured Lacihabitans sp. | reverse complement strand
GTGCTTGAAAACTGATTACTGTGACCTTTAACAGTATAACTTAATGTATCTGCAGCTACAGTGGTCACATCAAAATGGATGGGAGATTTTTGTCCGAAGCAGACAACACTGAAAAGGAAAAAAAAGATTTTTAAAGAAAAAAAAGATTTGGTAGATTTTACTTTCATATAAGTTTAAATTAATGGACCTGTAAAAAGAAATAACATCATTTAAGCTTGAGCTTGTTTTATCTAAAATAAACTGCGAATAAAATTCCCAAACACTCGGCAGCATATTCTGAGATTGGAAATATTTTGTCAAATATTATGCCATAAAATTTAAAAAACACTTAACTTAGTTGAAACATATATTTTTTTATATATAAACATGCTTTTTATAAAGATTACTATAGACATTCTTACGAAAATCAATATAGATATGCTAATAACTTAGCTTCGTTAACTAAAGACAAATTTTGGCATGACCTGTCTCGTAATATTAAAGTAAAACCTCCTGGCAGCTAAAATAAACAAACATGAATGCGGTATTTCCCTTCTGATACTTAACCACATAGTCATTCAAAAGGTATCTAAGACTAAGATACCTTTAACCTTACCCTCAAAAAACATAAAATCTTTAAAGGGCATAGTGGTTTATTCGGGGAGTTGAAATTTCCGGTCTTTTGAAGACTAGTGCTTAATACAATGTGTTCCTTATTATTATTAATCTCAAGATTATACGAGCTCTGAAGCTATCAATACTATGTAAGTTCAGCATAACTATTTCTGGGGTCGACTCTAAACTATTGTGATTTTTGTAAACCAAAGCCTTTCATCCTGATATTTTGATTCATCCCTTTTCGCCCCAATTGATTTTCCGTTTAAAATATCGGATGAAATACCGGTGCTGCAATCCCTAAATTGAAATGTAGAAGCTCCGCCCGAAGTAAATGAGCCTTAATAACTGGGTTAAACCCAGGAGTACTTCACCGTTTTTAGCAAACCACATGTATCAAAACAGGAAATCCTCCTAATACAACACCGTCCATGCTGCCCTCATTGGCTTTTTTAGTAATTTAGCATCCGGCTTAGTCTATCTAAATTTAAACGAGTTCGAATAGGAGCTACCTATTCTTTGCCAGGCAGCACATAGTCTCAAAATAACCTTCATGAATTACAAACTTTTTAGTCTAACCGCAGGATTTACTATCTGGCTTCTGGCCACACTGGCATTTAGAGTTGCAGGACATCACTTCTTCCTTACTGAAAACCCCTTAGTAATGGCCTCACTTTATCTGGCATTAATTCCGTCGTTGGGTTTTGTGGCTACCTGGACTTTCAACCGATACAATCTCAATAAACTGGAAGCAACACAATCGGCCGTCTTGATGGTTTTACCGGGCATGCTTTTAGATACGTTCTGTGTTAAGTTTTTTGCACTCGTATTCCCTAACCTCCCGGAAAACGACGGAGCCACTTTTGGTTCATGGTTAATGTTTGCGTATTCAATAGTATTGATTTTCGGAATTATCCGAAAAGACAATAAATAAAAAATTACGCTTAGCAAAAACGTATTAAAGAGAACTATACAGGTGTCTCAAGTGCTGTCACACTGTGCCGTTAAAACCTGAATATGAAATAGCATTTTGGTTCGACAGATAAGCTAATGCACATTTTGCAAAATATCCGGAATCTGATAATCTCAGAAATACGACATATACACATTAGATTTACATTTCCCAGCAAGTCTAAGTGAACAAGTTATTCGTGATTTACAACTGTATTTTTCTTTCTGCTTTGACCTTTCCCGAAACAGGCACCAGATAAACAACCACCCCGCCACTTTTCTTGATGTTCAAATCTAAAACGGTTTTATGGTCCACTGCATATTCATAAAGCTTCACTTTGGTTCTGATTTGCACGGTTTCATTGTCCGTGTACGACTTTAAAATATAGCTTTTACCCGCTTCTAAGAAAGATAAATCAAAAGATACATTTTGCCCGTCATTGTTTCCAATGGAGCCAGCAAACCACTCTTCTCGGCTTCTGCGGGCTACAGTAGCATACTCACCAATTTTGCCATTCAGCACTTTGGTGTCATCCCAAACGGTTTTTACTTTATTACAAAACTTCATTTCAGGCTCTCTTCCGTAACTCAGGAGACCATCATTCTAACATTACAATTACGTCTTTAGCCCTATGTTCAGGAGTTACTTTAAGTTTTTCAACGTTACCTTTTGATATAACACCTTCTACAATAGTGTTAAAAGGAGCATATAATTTAAATTGCACCGTCCAGTCTTTTGGCAACCCGGCTCCTAAATAAATTTTTTCTCCGTCATGTTGCAAAATCATTTCTTGTAGTCCAATCATACCTGAGCCACCCCAGTTGTGGTCGGGAGTCCAGTCGTGTCCCGGTCCCCACCAAGTTGGAAATCGCCTGCCTGAGTCCTTCATTTTTTCTATCGTTAACTTTGCCGCTTCATCACGTAATCCTAAAAGAGCCGCAAATATGGCGTTTTGCTGCCAGCTTGTAACTCCCCTTTGAGCGGGTACATCTATACCGTGCCAAAAGGTATTAATTGCTACGTCTAAATCGGGTCTTCCAATGCCATGCATTCTCCAAGGAAACACAGTGTACATTTGCGGAAACTCCATATTGTTTATTCGCTCCCATGATTTAGCGGGAGAAAAGGTCTTTTTTCCTTCCTGTTCTCTGTAGTGAATTTCGTCAGGAATTCTCGCTGCCAAGCCTTCTACATATTTTCGGGAAGCGTCTGAAATATAATCCTTTGGTAAGGAAAGAAACGCAGTCGCCACAGTTTTCATTGCTGTTACCGTAGTAATAGGATTAGTGGTCATCTTGTAGGTTTCAAGAGCGGTAGACGGGTATAAAACCAGTTTCCCATTGCCATCTAAAGCATTAGGGGTTCTACGCTTACTTTGGTATTGATAGTGCTCGTCATAAAAGCGTAAACTACTTTCAATTAAAGGAAGATATTCTTTAATATTTTGATTGCTATAACGGTTACTTTCAAGTATCATCATACAAAACTCGAATACGGTATCCCATTGATATTCGATCCATGCATTGTATTCTACTCCAGCATCAAAGTAGCTGGGGCGTTTCCAAGTATACTCAAAACCCACCGGAAGACCAAAGTTTTCCATTTGTTCGGTAAAACAAGCACCTGCATGCCCCCAGTAGTGCTGAGACCGGAGTTCGGCATTGGGAAGTGAATTTTTGTAAAAATCAAACTGGGGTTTCATCATGTCTAAATCTCCGCTGGCCAGCATGGGCCAATACACCAGCCTCTGGTTTTGAGCGGTGAAACTTCCGCCACCCCATCTTCTGAAGTCAGGAGTAAACGTAAAGCCGGGGTTTATATACTCGGGGTCGGAGGTAAATAAGCCTCCATTGAATTTTGTGGGGTATGAGCCGTAAGCATTACAGCCTAACTGGTACCTAAAAACCTGATAATTTCTACCGACTTGCCATTTCTCATCTGCAAGATTTATCTTATCGTTATTGACATAAATGTAACTTCTTTCCCAGTAGTTGCTCCACCATGCGAGTGCCCTTTTCTCGGCATCTAAACGGTCATTGCTTACCTTGGATACGGTTTTATAAACACCATCAATCCACTGTTGTTCATGGGGTACAGGTTCCGTATGAAATACTACTTTAATAGCGTGCTTTTTAGTCGCAGACTTAGACTTTAGTTGCCATCCCCTATACGGCGTTGAAGCATACTTGCCTTCCGTTTGCTGGTCAGCTACCATGTTATCGCCTAATAATATGCCTCCATAGGCCAAATTAGCGATGGGGTTCCACATTTCGTCTTTTTTACTCTCTAGTCCTTGTTGCTTTACGGCTAGGTCAAAGGCTGTTTCTCCGGTATTATGATGATAGAAAAGTACACCATTTTTATCAAACTTTACATTATCGGGTTTTACTATGGCTTTTACTGGTGCGTCCATATAGGTTCTGCATACTTCGGTTTCCTGTTTGGTTAGTATGCGGTCTTCAAACCTCCAGCTTTCATACGCCACCGAAACCTTACTAGGTTTGCTGGTTTGAACATCTACATAAGCCACCGGGTTTTGTATATCAGCCCATATTTTCACCGTTGCTTTCTGCCCGTTTTTTAGTCCGGTAATTTCAACATAGCCTTCTTTGAGTTTAAGTTCTTGACGGAATACATCCGATTCCTCAAAAGGGTTGGGAAGTACTTTTACACGAAGCCTGCCTAATTTAGGAAAACTATTTAGCTCATCAAACGTGCCTGAGCGGCTAAGATAAATAAGTAAATCGCCTTTTTCTACCCAAACGTTCATACCTAAATCTCCACCGCCCACCGGCATAGACTCTAATGCGTTTTTTGACGCACTGTTCCAAACAACATTGTAGTTTTGTAAGTTTTGGGAATGAGATGGGAAAAAGCCAATTAAAGTACTAAGGAATACGATTAAATAGCTTGCAAAATTTATACTTTTAGTCATATACTTTTTATGTTGAATAACCCGTAGTGCATTTTCTAATAACTTACAATCTAATGTTATGTTAGGTATATTAAGACGTATTTAAAAGTTAAATACTTTATGATGAGTAATTTAATACTTTTCACTATTAACTTACAATCTAGTAAGTGTATTATTTATTTCATTCAGTATAACTACTTTTTTTCTACTTTCTGTAACTACGAACCGTGGTAAAAGTAGGCGATACGCCACTGCGGGCAAAAACATAGGTTTACAGCGTAAGGCCAGTGAAGGTAAATTTTAGTGTTAAACAAGCGTAAAATTGGTAAAACACTGGGGGCTACCTATAATTTTAATCCTTTTTCTATCTTCTTTCTAAATTGTTTTAGCTCGGCTTCGGAAGCTGATACAAGATAAAATGCGGCTCCGCCGCTCTTTTTAAGGTTTAGCTGGAGTTCAGTGCTGTGGTTTACTAAAAATGATTGCACCTTAACCTTAGTTCTGGTTTGCACGGTATCATCGTCCGTATATGACTTTAAAATATAGCTTTTACCGGCATCTAAAAAAGACAAATCAAAAGATACGTTCTGCCCGTTGTTGTTTCCAATGGAGCCAACAAACCACTCATCGCCGCTTCTGCGGGCTACAGTAGCATACTCTCCAATTTGTCCGTTTAGCACTTTGGTATCATCCCAAACGGTTTTAACTTTATCAAAAAACTCTATTTCAGGTTCACCTCTGTAAAGTGTAGGGTTATCGTACCAATACATAAACTGCAGAGGACTGTAATACACTACAGAAAGTGCCAACTGATGGGCATGTGTAGTTTTTATTCTACTGTTATAATAGCAAATGGTGTAATCTCCCGCCCCAGCCAAAAAACGCGTAAATGGCAAAGTAGTATTATGGGTAGCATCTGGCATTTCTTCGTTGCCATGGATTCCCTCTTGCGTGAGTAAATTAGGATACGTTCTGCTGAAACCTGTAGGGCGGTATTCGTCATGGATGTCTACTAAAAGTTCATTTTCTGCGGCTTTTTTAATGGCTTCGTGTAACCAGACTGTCCAACGATTGGATCCAATATGTACAAATCCAAACTTAACTCCTTTTATACCCCATTTACGTAAGATAGGGAAAAGCGTATCTATTTGCTGGGTTAAGGCACGCTGATTAATGTACAGAAAAACACCAATGTTACGTTCTTTTGCATACTGAACAATTTCCTGCATGTTAATGTCACGATTCTCCGCCACTTTTGAGGCATCAGAACTCACTTTCATTTCCGGGCCATACCAACCCGCATCTAAATGTACGTATTGCAAATTTCGTTCTACCGCAAAATCCACGCAGGCTTTGGCTTCTTTGGTACTTAAACCTGAACGGATAACTTTGCCAGGCTTTATCCAGCTGGTATTTTTGATTTTATTCGGTTCATTTAGATTAAGTACTATGTCGTTATTCTCTAACAATTCGCCCGGTGTGTTCGCTGCCATAATTACCCGCCAAGGCGTTGAATATGGCGTGGTAGCATTTACATTATCATAAGTAGAAACCTGAACGGTATTTTCTTTTGTTAGCTTGAATTTCCCTCTCGAGTAATCTACCATTTGAGCTTCTAACAAAGCTACATACAAACCGTTTTGCAGCTTTAATGTTAACGGTCTTTCACTTTCATCTTTCCAGTCTTTTAGCGGTTTTAAGTTTACAGGAGCCTGAGCCCATCTTTCATGATACGCCAATGTTCCTTCAGGAAAAGTAAAAGAAGTCTGCTCGCCTGTTATATGCAAAAATGCTCCGTTTTTTGTTTCAGGAAAATGGTACGTAAAAGCTACGCCTTCATTATATGCTCTCAGAATAACCTGAGCCTCGTAGCTTCTTCGTTTGTCGTAGGTTGTTCCTTGTAAGCCTTCGGCTAATACGGCCACTTCTTCAAACTTTGTAAAATGTAAAGTCAGTTCGTTAAAGTTCTCTTTTATTGTACTTCTTTCGCCGTAAACAGGTTTCCATGAGGTGCTTACCGCTCTGTCTGTAGTTTTCCTGAAATCAAGGTTTTCAAACCATTTCTCGCTTGGGTCATTCTCTATACCCATAGCTGACTCAAACAGTTGGTTTTCTATCAAAACACCTAATTCAGACTCCAAAACAGCTGTTTTCTTATCGTAATTCACTTTATAATACAACTGTCTTTTGCCGTCCTTCAATTGACGTTGCTCTATAGAAACCTCATACTTTTTATCAGGAGAAGTTAAACTCCATTGATGCAAAGTCTGAGCCGATGTATTAAAGCCGATAAAAACTACAAAAGCGAGTATAAAAACTGATTTAATCATTTAAAAATAATTTTATAGTTAGCACCTTTTTGTGTAGGTATTGAAATAATTTTCTGCTCCTCAAAATCTACTTTTTTGCCATTTTCATCCAAAACAGATTTTATAGGGTTTAAGTTAGAAACATACATTTTTAAGGGATTTCCTGCTAATGATTTTACATTGACTTCCATTACTTTATTATTTTTCCAATTAATATCCACCCTAAAATTCCCCTCGGCTTTCAGTCCTTTTACGTTTCCGTTTTTCCATGCAGAGGGCAAAGCTGGTAAAATGTGAAGAAAACCAAGATTGCTTTGGAGGAGCATTTCGGCTACTCCAGCGGTAGCACCGAAGTTCCCGTCTATCTGAAACGGCGGGTGAGCGTCTAGTAAGTTAGCGTAAATGCCGCCTTTGTCATTATCCATACTAAGTGGAACATGATCTGTAAAACTTTGAGCGGCCTTAAGCAATTTGTAAGCATGATCTCCATCAAAAAGTCTTGCCCAGGTAGCTATTTTCCAAGCTCTACTCCACCCTGTACCTAAGTCGCCGCGAGAATTTAACGTGGTTTTGGCTGCGTTTGCAAAAGTAGAATCTATGTGATACGATATCTGATTGCCCGGATAAAGAGCAATTAAATGTGAAATATGGCGGTGGTCATTTCCTTTCACATCGGGTTGAATTTTCCATTCTTTTATTTGTCCCCAATCGCCAATCTCCACTCCATTGTCAAGTAGTCTAAACTTCTCTTTAAGAATTTTCACAAATTCAGGATCCGCATTTACAAGTTCAGAAGCTTGAAGCGTTTGACTAAAAAGCTCCCAAATGAGCTGCTGGGCATAAGATACGCCGTCTTCCCAACCGCCTTGCTCTGGTGACCATTCATCAGGAGCTAACAGTTTGCCATTTTTACCCACAACAAGTCTATCAAACCAAAACTCACATGTACTTTTTAAAACTGGGAACGCCGTATTCTTTAGAAATTCTAAATCTTGTGTGTAAGCATAATGTTGCCACAAATGCATACTGTACCAGGCATTTGCCGGACGGTTTGCGTTCCAGTCTGTTTGGCTAAAAATATTGCTTTGGGTATTTACATACCAGCCTCTTGCTCCTGCTTCTTTTGCCATGTTCCGCCAGGTTCCGTTCTCTTTTAAAGCTTCAATAGCCACATAGTTTAAAAACGGAAGGTGCAATTCTGAAAGATTAGTCACTTCAGCCGGCCAGTAGTTCATTTGTATATTAATGTTGGTATGAATATCTGACTCCCAAGGCGGTGTGTTACTATTGTTCCAAATGCCCTGAAGATTGTTAGGCAAATCCATTCCTCGAGATGAACTAATTAACAAATACCGACCATATTGAAAATATAGTTCATCTAAATAAATGCTAGAATTGTGGTTTTTAACGAGTTCATCTGTAGCAACTTTTGGCAAATCTGATTTAAGATCTAATTTTACCCTATCAAACAAGCTTTTGTAATCAGCTATATGTCTTGATCTTAAATCTCCATATTTTTGATTTTCTACGTTTTTAAATCTGGAAAGTATACGATTCTTCAGTGCAGCTTCAGTTTCTCCTATATAGTTATCTTTTCTAATATTATAGTTTGTGCCTCCACTCAAATAAAGTGTAACTGCATCGGCATTTGAAACTTCTATTTTATCTCCTTCCAACTTAACTTCACCATTCTCATTCTCTAATTTCAACTGAGCATAATAAGAAAGTATGTCTAACTTACCCTCTATTGAAATACCTTTATTTTCTACCGTAGTTTTTCCTTCATGAGCATCTTTCAACTGTAAAGAGAAGTTGATTTTCCCTTTAGATTTAGGTGCTGATATTTTAATAACCAGCATACTGTCTGGATAACTCGTAAAGTATTCTCGCTCGTAGTTTACGCCATTTACCGTATAAACCACCTTACCAATGGCTTTTTCTATATCAAGCTCTCTTTTATAATTACTGTAGTTTTCATGTCCCTTAAAGTCAAGGAACAAATCACCAAAGTTCTGATAAGCTCCTCTTTTAGTGGGGCTACCGGTCCAGAGCGTTTTTTCGTTAAACTGAATTTGCTCTTGCTGCACCCCTCCAAAAAACATAGCTCCAAAAGTACCGTTTCCTATGGGCAGTGCTGATGTCATCCAAACTTTAGCAGGTTTGTCATACCAAAGCTTAAGAGGTGTTTGTTTTGTTTTACAAGAAATGAGTAAAGTCAAGAGACTTAATAAGATTATGTTTTTTTTCATGTTCAAACTTAATCAATTCCCAGCTCTTTTTGAATTTCTTCCAGGCTTTTTCCCTTAGTTTCGGGCATTACCCGCCAAATGAAAATAAAGGAAGCCGCCATCATTACAGCGTAAAACAGAAACGCATAGAAACCTCCCACTGAACTTGCCTCCACTATAATAGGGAAGATCCAGGAGATTACAGCTGCCATAATCCAGTGCGTAAAACTACCCAGCGAACTACCTTGCGAGCGTACCGAATTCGGAAAGATTTCTGATATAAACACCCAGATAACCGCTCCTTGTGAGAAAGCAAAGAACGCAATAAAACCTATGAGGTAAAAAATAACAAAAGCTCCCCCGCCGTCAGCACTATTGAAGGCCATTGCGGTTAAAAGTAAGAAAACTACCATACCAGAAGCCCCGATGAGCAATAGTTTTTTCCTTCCGAATTTATCAATTACCGTCATAGCCAAAAGCGTAAATAAAAAATTAGCTAGACCAATGTATACCGATTGCTGAAAGGCATCGGCACGATTAAAGCCCGCCATTTCAAATATTCTCGGAGCATAATACAGAATTGCATTTATACCTGAAAGCTGATTAAACATAGCTAAAAGCACCGCATAAAATATGGGTTTATTATACTTTCCGTTAAAAAGAGATTCTTGCTTTCCTACCGTGGCATTTGCCTGTAATGCTCTTTCCAGAGCACCTTCGTCGCCCAGTTTCACAAAGGTCTTTTTAGCATCTTCTATATTGCATTTACTTACCAGCCATCTCGGGCTTTCAGGAATAAACCAAAGCAAAACGTAGAAAATAACCGAAGGCACTACCATAATACCAAGCATATACCTCCATGAATTATCAAAGCCAGAAAGTAAATAATTGGTTAAATACGCTATTAAAATACCCGCTACAATGTTAAGCTGAAACATTCCTGCGAGCCTTCCTCTACTAGAAGACGGTGCAATTTCAGAAATATACATAGGGCCTACTACCGATGATGCTCCAACGGCAATTCCGCCTAGAAAACGGAAGAACACAAAACCTAGCCACTGGCTGGTTAAGGCACAACCTACAGCAGAAAGAAAATAAAGAATAGCTATGGCAAAAAGGATTTTCTTCCTTCCATATTTTTGGGTCGGCCCACCTATAATAAGAGAACCAAGAACGGTCCCTATAAGACTGGATGTAACCGTAAAGCCAAGCCAAAAAGAATCTAAGCCCCAAAGCTGCTGTATAATTTGTTCCGCTCCTGAGATTACTGAAGTTTCAAAACCAAAAAGGAAACCTCCAAGTGCGGCTATTAAAGCTAGACGGGTTGGGTAATTATTCATAATAGTAAGGGTTCTAAATAATAAAATGGGCTTATTGGGTAAGTTTTTTTAAACGTAATAAAGCCTCAAGATAATAATAATCTGCGTAATTTATAGATGCATTAATCTCTGTTCCATTAGGTTTGTGCCCTGTTACCTGACTTAGAAGAGCCGTATTTTTACCTGTAGCATGGTAATGCTCAGAAATAGACTTCAGCATATTTTCTGCAGCCAGAAAATACTTCTGACCAAGTCCCTTATCTTCTATCAATGTAGACAATTCCAATAAACCCGAAGCTACAATAGCTGCCGCTGACGCGTCACGGGGAGCATTTGGAATCTCGGGATCGTCAAAGTCCCAATACGGCACTAGGTCCTTAGGAAGTCTCTCTAAATAAACATCCGTCACCTTCTTAGCAAAGGTTAAAAACCTTGGGTCTTTTGTTTCTCTGTAAACCATGGTATATCCATAAATAGCCCAGGCTTGGCCCCTGGCCCACATACTAGCATCATTATAACCCTGATGTGTAATTTGCTTTACAGCCTTCCCTGTTTCTTTATCGTAAACTACTACATGATATGATGTGCCATCTTCTCTGAAGGCATTTTCCATGGTAACTTCAGCATGTCTTACAGCTATGTCATAAAGATGTTTAGAACCACCATTTTTTGAAGCCCAAAACAAAAGTTCCAGGTTAATCATATTGTCCATGATGGTGTTATGTCTTAAGGGCCAATCTACCCCCGGCACTTCTCTCGGCCATGATAATATAGTTCCTACCTTTGAATGATAAAGTGTCGCCAATGTATCGGCAGTAGCCAGAATTATCTTTTTATATTCCGGATTACCCGTTAATCTATAGCCATTTCCGAAACTATTAAAAACCTGAAAACCTAAATCGTGATCAAAAGCTGGTTCCTGAGAAAGTGGCGTAAGCTGTCGCGAAAATTCATCTGCTGCAACCTTCAGTTTCTCATCTCCTGAAGCTTCATAGGCATACCATAATGTTCCCGGCCAAAATCCGCTCGTCCAATCCTTGTAATCAATAAACTTCCATTGCCCACTTTCATCAGTTACATTTCTAGGGATATTCGGCAGCTCTTCCGGTAAGCTTCTAAGTGTTCTCAATACATTTTTTACCGAGTAATCCAGATCATTTTGAACCTTATAACTCTCTGGCGTAGGACGACAGGAAATAGCCAACAAAAGCAATGCCAGTAGTAATATGTTTAACTTCATGGAAATATAGATTTGTTTAAAGACATGGATATGCCATACAGACCTTCTTACGGGTCTTAGTTTTTAATAATTTTATGATTGTTTTTTGTATCCGACTACTCTAGCGAATACATAAGCGTACCCAATCCAAGCTGATCAAATCCTCCGCTGTTGGGGCCGTAGTCTCCACCACCGCCTTCAGGCCGGCTTGTTCTTGCTCCCATTTCAGAGTACATGGCTTGCAGACCTTTCCTTTTTACATAATGATTATAAATCATTTCATACATTGGCCTTACAGCTCCTCTTCCATCATCACTGATAATAGTGTGTGTGTTTTGCTGACAATTTGTGCCTGAACCCCACGTATAATCTTTAAAAGACACTCCAAGTCTTGCTACATTGTACTTTGCAGTATACTCAGCTCCTTTTAATAAACGATTATCATCAAATCCGTAAAAATCATCGCCTTGAGTCCAGGCTATTTCACATATTACACCAAGAAGTGCTATGCATAAAGTAGCGTGGCCCTGATCTCTGCCACTTTCTTGCAGTTGTCCTAAATTATCAGGATGCACATAATATATCGTCTTAAGAATATTCCCATTTCCCAGTCCTCTCTGGAGATAATTCACCCCATAATTATAGATGTCTCTCCTATCTGTTAACACTCCTATCGCAAGTGTAGATGCCAGATTAGCTAAGTCCCAGTTTGCCCAATAGTGAGAATTACAAGTACCCCAATGTGTGGTTAGAAAAGCTCTGTTAACACTATGAAATACATCAAGCATCCATTTCTGGTAAGCTGCAAAATCTGCAGGTTTCCATCCTTCATAACCTCTAAGAAGTTCACCCGCTATGGCAAATTGGTAACCATAAATACTAGATGCCAGGGCTTTATTAGAATTTCCGGTAATTTCCTTACAAGTGGATGCCCATGAGTTTAAGATAAAAATAGCCCGTTCCGCATATGCGTTTTCTCCGGAGATTTTCCATCTTAGAGCTAATTGATATGCCGCTGCCACATCATTAAATGCTCTGCTATAATTATCAGGCAAAGGCTCTTCTGCAGAATTCCCGCCTCTTATGAGTGTAGCTACCGGATTAGGATTATAAGTTAATTGGGCTCTTGAATTTGCGGTTAATCTACTATACCCGGAAACCCAGGGATCTTTTCCCTCTCCAAGCTTTTTCTTTATTCTATCAAAATCAGTTTTTTTGTGGATCATGCCATCATGAACAAATGGCACATTATGAGCCAATGTATCAATATACTTAATACTTGCGGCTGGCGTCTCGTCATCAGGCTCTACCAAACTACCAGACTTGTCAGAACATCCAAACACCAAAACAAAAAAGACAAACACAAATAGACTAAACCTCATTCTTATATCACCCATAATTGTATTCTTTGTGGTAAGAGCTGCCACCACATATAAGCGGTGGCAACTCAAAACCATTTCTTACTTAATAAAATTCTCTAGTTCTTGTTTACTGGCAAATGTCCTGATCCACTGCACGCTATATCCTGTAGCCGGATTAGCTTGAGGAACGTCTGCTATCTTGAACTGGAAAGTAGAACTAAATGTGATAGCTTCATTTGGTCTTGGACTCCCGCTACCAATACCTAAAGCAGACATGTCATAGTAATACACATCCTTTGCTTCGAAATCAGTAGAATACTTGTTGTTTCCATTTCCGAAACTTCCTAAATTAGTATCAAAGACTACATTACCCTGAGTTGGCTTATTGAACTTTATAGCAAAGATTGGATAATTACCTGTATGAATTGTAACAGGATCGCCTGAGCCACCTACCACTAGTGCCAAATCAGAACGCTTATTACCGGAAGCTTGGGTAAAAGTGACATTCAAGGCTCCGTTAGCCACGTTCCAGGTTCCTCCTTGTTGAGGTTTCCATCCTTCATTGTCTCCGGGAATCATGAATTCATAAATTAGTTTGCCAACAGGCAATGGCTTATCTACCACATTTCCATAGAACTCCAACTCTGCTACATTCCCGCTACCATTGGATGTATAATAGTACACATACCTAAAAGCCTCTTCCGTATTTACCGGAATCTCACTATATACTCCTACCGGTGGTTGGGTTGCAATAGTGGCCAAAACCTTAAAATCATTCAATGATGGGTCATTTGCTCCTCTAATCTGCCCTCCTGTCATACGTGAAGCGTGCGTGGACCTTGGAGCATACCTTACTGACGTAAGTTGTGCGGCTTTGCCTCTTCCTATATCATATCCCATGTAACCAATAGAAGCCGGACCATCAACGAAAGTTGCTATATTACCATCAAAAGCAGCTTGGATAGTAGTTGCAGCATTATTTCCCCACGAACCGGAATGGCCAAAAACAGCACCACTTAACTTCTCCGTTCCTATAAGAATATAAGGCCCGACAATCCGTTGTCGGTCAACAACTAAGACAAGGTTACTAGATTTAGAATCAGGAAATTTGAATGTAATCTTAGTAGGTGTAACAGAAACTATTTCACTTTCTACATTAGAGAAAATAACTTTTACCTTACTAATATCCGTACCAAAGTTCTCCCCTTCTATTATTCCTACCTCTCCTGCTTTTCCTTTATCTGTATTTACATTAGCTATTTTGGCTGAGGGTAAGAATGTAAAATCCATAGTACTGAAATCCTCCTTTCCATAAACAGCTACTCTTATGGGAGCAGAAATAGTGCTTGCCGGAGCTTTTACTACAATCCTATTGTCTTCAACTATCCTCACAGAGTCTGAGCGAGTCTCTCCAAAAAACACTTTAACAGCGTTTATGTTTGTACCAAAATCTTTACCTGTTATCACAATGTCTTCACCTGCATAGCCAATCTGTGGAGAAAAGCTCTCTACTATAGGAGACGGAAACTCATATTCTTTAAAGTTCGGGCCTTTTTCGCATCCGAATACCCAGATGCTGGTTACCAGAAAAATATATCTTATTGCTTTCATAGTATGTACTAATTAAGGGGTTATTAATTATATCCCGGATTTTGAACTAGATTTGGATTAAGCACAATCTGTCCGGAAGGGATGGGGAGCAGATAGTGAGTACGGGCAAAGTTTCTGTTGCTCTTACTATCTAAAACCACACATTTAAGATTACCTACAGCAGTTGAAACCGTCTCTTCTCCCCAAACATAGGTTGCAGGATTGTAGCTGCCGGTAGCAGCTCCTTGTGCGTTTCTGAAAGCCGTAACGTAATTTGCATCGCCTACTACCATGCCGCAGGTAGATTCTCCTAAGGCATCTTCTGCAATTCCCCAACGCTTAAGATCATCTAGTCTCATGCCCTCCTGGTACAATTCTCTTGCCCTTTCGTTTCTGATTTCGTGTAAAACATTCAGGCCATTTGCACTTGCCAATGCATTGGTTAATGGTGCCACGCCCGCTCTTGTTCTGATTCTGTTTACAGACTCTTCAAGCTGGGCATCAGTAATAGAACCGTTTCTTTCGTATAGGGCTTCAGCATACATTAAGTAAATATCTGCCAAACGGATAATTGAATAATTTGATGACTCCTGGTTCGCATTTCTATAAGACCCATAATTATATGCTGCAAACTTGCGATTAGCATAACCAGACAAGCCCGTGTTCATAGTGGCGGTAGTTGGTGCCGGTCCATGATGAGCCACCATTCTTAAATCACGGTTTTTAAACTCATCACCTATGTTATGATATCCTTGAAAAAGTGGGGACTTATGTGGCGGCAAACCGTCCGTACATAAATACAAATCCATCATTTTACGACTAGGAAGCATTTGAGCTGTAGTATGCGATAGGTTCTGACCACCTTGTCTATATGTAAAGTCATAGACCCCGTATAGGATAAACTCTGTATTTGAAGCCTTCGTAAGGCCGGATGGGTTTGAGCCTGCATCTTCAAGATTGAAAAGATAGTAGTTACTCAAGTTTCCTAGAGAAGCGTTATGGTTCCAAAGAGAATACGCTCCACTTTCCATAATTTCCTTTGAAAGGGCAATTGCCTGATTCAAAAAGTCATTGATTTGGTCGGATCCCGGAGCCGCAGAACCTTGAAAATCTGTAGAGGTGCTTACATATTTTCTAAAGGTAGCTTCCGTCAATAATAGTTTTACTTTCAGAGCCTGAGCTGCACCTTTGCTTATTCTGCCTTTGTCTACAGCCGTAATATTTTGCTCAACCGGTAAACCAGCTATAGCCACATCTAAATCAGCTATGATTTGGTTAACCACTTCGTAACGGCTGTTTCTTGCTCCCATAAGCTCTGGGCTGTTCACATCAAGAACAGTTGTAACTATAGGAACTCCGCCAAAGAAATTCAATAGAGTATAGTAGGCATTTGCTCTAAAAAAACTTGCTTCCGCCACAAACTGTCTGATTTCGGCCTGATTACCGGAATAGCTTTCAGCATTTTTTAACAGAATATTGGCTGTTCTAATCCAAGAATAAGGCGTACTCCAGCGAGCGTCATTGGCAGGAATAGTTACGTTTCCTCTTGGGTAATCAAAACCAAGGTTAGTGGAAATGTCGGTGTTACCGTCCATGTATTGGTAAATATTGTTTCCGCCAAAAGGAGACCTCCACCCTAGTAACTGCCCGTAAAAACCGGTTACGTAAGCTTTGAAGTCAGCTGGCTTTTTGAAATAAGCCGCATCTGTAAGAGCATCTTGAGGATCTAAGTCAAGAAAATGTTTTTGACATGAACTTAAGCCTATAAACAGGGCAAAAGTCACTATTGATATATTTAATATTCTTTTCATGATAGTATTTATTACAAACCAATGTTTAAACCGAATGACCATGTTCTGAAGAACGGATAGCCAGCATTTTGTGAGGTTTCTCCCATTTCCGGGTCATAACCGTCTTTTATGCTTGTTAACTCCCAAAGGTCATTTCCTGAAAAGTACACCCTAAGCCTTTCTAAACCAGCCCTTTTAGATAGTGACTGTGGCACGGTATAACCAAGAATAAGGGTTTTTAAGCGTACATAGCGGTTATTTTGTAACATGAAATCCTTGTTGGCATAATTCCAGTTGGCACGGTTAGCATAAGATGTTAACCTCGGGAACTCAGCATTTGGGTTTTCTTCTGTCCATGTTTTGCCAATAAATGCATGTGGCTGATTGGTAAATACTGTGTTAAACGGATAAGACATCCAACCCGAACGCATGATGTGCTGCTGACCTACTCCCTGAAAGAATACATTGAAATCAAAACCTTTCCAGTTAGCAGACAAGTTGGTACCAAACACAAAGTGTGGAGCATTGTCTCCCATAAATACGTAGTCAGCACGATTAGGATTATTTGCGTCAAATACATTACTGATTACACCGTCTCCGTTTACATCAATCACGCGTACATCGCCTGGTCTTAAAGCGTTTGTTCCTTGTACACCCGATAGCAAGCCGGCACTTTGTCCGTATTTAGCATAATAAGCATTCACTTCTTCCTGCGTACTAAAGTACCCGTTTGTCTGATACAAGAACCATGAGTTTAGCGGATATCCGTTTACAGCTCCTGTTCTTCCCGGGCCATACGTATCGGCTCCTTCCATATCTCTGAGCAAAGTATTATTGTTACTGATATTGAATGAAATGTTGTAGTTGAAATCCTTTACTTTGTCTTTCCAACCAGCTATAAACTCCCAGCCTTTCACACTTAAATGACCGCTGTTTGTTCTTGGAGCTGAACCTCCCAATACAGAAGGGTAATTTACGTTTACCAACATCCCTTTGTTATCTTTCCAGAAATAGTCGAATGTGGTGGTCAGCCTATTATTAAAGAATCCCAGATCCAAGGCTATATTTTTCTGATAAACTCTTTCCCATGTTCTGTCTCGGCTTATAAGTCCGTTTGCCGCTAAGCTTGAGTTAGGTTGCAGGGCAGTTGGAAAACCCAGGGCGGTAGTTCCGTTATTTACTGTGGAAACATAATCATAGTTTCCAATACCCACATTATTACCCGAAACACCAGATGAAGCACGAATCTTACCCATATTTAAGAATCTTACATCTGACATGAAATCTTCGTTTGTAAATACCCATCCAATGGATACGTTACCAAAGTTTTTGAATTTAAAACCTTTATCAAACATAGAGGAGCCGTCTCTTCTTCCTAAAACCTCCAGTAAATACTTCTCTTTGTAGTCATAGTTTATTCTGGCCAGATAAGAATAAAATCCTCTTTGGTTTTTACCGCCGCCATTAAATACCACTTCTGTGCCAGCCACATTCAGGTCATAAACACCGTTATCTGAGAAATTAACTCTTGATCCGTTCAGGTTTTTGTTCTGGTATTTCTCTGCGTTTATACCTCCCATAATGTTGAAATTATGTACTTCACCAAGCGTGTTTTTGTAGTTCAAAATGGCCGAGTAATATTGGTAAAATGAAGTATTGGCCCATGTTTGGTAACCCGGATTTCCTGAGTTTTGTACAGTAGAGGCAAGAGCTTCGTTTGCTTTGTTTCCGTACCAGTCATATAATTGAACAGGGTTTACATAGCGTTCTCTTCTATAATCTTCGTTTTGGAATGAGCCAGCTGCTTCAAACGAAAGTTTAGAAGTTATATCTATCGTAGTTTTTAAATCTAATCTGGCAAGAGTTCTTGACTGATCGTCACGTCCACCGTCTGTGGTAGCCGCTGCAGCATTTCTGTTACCTACGTTCCCGAAGTTAGCGTTCCACTGCCCATAAGGGTTTTTGGCTGGAAAAAACGGCATATCGTTAGCGAAAAGCGTTCCGTCTAAACCTGAAGACGGTGTAGAAGTATTAGAATTCTGTACGGTTATTCCGGATTCCAGCTTAACTCTATTAGAAAGTTTATAATCGTGATTAAAACGAAGATTATACTGCTTTTGGCCGTCATAAGCTGTAGCCAGGTTACCCTTATTATCCGCATATCCTACTGAAAGCCTGTAGCCGCTGTTCTCGCCCCTGTTTGAGATACTTAAATTATGCTGATGCGAATACCTCCTTGCAAAGAGTTCATCTATACGGTTAGAGTTTCCGATAAAAAGATCACCCCAAAACTGTGTAGGATATATTCCTTCTACACCTTGCTGCATTCTTTCCATGTTTTCTCTTGAAACCCAGCCCCACCAGTTAGGGATTGCTTCTTCCTTATTGGCTTCAAGCCAAACCGTAGCATACTGCTTCATGTCAGTAGCATAACCTGTAATACCATTTGAAGTAAAACGAAGGTTGTTACTATAGTCAACCTGCACTTTTCCTTTACCTTTTTTAGTGGTTACAAGTATAACCCCATTAGCCGCACGAGAGCCGTAGATAGCAGCACTACCATCTTTTAACACACTTATGTTTTCAATATCGTCAGGGTTCATCTGTTGTAATGCACTCCAGTTTAGTCCCGGCACACCATCAATTACGATCAGAGGTGAACCACCATTTACCGAAGTAGCTCCCCTGATCTGGAAAGCAATACCTTCGTTTCCTGGTCTTGGAGAACTTCTGGTGACAACCAACCCGGGAGTTTGGCCTTGTAATGCAAGTCCCACGTTTGTAACCGCACGGCTTTCAAAAGTCTTGGAATCAATCTGGTCTACCGCCCCTGTTACTGTTACTTTCTTTTGTGTACCATAAGCTACCACTACTACCTCCTCAAGATCATCAGCAGTAGATTCAAGCTTGATGTCTAAAGCATTGAAATTTGCTAACTTAGTACTATAAGTTTTGTAGCCTACAAAAGTTACTGTAATAGCAGAACCTTCGGATACATTAGAAAGGGAAAATGTACCATCGGCTCCGGAAAATGTCCCGGACGAACCACCACTTATACGAACGCTGGCTCCCGCAATTGATTCTCCGGTGGTAGCATCTGTAATTTTACCGGTAAGAGTTCTTCCTGCCTGTGCCATAGTATACATTGACCATGACAGGAGCCATAAGATTAGAAATAGTTGTTTAAATAAATTTTGTTTCATGTTCCATTTATTTATGGTTGAGAGTTAAATGTTTGATACTTTTTATGTAAGGTTTGATTGTTTAAGTCATACGATCCAGATTGGTTTTAATAATTTTCAAAATTTTACTGGTATCACTTTAAGCAGGAACACCGACAGCTTTATGCAGTGCAGTTTTTTCTAGAAAAAGTGATATGCAAATGTAGACCTATCAGTACAGCACTGATAGGTCAAAATGTCTCAAATAATTAGTCAATCTGTGCAGGAATCTCTATTTTGAGCAAAAAAAATGATGTTTTAATCCTTTTTTATGCGGTATTGGGTGGGAGTAACACCAAACATTTCTTTAAAATGCTTGTTAAAATATTTTAGACCATTAAAGCCGGTCATGTCTGCAACCTCACTCACGTTAAGCTGCGAATCACTGAGTAATTGTGCAGCCCTTTTCAGACGGATAGTCCGTATAAAGTCTGAAGGGTTTTTACCGGTTATGGATTGTAGTTTCCTGTATAGGTTTCCACGGCTCAGACCCATATCAGTACCTAAGTCATCCACATTGTATTCCGGATTGTCAATATTTTTTTCTACACTTAATAGAGCCTTCTGAACAAGAGCCTCATCAAGGGAATTGATGGTAATACTTTCTGGAGTTACCTCAATGGTGGTATGAAAAAGAGCTTTGCGTTTCTCTTGCTGCTCTATTAATTTCTGTATACGAGTAAGTAACAAATCAAATACAAAGGGTTTTGACATATAGGAATCCGCTCCTGACTCGTAAACATCCTTTTTGACATCTTCAGAAGTTTTGGCGGTGAGTAATACAAAAGGAATGTGACTCGTTTCTACTTTACTTTTTAGGTTTCTACAAAGAGACGCTCCGTCTATCTTAGGCATCATCAGATCTGACAAGATAAGATCAGGTTCTTGCTCTATCGCCATTTTTTCACCCTCTTCTCCATCTTTTGCATCAATAACCAGAAAGTAATCCGACAATTGCGTTTTAAGAAATTGTCGTAACTCATTATTATCTTCTACAATCAGTATTTTCTTGCTATCCGGATTACCCTCCTTTACTTTATTTACCGAATCATTCTCTACAGAATTGTCTAAATCCAGATCCAAAGGAAGTGACACCATAAATTCTGTTCCTTCTCCAAATACACTCACTACTTCTACCCTCCCATTATGAAGTTCCGTATATTCTTTAACCAAATAAAGACCTATACCGCTACCTGAAGGATTTTCAGACTGTATAGATGCCTGATGAAATCTCTCAAAAACCTTTGAAATCTCTTCTTGCTTTATACCTATACCATTGTCTTTTACGTGCAACTTAACCTCTCCCACCGCCTTAGTAACAGAAAATACCACCCGACCTCCTTCAGGAGTAAACTTTAAGGCATTAGATAGCAGGTTGTTGATAATCTTCTTTACTTTATCCTTATCAAACAACATATAAATAAACGATTCCTCTCTCTCAAAAAGGAATGTAACTCCTCTACTTTGAGCCAGAGGTTTAAAACTATCATAAATAACTTCTGAAAACTCCGCCAAGTCGCCATAACTTAACCGCAGTTCCTCTCCGTTTACCTCTAGTTTTCTAAAATCCAAAAGTTGGTTAACCAATGTAAGTAAATCTTCTGAATGTCCGTAAATAGAGCTTAACTTAGATTTCAGGAAATCATCGTCTATTTGCTTCCTTAACAAATCCAGAGGAGTCATAATCAATGATAATGGTGTTCTGAACTCATGACTGATATTCGTAAAGAAATTAGTCTTCATCTGTTCTAACCTCTCTTTTTGCTTTTGCTCCTCTTCTTTTCTTTTAACTTCAATTTTCTTGTGGCTCCTTATTCTGTACCATTGTACCAAGTAAACCAAAGCAAATAAAAGCAGCAAAGCATAAATAAGCTTTGCCCAAAATGTAAGCCAGATAGCAGGCTTAACAACAATCACAAGCTCACTATAGTCACTACCCCAAATTTTATCATTATTGGCCGCATACACCTTAAAATTATACTTGCCCGCAGGCAAGCCCGTATAAGTAGCTCTACCGAGACCGTCAGCCTGAACCTCGGTCCAATCCTGATCGTAGTTCTCTAACTTATATTTAAAGAAAGTGCGGGACGGATTGGCGTAGTTCAGACCTGAAAATTCAATAGAAATGAAGTTTTCATCATGTTTTAGCTCAACTTGATCAGCACTATTAATGTCTTCCTTAAGTATTACCCTGTCTCTAAAAGGAGTATTTTCTCTAATTAAGGTGTTAAAGATTCGGAAACCTGTAAATAATGGCTTATGGGTATGTTGATTATAGAATATCTTGTCGGGATGAAATATATTTATACCATGTACACCACCAAAATAAAGCGTACCATCCCTTGATTTTAGGGCCGCTTCTGTATTGAATCTTCCGGCCTGGGCTCCGGCACCATCCATTCTTCCCAGGTTCAGCACCTTAAAGCTTAATTCTTTTTTATCGCCCCCGACTTCAATTTTACTAATTCCGTTCATAGTAGAGACCCACAAATCTCCTTTATTGTCTTCCAAAATAGCAGAAACCGTTTGGTTTGGCCTTAATTCATTGATGGTGATTTGATAGAGCTTTTTATTAGTAGGATCCCAAACTTTAAGTCCATCTACGCTCAGCCATTGAAGTCCCCTTCTATCAATATGTACAAAATTGTATTCTGCTCCATGCCGGTCAAACTGATCTCTAAAAGGGAGAAAACTAAGTTTCTTAGAGACCGTATTGTAAAAGTAAAGGTCCTCTCCCGCCACTGCAAAAGTATTCTTATCAATATCAAAAAAATTAAGATTCATCTTAATATTCCTGATTTCGGGATGGTACTTAAAAAGGTAATCAATATTCCCGGTTTCCGGATCAAACTTCCCTACCCCACCATAAACACTAACCCACAGCTGTCCTGCAGCATCCTCAAACATGTTTCGGGCATTATTAGGATTGGGGTCTGCATGAATATCATTACTATATTCATAATGCCTGACCACCTTGTTATTCTGGATACAATAGAAACCGTTATGAAAAGTAGGTACCCAAACTCTCCCCTTACTATCCTCAAAAAGCGTCATACAATACTTATTTCGTAACTCCGGATAAGACGCTTCCATAGTTTGATTAGAAGGGTTATATCTGAACAGACCATTTCCAGTGGCCACCAAAATCTTGCCATCCTTCTCCTCCAGAAAACCTCTCACATTTTCATTTGTAATGTGGCTTTCGCTCGGCAATGTATGTTTTAAACTTACTTTTATCATACTAGGATGGTAATAGGCCACTCCCTGAAACAGCGTTCCTATCCAAACCCCATTATCCTCATCTATATATATAGAACTAATATCATTAACTATGGTACCACCCGCTGTTAACTGTAAGCCCACAAAAGAACTCGTTTTATGGCTTTTAGCATCAATCACCCTTATTTGAGCTTTAGACGTCCCCACCCACACTCTATCCGTATGGTCAATATCCATTGACGTAAAGAAGTTAGACAAACCTGAAATAGCTGAAACAGCTTTCCATTCTTTAAAAGGAGGCATAGAATAGAACACTTCGGTCTGATGCATTAGCCACACCGCCCCTGATGGAGACTGTTTTACAACCAGGGCATGTGAAGAAGGGTTTACTTTATTTTCTAAAGACCGGTCTTCCCCCACCATTTTCTTTGTCTTTAAATTCCACTTCTTGATAAGACCATTCGGTGAAATTATCCAACAGATGTCATTAACCTGAAAAATCTCACGAGGATAATCCCTCGAGTCTTTAAAAACACTTACTAATTGTTTTAAGGTAACATCGTAGTACAGAAGGCTATTTTCTACCGTTAAAAACCAGATATTTTTAGAGTTATCAATAAAGATGTCTTTTAGCTTTGAACGGACACCGTAAGAGACTAGTAACTTCTCAACTTCTGGCTCAAACTGATTGGTTTTTAGAGACAAAACCTGTAACGTATTACTCTGCTTTATCCATAATCTATTCTCATTATCTACATATTGTTTTTCATCGCCACTATGATTCCATCTATAGATTGAGCCCGTATTCTGTCTAAAATAATTAAATGTCCCCCCATTATATATATTTAAGACAGAGGTAGTTAAAATATTAATCCTCCCGTCCGGCAAACCAGAAATACTCTTAACCAAATTATCAGAAAGGCCTGTATTAACGTCCACTTGCCGAAAAACAAAAGACTGCTGGGCACAAAGGCACTGTACCAGCAATAAGAAAGAAAAAGACAAAAAGATATTTTGAAATTTCAAGGTATAGTTGAATAGGTTGTAGGCAGCAAAATAATAGATTATTGTATCAATAAAAAAAGAATATAACTGGAAGACAGAAAAAAGCACTTACATTCCTACAAGTGTTTCATAGTATTACATTAGCAAACATACAGGTATAAAGCTGTACGCTCCCTTAACCACAAGAAATAGACTGGCTTATACTATTCCAGCACTTTGAATTTGCTCCGGAAGCCAGCGAAATATGGCTTCCGGAAACACTCATTTTATTTGGTTTCTATAGAATATGTAATTCCTTTTTGGGTAGGAAAAGTGCTTACATAGTACTTCCCGTCCTTCCTTTGGGCTAGTTTAGTATTTTTAACCGTAATGGGTTTTTCGGTCCGAAGCGTCACTTCTCCACCTATTATTGACTTGAGGTTTGCCTCAGCAAGCTGCCCATCCTTCCAGGTTATATCCACTTCAAAGTTCCCACGAGCTTTTATACCCTTCACCTGCCCCGCAGGCCATGCATCCGCCAGGGCAGGGAGTAGGTGAATCTCATTTAAATGACTTTGAACAAACATTTCTATAAAGCCGGCGGTAGCTCCAAAGTTTCCGTCTATCTGAAAAGGCGGATGGGCATCAAAGAAGTTCAGGTAGGTTCCACCCACACCACTGGCATTAGGCTCTACAAACCTCATAATTTCCCGGATCATTTTGTAGGCATGATTTCCGTCAAGAAGACGTGCCGCAAAGTTTATTTTCCATCCTTTGCTCCAACCTGTACCTTCATCGCCACGAATTTCAAATGTACGTTCTGTGGCTTTAGCAAGATCCGGAGTAGTAAGTGGAGAAATGTCACGTCCCGGATGTAAACCATACAGGTGTGACAGATGTCTGTGTTGAGGATCCACTTCCTTAAAATCTTCGTTCCACTCTTGCAGCTGTCCCTGTGCACCTATTTTATACGGAAAAAGCTTGGCTTTTTTCTTTACGAGCTCATCTCTGAATTCTTGATCTATACCCAAAACCTCCGATGCTTCTATCACGTTACGGAATAAGTCCCGGATAATAGCCATATCCATGGTAGTGGCTTCTGATACCGAAATCCGTTTATCATCCAGCCAAAATAAGTTCTCAGGTGTGGTAGAGGGTGAGGTAACTAAATATCCGTTTCTTTCAACCAGCCAGTCAGAACAGAAAACAGCGGCCTCTTTCATCACTGGATAGGCTTCATTTTTTAGATATTCCTTATCTCCACTAAAAGCATAATGTTCCCAAAGATGCTGTGAAAGCCAGGCCCCGCCCATATACCAATTGGCCCACACAGGATCTCCGTCACCAATGTTTCCTACGGGATTACTTAGAGCCCAAATGTCTGAATTATGATGTGCCACCCACCCTTTTGTTCTATAAAACTCTTGTGCCGTATGAGCTCCCGTTTTAGATAAGTTCTTCACAAAGCTTATCAATGGCTTGTGCAGTTCCGCCAGATTACCGCTTTCAGCAGGCCAGTAATTCATTTGCGTATTGATGTTAATGGTGTAGTTAGAACTCCATGGCGGTCTCATTTCCTTATTCCATATTCCCTGAAGGTTAGCAGCAGAACCACCACCACGCGAAGACGAGATAAGAAGGTATCTACCGTACTGAAAATAAAGAATCTCCAGACCCGGGTCATTATTTCCGTATGCATAAGAACGTAATCTGAGCTCAGAAGGTAATTTTTCATTAACGGGATTTACTCCGGGAGCATTTATTTTTAGGCTCAGACGCTCAAATAATTTCTGATAATCAGCTATATGGCTTTTTTTAAGCAAATCAGCACTTTTAGCTGCAGTTCTGGCAAGCGTGGCTTTGGCTATAGCTTTCTCATCTTTTCCCTCAGAGTCCGGACACTTGTCATAACCGTTAAAACTCGTAGCTGCTGTTACGTATACCACCAGTTCATTTGCATCCTTAACATGCAGCCCCGCCTGATCTGCTGAGACCGTACCACCCGCGTTTACCGCTTTCAGAATAGTCCTCACACGCATTCCGTTGCATCCAGCGTTATCCTCCCACAAAATAGGCTCTCTATCTTTACTATTAAAATAATTGGGGTCTACACGTGCAGGTGCTTTTCCTTGCATGTGTAGTTCATTTCCGTTTTCTACATTTATTATCGGTTTTAACGTACTCTGAAGAGATAGATCCAACGTAAGTGTTCCCGGCTTATCAGCGGTAAACTTAATTACGATCACATTATCGGGAGCCGAAGCAAAAACTTCACGACTGTAGGTAACACCATCTTTGGTAAAGCGTGTAAGGGAAACCGCCTGACTAATATCCAGTTCTCTGTGATAGTTGGCTGCAGCTCTATTATTTTTAAAAGTCTGTTTAATTTTAAGGTCTCCCAGGGGTATAAAACTCTCTGTATACAGACCCTGCATTTTCTTAGTAAGCTCCTGGGCTTTGAAATAGTCCTTCTGAGCCAACGCATCCCGTACGGGCTTCAGGTATTGGTGTGCCTCCGGGTTTACATCCGCTTTTCTGGGGCCGCCAGACCAAAGTGTCCCCTCATTAAGCTGTATTAGTTCCTCATCTACTCTCCCAAAGATCATTGCACCCAGCTGTCCGTTACCCACGGGCAACGCCTCTACCCACTCGTTTGCCGGTTTTTCATACCAAAGTTTCAAATCTCTTTGAGCGTAAATACTTTTCATTACTGCCATAAGCAGCATAAAAATTAAGACTTTTTTCATTTAAGGTTAAGGTTTAAATTCAGTTTTAAGAATCGGGTTATGTCAGTAGGAATAAATGGCTACAATCATCCAAAGTTACTAATTTCCTATGAAGTAAACGCTTCCAATTTCCACATTGCCTTGTTTATTATCATAAGTAAACACTTAACAACATAGCATGAAATAGTTTAGAGTTTTATAATAAGGCTAATAGTCCCCCACTAATACTTCAAATACAAATTACACTCTGTGTAAACTTTCCACCAGATACCGATTAGCAAAATTAATACATCAGCACCTTTTGGTATTAGTCGATTTGTCTCAAAATATGAGTCTTTTCTGTCAATTTCGATATCTTAAACCCTTCTGATATTGAAACTATTATCAAGCAGTACAACTGTCTTTATGAAAGAATATTCATTTGTTCTCCGCTTTAAAAAAACCTCTTTTTTACCAGTCTTCTCTGTAATGGGAATTGTAAAAAGGATATATATGTTCCCGTGTAATAGCTATTATTTGATGAAAAATAAAGTAGAAACTGAACGATTGGTACTAGAGTATGTGGGGGTAAATGATAAGGCATTTATCTTACAGCTATTAAATACCGAAGGGTGGCTCAAATTTATTGGTGACCGTGGTGTCAGGAATGAAGATGATGCAGTGACATATATTCAAAACATTCATGCTAAACCCGACAGCTATTTCATGGTTATAAGGCTTAAGAAGTCTGGCTCACCTATTGGTATGGTTTCTTTTATGCAAAGGGATTTCCTTAATTTCCCGGATATCGGCTTTGCTCTTTTACCCGAATTCGAGAAGAAAGGGTATGCATTTGAAGCTTCCAAAGCTTATCTGGATGCCGTAATATCTACCGAAAAGTATGTTAAAGTGGGAGGCTTTGCACAAACGACCAACAGTGCCTCTATAGGTTTGCTCAAAAAGCTGGGAATGTTTGTAGAATACAATTTTACAAATGACGGCGATGAATGTACCCTTTTATCCTTACAAGTTTAACCCGCATTATGCATTTAGAGATTTTAGCGAAACGAAATGCTACAAAGTTAGTAGCGAATAAGCATAGTGAATATAGGATGTATTGCAGCTTATAGCAAGTAGCATTTTGTGCAGGCTAATAATCCGGAATACGCCAGCCCTATTCATTAAAAATATCGTAAATACCTTCTGCTAACTTATGCGGCTGGGCCTCATTCAGATTGGTCAATACTATTATAGTAATTCCTTTGTCGGGAAATCTCGAAAACTCAGACTTAAATCCATTTAGACTTCCGCCATGCCTTATTTTCCTTGCTCCTTTATAGTCCTCCATGGCCCAACCTAGTCCGTAGGGAGCATTTTTGCCATTATTTAACACAAAAGGTGTCCACATAGTTTTATAAGAATCCTGCTTCAGAATTTTCTGTCCATACAGTGCCTTCTCTAAAAGAACAAGATCGTTTAGTGTGGATAGAAATGCTCCACTCGGTCTTATTGCCAGAAATACGGTTTCATTATAGAGTTTACCGTTCACTAAAGTGTATGCATTTGCCCTATTGGGTATTATTTCTTCATAATTATTTACGTGTGTAGAGCTCATCATTGTCGGAGCAAAAATGGCATCATTAATATACTCATGCCAGGGTTTACCGCTCACCAGACGTATAATTTCAGCTAAAGCAAAATAACCCACATTACAATACTCATACTTTTCGCCTGTATTAAAACGTAAAGGGGCTGCATAGGCTGCCTGTACTACCGCCGAATCTGTATGAAACTCAAAAGGTTCAAAACCTGGAGATTCACGTATGATCCCTGAGGTATGTGATAACATGTGACGAATACGTACACTTGCCCAGGACTCCGGTGTGTTGCTGAGGTACTTACTTACTTTGTCATCTATATTAAGTTTCCCCTCATCTGCCAGTTTCATTACTGCTATAGCAATAATAGACTTACTAAGAGAGGCAATCTTCACATTGGTTTCAGCCGTAAATGGCGTATTGGTTTCCACATTAGAAAATCCGTAACCTTGTATCTTTACCACTTCCCCGTTCTTTATAACAGCCACAGAAACACCTGGAATGCCCTGCGTTTTCATCGCTTGTTGTATGTACTCATCTACCCTGTCCTGACCAAAACCAGGAAATACAAATAAAACAAGTATTAAAACTTTCCAGATATTACTCTTAATCATCAGCTTAAGTTACTATTTATTTTTTCTATTTCACCGTCCCTTATTAAAACACAGCTTATTTCTTCCAGTTCCGAATCAAATATATGACAAAAGATATGCATTTCTAAAACCTATTTAACCCAAAATCCGTATTAGCCCTCCTTAAACCCGAATTATGCATTAGCGTATATACTGCATCAAAATGCATAATACGGGTTAAACAAAAGTTCTGGTCCCTGCATAGTCTTCTCTAAACTCTTTAGGTGTACACATATACTTTTTCTTAAATACTCTGTTAAAATAAGAAAGGTTATTAAAACCACATTTAAACGAAACTTCAGCAATATTCATCGTAGTTTCTATCAGCAAACGCGTAGCATGGCCCAATCTTATATTGTTTAGACTTTCTACAAAGGTAAACCCTGTTCTCTTTTTTATAAACCGGCTAAAACTTACTTCAGTCATGTTTACCTGCTTTGCCAGATCATCAAGAGTTATTTCTTTGTCGAAATTGGCACGCATATACTCATACGCAAGTTCTATCCTACGGCTTTTAGAAGTGATTTGGTTTTGTACAAAGCTGGGACTTGCCAGCATGAGCATATCTTTTGAAATAGATAAATAGTGCAAAATAGATATCAGCTCCAGCACCGAGTCAAATCCATTTTTATTACTTAATGCTACTAATCTGGGGCGGATCATTAATATAGTGCTGGCAGGAAACTTCACCCCGCGGCTGGCGTAGCTCAGTAAAGTTTTCACAAAACTGAGCTGGTTTCTATTTAATAATTTTTCATCGAACAGGTCTTTATGAAATTGTATTGTAATTTCATGTACGAGCCCTTGCTTTGATGGCTTCCCCAGCCATCCGTGTGGAATACCGGAACCAATCAATACCAAATCGTAATCTTCTACATATTCTATGCTATCGCCCACAACTCTTTTTACACCATGAGCATTTTCTATGAAGTTTAGTTCATATTCATCATGGTAGTGAATTGGAAAATCAAACTCCTTTTTGGTTCTGTTAAAAACCATAAAGCAATCATTAGTTGTAAGGGGGGTTATTTCGTGGTGGATGGTACTCATGGCTAAAAAAATGCTATTAATAGGTAAAAAAAATATGATATCTTTTTAGAAACAATAAAATATTTTATTTGATTATTTTAACAATTACATTAATATTTTATGCAATAATGGTATAATTTTGTGGTAATATTTTTAATACCCCCAATTAATTTATACTGTCTTTGTCAATTTGTGTTATTAAAGGCTAAAATAGTATTACTAATTATCAATTTTGTGCAATATTTAACCATTCTCAAAATAAACGATATGCGAGATTATCTATTCAAATTGCCATTCTTGGGCTTTCTCATTCTTGCTGGGAGTTTTAAAGTATTCTCCCAAGGAATTACTGTAACAGGAAAAGTCACCGACTCTGGTGGCGAAGTGCTCATTGGAGTTTCTGTTCACAAAAAGAACACCAGCCAGGGCGTTCTTACTGACGTAAGCGGAAACTATAACATAGGAGGAGTTACCGAATCTACTGTGTTGGTATACACTTCTGTTGGAATGATTTCTAAAGAGGTAGTGGTAGGCAAACAAACTAAGATAGATGTAGTTTTAGAGGCCAAAGACACTTCATTAGACGAAGTAGTTGTGGTAGGTTATGGTACTGCCCGCAGAGCAGATATTACATCCTCTATCACATCTGTAAAGGCAGCAGACCTTAAAGGTATTCCTTCTGCTGGTATAGACCAGATGCTACAAGGAAAAGCAGCCGGTGTTACCATTACCAGTAATGGCGGCCAGCCGGGTGGAGGGGTTTCTGTGAAAGTAAGAGGAGTAACCTCTATTAACAGCAATGACCCACTTTTTGTGATTGATGGCGTACCGTTTATTAGTGGTAACACTTCACATAACCAAGGTTTTGATGGTCTGGGCGGAGCAAATGGACAAACCGGAAACTCCGTAATGGCTATGCTTAACCCGAATGACATTGAGTCAATTGACGTACTTAAAGATGCTTCTGCTCAAGCCATCTATGGTTCGCAAGCGGCCAATGGTGTAATCATGATAACCACTAAAAAAGGAAAATCGGGAGAAGGTAAAATCTCCTACGAAACCTATTTTGGTACTTCTGAAGTAACCAGAAAGCTTGATTTAATGAACCTGCAGCAGTTTGCAAAGTATCAAAACGAAATCCTACCTATAATTGGAATACAGCCTTCGCCTGAGTTTGCAGACCCCTCTTTATTGGGCAGAGGTACAGATTGGCAGGAAGCCATGTTCCAGAAAGGGAATGTGCAAAACCACCAGTTGAGTTTTTCGGGGGGAAAAGACAAAACCAACTATTATGCCTCTCTAAACTACTTTGATAACAAAGGTATTTTGATTGGCTCCGATTTTGAAAGATACAGTGCCAGATTCAGTTTTGATACGCAAGTAAAAACGTGGGCAAAAGTAGGCATGAGCATAAATGCTTCCAGAAGTACACAAAATGTGTCTCTGGCAGATGCCGCAGAAAGTACAATCTGGTGGGGTGCTGTTACCAGCCCATTGGTTCCTCTAAAAAACCCTGACGGAAGCTGGGGAGGCGGAAATACTATTGGAGGTATCCGCTACAGTAATTCTAACCTGGTTGGTAATAGCCAATACAGAGGAAACAAAAAAACAGCTACAAATGCATTTGGCTCAATCTATGCCGAGTTGAATCTCCTGAAAGGCCTTTCACTAAGAAATGAGTTATCTTTCACTTTAGGCTTAGATAATAACTTGGCCTTCCAGAAAGACGGTAACGTAGGTGGAGAAATCTTTAGAAGTAAGCTTATTGATAATAGAAGTGATAACTACTATTGGTCATTAACAAACTACCTGAATTACAATAAGTACACAAACAACCACAGTTTCCAGGCTACATTAGGCCATCAGGCTCAGATGTCTTACTTCCAGGTTATATCCGGTACGAAGGTAGACCTGCAAGCCAACATCATGGACCTATCTACGGGTAGCTCTGACCAAACTACCTGGGGACTTAATGGAGGAAAAGGCCACTGGGCCATGGAATCATATTTTGCCAGAGCTAACTACACCTTTGGTGAAAGATACTCTGTTTCGGCAAGTTTCAGGGCAGACGGTTCTTCTAATTTCGGACCTAACAACCGTTGGGGATACTTCCCTGGAGTTTCTGCAGGCTGGACCGTTTCTAATGAGAGTTTCCTTAAAGAAACAGCACCAAACTTACACTTAAAACTAAGAGCAGGTTATGGTTTAGTGGGTAACCAAAACTTCCCGAGCGGAGCTCCCAATCCTGCTTATGTAGGTGCAGTACAGTTTTTCTCAGGACCTGTGGGCTTTGGTACATCCAATATGATACAAGGTATCCCTAACCCTAATCTTAAATGGGAAGCCGTAAAAACCACTAACGTGGGTGTGGATATCGGACTACTAAAAGGACGTCTGGACTTAACTATTGACGCCTACAAGAAAGTGACCAGTGATATGATTATTTTCTTAACAGGCCCTTCACTTATTGGTGTGGGTGATGCCTGGGATGACTTAAAAGCTCCGCTGGGAAATGCCGGTAAAATGACAAACACGGGTCTGGACCTGGGAATTAACTCCGTAAACATTGATAAAAACGGATTTACCTGGAAAACCAATTTTGTGTTTACTCATTTCAAAAACACGTATGAGCAAGCGGCCAGTGCAGCTTCTGCTCTAGACGGAAGGGTATATTATAACAATTACCTCATCACACATACCACTCCGGGCAGACCTGTAGGTTCATTCTGGGGATTGGTTACAGACGGGATATTCCGTACGCAGGCAGACTTAGACAAGAGCCTTCCGCAGTTCGGATATAAGGTAGATCCGCAGGAAACATGGTTAGGAGATATAAGATATAAGGATATTAACAAAGACGGAAAAATAGATGCCGAAGATATGACCTATATTGGCAGCCCGTTACCTAAGTTTACCTGGGGACTTACCAACTCCTTTAACTACAAGAACTTTGATTTATCTGTATTCTTCCAGGGAAGCCACGGCGGCAAAGCATACAACTTCTTAAGATGGCAAACCGAAGGTATGAACAGTGCCTGGTCTAACCAGACTGTGGATGTGCTAGACCGTTATACAGAAACCAATACTACAGGAGCATTACCAAGGTTTACCAATACCAACCAGAACAACAGGGCTATGTCTGATAGATATATTGAGGATGCTTCCTACTGGCGTATACAGAACGTTACGCTTGGGTACCGCTTACCTGCCAATATCCTGAAGAAGATAAAGAGCTCTAATATCCGGGTATATGGGTCTATCCAGAATTTGCATACGTTTACCAATTACACAGGCTATGACCCGGAGATCGGTAGTTTTAACAACAACATCCGCTTGATGAATGTTGATATGGGGCACTATCCTAATCCAAGGACATTTACAATTGGGGCAAATTTAGAATTCTAAAAAAACATTAAAGAAGACAATCATGAATATGAAAAATATACGGTTAGCGGTTCTTCCGGCTCTCTTACTGTTCTCCTGCCAAGATAGCTTTATAGAACGACCGAGCTTATCCGGGACTACAACCGGAAACTATTATAACACCGAAATAGAGGTAAGAAACGCCACAAGTACCTTGTACAGTGGTTTACCTTGGAGAGATTTTGAGAACAGAGCCCAGGATGCTATTGGGGACGTAATGTCCGGCAATATGTTTTCTTATGACGATGTTCAATTCCAGAATTTCACCTACTCGGCAGCTTCCGAAAGAATCGGATCTGCATGGAAATCCTTTTACAAGATTTTAGGGTACTCAAATATCCTGATCAATACTTTTGAAGACAAGAAAGCAAATGGCGGTGGAGCATTTTTAGATCCTGCTATTGCAGAGTGTCATTTCGTACGTGGAACCATCTATTTCTATATAGCCAGAATCTGGGGAGACTCTCCTATAATTACGGATCCGGCTGCGGTAACCTTATCTGGTAACTTTGATATACCACGCTATTACAAAGACCACGTAGTACGTTTTGCAAAAGAAGAATTACAAAAAGCGGAAGCTAACCTTCCTGAAACGGACGTTCCGGGAAGATTGACTAAAAATTCTGCAAGAGCCATGCTGGCAAAAATTTATCTATATTCTAAAGATTATGCAAACGCCAAAGCTAAGTCACAGGAAGTGATAGCATCGGGCAGACACCATTTGGTAGAGGATTACTACGGCATGTTTACCAAGATGTCTATGAATAACAATCCGGAAACCCTGTTCTCTATCCAACACCAGTTTGCTCAGGATCCTTGGGGTACGGGTAACTTGAAAAATCCGGACAGAGGCCCTAATAACCTGCAGACTGCTGAGGCTTCTATGTGGGGTATGTACATGCCGTCCATGGACCTTATGGCTTCGTATGAATTCGGAGACAAAAGAAGAGCTTGGTCACTTATGGAGCACGGTTGGACCAACCCTTCTTGGAGACCTCAAAGACCAAACGCCCCGGCTTACAATGCATTCATGGCTGGTGGTTTTAAATACGACACCTTACAACCAGATGGTGACGGCGGTATAAAAACAGCAGTTAGAGCTAGTATAGCTAAATACGTGGCAGGCCCTGGCAAATCATTTGGTGGTGAGCCTGTAAACGGAATGAACTCAGGTAACAATGTAGTACTTTTAAGATATGCAGATGTTCTATTGACGTATGCAGAAGCCGTATTGGCCGGTGGAGCTTCCACCACAGATGCAAGTGCTCTATCTGCTGTAAATAGCGTAAGAGCCAGAGCGGGATTACCTGCCAAAACGTCTATAACCTTAGATGAAATTTTACACGAAAGAAGAGTAGAGTTTGCTTTCGAAGGTGAATATTGGTTCGATATACAAAGACAGGGATTTGAAAAGGCAAAAGCCATGATAAGCCGTCAAAATAGGGGAAGCGTAGATGGCGGACCAAACTACATCACTAACTTCTCAGAAGACAAGATGTACTTGCCTATTCCTGCTTCGGAAACTGTACAAGCTCCGGCATTGCTTAAACCTTCTGTACCATATTTTAAAGATTAAGATGATGAAAAAATATAGTTTATTAGTACATTTATCCTTCCTGGCATTTGTTCTTTTTGGAATGAACGCCTGTACAGAAGACACCGATGGCACGCCAGGGATTAAGTCTGGCAATATAAATATCACAGGGATTTTTCCTGACTCGGCAGCCGGTGGCGAACTGGTTATCGTAAAAGGAACGGGTTTAGGAGATATACGCTCTATTGTCTTAGATAATGGCGATATACCGGCCGGATTTCAGCCAACATTAAATACCGACGGCGTATTTATGTTCAGAGTGCCGCTTGATGCAAACGGCGGAGACCAAAACGTGGTTTTAACTAACGGTAACGGACTTTCTAAGAAAGTAAACCTCCGTGTTCTGGCTTATCCTGTAGTTAATTCTGTAAGTAACTATAACTTCTCTGACGGGACAGAAGTGACCCTAACAGGTAATAACTTAGCAGATGTAAGCTCTGTAACTTTTACAGCAAGCGGTGAAGCAGTACAAATAGTATCGCAAACTAAAACCAGTCTTGTAGTGAAATTCCCTAAGTCTGCACCAAACAGAGGTACGCTGGATGTAACCAACAGCACAGGCTTAATCACCACAAAAGAGGAGTTTGTGAACCTGGATAAAGCGTTTATCATATTTGGCGATAAATATGGAGACGGTTTTGCAGATGGATCATGGGGAGACCCGGGTACTATTACAGATAAAGAAGCCAAATCAGGTACCAAGTCTGTATTTAAGAACTACCAAAAAGGAAACTGGCATTTGATAAACTTTGCTAACTGGAGCCCTGGCGTTAAAAATGACGGATATAGCTATGTTTCATTCTGGATAAAAGGAGCTTCACAAGATTACACCTTGTATTTAACTTCTGACCAGCGTGCGGCAGGTTTCGGAAACGGTGACCGCTCTACACCAATAAATGTACCGGCAAACGTTTGGACTTACTTCAAAATTCCTATTTCTGAAGCAAGATTGTGGCAAAATGGACCAACCTTCTTCCAGTTTGGTTTCTGGATTCCGGGTCCTGATCCGCAAGATGAAGTATTCCATTTTGATGATGTAATCCTAATCAAATAAATGTATAGTGGTGGGATCTCTACAGATCCTACCACTTTTTATAACATGAAAATTCCGGGTATCATACTATTATTCTCTTTGAGCCTACAAGCTCAGATTAATAGTCAGTCTACCGAAACTACAGTAATCCTCTACCAAAATCTAAAAAAGCTTCAGGGTAAAGAAATTCTTTTCGGCCACCAGGATGCCCTTGCTTATGGCTTAAACAAAGATGGGAGCAGGTGGATAGGAGAAAAAGACCGTAGTGATGTAAAGTCGGTTAGTGGACAGCATCCAGCCGTAATAGGATACGATTTGGGATACTTAGAATTAGATAGTGCAAGGAGCTTAGATAAAGTACCCTTTTCAGACATAAAGGAGAGCATTATAGCTACATACAAAAGAGGAGGACTGAATACCATTAGCTGGCACCCCAACAATCCTTTGGCTCCACAAAAAAATACCTGGGCCAAAGAAGAAAACACCATCCGGAGAATTTTGAATGACAGTGAAAATCTGAAACGTTACAACCTTTGGTTAGATAAACTTGCCTCATTTTTTCTGGATTTAAAGGACGCCGAAGGTAAATTGGTTCCCGTGATTTTTCGCCCGTTTCATGAACATACCGGTTCTTGGTTTTGGTGGGGAGAGGAGCATTGCACCCCTGAGGAATATATCCTCTTCTGGAAACATAGTATGGACTATTTATTAAAGGAAAAAGGAGTTAATAATATTTTGATAGGGTACTCCACCGATGTTTTCAGAGACAAAGCACATTATCTTGAACGCTATCCCGGTAATGATTATGTAGATATTTTAGGTTTTGACACATACCATAAAAATGCACCGGAAACGAATAAGAAATTTACCTCTGAATTAAAGCGGATGATTACAACTTTAAACGAACTTTCGGCTGAAAACGGAAAACCCTATGCGGTAACAGAGATGGGTTTGGAGCAGATTACGGTAAAAGATTGGTGGAGCTCTGTGGTTTTGCCTGGCATTGAAAATTCGGGAATTAGTTACTTTTTGGTTTGGAGAAACGGATACGATAAACACTACTATGCACCCTATCCTGGGCAACAATCCACAAAAGACTTTTTAAAACTAGTAAAAACAAAAAAAGTGCTTCTGGAGAAAGGAGTAAAAAAGCGTAAAATTTATCATACCAGATGAATATCAATGCCATAGATATTGTAGTAATAATAAGTTATCTGGCTATCATTATAGCTATTGGGCTTCTTTTGCGGAAACGCTCAGGAAAGAACAAAAAAGAGTATCTTCTTGGGGGAAACAAGCTCCCTTGGTGGATGCTTGGTATCTCCAATGCGTCTGGCATGTTTGATATTTCGGGGACAATCTGGATGGTATCCATCATGTTTATTTATGGTGTAAAAAGCGTTTGGTTACCCTGGCTTTGGCCGGTTTTTAATCAGGTGTTTATGTTTGCCTACTTATCTATCTGGCTTAGACGATCCAATGCCTCTACCGGTGCAGAATGGATGCTCACCAGATTTGGAACAGGAAAAGATGCCAATCTATCACATATTATTATTGTAGCATTTGCTTTGTTGAGCTGTTTAGGTTTTATGGCATACGGCTTTATCGGACTAGGAAAATTCGTTGAAATCTTTATTCCTTTTGAGGCCATACAACCTTATTTGCCCTTTACTATTAATCCGGATTTTGTACCACATTTCTATGGCATAATATTTACGCTGTTTGCTATGTTTTACTCCGTCTTAGGAGGAATGTCCAGTATAGTCTGGGCAGACGTGGTACAATACACATTTATGGCCATTGGTGCTGTTTCTATAGCAGTAGTAGCCATAACAGAACTAAATGGACAAAGCCTACAAGTTCCAACAGGCTGGTCTAATCTCGGTTTCGGATGGGAGCTGGGTATTGACTGGAGCAATATTATCCCGGAAGTGAACCATAAAATTAAAGAAGATGGTTTTGACCCGTTTGGTACATTCTTTTCCTTAATGCTGGCCAAAGGTATCCTTGCCAGTCTGGCCGGACCGGCTCCTACCTACGATATGCAAAAAGTACTTTCTACCCGCAATCCCAGAGAGGCGGCATTGATGAGTATGTTTGTAAACATTGTTCTCTTACCTACTCGTTATTTAATGATAATAGGGTTTACAGTATTAGCTCTACTATATTACAATGATATGAACCTCCAAACTGCGTCCGGGGTCATAGATTTTGAACGGATCCTACCATCCACCATCCTGAAGTTTGCTCCAGCAGGCCTTATGGGCTTGTTCCTGGTAGAACTAATGTCTGCCTTTATGGGCACATTTGCAGGCACGCTTAATGCGGCACAGGCCTATATTGTAAATGACATCTACATAAAATCGGTAAATAAAAACCCCACAGATAAGCAAGTTACTCGTATGAACTACTTCACAGGTGTGATAGTGGTTCTAATTAGTATTGTGTTGGGGATTTTTGCCAAAGATGTAAATAGCATTTTACAGTGGATAGTGGGTGCTCTTTTCGGTGGATACATTGCGTCCAACGTACTGAAATGGCATTGGTGGCGATTCAATGGTACAGGATTTTTTGCAGGCATGTTATTGGGAATATTATGTTCGCTCATATTACCCTACATTTTTACAGATACTGTCCCACTTTATTATTTCCCGGTAATCCTTGTTGTCTCCGGTCTGGGCTGCGTTTTCGGTTCACTCCTCACCCCTGCTACCGATATGGAT
>CAZBAV010000041.1:39407-39726 GCA_964489955.1 uncultured Lacihabitans sp. | reverse complement strand
CTGAGTGCCATGGGTTATTACAACATATTACCCATGAACGTGGTAAGAAAGAGTAAGAAACTAGAATGGACCCCTTACGTGGGTATTGGGATAGGTATAGTTTCACATAATCCGAAAGCACGTGAAAGTATACAAGATAAAAGTAACAGCTATACTATAAAAGAGATATCAGATAATGGAAGAATACAAGTCCAGCCATGGGTATCTTTACGTGACACCTATAATAGAACAACAGACCAAACTTACAGCAGCTTTGTACCTGTTTTCCCGATTGCAATAGGAGCCAAAGCCGTAATAAGTGAAAATTGGATTATCGGAA
>CAZBAV010000041.1:19867-39397 GCA_964489955.1 uncultured Lacihabitans sp. | reverse complement strand
TGGAATAGAGGGTGGACTGAGACTTACACTTTCTGATTATCTAGATGACGTGGGAGCTGATCGTTATAACACCAACCCGCTTTCTTACCGTGCAGATGAGGGCTATGATGCCCTTACGGGAAAACCCCGACACGAAATTTTTGGCCAAGCTGCCGGGTTGGGGGGGCCTGCCTTCCCTGAAGCATATCATGAACAAGTTTTGTCTAAAAGCTCCTCATATAGGGGAACAAACAGAAAAGATAGTTATTTCTTTACTCAAATAACTATATCATATATCATTCGGAACAAGGTTAAATGTCCTCCAATACGCTAATGACTAGATTCTGCATTTTACTTATAGCATATAGTTTTGCTATACCTTTGGCCGCTCAAAAAGCCGAAATTGGAGGAGGTCTAGGCCCTACTTTTTATAAAGGCGACCTGCAACCACGTTTTAATGCACTAAATCCGGGCTTAGCAGGTAATTTCTTCTTGAGATACAACCTAAATAAGACCATTTCCTTTAAAGCAGCGGCCATGTACGGTGTAGTCAAAGGCGATGATGCCAAATCGGGAGACCCATACCAGAAGCAAAGGGACTTCTCCTTCCGGAATAAGCTATTTGATTACAACCTTCAAGTAGAGTACAACTTCCTCAACTTCCGTACCCATGACGGCCGATATGAACACGATTGGACTCCCTATTTATTTGGTGGCATAGGTTTCACTTCTATTCAATCCAAAGTACTTAAGGTTGGCAATATTTCTAAGGAAGAAAAATCTAATAGCGGTGGGAATATGATTTTCCCTTTTGGTATTGGAGTAAAGAAAATGCTGGGTCCTCGCCTTAACATCTCCGCCGAATTTACTACCAAAATATTCCAAAACCGTAGAAATGCAAGTATGTTCGATAGTTTAGATGGTAAGCAGGAGCAACTATCAAGCCCCTATGCTTTTGGAATTGACCCTACAGATCCGCATATAGACTTCTACCAAATCCCGAATACAATGTTAAAGGATAAGTATTTTCAGTTTTCTGTGACCATAAGCTACCTTATCTATAAACTAAACTGTAACGAGAAACAATCTTTCTTTTAGATATCCTCTTTAGGGATTACAAAGGCTAACGCTACGTAAATAAGCACAAAGGTTCCAACACTTATAAATGACAAAATCACTGTCGCAGCCCTCACTAAAGTGACATCGACATCAAAGTACTTAGCTACGCCTGCACATATACCAAACAACATTGCATTAGGTCCTGATTGCCTAAATAGTTTCTTTTCCATAATTTTTTTTATAGTTTACACTAAAGATAACGAAAAAAAATGTTCATCCAAGCAATTGAACTTGCCTCGAAGTTTACTTTTCCATTAATAATTTCAAACCGCCACCAAGATAATACGGTTTCTAGTGGCCTGGGAGCGTTTGTCATTATAAATGAAGAAGGATGGTTTATTACCGCAGCCCACATTTTGCAACAGAATGATATACACAAAACCCACCTAAAAGAATACAAAGAGTTTGTAAATGGAAGCAAAATGGTTATTAATCCTAAATGGGTCTTAAACCACTCCCTCTGGTTTGGAGCAGACCACCATCAATTTGAAAAGTACATTATTTTACCAGAAAATGACCTTGCTATCGGAAAACTCCGAAACTTTAACCCCTCCTTTGTAGAATCCTATCCGAAGTTTGTAAACCCTGCCCTTATTAAGCCAGGTAAAACACTCTGTAAACTGGGTTTCCCCTTTTACGATATCAACGCTACCTTTATAAATAATACATTCCGTTATGATCCACAATTGTTCCCAATACCAAGATTCCCACTTGATGGAATGTTAACCCGTATCATTTCTAATGGTAAAAATCCATTATGGATAGAGACAAGTACGCCAGGACTAAAAGGTCAGAGTGGAGGGCCTATTTTTGATACTGAAGGCAATATTTGGGGAATCCAGTCTCTTACAAAACATATCCCTTTGGGCTTTGCCCCAAAAATCAAAAAAGAAGAGGGCGAAATTGAAGAAAATCAATTCATCAATCTTAGCTGGGGTATACACGCAGGTAGTATTATACAGGTATTGGAGCAGCAAAAAATAAAATACTATATGGACTCAGCCATCTCTTAGATTTCGGCTGTAGCCAATGCTTCTGCATAGGATATTAACGCTTGAAAGTCGTTTTGGTTTATATAACGATCTTTAAAACCGGACCCAAAAACCTTCCTAACCGGAATTTTAAAGCTAGCTTTTATTTCAAGACTATAATAATCGTTTAGCTCAGAACCGTTGGAAGACAGATACGGTACGTCCAAATCATGCTCTCCATCTCCTTTTAGGTCTTCATCCAAAACAATTGGTGACACCCTGCCCAGAATCTCGAACTGACGTTTAATCAAAACATTTTTGCTCGGGAATTTAGCAGTACCGGACCACCAAATATCCTTAACACTATTCATAGCTTCTTTTGTCTCTTCCAAGGAGGAAACCGCCTCCAGATTCCTTAACGCAGCCAGTATGTTATTAGTCATCTCCTCCTCGTACTCTTCTTCTCCAAGAATAGATTTTATACCCAGGTAAACCCCCAAAAGGTTAGAATATGCATCCTCTATAGAAAAGCTAGAATATCTCTCCGGTACAAAAGGAATGTAAGATGACCCATACCACGTAGATATTTCATGCCAAACAGATAGGTCATAGGCTATCCTACCTGCTAAGTTGGCAATATCTTTATCTGAAAAATCCTTTGGTATATTTAATGAAATAGTTTTTAAGCCGGCCTCTTTACCCAATTTAAAATCTATTATACCGTTTTGTCTATTTTCTTTTATCAAGGCATATAGATAAGTGGTGTAATCAGCTATATCCCTAAGGTGCCCCATGTCTATAAAACCACCCTTTCTTGTATAAATTATCCCGTTATTTTCTTCTTTATCTCCCAAATACTTGTGAGAACCCAAAGCATCAATAGAGCTTACATCCGTAACTTTTACAAATGGCATAAGTGCCACTTTCACGTCCACCCCAAAAGAGCAGCACGTACGTATTACCTTCTTTGGAGGATTTTTTGTATCCATGTTTGCAGGTAACTTCGCAAAAGTTTGGGTGGCGACAAGCAAGAAAATGCAGAAAGTGTATTTCATTACATATTGGAAAAGTGTACAAAAATAAATGGATATTATGTAAACGTTATTTTATTGTAAATATTAATTTACAGACACATAAAAAGACATCCATACAAAGCAGCGTTGTTGAAATACAAAAAATGCCTAAAAAATGTACTTACAGGGAGTATAAATAGCATTTTTTAGGCATCCCGTATTTAGGTTGGGAATGGAATTACTTTAAATAATTATTCCACTTTATTTGTTGTTTCTCAAGCCATATCTTTTCTAAAATGCTAGGGCTCCACCCTAGCATAGGTTTCTTCTTTAACCGGCATCACAAACAACATGATGATATAGAAGAAAACTGGTGTAAAAACGAAAACAAACAACGACAGGATAAAAATAATCCGCATGATTGTCACGTCGATCTCAAGATACTCCGCAAAACCAGCACAAACTCCTCCTAGTAATGAATCCCTTCCTTTTAATCTAAATAGCTTTTTCATAATTCTAATTGTTTATGATTCAAAAATACTAGATTTATACAGTACCATGCAATGCATAGTACATCAAAGGATAATTTTGCTGAAGAGTGGCAAATATTCAATATCTCAATCTGTCCTATCTAAAGAAACTTTCATACGATCATTCAAATAACCTCCAAGGAGCTTGATTTAACCTTAAAAGATGCATCTGTATCTTCCTTTACCCAAAGAAAACCTATGCAGCATCATACCAATAAGGTGAAACTAAAAACAGTTACAGGATTATCTACAGGGCAATTGCTGTAAGGCAATGCCAATTCTATATGACTGTGATTATTATCTCAAACAAGTCACACATTCTACACTCTTAGTAGACAAAAAGATTTTACAACGAAACTTTCTTAAGCAATGAGGATACAATCTCTCTTGTGCTCACTCCGTCTGCTTCTGCTTCGTAGTTAAGGATGATTCTATGATTAAACACATCACTAACAAGGGCTTTCACATCTTCTGGAAGTACAAAGTCCCTGTTTTCGAAGAAGGCTAATGCTTTTGCCGCTTTAAAAAGAGATATACCAGCACGGGGAGAAACACCATATAACATATAACGAGCCTCATCTTTTAAACCATACTCTTCCGGATTACGAGTAGCAAAAACTAACTCTATGATATACTTCTCCAACATCTCAGAGATAGTAACCGAATTAATTTGTTGCTTTATTTCCTCAACTTCTCCTCTATTCAAAACAGGCTTCAATTCAGGATTAAAGTTTGCGTTAGAGACTTTCCGTACCATCTCTAGTTCAGAAACCTTATCTAGGTAGTTAACATAAACTTTCATCATAAACCTATCTACCTGAGCCTCTGGCAAAGGATAAGTTCCTTCTTGTTCTACGGGATTTTGTGTAGCTAGAACCAAAAAAGGCCTATCTAACTTAAATGACTCCTCTCCTATGGTTACCTGCCGCTCCGCCATGGCTTCTAACAAAGCTGACTGAACTTTTGCCGGAGCCCTGTTTACTTCATCGGCCAATATCAGGTTAGAAAAAATCGGACCTTTCTTTACTTCAAAATCTCCCGATTTTTGGTTGTAAATCATGGTTCCCACCAAATCGGCTGGCAACAAGTCCGGAGTAAACTGTACCCGCTGAAAACCCAGCTCCAACACTTGGGCTAGTGCATTTACAGTTTTGGTTTTAGCCAAACCAGGCACACCCTCTAAAAGTATATGTCCATCGGTAAACAATCCTATCAACAGACGGGAAATAAGGGTCTCTTGTCCAATTATTGCCCGATTAACTTCTGTATGTATATCGCTTATTTTTTCGTACAAATACTCTTTACGTTCCATTTTCTTATGGTTTAATTTCCAAAAACCTATCCTTTCCAGACAAGTCTTTTAATATCTTAACATGGCTGTAACCCTGACTAAGGAAAATATCGGCAGTTTCTTGACCTAAATAACTGTTTATTTCCACCCACATTTCTCCATTCTCCGCCAAATGCTTCTTCCCTATTTCTCCAATTGACCGATAAAATATTAAAGGATCCTGGTCAGAAACAAAAAGGGCAAGATGCGGCTCAAAGTCAAGTACATTCCTACTCATTTCCGGTTTCTCATTTTCCTTCACATAAGGTGGGTTACTTACTATAAGGTCAAATTTCTCTACCTCAAACGGATTTTTAAAATCCAAAATATTTGCTTTCTCAATCATTACGTTGGCTTCATTACTTGTAGCATTTTCCTTTGCCACATTTATAGCCGCCTCTGAAATATCAATTGCATATACATCGCTATCTTTTAATTCTAAAGCAAGACTCACCGATATACAACCACACCCAGTACCCAAATCCAACACAGTCTTGGGGTTTAGATATACCACATTCCCAACCAGCTCTTCAGTTTCTGGTCGCGGAATGAGTACCGCCGAGTTTACCTTGAACTTACGATCACGGAACCAAGCCTCACCCAAAATATATTGTATAGGCTCCCCCTGGTTAATCCGTTCTACATACATTTCTACAGATTCATACTCCTTATCTGTATCTGCCACCAATAAATCTGTTTTGGTCACTCCCCACTTACTTTGCAGTAGCAAAAAAGCTATCTCCTTTGCTTCATCTTTTGGGTAAAACCAGATCTCTGAATAGGTTTTCTTATAAACCTCGTTTAAACTTTTCATGGATGTGTTTAATGATTTACTCCAAAACTAATACATCTTTAATGATTATGACTGCAATTTTATCTCTATAATATATATCTCACAGCTTCCGCAACCAGATATTCCTGAATTGGTTTTTATTACCATGATCTTGTAGAGATATTACATCTTCCCCGTGCGTTTCGGCATAATTATGCAAACCAATATATAAAGTAAGTCCGTTAATAGTTACATTATTTTGCACCAAAACCCCATTATGTAACACGGTAACCTGAGCAGGAGAATCTAAACGGCCATCAGCCTTAAACCTTGGTGCACGATATATGATATCATAAGTATTCCATTCCAGCGGACTTTTGGTTGCGTTTACCAAGGGTGGAAAATCTTTATAAACACTAGCAGCTTGCCCGTTTGCATAGGTACGGTTATTATAGCTATCTAGGATTTGTATTTCATATCTATCTTGTAAAAAAACACCGCTATTCCCTCTTCCTTGACCTTCACTTTCTACTACATCCGGAGCACTCCACTCTATGTGCAATTGACAGTCTCCAAATTTCATTTTGGTTTGGATATTTCCTGTACCCGGCACCACCTCAAAGTATTCCCCATTCACAATTTTCCAAGGAGCTGGTTTCTTAGTATCTCTTTTACTTACCCATTGATCCAAATTTTTTCCGTCAAAAAGTACAATAGCATCAGATGGTGCATCCCAGATATTCTTTCCAGGTACAACAGTCTTTACCTCCGGCTCCCAAATTTCGGTCATTTCTGGCTTCATTTTCATAGGAGATTCGGCTGGCGGCGTACTTTTATACTGTGCAAAAACTGAGGTTGCAGCAAAACAGCTAAGAGCTAAAGTTCTAAGAAAGAGTTTCATTTAATAAGGTTTTAATTAAAAATCTAAAAAGGTTTCTATCTGTTTATTAATAAAATCAGTATAAATCTGATTGGAAAAAGTACGCCCATCAAAGTGGCTTCTGATATTGGCCAATTTGGCTCTCATACCTAAAACATTGGCATTTAGGTAGCTTAAGACATCATTTAAATTACTTACTCCCACGGTATTACCATAGGCTCCTGACGATACTCCCACCAAAGCCACTTTCTTATTTGAAAGAGTATCAGGGTGTCTCAGACCATCTATAAACGCTTTCAATACGCCGGGATAAGAGCCGTTGTACTCAGGTACCACGAAAATCATTTTATCAAATGAGTCAAGCTTGTCTTGAAACTCCCTAAAACCTTCGCTCACTTTTCCATAGAGAGCTGAAAAAGCGAAATCTTCTGGCAAATCACTTAACCTCACTATTTCTGACTCTACTTGCTTCTTCTCAAGAATTCCCAAATAGTACGCTGCAACTTGCTCGGAAACAGAAAACTCCCTATTTGTACCTACAATAATTCCTACCTTCATTTAAACCAAACCAGCATTTGCTCAAATTTACACATTATAGCCCAAACACAGATAATATACCCTTAACAAAAAAACGAACCCACTATTATAGACACCAAATGACATAGATAATAAGCTACTCGTCTTCCCAATTTAATAGTATGTATAATTAATATTTTCTACTAAAAAAGGCAATATAACCTACCTGCAGGCCGCAAAAATAATAAGTGCCACTTATTTGCGAGGCAAAGCTACGGAGGTCTTATCCATTTTTTTTACATTTGTACAATTTTAAACTTAAACTAATACTATGAGTCAGTCAGCAATTAAACCGGGGGTAGTAACGGGAGAAGCCCTAAACGAACTCTTGCGTTATGCAAATGAGAAGAATTTTGCTTTGCCCGCAGTAAACGTGGTAGGTACCAATGCAATAAATGCAGTCTTAGAAACCGCCAAAGCAGTAAATTCTCCAGTAATCATCCAGTTTTCCAATGGTGGTGGCTCATTTTATGCAGGAAAGAGTCTATCAAACGAAAACCAAAGAGCCGCAATTGCGGGTTCAATTACCGGTGCATTACATGTACACCATTTAGCAGAGATGTACGGTGTTCCTGTGGTTTTACATACAGACCACTGTGCAAAAAAGCTTTTGCCTTGGATAGATGGTCTTTTGGACTATGGCGAAAAGTATTTCGAGCAACACGGAAAACCTCTTTTCAGCTCGCATATGCTTGACCTTTCTGAAGAGCCTTTGGAGGAAAACATAGAGATTTCTAAGAAGTACCTTGAAAGGATGAACAAAATGGGTATGACCCTGGAAATTGAACTAGGTATAACTGGTGGAGAAGAAGATGGAGTTGATAACTCTGACGTAGATAGCTCTAAGCTTTACACCCAACCGGAGGAAGTGGCATATGCCTATGAAGAACTCTTAAAAGTAAGCCCTAACTTTACAGTAGCTGCTGCTTTTGGTAATGTTCATGGAGTTTATAAACCGGGTAATGTATCTCTGAAACCAGTAATCTTGAAAAATTCGCAAGATTATATCCAAAAGAAATATAACACAGCAGACCTTCCCGTAAACTTTGTATTCCATGGTGGATCGGGTTCTAGCAGAGAAGAAATAAGAGAAGCAATAAACTACGGTGCCATAAAAATGAATATCGATACAGATATGCAGTGGAGCACGTGGGAAGGAATTTTAAATTATTACCACAAAAACGAAGGTTATCTACAAACACAATTAGGAAACCCTGAGGGAGCCGACTCTCCAAACAAAAAATACTATGACCCAAGGGTATGGTTAAGAAAAGGCGAAGAGTCTATGGTAGCAAGGTTGAAAACGGCCTTTGAAGACCTTAACTGTATAAACCGTAACGAAGGATTGTTTTAAGTATCTTTTGTTACCAAAAGAAAAAGCCGAAAGTGAATTTCGGCTTTTTTTATGTCAAATTACCACCTTAAGTCCGTCATATGCCAAGTTTATTCCAGATGGTAGCTCTTTTTCTACTTCTCTATGCATACCCAACTTATGACTAATATGTGTAAAATAGGTCTGTTTTGCTCCTATCTCTAAGGCCACTTCTATGGCCTGTTCCAACGTAAAGTGTGAGATATGGGGTTCTCTTTGCAAAGCATTTAACACCAAAACCTTACTTCCCTTAAGTTTTAGCTTTTCGGCATCTGTAATAAAATTGGCATCTGTGACATATGAAATATCTCCAATCCTGAAACCATATACAGGGAGCTTATAGTGCATAACTTCTACAGGCAGTATTTCTAAATCTCCCACTTTAAAACTATCTCCGCTAATCTCATTTACATCTACTAAAGGAGCTCCTGGATAGGGATTCTCAGCAAAAATGTAAGCATATTCTTCCTTTAATTGGCCTAAAACACTAGCCCGAGCATATAAAGGTATTATCCTCACACCAGATAGATAGTTAAAAGGTCGGATATCATCTAAGCCTGCAGTATGATCTTTGTGTTCATGTGTATAAAGCACAGCATCCACCTGAGGATTTCTTAGCCTTAGCATTTGCTGCCGAAAATCCGGACCTGTATCAATAACCACACTGGTATTTTCTGATGCAATAAGCACAGAGCTCCTGAGCCTTTGGTCACGGTAATCCAAAGAGCGGCATACTCTACAACCACACGTAAGAACAGGCACCCCTGTGGAAGTGCCTGTACCTAAAAATGTAATACTTATCACACCAAAGTCTTATTTCCCGGTAAGATCTTTAACAACCAACACTAGTTTATCAAAATTAAGAGGTTTCATTAAAACCTCGTTGAATCCGGCTTCTTTAAACTCTTCTTCAGAATAGTTCCGGGCATTTCCTGTAATGGCAACAACCGGAATCTGCGATTTTGTAGCATCTCCAAATCCTCTTATGGCTTTTACACACTCCATACCATCCATTACCGGCATATTGATATCAAGTAATACAATATCAAATGGTTCTTTTTGCAGAATCTGGATTACCTGTTCCCCATTTTTTACTGCTGTTATTTCAAAATTCTGGAATTCTAGAATTTTCTTAACTAAATTTTGTATAACAGAACTATCTTCTGCAATAAGCACCTTATTTGGAGCACCCATAATTTAAAAGCATTTTAATGATTAAGCGTAAAGATAAAATAATATATTCTTGATTTCCACTAATTTTTTTAAAAATTGGATGCCCCAATTAACTAATTTTGGGCAAAAAAAGACAATTTGGAAAAAATCGGGTTAAAAGAAGACAAAAAGGTGTATTTCGCTTCAGACTTTCATCTGGGTGCACCAGACTTTGCCGGAAGCAGGGAAAGAGAAATACGCATAGTCAAATGGCTCGACCAAATTAAGTCCGATGCCCAAATCATCTTTTTGGTAGGAGACTTGTTTGACTTTTGGTATGAACACAAAAGAGTAGCTCCGCAGGGCTATATCCGTTTTCTGGGTAAACTGGCAGAACTAGCAGATAGCGGTATAAGAATCATTGTATTTCAAGGTAATCATGACATGTGGATGAAAGACTACCTAATCAAAGAAATAGGAGTGGAAATATATAGAGAACCTAAAGAATACAATATTGGCAACAAACACTTTTATGTTGGACATGGCGATGGCTTGGGACCTGGTGACCATTTTTACAAGCTGCTTAAAATAGTTTTTGAAAGCAAGGTTTGTCGCTGGCTGTTTGGCAATCTGGTACATCCAGACCTTTCCTTAAAGCTAGGGTACGCATGGGCTTCACACTCTTGGAAAAAGAAAGATTTAAGGACCGTAAACCAAGCCGAAATAAATCCAGAGAATGAGTTACTTTACCTATACTGTAAAGAAATGGAGCAACAAACGCCCCATGATTTTTATATTTTCGGTCACCGTCACCTCAAATTAGATTTTCAGCTTAATACAAGAGCCAGATACATCAATCTTGGAGACTGGATATCCTACTTCTCTTATGCCGAGTTTAACGGGGAAACACTACGTTTGGAAGATTTCCCTATTTCTTCGTGATAGGAACTTTCACCTCGGTCTTGTCCCATCTAATAATCAGGTTAATTTTATTTGACCCTTCGTTTACAAGCAAAATTCTAAGATTCTCTAATTTCTCAGGAAGTTCGGTTGGTTTTGCATTTACGTGCAAATAATCTTGGTCTGGGTCATAATTGGTTCCGTATTGACCTGTTTGAGAGTTTAGAATTACCTCCCAAAGTTTAGCGTCTGGCTTGCTCCAAAGACTATAATTACCTTTTTTTACTTTTTTCCCTCCAAAGGTTCCATCTCCACTAAAGCTAATCTCTGTGGCTTCATTGGCACCAGTCCTCCACACAATACCATAGGGAACCAGATAACCAAAGGCTTTTCTGCCACTTAGACTATTAGAGTTGTACTTTACCTTTACAGTAAGACCATTTATAGTAGCCTCCGAAATCATCCCAGAATTTAAAGCACCTGTAAATTGCCTCAAAATAACCAAGCATATTACCAGAATAATTAGAGTATAAAAGAGAACGTTTGATATCTTCTTCATAGTTTAATTGTCCTAGAACCTGTTTCGTACAGGACTACAGCAGTTTTATTCTTTTCTTTCACTTTATCTATATACCATTTGTGGTTGGTCCCATCCAAAACAATGTTTTTTTCTAATTCTGCGACCCCAACATCCAAAGAATTGTTAGAAACCAAAACGTATCTAACATCTGTAGGTACTTCACTGGTTCTGGACTTCGCCCAATATATTTTCCCAAATTTTGTGTCCAGCACATCATTATTGTCTCCTGAAATTATCTCTCCCCTATAATCTGCCACACCTTTGGCGTTATAATAATTGCGAAGATGGTATCGATAAATAAGCGGTTCGGTAACCAGCGAGTCTGAAGAAGCAAAAACCGCAGAGCGTCCCTGTATCAGACTAAGTCCCAATCCATTGGGAATGTAATGAAAAGTGAGTTCATTTTGTTTTGACTGTCCTACACGCTTTGCTCCTCCTATCACAATTAATACCACCACTGTACCAAGTGTCCATTTAAGATACGCCACCCGCAAAGTATTGAAGTACATTTGCAAAAAACCAATTAGTACAAACAACAACAACACCGTAACGAGACTTATAGCCAACCCATCAGTTACAGCATTTGGCAGGCTCTGAACCCAATAGACGCACTTGTTCATTATAATAATCAACACCTTAAAGAACCAACCAATGGCTTGCCCAAGAAAAGGTATTTTATAAAAGAACAATAACAACAGACCACAGGGCAAAAGTGGAATAGATACCAAAGCTACTGCGGGGTTAGCCAGTAAAGAATAATTGGGAAATTGCTGGAAATAGTACAAAGATAAAGGCAAGGTAAAAACTTGTGCCGCTACAGAAACTGCTGTAACATCCCAAAGCCACTTTACAATAAAGTTTTTTGAATTTACAATGTTCTTTAAATAAGGATACATAACCAAAATTCCTAAAACTGCTAGATAGGACAACTGAAATCCTACATCGTAAATCCAGCTAGGCACAATAACCAAAAGCACTAAAGCCGAAAACAATAGCGTATTAACCTGATTACTGTCACGGTTTATAAATACTCCTATCTGGAATATGGTAAACATAAGCGTAGACCTGCATACGCTTGGGCTTAGACCTGTAAATAGGGCATAACTCCACAGCAGGATCAACACGGTAATTATAAAAGGTAGTTTCTTACGGTTAAGGAATAGTCCGAAGAAAACATTTAAAACCCAAAATAAAATGGCTACATGCATTCCTGAAACAGCCAATGCGTGTACTGCACCTGTTTTTGTATACCATAACAGTGTTTCTGGATCTAGTTCAGATCGCATTCCTCCTATCATAGCTTCGGCTACACCTAGCTGCTGCTTGTTATCTAAAACCTGCGAGAAAACTTCATGCGTATATACGTTGGCCCTATTTGCCCAATAAAACAAGCCTCTATCTTTATTATTTGCCACCTTATAGAAGTCTCCTTCTCTCAAAAACTGGTGGTGAAACACGTTTTGCCGTTCTTGGTAAGCTCGATAATCAAATTCATAGGGATTTTTTGGAGCTTCTATCGCCCGCATACCAGCACGAAGCACATAAGTTTCGCCATATTTAGGAAAAACCCGCACATCCCTATCAAAATATAGAAGAATTTGACCAGACGCTGGCTCCCATTTATTTTGTACATATGCCGATCGTACATCGGCAGTAACTTTAAATGTATTAGGTTTTGTTTCTGTATAAGAAGCAATCTCTACCAAAAGACCATTATATGTATCTAAGTGCAAAATATGGTCTTTCCCGTTTCTTTTATCATAAAAATAGCTAGACAAAATGCCCAAAAACAGAAAAGACAAAGGAATAAAAAAACGTAAACCGTAGAAGGCTTTTTTCTTTAATGCTACTATACCCAAGATAATACAAACCAAAAGAGCCGTAGCAGCAAGATATATATTAAATGCATAAGCATTGTAAACCAAAATCCCTCCTAAAAGAGAAATTAAGTATCTCAGAGACGGATAGGTTTTCATTTTCTAGTGCTTATTTAAATATTTAAGAAACTACGGCTAGCATTATCTTAAGTATGCTCAAATACCCACACGGCAAAATAATATAATAAGAGTGAAGACTAGTTCTCACGCCTTAACGAAAAAACTGCCTTTTATAGCCTAATAAGACTCCTTCTCGCTAGGAAAGTCCCCTGACTTTACATCCTCTATATACGAGGTAAATGCATCGGTCATTACACCAGCAAGATCTGCATATCTCCTTAAAAAGCGAGGTGAAAAGTCTTTATTGATACCAAGCATGTCATGAATTACCAATATTTGGCCATCGCAAGAATTCCCGGCACCAATTCCGATAGTAGGAATGTCTAAAGATGCACTAACTTCACCAGCTAAGCCAGAAGGTATTTTCTCTAAAACTAATCCAAAACACCCCAACTCCTGCAACAACAAGGCATTAGAACGAAGCAAACTAGCTTCTTCTTCTTCTTTGGCCCGCACAGCATACGTACCAAATTTGTAAATAGACTGTGGTGTAAGACCTAAGTGGCCCATTACCGGGATACCTGCACTTAAAACCCGTCTTATACTATCTTCTATCTCTATACCTCCTTCCATTTTAACAGCATGAGCTTCCGATTCTTTCATAATCCTTACGGCAGACCTTAAGGCTTCTTCTGAATTCCCCTGATACGTACCAAATGGAAGGTCCACTACTACCAAAGCACGTTTTACACCACGGATTACACTCTGAGCGTGGTAGATCATTTGGTCTAAAGTTATAGGCAATGTAGTTTCATGACCTGCCATCACGTTAGAGGCAGAATCTCCAACTAAAATCACTTCTATACCTGCCGCATCAACCAGCTTGGCCATAGAATAATCATAGGTGGTAAGACAGGCTATTTTCTGTCCTTGTTGCTTAAAGTCCCGAAGGGTATTGGTTGTTATACGCTTAATATCGCTGCCCATTTTATTTTGCTCCCAGCCATAGCTCGGGGTTTTGTTTTGTAAAATTTTGCCACACCTGAAAATTGATTTCAGGCACTCCATCTTTTTCGGCTACGGTACCTAAAATCTCTCGCCCGGTTACTTTTTGGTTTACCGTTACTGCCACAGAAGCCAAGTTAGCATATACAGTGTAGTACTCGCCATGCTGTACTACCACCACAAAGTTTAAGCCTGGAATTTCTGATATATCCAAAACCTCGCCTGCAAAAACCGACCTCACTACTGCTCCAGTAGCCGTGCGGATATCTACACCGTGGTTATCTACTTTCACGCCCTTTAAGACTGCGTGTTCACGTACTCCGAACCTCTGCGAAATAAAACCTTCGGCAGGCCAGCTAAGTTTACGCTTGGCAGCCGAGAACTTTCCACTCGCCACCTCTACCCTCGCAGTAACAGGGTTTTCTATTGGTTTCTCTATCACAGCAGGCTTTTCTACTATAACAGGTTTCTCCACAACCTTTGGTTTTTCTACAGGTGTGGTTTTCTCAGGTGCAGGTTTTGCCGGAGCAGGCTTAGCTACTTCAATATCCCCTTCTTTCTTTTTAGCAGCCTCTGCCGCTAGCCTTTCTGCCTCTAATCTCCTCTCAGTTTCTAGTTTCCTTTCCGCTTCAATCTTCCTATCTACCTCTTTTTTCCTTTCTATTTCTCGTTTTCTTTCTGCTTCACGGGCTAGGGCTATTTCTTTTGCTTTGGCAGCCTCCTCTGCCTGCCGTGCTTTTCTTTCACGGGCAATGGCAATTGAGATTACCGAGTTAAGGCTACGCAACGCAGCTTGTTGTTTATTAAGCTCAGTACGTAACTGTCCTTCTTTTGATGTAAGCTCTTTTACTATTTTGTCATGCTTACTTTTTAGATCGTCTAATCCTTTCTTATCTTCAGAAACCTGCACAATAACGGCCTCTTGCCTGCTCTTCCCTTGTGCCAACTCTCCTTGTCTTTTCTGGAGTTGTTCATTTAATCCCTTTATTTTTTCGAACTTAGCTTTACGGTTGGCCGTATACTGTTTCAGATATTTATATCTCAAAAACATATCGGAAAAAGAACTAGAAGATGCCAAGAAAGCCAGTTTAGTGATTTTTCTACTATTCTTGGATTCCCGCACAATTATAGCAGCGTACTCTTTCTGTAAACCAGCCACCTGTTTCTTTAGACTATCCTGAGTCTGCAAGTTCTCTTGCATTTCCCTTGCTATGAGGCTAAAGTCTTGTTGAGCCAAAGAGATTTTCTTTTCCTGGTTTTCTATTTGTCTGTTTACCGCTTGGGCCTCACTTAGCGAAGTCCGTTTTTCTTTCTGGGTTTGGTTTAGAATTTTCTTAACTTGCTCTATACGGTCTAGGTTAAGTTTTTTTTCTGCTTCCAATTCTAGTCTGCTTTTTTGCGTTTGGCAAAGCCCTGTAAAACTCAAAAAAAGCAAAAATAGTGTTAGCCTCATTATGTAGTTATTCTATGGTAATCTTTCTTTTTTGTATGAACTAGGTACCGAAAATGCGAAATTTAGCCCTCCATTACTGAATTCAACTGTTGAATGTCTTACTGTCATTTGGGCTTTATCCGTAAGTATCATTTCTATAATAGTGGGTAATAACTGGTTACTTTCCGTGACAAAACCTTTAAACCCTATGGCCAGTTCCGTACTAGAGGCAGGATCTTTTCCTTTTACCTCAAAAACCTTCTGAACTGAGTTATCCGCTTTAGTTACAAAGTCCATGCCTCCCCTTTTTTGGGAAAGTGTACTAATCCCGCCCGAACTTTCAAGTTCATCTCCCGATTCTATAGCATACACCATGTTCCCAACCAGAATTGACTGCAAAATACTGTAATTAAGTTCGAAACCCGTAGTAGCTTTCAGGTCTGCCCACGTACCCAGATATGCTTTCCTGTTAAACCTGTCCATAAACATGAGCGAATCTCGTGTTATTTTAGCCCGACCAATCTCAATACCAACTGACACCGATGCCCAAATAAGTGAATCCTTTTGTATCTGGAAAACTATAGGAAACTTTTGATTAAGAAAAGATGATTTTAGGTCTACTTCCGACTTCATCCTCAATTGCGAAAATTCCAACTCTTTGGGATTAAAAGCCACTTCTGAGTTTTCTTTCCCAATTTCCACTGCTTTCTTTTGGAGCTTACCCGATCTACAAGAAGTAGCTAAAACCATAATTACTAAACTCCAAATCAGACTACTTTTCATTTCAATTTATTTAGAAGACTCTTATTCGATTTATCTAATTCCAGCCCTTTTTGCCAAGCTGCTTTGGCTGCCTCTATCTCACCTAAGTCCTTAGCAATATCTCCTGAAAGCTCAAAAAACTCAACGTTTTTAGATTGTTCCCTCACAAACCCGAGGGTTTTTCTTGACTCTTCTGTTTTTTTCTGGGCAAATAACGACTGAGCAAATTTTATCTTATAGTCATCGTTCATGGGAAAGGCAGCACTCAACTTTCCCCATTCTTGGGTGCTTTGATTTACGTCTAGCATGGCATTGAAAAATTGCACATACTCATTTTGCGGATTTTTCTTTAACAACTCCTGTATTGGAGCTACATCTTTTTTCTTAGCTTTTACCGCTGTGTACAGAACACCGGCATCTACAGCGGCTTTCAAATCAGCCGGTGGATTAAACCTTGCCGCTTCTTCAAATGCTATTTCTGCATCATCATAATTTTCATTAAGTACATTACCTAAACCCTGATAAAACCAAACCAAAGCCACAGAAGGAAAGTAAACCAAAGCTCTTTCTGCATCTTTTTCTAAGTCTTTGTAGAAACCGCTATAAACACTGGTTTGTAAAATGGCTAACCAACTTTCATAACTATTCCCGTTTTCTTTTAAAGATTTTTGGTAGGCTTGTCGTGCATCGCGGTAGTTTCCTAGTCTGAAATTTATATCACCTAGATATATCTGAGACCTTGCCTCGTTAGGATATTTTGCAGCTAAATTCTGAGTCTCTATCAACAAGGAGTCTAGTACACCGGCTTTGTTTCCAAATGCTTTCAGATGGCTACCCACCGCATTAATTTTGACAGAATAGGGAAATGATTTGCTAGCCAATGCCTGCGAAACTAGTTCTTGTGAGGTGTTAAAATCTTGGGCTACGCCAACAAGTTCAATCAACCTACTAAAGGCATCATAAGAATCAGGGCTGGAAGAAATTGTTTTTTTGAGTAGCTCAATGGCGTCTGCAATGCGGTTATTCTGTACCAAAATCTTGACTTGCCCTAATGCATACTCCGGGTTAACCTTTATTTTTTCATCTCCAATCTTCAGGGCATCATCTACCTTGTTTTCTCTTAACAAAATAGTCTGCTTCTTTTCGGTTTCGTCGCTACCAAAATATTTCTCTACAGATTCCAAAGTTTTAAGAGCCTCCGCATTATCGCCGGCATCCATTTGTACGCCTAATAATAAAAAGTAAGCCTCCCTATCTTCAGGATTAAGTTTTATTAAGCTTTTGTAACTCTGCTCTGATGCTTTTAGATTATTATTGGCCTTTTGTATAAAAGCTAGGTTCTTGAGGTAATATCCATTGGTTTTATCCAACTCCACAGACGTTTCGGCACTTTGCTCCGCAAGTACATTTCTTTCCAGCTGTTTTTCTGCTCGTGATTTCATATAGAAACCCACCGCAGCCTTCTCATCCAATTTTACATAGGTATCAAACTGCCTCAGGGCTTTGGTATAGTCCTCAAGCATAAAGAGTTTTACCCCTTCTGTAAAAATATCTTCTCCCTTGTTTTTGGATTCTGCAGCTGGCTCCTGGGCAGATACCCCAATAGAAACCAACAGTAGACCTAATAGAAACCTCATACGCTCTAGCCTTTAGCTCTAAAAAACGTAAATTTCATGATTTTCTTGCTAATTGCAAAGGATTTGCGGGGAGGGTTTACGATTCTCCGTCACGTTCTTGCCTACGGTCTGATGCCGACTGGTCTTCTGCCACTCCCGCTTTCCAGTAAGAAAATGCGTAAAATTGATCTTTTCCCCATTTTTTTTCTTCTCGAAAAAAGGTACGTAAATCTTTTACTGTTTGGTATTCTGCCGCCACATAGGCGAAAGCCGCCGTATCCGGAATATGAATCTTTTGGGCCTCGGAGGCCAATAAACTTCCATTTTCAGGATGCTCATTATGAAGCCAAACATAACTTACCTCTGCCTGACTATCTATAAATAACTCATCTTCCTTGCCATGTACTTCTAGCATGCAAACAACTTTTGCGGTACTAGATAGAGACTCCAAAATACAACTAATTACAGGGATAGCAGTGGCATCTCCTACCAGCAAGTACCACTCTGCCTGTGGTACCAATACTTTTGTTTGGTCTTTCATGGCCACACCAAGCTCGTCTCCCGCTTGAGCTGAATTAGCCCAAGCCGATGCAGGACCTCCATCGCCATGATTCACAAAATCTATATACATTTCGTTTTTCTCCAAATCTATAGCTCGGTGCGTATAGGTGCGTATTTTGGGCGTAAGCTCAGGAGAAGGGGCTATCCATTCATTTTTTTGTGGATCATATACCGCCAAATGTACTATATTATGTCCAGGAGGCGGCACCATTATTTTATTGTTGTTTCCTGGTGTGCAATTTCTGTATTGTACTACTGCCTCACCTGTTAGCACAATTCTTATTAGGTTTGGCGTGATGTATTCCTTCCGTTTTACAGTAAGTACATTCTTAATAATTCCGGGCTTTGTCATAACAAAATTTAAGGAGGCTTCATAAAAGCCCCCTCCTTAAAATTTAGAAATTCTTAACCACCTCATCTATCATAGCGTTCACAGAAGCCACACCACCGCCAGAGATATACCACACTTCAGGGTCCAGATAGATTATCTTTCCGTTTTTATAGGCATTCGTTTGCTTTACAAGAGCATTTTCTATTTCTCCTTTGTCCGCCTGTTTTTTGTTTACTACCGCACCCCTATCTACAATAAACAAGTAGTCTGGATTAGTCTTTTGGATAAACTCATTAGAGATAGACTGTCCGTGACGAGCTACCTCTAAGTTTTCTACGGCTTCTTTCAGACCCAAAGTTTCATGGATAAACCCAAAACGTGAGCCTTTACCGTAAGCACTTATTTTACCCTCGTTATACATGGTTACTAATCCTTTTCCTTCTAGTACTGACAGCTTATCGTGTGCTGCTTTCACCTTTTCTTGTATAGCAATAAGTTGGGCTTCTACCTCTTTCTCTTTACCAAAAATGGTACCGAAATAACCCAGGTTCTGAGAAAACGAACCAATAAAGTCTTTATAGTCTATATCCATAAATACGGTTGGAGCAATTTTCTTAAGTTCATCGTAGTTCTTTTGCATCCTAGACGAAATAAAAATTACGTCTGGCTTTAGAGCTGCGAGTTTCTCAAAATCAACCTCTAAAACTGCTCC
>CAZBAV010000041.1:0-19857 GCA_964489955.1 uncultured Lacihabitans sp. | reverse complement strand
ACTGCTCCCAAATCTGTAACACTAGAGTCTTTAGCAAATTTCTGTAAATGTGTAGGAAGATTAGACTTAGGCGTACCTATAACCTTTATTCCAAGAGCATCTAAGTTTTCCAAACTGGCATAATCCAACGCTACCACTCTTTCAGGATTTAATTTCACCTCTGTAGAGTCTAGTTTGTGTGCAATAAGCACAGTTTCACCTGTGGTTTCTTCTTTGTTTGTACAAGAAGTAAAAAGTGCCACCGCAAGTAAAAAGCAGATAACAACCGTATTTTTCATTTTATATATTTAGTTAAAGTAATTACAAATTTTCTTCCCGTTAATATCTAGTATCTCAAAATCCATATCAAAGACAACTTTGAGCACTGCCGGAGTAATTATCTCATCCACAGTACCATGAAAACCTACTTTATTGTCCTTTAGTGCGACAATGTAGTCTGAGTACCGAGCGGCAAAGTTTATTTCATGTATAACAAGTACAATAGTCTTCCCCCACTCATGGCATAACTTGTGTAGGGTCTTCATTATTTGAGCAGCATGCTTCATATCCAAATTATTGAGTGGTTCATCTAACAACACATAATCTGTGTCTTGTGCTACCACCATGGCCAAAAAAGCTCGCTGCTTTTGCCCTCCAGATATTTCATCAATATACTGCTCTGCTATATCTTCCAAACCTAGAAAGCCAAGTGCTTGATCAACCTTTTCGTGATCCGCTGCGGTAAGGTTCCCTTGTGAATAAGGAAACCGACCAAAACCAACCAGCTCCCTCACTGTAAGCTTAAGGTCTAAATGATTGGCTTGCTTTAAAACAGAAAGATGCTGAGCCAGAATCCTGCTTTTATATTCTTCAATATCCTTAAAGTCTATATACACAGAACCTTTATTGGGCTTAAGAATACGGCTAAGTATAGAGAGCAATGTACTTTTACCCGCCCCGTTACTACCTATCAGCGAGGTGATTTTCCCTTTGGGTATTTCTAGTGAAATATCCTCCAAGACACTTCGCTCTCCATATTTCTTGGATATGTTATCTATTTTTATCATTTCTTCTTCAATAAAATAAAGAGAAAATACACTCCTCCTACAAAGTTGACAATGATGCTCACTGTGGTTGTGTGGTTAAACAATTTCTCTACTATAAACTGGCTCAACAATAGGACAACACAAGAAATAAGTCCGCACGCTAGGAGCAGAATACTGTGTTTGTGCGTTTTAAAAAGCTCATAGGTGAGGTTAGCTACTAGTACCCCCAAGAAAGTGATAGGTCCTACCAAAGCTGTAGATACTGCTACAAGCACGGAAACCAAAAAAAGAACAAAAACAACCGTACGGTCATACGGAACTCCTAAACTAATAGCATTTTCTTTTCCGAGCAGTAATACGTCTAAACGTTTCACAAAAGGTATAGTACCAATAATACCGCCCAGAAGCAAAATTGCAGCAGGCCAGAATAAATCTGTATTGGCATTACTGAAAGTGGCAAACATCCGCGTTTCTACCATGGAAAACTCATTGGGGTCTACCACCATTTGTAAGAAAGAACTTAACGTACCAAAAAGGGTACCTAAAACCAGTCCAACCAGAAGCAGAAAATACATATTGTTGTTTTCCTTCTTAAATACCACATAAAAGAGCAGCAAAGCAAAACCTAGCATTGCCAGAACGGAGATATAAAAGTTTTGACTTTCTGATACTACATGAAACGTTTTATCACCATATATAAAAACAATTAAGGTTTGAAGTAGCAGATAAACCGACTCAAAGCCCATAACAGCAGGGGTTAAGATTTTGTTTTGAGTAAGGGTTTGGAACATCAGCGAAGAAACACCAACGGCAAGTCCTACAATAATCAATATGGCAGTTTTAAAACTCCTCCGCTCAAAAATGTAGCCCCAATTCCCATCTAGTTTATAAAAAAGCATAAAACAGGATAAAACCAGCACCGCTCCTACAAGTATAGCTATCTTACTTTTCATTTTTTCTTAAATATTAAAATGAGAAATAAGACGCCACCCAATATCCCAACAACAACACCTATTGGCACTTCGAAGGGGAAAATCACCAAACGGCCCACAATATCGCAGACCAATAAGAAAATAGCACCAAAAAGTGCCGTTATGGGCAAAGTCCTTTTTAGGTTATCTCCATAAGTCAAACGTACCAAATTGGGAACAACCAAGCCTAAAAAAGGTACCGCACCTACTGTAATAACTACTACACTTATGGTAAGAGAAATACAGAGCAAGCCTACGGTAATAACCTGGCGGTAATTTAGCCCGAGATTAGAAGCTACCACCTGTCCCATACCTGCCACCGTAAACTTATTGGCATACAAATAAGTAAGAAGCACAGCAGGAATAGAAAAGTATAGGAGCTCGTACCGTCCTTGTAAAATGGAAGAAAAATCGCCTACCATCCAGGCATTTACATTTTGTACGATATTAAATTTATAGGCAAAAAATGTGGATACAGAATTAAGGATATTACCAAACATAATACCCACCAAAGGAATAAAAATTATGTTTCGGTATCTAATACGGTCGGCAATCTTAAGAAACACCAAACTTGCCAAAAATGTAAAAACAAAAGCAAACAAACCTTTGTTTATCATTCCTCCTTGCGGAATCATCAAGAATGCGAATAATAATCCTAGTTTTGCGGCCTCTAGCGTTCCAGCTGTAGTGGGCGAAACAAATCTGTTCTGCGTAATCTGCTGCATCACAAGACCCGAAATACTCATACCTATACCTGCCAAAACTAATGCTATGGTACGCGGTAATCTGCTTACCGTAACTAGCATTGACTTATCTGGGTTACCAGAAAACAAATCGGAAAAAGACAAGTCCTCCACCCCCACTAAGAGAGATACCAAGGCTATTCCCAAAAGTACTATGACGTACCCCGCAATCTTCAATTTATACTAAATCTAAATAAAGGCAAAAGTACGCCGTTTTTATCAAATATAAAAAGAAAGAGCTGACAAGTGCTGTAAATAAACCTACGAATTTAGTCTTCCAGGAGATTTCCTAAATATGTGAAACGAAGAAAAAGAGACAATATAAAAAACGCAAGAGCCCAATATAAATAAGGATAATAGTAATCGGTCATATCATGCACCCCTTGTCTTTGGTAGAGATTTTTTTCAAGGCGGTCAATCTCATTAAAAATTCCGCTTAGTACACGTGTGTCCGTAGCACGGAAAAACTCACCTCCACCTCCTTCAGCCAGCATCTTCAGAGTTTTTTCATCCACGGTTTCTTTGGATGTACTCTTACCTATAGCAATTGTGTACACGCGTACCCCAAAAGAATTGGCAAGGGTAAGAGCTGTTTCTGGATTAATATTACCTCCCATATTATCCCCGTCACTTATTATTATAGCTACTTTAGATTTTCCCTGCACATCTCTTAACTTATTTATACAAGAAGCCAAAGCCATACCTATGGCTGTGCCGGAAGTGTTAATCAAGGAAGTATTAAGCATGTCCAGGTAATTCTCTAAGGAGGCGTAATCTGTGGTTAATGGACTTAACGTAATAGTCTCTCCTGCAAACGCTACCAAAGCTATACGGTCATTTACCCTAACTTTCACAAACTCTCCTGCAATTTTCTTTGCTGCCTCCAAGCGGTTGGGCTGCAGATCGGTTTCAAGCATGGACTCAGAAACATCTACCGCAATAGCTATATCTACGCCCTCTGTAAGACTTTCGGAGCTAACATTGGGTAATTGTGGTCTGGCTAAAGCAAGTATCACACATAATACTCCTGCCAAAAAAAACAAAGGTACCAAAAACCGTAACTTAGCTAGGATATTAAAGTTTGCCCGTGCATCGGAAATTGTAAGGACTAATACAGGTCTTTTACTGGATTGAAAAACCCATTTCAAAAAGATAAAAAGTGGTATTAAAGCAATGAGCCAAAACAAATGAATGTTGGCCCATTGAAAAGATTTTAGGGTGGGGTACGTAAACCAATGTAGGGAAAACCAGCTCATCTAGACTTCACAATGTCTACTGCACTCCTTACACTTCCATGTGTCAATAACAATTCATGGGCTTCATCCCTTCCCACTCCGCTTTCTTGCATAATCATCTGCACACCCCTTTCAACTAATTTCTCATTGCTCAGCTGCATGTCTACCATTTTATTACCACGCACCTTGCCCAGTTTAATCATGATAGATGTAGAAATCATGTTTAGTACTAATTTCTGTGCTGTACCAGATTTCATACGGGTAGAACCTGTTACATATTCTGGGCCCACCACTACCTCTATCGGAAACTGACTTTCTGCTGCCACGGGACTACCGCTGTTACAAACCACGCAACCCGTGAGAAGCCCATGGGCATTAGCCTCCTTAAGCCCGCCCACCACATAGGGTGTACGTCCGGAAGCCGCTATACCCACCACGGTATCTAAGTGTGTAGGATTGTAAAACGAAATATCGTTCCACGCTTGGTTGGAATCGTCTTCGGCATTTTCTACAGCTTTCCTTATTGCGGTGTCTCCTCCTGCTATCAGCCCGACCACCAGATCAAATGGTACGCCATATGTAGGTGGACACTCTGAGGCATCCACTACACCGAGCCTTCCGCTGGTACCGGCTCCAATATAAAATAAACGGCCACCAGCCTCCATCCTTTTCACGGCTTCAGTTACAAAGGCCTCTATCTGTGGCAAAGATTTCTCTACAGCATAAGGCACCGTTTTGTCTTCGGAATTAATACCTTGTAAAATCTCTATTACAGACTTCTTATCTAAATCGGTATGATTAGAGGTAGCCTCTGTAGAGAGTCCGTCTAAAACTATTTCTGGTTTCATTTAAAGCTTTGGGCGTAATATTTATAAAAATCAGGAATGGTCTCTATACCTTTCATAAAGTTAAAAACACCATAGTGCTCGTTTGGAGAGTGCAATGCATCTGAGTCCAAGCCAAAACCGAACAAAATAGACTTAAGTCCCAACTCCTTTTCAAAGAGAGCAACTATTGGAATACTTCCTCCGCCCCTGGTAGGCACAGGTGTTTTACCAAAATTATCCTGCATAGCTTTAAAAGCTGCTTCGTAACCGGCAGATTCTGTAGGTGTTACATAAGGCTGACCTCCATGATGGCGACTTACCTTAACCTTTACAGTAGACGGAGCTATTGCCTTGAAATGTACTGAGAACAATTCCGCTATTTCTTCCCAGTCCTGATCTGGCACTAATCTCATAGAAATTTTGGCGAAAGCCTTTGAAGGTAAAACTGTTTTGGAGCCCTCGCCGGTATAGCCACCCCAAATACCATTTACGTCCAGAGTAGGTCTAATTGAAGCCCTTTCTCTTGTAGTATATCCTTCTTCTCCAGTAACATCTGCTATATCCAAATCCTCTTTGTAGGCGTCCAGGTCAAAAGGAGCCGCTTCTAAAGAACTTCTTTCCTCTGCAGTTAATTCTATAACCTTATCATAAAAGCCCTTTACAGTGATTTTGCCATCAGCATCGTGTAAAGAAGCTATCATTTGCGACAATACATTAATGGGATTGGCAACTGCACCACCATATACCCCAGAGTGTAAATCCCTATTCGGTCCTTCCACTTCTACTTCCATATAAGCTAAGCCTCTCAGTCCTGTTTCTACTGAAGGGATATCGTTGGCTATAATTGAAGTATCAGAAATCAAAATGATATCTGCTTTCAACTTTTCCTTATTAGCCTTTACAAAATCTCCTAAATGCTCTGAGCCCACCTCTTCTTCACCTTCAAACATTATTTTTATGTTACAAGGCAACTGATCATGCTTTAGCATAGCTTCCACTGCCTTCACATGCATATAAATCTGTCCTTTGTCGTCACATGCACCACGTGCAAAAATGGCCCCATCCGGATGTACTTTTGTTTGCTTAATTACAGGTTCAAAAGGTGCACTATCCCAAAGCTCCACAGGATCTGCAGGCTGTACATCATAATGACCATAAACCAAAACCGTTGGAAGATTTTTATCAATAATTTTCTCAGAAAAAACCACCGGATGTCCTGCCGTTTCATGGATTTCTGCCGAGTCCATTCCTGCGTCTAACAATTTCCCTTTGATAAAGTTCGCTGCCTTCAGCATTTCTGGCTGGTACTTAGAATCAGCACTTATTGAAGGAATTCTTAAAAAATCAAAAAGTTCATCAAGGTATCTTTGCTTGTTAGACTGAATATATTCTTTCATTTTACGATGTTATAATAATGTCTGTGATAAATTTATATTAAGGATTTCTCAAGAATAAACGGACGGGTATTTACCAGGATTAGCCTCTTCCATGATAGCATAAACCACATCAAACACTTCTTCCGCATTTGGTTTAGAATAGTAATCTCCGTCTGTACCATAAGCTGGTCTGTGTGCCTTGGCACTAATTGTCACGGGTTTAGAGTCAAGATAATGGTAAGCATCCTGTACCTCCAGTACTTGCTGCATCATATAAGCAGCTCCGCCTCCCGGCATATCCTCATCTGCAAACACCACACGTCCTGTCTTTTTAATCGACTCCAGAATCATATGATTGATATCAAAAGGCAAAAGAGTTTGTACATCTATAACCTCTGCACTAATGCCAAATCTCTCAAGCTGTCCGGCTGCCTTTTCCACAATACGACACATAGAACCGTATGTTACTATAGTGATATCTGTACCCTCACGAATTATTTCCGGCACACCTAAAGGCTCACATATATCGGCCAGATTGCTAGGCATTTGTTCTTTTACTCTATAGCTATTAAGGCTTTCTATAATAAGTGCAGGGTCATCTCCTTTCAATAAGGTATTATAGAATCCGGCGGTTTTGGTATAATTCCTAGGCACTACCACATGCATTCCACGAAGAGAATGTAACATAACCGCTATAGGAGAACCAGAATGCCAAATACCCTCAAGCCTGTGTCCACGGGTTCTAACTATAAGTGGGGCCCTTTGTTGCCCTACAGTTCTATACCTGAGCGAGGCCAAATCATCTGTTAGAGTAGCCAGAGCATAATATATATAATCAAAATACTGTATCTCCACTATGGGTCTTAAACCACGCATAGCCGCACCTATACCCTGACCGATTATGGTGGTCTCCCTTATTCCTGTATCTGTAACACGTAGTTCGCCATATTTTTCTTGTAAACCAATCATACCTTGGTTCACATCTCCAATTTTTCCTACATCTTCCCCTATTGCAAAAACGGTGGGATTAGTACTAAACAGAATATCAAAATAGGCATTAATAACTGTACGGCCATCCTCCTGATCATCTTTCCCTTCGTATAAAGGTAGCACCTTCTCCACATTTAACGGGGAATTCTTTGTTTCGGAATACAAGTGTGTGCTAAATCTATCTTTATTAACAAGTTCCCTACTTTGTAACAAAGCATTGGCTTCAGCTCTTAAGGAAGTCGAATTAGTGCTTCTGATAAACATCTTTAATGCAGCAATCCCATCTTTTCTACTTAACCCGCTAATATTTGATAGCTTTTGTAAATCAAACAAACTTTGATCTACCACGGTATCTATATTAGATTTTATAAGTTCTACAATTGGTACATTGTGCTCTTCTAACTCTTTCCTGTATGCATCCCAAGCTTTTTTACGTTCTTGCTTTACATACTTTTCAGCTTCCACTTCTATTTCTTCTAACTCTGCCTGGCTTGCTATTCCGTTCTCTAAAATCCAATTTTTAAACCGCAGGTTACAGTCGTAGTCAATCTCCCATTGCAGCCTTTCGGGAGTCTTATATCTTTCGTGAGAACCCGAAGCTGAGTGCCCTAATTGTTGTGTGATTTCTTGCACATGGACTACTACCGGAATGTGTTCATTACGTGCAAGTCTTTCGGCCTCAGCATAGGTTTCAACCAGCCCTTCATAGTCCCATCCTTTAACAGTAAGAATCTTAATTCCGTTACTATCTCCTTCTATCTCAAAGCCTTTCAATACTTCAGAAATACTGCCTTTAGTCGTCTGGTATTCAATAGGAACAGATATCCCGTAGCCATCATCCCACACAGAAACTACCAAAGGTACTTGTAGTACTCCCGCAGCATTTATGGTTTCAAAAAACATACCTTGTGATGTAGAGGCATCGCCAATTGTAGCATAGCAAACCTCATTCCCATTTCTGGAAAACAAATTCTCTTCTTGCAGCTCTGGTATTTCCCTATAAAGCTTAGAGGCATAAGCCAGACCCAAAGCCCTGGGTATTTGTCCTGCTGTAGAAGAAACATCCATTACACTATTCTTTAGGTCTTTTACGGACAGCCATTCGCCTTCACTATCTACCCATCTATTACCGAAATGCCCGTTCATGGCTCTTCCTCCAGATTGCGTATCGTGTTCCAAATTGGCATGTGCATACATTTGGGCATAAAACTGCTGCCAATTAATACCGCCCATTGCAACAAGAAGTGTTTGGTCACGATAATAGCCAGACCGATAGTCTCCTTCCCTAAAAACTTTGGCAAGTGCTATCTGAGCCAACTCTTTACCGTCACCGAAAATGCCAAATTTGGCTTTACCCATAAATACATCCTTGCGGCCTGCCACACTTACAATGCGGCTTTCTACTGCAAGTTTATAATCTTTTAATATTTGGATTCTACTAAGGTTTAGTTCTTTGAAAGCAGCTCCTCCAATAAGTGTTCCGCCCATAGTATGAGTAAGTTAGTCTTATTTTTTATTGCCTATCTTGTTTGTGATGAATATACATATTTAGGCTTTCGTATCGTAAAGTTAACTTTTTTCTGTAGTAAATAGACAATGTAGCCCGAAAATTGCTTTGTTAATGTCGTGTTAAAAATTTTCAACTTATTATAAATGTATATTTAATTTGCATTGTATTAGTTCAGTAAACAATTATATCAAATAACAATTAAGCGAAATGAAAAAATTACTTTTTACTCTAGTAGGTGTTGTATTCTTTGCAGTAGCTGCAAGTGCTCAAGGTGTTTTGAAATTCAATAAAACTACTCATGACTTTGGCAAAATCACTGCTGGTCCTGTAGCTTATTACACTTTCGAGGCTAAAAACACGGGTACTGCTCCTGTAGTTATCTCTGATGCTAAGGCAGTTTGTGGTTGTACTACTCCTGAGTGGTCTAAAGACCCAATCCTTCCTGGACAAACAAGAACTATTAAAGTTGGTTTTACAACTGCTGGAAAGAATGAGACTTTCAACAAGACTGTAACTGTTTACAGTAACGCAGAAAACAACAATGTTGTACTTACCATCAAAGGTATTGTAAGCACAGCAGCTAAAACTTCTGGAAAATAACCAAAAGTTAAACAAATATTTTACAAAAGCCACTCAAATATTGAGTGGCTTTTATATTTTTAGGGCAAATACAGAATATTCTACCATTAACTAATCAGCATTTTTATGACGATTTTGTGTATCTGCACCTATTTTAAAGGAGTCGAGTTTCTGAGATCTGCTAAAGAAGAAGGAAACACCGTATTACTCCTCACAAATAAAAAACTTGAAGATAAACCTTGGCCCAGGGAAAGCATAGATGATTTTTTCTATTTGGAGGACGTAGATAACACCCCACATACGTTCCAGACATTAGTGGAAGGCACTGCATATATATTTGGTGAAAGAAAGATAGATTTGGTAGTAGCTCTAGATGACTTCGATGTAGAAAAAGGAGCTATGGTCCGTGAGCAGTTCCGTATACCCGGTATGGGACAAACCACCGCAAGGTACTTTAGAGACAAGCTAGCTATGAGAATGCAAGCGGAAGACAACAACATTCCTGTTCCGGCATTCTCTGCCCTATTTCATAACAAAGACATAAATCACTACTTAGATACTGTGCCAGGACCTTGGATTATAAAACCACGATCAGAAGCATCCGCCACAGGTATAAAGAAGGTGTACTCAAAACAAGAAGCATGGGATCACCTAGATTCCCTTGGCCAGACCAGACATAATTATCTAATAGAATCCTTTAAACCAGGGGATGTTTTTCATATAGATTCACTGGTACTGGGCGGACAGGTACTATTTGAACGATGCAGCCAATACCTAAGTACGCCTTTTGAAGTAGCACACGGAGGTGGTATTTTTAGGTCAGTAACAGTAGAGTTTGGGTCACTAGATGAACAAGCCCTGTCTTTAATTAACCACCAAGTGGTGTCTGCTTTTGGCCTAAAATTTTCTGCCGTACATACGGAAGTAATAAAATGTGGTGATGGAAACTACTATTTTCTTGAGACAGCCTCTCGTGTAGGTGGTGCACATTTAGCCGAAATGGTAGAGTACTCTTCTGGCATTAACCTGTGGAAAGAATGGGCAAAAATAGAGACAGCCGTAGGAAACAAGACTAAGTATAAATTACCAAAGGTATCTAAGAACTATTCGGGGATTCTTATTACGCTTTCTAACCAGAAACATCCGGATATGTCTATCTTTACAGACTCAGAAGTGGTATGGACCATGGACGAAGAATACCACATTGGGGTAATTGTGAAAGCAAAAACCCAAAAGAAAGTAATACAACTATTGGACAAGTACGCCGCCATGGTACACCAGTTAGGTTTACACGCATCGGCTCCGGCACCAAACAAACCGACTCATTAATATTGGACAAACAAGAATTAGTAAAAACTATAATTAACATATTTGGCGAAAAAATCATAGGGCTAGAAAAAGCCATTTTAGAAACCCAAAACTCTGCTAACAATGAAACCAAGAGTAGCATGGGAGACAAATATGAAACAGGAAGAGCAATGGCTCAAAACGAAATAGCTATACTCCAAAACCAATTGGCTGCAACTAGAACAGATTTTGATACATTTAAAAGAATAAATTACGAGCTGGAAAGCTCCGAAATAGTTTTAGGAAGTCTAATCAATACTAGCATGGGTTGGTTGCTTGTTTCGGTAGGATTGGGGAAAATAATACATAACAAAATCCCCGTCTTTTGTATCTCTAGAAGTTCTCCTCTAGGCCAAACCTTATTCTCTAAAAAGAAAGATGATAGTTTTCTAGCTAATAACAAGACTTACAGTATTATCGATATTCTCTAAATAGAAAAAGAGCCAAAAGGCTCTTTTTCTATTTAGAATGCAAAACAATCTACTATTTCTTAGTTACCCTTACAGCAATTCTCCTGTTTTGAGCTCTACCTTCTTCTGTATTGTTATCTGCAATTGGATGTTTAGGTCCGTAACCCTCAGAAGCTAGTCTATCTGCCAAAATACCTCTATTAACCAGACCAGATCTTACATTAGCTGCACGCTCACCAGATAACTTAACATTCACTTCGTCAGAACCTGTATTATCTGTATAACCACCAATGTTTAAATGCACGTTTGGATAAGCCTTTAAAATCTCTGCAATATTATCAACCTCCTTCTCAGACGTAGAGTCTATTACCGCAGATCCATGCTCAAACGTAAGATTTCTAAAATTAAACCACGTGGTTTTATCTACTGCCCTAGTGCTGTCTTCTATGAAAGCAATCAATTCATTTTCTATAGAAGTTTCAACAAAGTTTAAAGCAACACCAGAAGGTAAGGTCTTTTCTATCAAGTTTAAACTTGTAGTATCTATTACTACCTCCGTTTCACCAGTATTTATTTCTCCTAAATTCTTATTTTGGCAACTTTTCCAAAAATAAAGTCCTACTAAAAGTATGGCTGCCAATAATAACCAAGACAGAATATTACCTGATACATTTTTACTTTCTTCCACTGCTTCTACTTGAGGTTTATGCGTTTCAAAACTCAACAAACTTCCGATACCGGCAGGTAACGCCGCTTTTACAAACCCAACCTGGCTAGTTAAAAAATCTACTAATCCTGTGGCTCCTAAACTACCGGATTGAACTTGTTTGCCAATAGCACCTAAAACCAAAGAGCCGGCAAGATTAAAAATAGATGTAGCAGATTGCTCACCTAATCCCGTATTCTTAGAAACCAAACCTGCCAAAGAACCAACTTTATCTCCAAACAATGAGCATAGAATACCACTTCCTGCAGTTAACAAACCCGACGCATTAGAACCTGATAAAGAACCTAAGATATTGTCAAAAAAACCGCCATTCTCATCATTCTTTACCAGATTCAATATATCACTTGCTCCATTACCATTGAGAGCTTTCTGTATAAACCCACCAAGAATTACAGGCAATGCAGAAGAAAGTCCTGCTGCGGCTTTTTCCGGAGTCTCTTCTATAACCTCACCAATTTTAGAAATTGCGTCGGCATTTAGCTGTTGTTTTATAAGTCCTAATAAATCCATTTCTTTTATAGTTTTATTTAAAGCACAAAATAAACACATCCGTGCTGTTTGTAATAATAAAAGTGCTATTGTTTACGGTTGAACCAAAAATAAACAGGAACTCCCAGGGCAACGATGAACAATCCGGGTAATGTAAACTCCGGCTTAACTTTAACTAAAATTACCACAATCGCAAAAGCAACCACCACATACAATGCAGGTAAAAACGGATACAAAGGAGCTTTAATAGGCCGTGGTTGGTCAGGCATTTTTCTTCTCAGTATAAAAATTCCGATAATAGTAAGAATATAGAACAAAATTACCACCGTCATAAGGTAATCTAGCAAGTCTCCATATTTACCACTTAAACATAAGACAGAAGCCCATGCACACTGCCACCACAAAGCCGTGTAAGGTACACCAGCTTTATTTAACTTCCCAAAACTACCAAAGAAAAGCTTATCCTTAGCCATAGTATAAGTTAACCGAGCACCTGTAAGTATCAAACCATTATTACAACCAAATGTAGAAACCATAATAAGAACTGCCATAAAAATGGCCATAGAAGGCCCACCAATAGCTTCTGTAGCGGCAGCGGCTACCCTGTCTTGTGTAGCAAATTGTATTCCACGCCCAAGAACATCAGTGGCTTCCGGCGAACCTTGCAAAGGCAAGATAAATAGATAAACCATATTGGTTAACAAATAAAGTACCGTAACCAAAATAGTACCGATAGCCAAACCCCGAGGAATATTACGTTCAGGGTTTATGACTTCGTCTCCCGCTGTAGCTAATCCATGCCAGGCATCACTAGAAAACAAAGTACCAACCTGCGTGGCTCCCAATGCTATAACAATACCAAAACCACTGATAATACCAGCTACCCATTTACCATCAATATTACCCATGGCTAGGGTCTCTGATTTAAAAATTTGAGAAAAGTTCTGAGAAATAACATCCGAATTAGCATAAATACAACCTATCAATATCAGAAATCCCAAAGCAATAAGCTTGGTGCTACTAAAAATATTTTGGATGAGTTTTCCTAGCTTAACACCTCTGGTATTCAAAAAAGTTAAAAAAACTATACTTCCAATGGCTAGGAGCCTCTGGTTAGAAATCTGAAAAGACCCAACTAATTTTATAATTGGTTCATCTGAAATAAACCCCGGGAATAAAACTCCTGTATATTTAGCAAAGGCCACTGCCACTGCAGCAATAGTTCCTGTTTGTATAACCGTGAAGAACGACCATCCGTATAAAAATCCCGCAAGACGATTATACGCCTTTTGGATAAAAACATACTGGCCTCCTGCCTGCGGAAACATAGAAGCTAACTCACCATAAGACAAAGCAGCCATCATAGTAAGTCCACCAGCTATTAACCAAGATAGTAAAAGCCAACCAGCATCACCGGTTTGCCTGGCCACATCTGCTGATACCAAAAAAATACCGGAACCAATCATAGTTCCGGAAACCAGCATAACGGCATCAAATAGATTGATTTCACGTTTAAAATTTCCCATACACAGTTTTAAAAGGTTAGTTAAAACAAAAGTACTTAAATCTATCTTAAAAAATAATAGATTATTAACCAGAAAGAATCCTATTTTTGCACAAAACCATTTAGTACATGTTCAAATTCCTAAAGATAGTACACCAGCAAAGAGGATATAATTCAGCTTCGGAAGCACTTGTAGCAGTAGGCTTCGGTATAGCAGGCTTTTTCCTTTTACAACTGGTCGGCACATTAATTGTCATGCTTTTACCAGGATTTTCAATGCCAGACCTCCTAAGAATTAGCTCTGGGAACCCTTCAGGCAAAGAAGATTGGTGGAAACTCATCATATTACAAGGAGTAGCTTCATTTATGATGTGTACAGTAACCGCATTACTATATTGGTATTTTATCGCAAAAAAGAAACTGGCAGAATTTAATACTTCCGAGATTTCAGTAAGCCCAATAATAAGTATAATAGTAATTCAGTTGTTGTTTTTACCTTTAGTGGCATACGTGGGCAGCATAAATGAAGCTATTTCATTACCGTCTTCATTAAGTCTATTAGAAGAACTAATGAAAGACATGGAGAACCAAATGGCCAAAATGACCGAATTCATTGCTAAAACAGATACATATACTGAGTTAGCAGCTTCTTTCTTTGTAATTGCAGTTATAGCGGGTGTTGGGGAGGAATTATTATTTAGAGGGGTTATCCAAAGAAAACTCATACAATACTTCAAAAGCTATCACGTAGCTATTTGGGTAACGGCAGCCTTATTCAGTGCCATACATTTTCAGTTTTATGGTTTTTTACCAAGAATGCTACTGGGTGCCATGTTTGGCTACTTTTATGTTTGGACAGGAAATATCTGGATTCCAATAATAGCACATGTCGTAAACAATGGACTAGCGGTAATCCTGTTCCATCTTGTGCACAAAGGAGTAATACCTAAAGAAGTAGAAAAAATGGATACTCTCCCATTCGCCTCTGTACTTATTACAACATTACTGGGTGTAGGACTTCTTAATATCTTTTGGCAAAAGAATAAAGAACAATAATAACTACAATTACCATTTTAATCGAAAAAGCTCCGTTAACAGCGGAGTTTTCTTTTTATAAACTGATTACTATAAATTAAACAGTAGACATTTTCATAAAAATAAATAATAACCTCAGTTCGATTATTAATGTATTGATTTATAGTACACACAAAATAGAGACATAGAAAAAAATGATACTTTTTTAGTAAGTATAGACAGCTGAAGCTGTTCACATATACTGAAACTAGGCTTCAGTACTATGTATACTTTGTTGTTGCTGATTTACAGATATTTACATCTATGTGGTATTAATCGAACTCATGTTAATAATAATATAGAAGCAAAATACCGAGAAAACTATAGTTATACAATGGTTTTAAAGGTTTTACAACTTACGGTACGCAGCATTTGATATAGTAGATAGGCTACATAACTCGGATTCTCTAAAGGAAGCAATCCAAAACATACCAATCAACAGATTGTCTTATTCAAAAACTAATCTGTAGGTGATAATTAAACTGGAAATAACGAAGAAATGCAATAGCCCACAACAAAAACAGCAGAGCACTTAAAAATAAAGCAGATTAAGAACAGAAGATAAACACTATTAAATTTTCCGTTAAATAGTAGCCATAATAAGTGCAGTAGATAGAAAACACTAGACAAAGGAATCAAACCTTGAAGAACACTACTACAAGCCACGCTAATTCATATAATCTCGGTCAACCTTGGCTTAGTTATAGAGTCAACCTAAATCTTTTCAAAAGGGACTCTGATACTTAATTTACCACTATCTTCCTTAATAATTTAACTATATTATCAATAATACTTGGTTGAACACAAACTAAATCAACTGAAATACTCTAATACCTTATTAACCTCAGTTCGATTATCAATATATTGATTTATAGCAAACACCACATATATTCTTTGTTTCCAATTATACTATAAACAACAGTAACTTCTGCTGGCTAAAAACCTTAAAAGGCATAAAAAAAGGGGAAGCTAAGCTTCCCCTTTTTTGAGTTTTATCTCTCTACAGTAATGTAGTTTCTGATTGGCTTGTTATAACCTTCAACTATAATTGTGTACCAGTAAGTACCTGGAGGTATTAAGCCCCCTCCCACAATTACACCTTTGTTAGCTTTTCCATCCCATCCAGTTGTAGTAACTACTTCTGCACCTTCTTCATAGTAAAGCTCCGTTCCGTACCTGTTAGTGATACTGATATTCTGAATCTTAGCATCACCCAATAAAGTGATTTTCCAAGTATCATTCACACCATCTCCATTTGGAGAGAAGCCTTCAGGAATACTAAGTTGATCTTCAGGACTACTGTTATCAGGAATCTCAAACACAGTAGGAGTACTTAAGTGCTTCACAATGGTTGTACCATTATTCGAAGTATCTGTTAGTACATTTCCAGCCGTACCTGTTCCAAATGCTACAACATTAGTACTGAATGGTCCAAAGTTACCCTTAAACACCACACTTACTTTAAAGGTTACTGAGTCAATCTGACCTGGCTGTAAAGTAGCAGATTCATCCGCAATTAACAATCTCGCATCAGCTTTGCCATCGAAATCAGGGTTCGGAACAAGTGTACTTCCCGCTGGTACTTCTGGAGTACCTACAATAGTATACTCTAAGCTATCCGGGAATGTATACTGTAAACTATCTACTAGATATACTTTGTTTACTACTGCATCGCTAAAGTTCTGAATCTTCACAAGGTATTTCACCTCGTAGATAGTTCCATTATTAGTGAATGCAGAGTCTACAACAGATAATGCCGTTCCAATACCGTAATTCTCAACATTAGTGCTATCACCATCAACCGTAACTGTAAACGATGTAGGAGTACTATTGTTAGTAGGATTTCCATCGTTATCAGGATCAGGATTAGTACCATCTGTAGATTGGTCGCTAACTTCGCTACCTTCTCCACCGAATACAAACGCAGTGTTCTTGAATTCTCTCTTATCAGTGCTATCCATGTTCACAAACACATCAAGCTTAACTGTCAAGCGTGCTCCGGCTTTGATTGAACTTTGCTCAGCCACAAGTAATTCTGTGTTAACCCCAACCCCTGTATAGTTAGTGTTTAGAGTCAAACTAGAATCAGCAGATACTAAAGCTACCGAGTCAATCACATTAGCAGCTAAGAACGTAGAATCAAGTTGGTCAGTTAATCTCAAGTGATTAAGATCTTTCAAGCCCATATTCACGATTGTGAATGTAAATGGCACTTTATAGATATTCTTATCACCTTCAACTTTTGCAATAGAACCCACAGATTTTGCCAGACCAATTAGAGAATCCTGCGTAGCAACAAACTCATTCATTGTCCAAGTACTTGTATTGTTACCAACATTATTATCGATCTCGTCTACAGCTACCAATTCAGCTTTGTTTACTATTACACCCGGCATTATAACCTTAGCTGTATAAGTAATGTTTACTGATGCTCCACCAACCAAAGAATCAATGTTTGCAACAAGAACCCTATTGGTTACAGTAGCATTATCACTATGCGAAACAATATCCAATGCTGCAGGTATTACATCTCTTACTTTGATGTTATTTGCAGTATTTGCACTTGTGTTCTTAACAGTAACCGTATAGCTCACTAATTCATCTACTTCTGCTTGTGTCTTATCACCAACCTTATTCAGGTCAACATCTACAAACATATTCTCACCAGGCTTAATACCACCTTCACATGTATCAATGCTCACCGTAATGGCAGTTCCTTCACTGTAACATCCGGAATTACTTCTTTCAAACAAGTAATAGACGCCTTCAGTAACTAGGCCTGTGCTAACCACTATTGCAGAATGAGGATTATTCTCATAGTGGAACTCAAACGAACCACCACTTGTAGAAGGCTCACCTAATATAGCGTTGTTTAAGTTTACAGACTCAAACGGACACATATTCTCTAGCGTTTCTATTGCCACCGGTTTTGTGACAGCACCACCAACCTTCACAGTCATTACGTTAGATGCCGCACTTTCACAGTTTCCTGTTGCACTCACACACTTAGCAGTAAATGTATACGACCCAGTAGTTGTTGGTACAAATTGTATTGTCGTTCCAACTTCACCATTGCTCCATACAACTTTGCTGTTACAGTTTCTAGCGTATAGTGTAGCTGTTTCACCCACACAGATTGAAGTTTCTGAACAAACTATCAAAGGTGTAGAAGGAATACCCACGTTAACACACATAGAATCAGATACTGCACTGGTACATTCACCTACTATACAAACCGCAGCATACTTAGTCGTAACAGAAGGGCTTACAGATATAGTACTTCCTTCTTGTCCGTTAGACCACCTAACTGTGCCCTCACATCCAGATGCTGATATCGCAATTGACTCACCTGCACAAATTAAATCATCTACACAAACTACAATTGGCTTAGCAGGTGCTCCGTATTTCAGAGATACACTGTTAGAAAGTGGGCTTAGACATTTACCAACTTTACAAACCGCTGAGTAAGTAGTAGTAGTTAAAGGTCTTACTGTAATCTGTGATCCTTTCATGCCATTAGACCATATCACTTCTCCGCCAGCACAACCTGTAGCTGTAACTGTTATGGTAGTAGGTGTACAAATTTCATTGTCTGAAATAGTTACCACCACTGCTGCTGGAAGAACATCACATTCTTCACCTGGATTACCTCCACACTCACTTTCAGGTTTCAACGTTATCGCATAAGAACCAAAAGCTTTACAATCATTTCCATTATCATCTCCACCATCACAAACAGTGATATCAATCTCACTTTGGTCAGAACAATCGCCTTTGTCAACTGCACTATAATTAGCACCTACAACCAGACCATCTATTTCACCTATGTGTACTAAAGATATTACTTTATAAGATCCTTCAGCAACATTAGTAAACTTAGCATTATTACTAATCTGCAATATTTCATACGAAGTATTAGTTAAGATAAACTTCGTATATATTCCGTTAGGATTGTTTCCTGAAGAATATTCAAACGCTATATCTCCAACTTCAAAATCACAAGAACTTGTGTTTCCTCCGTTCACATCACAAGTAGCCGTTATAGTTGTTCCTGTAGTAACTACAAACGATATAGCAGTACCAGTTTGTCCGTTAGACCACTTAACTTCACCTGCACAACCCGAAGCTGTAAGCTCAATAACATCACCTGCACAGTAAGATTCTTTATTACTTGTGATATTTAAAGTACTTCCACCGGTTCCGATTACAACAGTATTAGAAGACTCAGATTCTCCACAGCTTGTATTACACTTCGCAGTATACACACCTGAACCAACTTTAATACTATTAGCAACATCTCCATTAGACCATACTATTGTACCCGCACAACCTGTAGCAGTTAAGGTAGCTTCCTCATCACCACATACTCCTGACTTATCACTAGAGATAACAGGGGCAGACGGAACAGTAGTACTGTCGATTTTAACAGCTATACAAGCTATAGATTCATTACCACAAGCATCTTTACAAGTAGCAGTGTATACTCCTGGACCTACCTGAATACTATTACCTGTTTCGTTGGTAGACCATGTAATTACACCATTACAACCAGTGGCTGTTAGCGTAGCTTTCTCATCTCCACATACAGCACTCTTATCAGCAACTACTATTGGCGGTTCTGGAGATCCTCCTTCACTGATTACTACTGGAGTTGAAGCTACTGACTCACCACATGATGTTGTACATGTTGCTGTATATGTTCCTGCTCCAACTTGGATGCTCGTTCCAGTCATGGCATTAGACCATGTAACTTCTCCTGTACATCCTGTAGCTGTTAACGTTGCTTTCTCGTCACCACATACGCCCGTCTTATCTGATGATACGACCGGAGCACTTGGCTTATCGCTCGTTCCAATTACTACCGGAGTTGAAGCTACTGACTCACCACATGAGGTTGTACATGTTGCCGTATATGTTCCTGCTCCTACTTGGATGCTTGTTCCTGTCATGGCATTAGACCATGTAACTTCTCCTGTACATCCTGTAGCTGTTAAAGTTGCTTTCTCGTCACCACATACGCCCGTCTTATCTGATGATACGACCGGAGCAC
>CAZBAV010000040.1:16048-40088 GCA_964489955.1 uncultured Lacihabitans sp. | reverse complement strand
GCTGGATTTCTGTTTCGTTAGAATACCATTTTTCTGCAGAGGGTTCGGCTAACGGGTATAGGTCGAGCGAGTTCTGACACGATGCCAATAAAAAAAGGCACAGTATTATAGTATATATTTTTGATTTCATTTTGTCTCAGATTAAAAGTTAGAAACTAATAGTAAAGCCACCTATGAAAGTGCTCACAATCCCAATTCCCTCTGGATCCCAACCTTTAGGGTATTTATTGATACTGAAAATATCAGAAGCGTTCAGATAGAACCTGATGTGGTTGGAAGTTATCTTTTGGGTCAGCTTGGTGGGTAGAGTATATCCCAGAGTCACATTTTTTAACCTAAAGTAACCTCCATTAAATAACCAAAAGTCAGACATAGCTCTGTTTAAGTCTTTGTTCGTTTCTGTAAATCTTGGATAAAGGGCTGCACTATTTTGTTCGGCAGTGTTGTTCATACTCCAGGTAGCTCCATCCATATAAACAGGAAACACTCCGAAGTTCTCTGAGTTGTAGTTTGTGTAAGGAAGCATAGAAACCCTTTGGTATCCCACTCCTTGCACGGTTATGCCCAGGTCAAAACGATTATAATCTAACCTGAGGTTTCCACCATACATCCACTGAGGTTGTGAGTTTCCTAAAAGAACCCTATCATATTCAGGTGAAATTTTGCCATCCGGCACTCCGTTTGGTCCGCTTATGTCTAAATATTTCAGGTCTCCTACTTTCACGTTATCACTTAGTTTGGCTGATGTGTTTACATCTTCCTGGCTTTGGTAAATACCACTGGATATATAACCGTACCATTCATCAAACTGGCTTCCTTTTATCTTAATCTTATCCCCAAGAAACTCTGTGCCTCCCAAATCTCCCATTACCGATTTAAAGTGCGAAAGATTAAATGAAGCAGAGTAACGTAATTTACCCACGGCATCGCTCCATCCCAGGTCAAGATCAATTCCTTTTGTAGTCATCTTACCCGTATTCTGGTTTGGGTTCTGGAAACCTACAAAAATGGGTATCTGTAGAGCCAATAGCATATCTTTGGTTTCTTTCCTGTATACATCTGCAGTAAACCGCAAGCGATTTTTGAGGAAAAAAGCATCCAAGCCCAGGTCAATAGAAGACGTTTTCTCCCAAGATATATCCCGTATGGCATATTGGATCTGTGCTGCTGTTTGTTGGGAAATTACCTGGTTGTTTTGGAAGAATAAGGCATTGTTAAAGTTCATAATTCCCACAGAAGGATAATTTCCTATGCGTTCATTTCCTAGTGCTCCCCAAGAGGCTCTAAGTTTCATAAAAGATAGCACGTTTTGTTTCTTGAAGAAGTTTTCTTCACTTACTACCCATCCGGCTGAGATAGAAGGGAAAACACCCCACCTATAATCTTTATTGAATCTTGAAGAACCGTCCCTTCTTACATTAGCTTGTATTAGGTATTTGTCTTTAAAACTGTAAGTTACCCTACCGAAAAAGGAACGGTAGGCGGTTTCGAATGCACTTCCGAAATTATCTCTGAAAGCTGCAGGACCTTGGTCTAAATAAGGATAGTTATCAAATAGGAACTGGTCTCTGGATGCCCCCATATACTCACTTTTGTAGTAGTAGTTCTCGTAACCAGCTAGTAATGTAAAATCATGGGAGCCAATGGTTTTTAGGTAGTTTGCTAAAAACTGGGTAGTTAGACTCACATTAGTAGTCCTGTTTTCGTCTAATTTGGTAGTGAGGTCTCCGCCTATCAGGGATGCCACAAACTGGTTCGGATTATCAGAGGCGTAGACGTCCACTTGCTTGTTAAACCTCTTTTGATTGTTAAAGTCAAATATAGGGGCAAGAATTGCCGATATTTTCAAACCGTCTATTGGTTTTATATCAAGAGCTATCCGACCTCCAATCTGGTTATAAAAGTTCTGGTTGGTGCCGCCGTATTTAATCTTTCCGTAAACGTTTTCTCCGGCCTTACCATCCGCCAGTCTACCATCTGCCCACACGGCAGGATATATAGGCACAGCTATCCTTATTCTTCCTAGTGGATCAGTGGCTGTAGGGTCTACTGTATTGGTACGTCTAAAGTTAAAATCCAAGGTTCCGCCAAGGTATTTGTTTATTGTAAAATCATTATTGGAACGTACAAACACCCGGGTATACTTTTTATTATCATAAAGACCATCCATCGTTTCGTATCTTATAGAAGCATTCGATTTTACGGATTTAGAACCTCCCACCACACTTATGCTATGGGCTTCGCGGGAGGCAGTCTTATTAAGCGTTAATGCCATCCAGTCTGTATCTGGATATCTGTCGGGATCAGATAGGTGTTTTTGGTTGTAATCATTTAATAGGTCCTCGCTAAATGTTGGAAACTTGTTTGCCCCGTTTCCGGCATCATTCCATCTGAGTTCATTAACTAGTTCCATGTACCGAACGGACCTCATGTATTCCGGTAACTGGGTAGGTTTATTAAAACCTCTCTCAAAATTGTACTGAAAAGAAGTCTGATCAGTTTTGGCTCTTTTTGTAGTTACCAGGATTACTCCGGCGGCAGCTCTGGAACCGTATATAGAAGCCGAGGCCGCATCTTTTAACACAGATAAGTTTTCTATGTCATTAGGATTAACATGGTTTAGGTCACTTACCGGAACTCCGTCTACAATTATTAAGGGATTAGAGTCTCCTATTGTTGTTATACCTCTAATTTTTATATCTGCACTACCCATGGCTCCATTTGCTCCACTGCGGCTAACCATAACTCCTGACATTGCCCCTTGTAAAGCTTGGGAAACCTGAGTTTCTTTTCTTTCGGCAAACATATCTGAACCTATGGAGGATACAGCACCTGTTAAGTCTTTCTTTTTCTGGACGCCATAACCTACTACAATAACTTCTTCGAGAGCTTTGTTATCCAGCTCCATCACGATGTTAAAGAATGAGTTACTCCCCACTCTTGTCTCGTAGTTTTGGTAACCCACAAGAAGGAACTGTAAAACAGATTCCGGTCCGGGGGCCATGATTTCGAATTGTCCGTTTATATTGGTAATTGTCCCTCTTGTAGTTCCTTTTATTACTACACTTGCCCCTACTATAGGTTCATTTTTCTCATCTTTTACCACCCCGTTTAGCTTTATATCTTCTCTCGTTAGAGGTAAGATCTCTTTGGCTTTTTGGTTTAGAAATCTGAAGGAGCCTTTTTTCTTTTGGAGTACAACCTGGTTTTCGGAGATGGTATAGTTTATCTCTAAAGGCTTAAAGATTTTGTCTAGGACATCTGTAAAAAGGGTATTTTGAAACTCTAGAGAAATCTTGCTCTCGCTGTTTAGAAGACTGTTACTATATATAAACTTTGCATTTGACAGCCTCTCCAGCTCTCTTATTGTCCCTTTTAGATTCTGGTTTTGGACTTTAAAATCTAGTTTTTGGGTTGACAGGTTTTGAGAGTACGAAATGTTAGCAAAGCCCAAACTTACTAACGTAATTGACAATATGAATTGGATAAGTGTTAGCCGCATAAGACATCGTATTAGACTACGCGATTGTAGCTTTTTTTTCATAGTTTTACAGAGTTTTAATTAAACATCAGGTTTTATTTAAACTAGGCTCAGTCTAGAGAAACGCCAATTTCAATGAGCCTAAATGAAGGTCTATCCGATTTAGGGTAGACCTTCTAATTTACTTTTATTCGCATCCATTTGACATTATTATTATTGTATTACCTTTAAACTCAAATTTTGCATCTAATGCAAAGCATATTAGTCTGATTTTCTCATACAGAGGCTCATCTTGTAAGAATGCTGTAATCTTACAGTTTTTCATTTCTTCCTTATCGTAATCAATGTTAACATGATACACTGAGGCAAACATCTCGAAGACCTCACTTACGGGCCTTTCATCAAATCCGAAAGAGACAGAATCTGCTTTGTCTTTTATATCGGAATCTGTTACTCCAACAGAAACTAGAGGCTTGGTAGAGCCCTTGGGGAAATGAATTTTTTCGTTAGCAGAAAGGAAGATAGCTTGACCTGAACCTTTAGTCTCCTGAGACTTAAAAACGGCTACTCTTCCGGTTTTTACTATTACTTCGTTTTCCGAAGTTTGTTCGGCCGTTTTAATAGAAAAGCTAGTGCCTAGTACACGAGTGCTAAAGTCGGGGGTATTAACGACGAAAGGTGCTTTGGGGTCTTTTTGGACTTCAAAAAAGCCTACTCCTTCAAAAAATACTACCCTTTTCCGTATCTTAAAATCTTCTGATGAGTAGTTTATTTTTGCTCCGGGCTGTAATATTACCGAGCTGTTGTCAGGTAATATTATTGTTTGGGGCACTGAACTATTATTAGTTCTTTCTATCTGCCCTTCATTTGGAGGTAAAAGGCCGGCACTGTCAAAAAGCTTATTTTTTGTGTGGAAATTGTTAAGAAAGACTCCGAGCAACATTATTACTATAGCTGCGGCAAATCCTACTTTCCATTTTCTGGCGTATGTCCAATGATGTTGTGGAGATTCTGGTTTTCCACTTACCACATTCATGAATCTCTCTTTTACCTCGACGAGTTTGGTTTCTACATCTACGTCGTATTGTTTGTTTTCTTTCTCATATTCATGTAAATAGCTATAGAAGTCTTCTTCATTAGCAGGGTCTTTTAGCCACTGCTCCAAGCTTTGCCGTTGGATAGAAGTTAAATTATCATCTAAAAAGCCAAAAACTAATTTCTTATTCACGGTATTATTGAATTAATCAGTAATCAAAATTTAAAAGTGCTAAAGAGGGAATTGGACTTTAACTCTGTTTTTATGTTTGTTAATGCCCTACTAATCAGCCTTTCTACAGCACTTACGGTGATGTCCATTTCCTTTGCAATCTCACTGTACCGGAGTCCCTCAAGCCTTGACAGCTGAAAAGCCTTCCGTGATTGTGGAGGAAGATTTTTGATAATACTATCTAGTTTAACAGAGAGTTCATGGTAAAATAAAATATCGTCTGGTCTGTCTACATAAGTCTTGTTTTGGTAGTCCACCTCTTCTATACTGTTTGTTTCACGAAGGAATTCTTTTTTCAGGAAATTGTATGATCGGAACTGTACACTTTTATAGAGATATGCTTTGTAAGAGGTGCTGATGTTTTCGTAAACTTTTTTCTGCCAAAAATTTACAAATATCTCAGAAACAATATCTTCTGCAAATGCTTTAGAATGTACAAAACGGATACTGTGGCTGCACAGTTTCCCATAATATTTTCGGAATAAGAGGTCGAACCCCTCTTCCGGGGAAATTTTAAAAAGCTTCTTTAAATAGTCTTCTTCGTCCCAAAAAATACCGTCTTTGGCAATCTTCTCTGTTTCTGGAGGTACTTGTAGGTTCTTGGCTATATCCTCCTCCAGTTTTTTATTATTGTACATGCTATAAGGAGTTTTTTTAAGGTTGAATACTCATAAGACAAAATTTCTTATTCTTACCCCACATTGATTCAATACTTTTTAAAGAAAAAATTATACTTTTCTTGGAATGGCCTCGAAATTAGGGGATTAAATATATATCATAATTGCCTTAAAGGCCGCAACATAAGTCCATTTTAAATTCCTGGACGCAGTTGTAATGAGGATGGAGTGCTTGTGATGGAGACTAAAACCTTTCGGAAGCCCTGTGTTAAAACAGGATCGACTTAAGATCGTACCGTAATAAGTTCTGGTATGAAATTATGGACATCTCTCCCAATTCCATTTAGGTGCAACTGTTATTTTAGCCATGATGCTAAAGTGGGTTAAATTCTTAACATGGATTTAGGCACATGTTTTGGGGAATCTCAAAAATGGCAGAAAAAAAGACAGCCCCCGTTTCCGGAGGCTGTCTCTAACAATATAACAATCTAAGAAATCAAAATTACGAATTCTCCTTCTTAATCACGGCTTCAGCTATGTTCATTGGAACGAAATCATAGTGAGAGAAGGTCATGTTAGCGGTAGCTCTACCAGATGTGATAGTTCTAAGGTCTGTTACATAACCAAAAAGCTCAGAAAGAGGCACATCGGCTTTGATAACCTGGGCACCATTTCTTGTGTCCATACCTTTCATCATACCTCTTCTACGGTTCAAATCACCAGTGATAGGTCCTGTATACTCATCAGGAGTAAGTACTTCCAGAGCCATGATAGGTTCAAGAAGTTTAGCACCTGCTAGTCTACCAGCTTCTTTGAATCCAAGACGAGCTGCCATTTCAAAAGAGAAAGCATCTGAATCGACATCGTGGAACGATCCGTGGAATAATTTCACTTTATATGAATCTACAGGGTAACCAGCAAGAGGGCCATTTTTCATAGCTTCCTCAAATCCTTTTTGGATAGAAGGAATAAATTCTCTTGGGATAACACCACCCACAATCTTGTTGTCAAACTGAAGACCCGCTTTAACTACATTAGTTTCCGGATCCGGATCTGCTGGTCCAAATTCAAATACGATATCAGCAAATTTACCTTTACCACCTGACTGCTTCTTGTAAACCTCGCGGTGTTCAATAGTCTTAGTGAAGGTTTCTTTGTACGCTACCTGAGGAGCACCTTGGTTAACTTCTACTTTGAACTCACGACGCATACGGTCGATGATGATTTCAAGGTGAAGTTCACCCATACCTCTCATAATCGTTTGACCAGTAGCTTCGTCTGTATGAACCTGAAGAGTTGGATCTTCTTCGATAAGCTTACCGATAGCTTTAGAGAAGTTATCCTGGTCAGCAGTTTTCTTAGGCTCAATAGCGTACCCGATAACCGGATCAGGGAATACCATTGACTCCAATACTAGTGGGTTCTTCTCATCTGTAAGAGTATCACCTGTTTTTATATCTTTAAAACCTACTACAGCTGCAATATCACCAGCATATAATTGGTCTATTTGGATTTGCTTGTTAGCGTGCATCTGGAAGATACGAGAAATACGCTCTTTGTTTCCAGAACGGTTGTTTAATACATAAGAACCAGAATCAAGAACTCCACGGTAAGAACGTACAAAACAAAGACGACCTACATAAGGGTCAGTAGCAATCTTAAATCCAAGAGCTGCAAAAGGAGCAGTTGGGTCAGCTACGATAGAAACTTCTTCGTCTGTTTTAGGGTTTGTAGCCTTAATTCCTTTTCTATCTAGTGGCGAAGGAAGAAGAGCCATTACCATGTCAAGCATAGCCTGAACCCCTTTGTTTTTGAATGAAGAACCACACATCATCGGAACGATTTTCAAATCGATTACCGCAGCTCTAAGAGCAGCAAGGATTTCCGCTTCTGTGATTGAGTTTGGATCTTCGAAGTATTTCTCCATCAAAGTCTCATCGTAGTCAGCTACAGCTTCAAGAAGTTTTTCTCTCCACTCAGCTACTTCGTCAAGCATATCGTCAGGAATTGGCACTTCTGTAAAAGTCATACCTTTATCGTCCTCATTCCAAACAATACCACGGTTGTTGATAAGGTCTACAACTCCTTTGAAGTTTTCTTCAGAACCAATTGGTAATTGAAGAGGAACTGCGTAAGATCCTAACATATCTTTAACTTGGTTAACCACGTTTAAGAAGTCAGCACCAGAACGGTCCATTTTATTTACGAAACCAATACGGGCTACGCTATAGTTATCTGCCAAACGCCAGTTAGTCTCAGACTGAGGCTCCACACCGTCTACAGCAGAGAATAAAAACACTAGACCATCTAGTACTCTCAATGAACGGTTTACCTCTACAGTAAAGTCAACGTGGCCAGGAGTATCGATGATGTTTACATGATAATCTTTTTCACGGTACTTCCAACCTACAGTAACAGCAGCCGAAGTGATAGTGATACCTCTTTCTTGCTCCTGCTCCATCCAGTCAGTAGTAGCACCTCCATCGTGTACTTCGCCAAGCTTGTGACTCATACCCGAGTAGAATAGGATACGCTCAGTAGTAGTGGTTTTACCGGCATCGATGTGAGCCGCAATACCAATGTTTCTAGTAAAATTTAAATCGCGAGCCATTTAATTTATTATTAATATTTTAACGGATGTTTTCCGAAAATTGAATTTAATATTTGCTTTCGGGGTGCAAAATTAGAAAAAAAATCTTTTCTGTTAAACTATTTTGCCATTTATAGTTTAAGAAATTGTAAATTAATGGGTTTGGGTCAGGAATACGAGGATTTTTATTATCCTCAAAGGAGCGGCTCCCACTTATTTACGATTTGTATAAACTCCTAGCTTTTTAGACTATTTTGTTTGGGATAGATGTAAATAAAAAAGTTTTTAAACTATGAATGAATAGCCGAAGGCTACTGTTTTGTATCTCAAATTTAGTCAGAACAAACAATGCCGTCTATACCGTCTGAACAGTATTTTATTATGTGGTATTTTAAGTTAGTGAATAGATTTTGAAAAACTTATAATCTCTTATATTCGTAGAAAAGGGATATTGTCTTTTTGTGAAAAAGTGAAATTATGGATATGAAAGTAGAGGAGCTTCTTGCAGAATTTGGGTTTGAGAGCCAGCCGCTATATTTCCGTTTTAAAGATGTTTTTTCTTATAAAGCTGGGTAGTCTTTGTAAACGGACGTCTTTCCTTCAATTTCTTTTTTGTTTTCGGCATCTTCCCTTTTGGCTACAATAATCCGATTTTCTGCTACATCTGCTCTTTTTTTAGCCCTGAACTTTGCATCATCAAAAACACAATTAATATGAATTTGAAAAACAGTACTATCCTTATTACAGGAGGAACCAGCGGAATAGGCCTGGAGTTTGTAAGGCAGCTTACCGTAAAAGGAGCTAATATAATAGTTACAGGAAGAAGCATAGAAGCTTTGAACAAAACTAAAAAGCAGTTCCCGGATATCCACATATTTCAAAGTGATGTGAGCAAACCACAAGACATTGTTCAGCTTTATAACAATGTTTCCAGACTATTTCCTGACCTGAACATCATCATTAATAATGCCGGGCTTATGCGGATGATAGACGTACAAGATAGTTCTTTGGACTTGGAAAATATCAACCGCGAGATATCTACTAACCTCTCGGGGACAATCCAAATGGTACATCAGTTCTTGCCCCACTTACTGACCAAGAAATCGGCTTCGATAGTGAATGTTTCCTCAGGGATAGCACTGATGACGTACTCTGCTGCTCCTATTTATAGTGCCACAAAAGCGGGTGTAAGAGCCTATACACAGGCTTTGCGTCTACAGTTGGAAGACACGAACGTGAAGGTTTTTGAAATGATCCCGCCAGGTGTAAAAACTAACCTCCAAAATGAGTGGGCACATCAGCCTAATCCAAGGATGATGATGGATGTAGAAAAGATGGTAAAAGTGGCTGTAGACGGTATGCAGAAAGACAAAAAGGAATTGAAGCCGTTTTTAATCAGTGCAATTAAATTATTAACTAGAGTTGCCCCGGGTTTGGTTTTGAAAATGGGACACGGAGATTTTAAGAAAGCGAAAGCGGCATTAAAAAAGCTGTAAGGAATTGCACTTTTTTATACCGAATCTAAAGCAGGGAAAACATCAGAGACAAAAATTTTTAATACTGTTCGCTTGGGCAAAGTGAGGCGAAACTGACCTTTTACGCAATGAACCTAAGAAAATTACCTGATATAGGGCTTAACTTGTTTCTATACAAGAGATTAAAAATACACATTCAATGATTTTTCTTTACTTTTATAAAAGAATAAAAGAGAAGCGGGCTAAAACCACAATAGAGTACTAAGTCTCCAATAATTTTAAAAAACCAAAAAATATGAAAATCGTAAGTATAATCCTGCTATTAGTGTCTGCCGGACTTAGTATAAAACACGGCTGGGACGCATTTCAACCTGCAAATGCAGAACAAGCAAAAATGATGGCCAATCTTGGAATAACAAAGACTTTGATGCCTTATTTCGGGGTTTTCTCTATCATCGTCGGGCTCATGTTGCTGTTTCCACAAACCTTCTTTATAGGAAACCTTCTCAATGCTGTTACTATAGTGTTAATCATGGCGTTGTCTTTAAATGCGGGAGATTCTAAAACTGCATTAATAGAAATTCCATTTTTGGCTATGCCTCTTATATTGATTTGGTTAAAATATCCTTTTAAGTAAGCTAAAATGGCTCAGCCTATCAGAGTAAAAACTATTTCGCAAGTTCACCAATTATCGGGGTTGCCTATGCCGGCACATCCGCTCATAAGCGTAATTGACTATGCTGCAGTAAATGAAGAGCCCAAGAATGAAATGAGTGTGGTTATGGATTTTTACTCCATTTCTATAAAAAGGGGAGTGGACAAAATGCATTATGGTCAGCAAACCTATGATTTTGACGGCGGAATAATGGCTCTTATGGCTCCGGGGCAAATACTCAAATCGGTGGAGCATACAGCTATAGGAGAACGTTTTGGTTGGATTATGCTCGTGCATCCTGATTTTCTTTGGAACACTCCTTTAGCTTCAAAAATAAAGCAGTATGAGTATTTTAATTATGCTACTAACGAAGCTCTTTTTTTGTCTGACAAGGAGGAAGGCGTAATCAACAGCATCATAGATAACATAAAAAGTGAGTACAATTCTACTATCGACAAATTTAGTCAAGATGTAATTATTGCACAGCTGGAGGTGATGTTCACGTATGTCCAGCGATTTTATGAGAGACAGTTTATTACCCGGAAAATCACGAATAATAAGATTCTTACTCGGCTGGAAGGTGCTTTGGATGACTATTTTAAAAATGAAGAGTTACTGTCAAGGGGCTTGCCAACAGTGCAATACATAGCGGACACCTTAAATATCTCGCCCAAATATCTGAGCAGTATGTTAAAGCAGTTAACCGGGCTCAGCACTCAGCAGCAGATCCATGAAAAATTGATAGCAAAGGCGAAAGAAAAGCTTTCTATAACAGACTTATCGGTTAGTGAAATCGCTTATGAGCTTGGTTTCGAGCATTCACAATCTTTCAGCAAATTGTTTAAAGCCAAAACCAAACAAAGCCCGTTGGAATTTCGGGCTTCTTTCAATTGATATATGGAAACGAAGTTAGCAGCGTTTTTATGTAGTTCTCAGCTGTGACGCTAGTAGATTCAAGGACCAATACAGCCAACCAATATTAAAGTTTAGCATTTTTAAAGAAAGCTCTACCTCCTCTTCTTAGCTGAAGGTTTCTTTTTCTTAAAGTCACCTCTGGCATTTTTGGCCTTTTTTTCGTGGAATGCACCTTTGAAATCCGGGTCTTCTTTCTTGCGTTGGTCGTCTATGGTTTTGAGCATTTCCTGATTTTCTTCAAAAGGCGTTTCCTCTATTTTTACACCTTTGGGTATTTCTAGCTCTGGTATTTGCGTGCGGATAAGTTTTTCTATTTTTTCTAAATGATACTCTTCGTGTTTTAGAACAAATGTGATGGCTTGTCCTTCTGCTTTTGCTCTACCTGTTCTGCCAATCCTATGTACATAATCTTCGTAAATTAGTGGTACATCGAAATTGAATACGTGGCTTACAGCGGTTACGTCTATTCCTCTTGCTGCCACATCCGTAGATACCAGCACTTGTATTTCTCCCGATTTAAAATCTTCTATAGAGTTAATGCGAGTGTTTTGTCCTTTATTGGCATGTAAAACACGTATATTTTTTGCACCGATAACCTTTCTTTCCAAAAACTTAAACACATTGTCTGCCACAGTTTTGGTGCGACAAAATATAATGGCTCTCGGTATTTGTGTGTTTTCAAACAGATAACCCAAAAGATTTATTTTGGTTTTGAAGTTAGGCACTTTGTACAAGTTCTGCTCAACTGTAGCGGCTGCCGTAGCAGAAGGAGTAACTTCTATCTTTAAGGGAGCCTCCAAGAATTCCTCTGAGAGTTTTTCTACTCTTGGTTGGAATGTTGCAGAGAATAATAAGTTCTTCCTCTTTCTAGGTATTATCTCTAGAATCTTACGGATTTGGGGCATGAAACCCATGTCCATCATCTTGTCGGCTTCGTCCAGCACCAGGTATTGTAAACCTTTGGTGACGATTTCGCCAGCCAAATACAAATCCATAAATCGGCCTGGAGTAGCAACTATAATATCTACTCCTTTTTTTAGATTTTCTATCTGGGTTTTAGGCCCAAGACCTCCATAAAGAGCCACAATGCGTAAGTCTGTATATTTGGCCAAAGAAAGTGCGGCTTCGTGTATCTGCATGGCCAGCTCACGGGTAGGAGCAAGCACCAGTCCCCTCATGTTTTGTCCTTGAGCATACTTAATTTTCATTAAGATAGGCAAAAGGTAAGCAGCTGTTTTTCCAGTGCCGGTTTGGGCGATTCCCAATACATCATGCCCCTGTAATACTACGGGGATGGCTTTTGATTGGATCTCTGTGGGCTCGGTATAACCCATTTCTTCCACAGCCATTATGAGCTGTTTATTGAGGTCGAAGTCTTTGAATGTACTTTCCATGCTACAAAGGTACGTTATTTCATATTATTAGTTTTAACCTGAGTTAGATTAAAACCCCAATAGGAACAGAGGCCATAATTATCTGTAAATCTCATAGAGTAAAGTATGAATAGTTCTGAGGGCTTGCTTCGGTGTATGTGAACAGCTTCACCTGTCCATATTTACTCAAAATTGTCAATTGACTCTATGCAGTTTGTTCTATAAATCAACACATTAAAAGTAAAGCTGATATTTATAAGAAAGAAGGAGAAAGTCCTTAAATTTAAGGGTGGGGAAAAGTACCCCTCCCGAATCGAGAGGGGAGGAACATCTTACTCCCTGGTTTCAGAAGGTTGCCAGTTGACCTTTGTAGTGATGTACATGAGTACCAAAAGTATTATAAATATTCCTATAGAACCTACCAATAATGAGTAATCCTCAAGCTGCATAAGTACATAGTTGAAACCAAAGAACAAGGTTAGAATCCCGGAAAACATGAGGGCTGTAGTGTTGTTTTTGGATACTGCTCGCACAAACCAGGTAACTATACCATTGGTAGCAAGAAAGGCCAGCAAGTATGCAGGACTAAAGCCGATATGCTCGCTCAGGGAAAGTAAAAGCGTATAAAAAACCACCAGAGCGAAACCTATGAGAGCATATTGGATGATATGAAAAGTGGTTTTGGTCAGTATTTCAGTGAAAATAAGAGCCAAAAAAGCCAAAGCTATAATGAGAATCCCGTATTTGAGAGTTCTTTCGGTTTGCTGATATAAATCTACCCCACTCAGAAAAGCAACTTTTACTATATTGTTTTTTTGGATTTTTCTGGGTGTAGGAGCGGGGTCGAGCTCGTACGTAGGACGGCTGACCGGGTTGCTGCTTGTCCACTGCTGCGGAAGTTTTCTATCCACACTGTGAATGTTCCAGCTGGCTTTGAAGGAGTCAGAAGTTACAGTTCGGTCATCTGGAAGATAGTCGCCATCAAAACTCGGGCTACCCCATTTTCCATTTATACTTATTTGAGTTTGTTTACCTAATGGAGCTACACTGAGGAAATCTGAACCTCGGACGTCTAGCGTGATAGAAAAACTGCCCTCCGAGGTTTTGTTTGGAGATAAGTCAAGCGGGGCTGTTAGATTCTCTCTAAAAAGACTTGAAGTGGAGGAGCTTCCTTCAATTTCTATTTTGGTGTTGTTCCAAGAAACTTCGGGGAAAGTCCCCAAGCCCTTTAAGTCAGAAATACCAATTATAAGTTTGGCTTTTGCCCATTCTATATTTTCTGGCAGTATTCCTTCCTTCTCTAGTTGGAGTTTTTCGAAATCGCCCTTTATGATACTGGTAGAAGTGTAAACTACTGACTCATAAATACCTCTCTTACGGCTTTCGGGTTTTACGCTAGACTCTATACGTAGTTTAGATGGTAGCACTTGAAGGTATTCTGTCTGGTAGGAAATCAGGGTTTTTTGTACATTATTTTCTGTGATAGTACTTTTAACCTCTCTGTTAAACGGTATCACAAGCACGGGGCCCGATATCTCTTGACTACGTCCCCATTTGGAGGTGATTTCCTCGGTTACACTTTTCTTGCGTTCGCTTCTTTCTTTGGTAGTGCTGGAGATCATCATCAGGGGAACTACGAGTAGTATGCCCAGTATGATAATAAAAATGACTTTTTGGAAGTTAATTCCGGGAGAAACGTTTTTCATAAATTTATGTAGTTTTGTTTAGTTCTAAAGTGTACCGCTTAGGCCTAGAATTATACCAGGCCCAAGGCAGATAAAAGTGTAATTACAAACAAACGGATACTTGCATCGGAAAGAAATGCAAAGCGGATTTGTCTAGAAAATATAGTCTTTGACAATATAGACCAATACGTCAGCTACGACTCATCGGGAGTTATGAGCATGTCTTTCTTGGTCTGTAGAATGTTCTCAAATACCGTAGTAGCTGCTGCAACTGCGAGTGAAATAAGGGTAGTTATCAAACACAGAGCTAAAAAACCAGCTGCGTCTTCTTCTTTATCATGGGTGAGCAATATAAAAAGCCCGGCCGTCACAATTAGAATACTTAATGCTATTGCACATCGCTTTATACGCTGCAAGGCTTTAAAAGAGCTTTGAGAGAATGCTTCATTTTGTGCGAAATAACCTAATAGCCTAAATGCATAATATAGTGCAGCAAAAAAAAGAATAGATGAAGCATAGGCATACAAAACAAAGGGGTCTGTGTAAATCTGAATCAAGTCCAGGTTTGCAGCTCGGCCTTCCATTGATGGAAAACGAATTAGTAGAACAAGTACCACAATGCTGAAAATCAAGATTGCAGCTCTGAGAAATAATATTGAAAGACGGTTCATCGTGCTTGTTTTTTTAATTCCACAGCGTTCCTGCTAAGCCCAACACAGAGCCTAACCAAAGAGAAATTACATAACCGAATACTGCCAGGAACCCAGCAATGAACTTGTTAAGTCCACCGTTAGTGGTAATACGGAAGAAAAGGTAGGCCAAAACTCCACCCATACCGGCGGCTATTGGCGTTACAATTAGTGGACGAATACGCCAGTACTCGCTCCAACCCGGGCGAGTAGTACTTACTCCAAAAACTAAAAGGGAAATGAGTACTAAGGCTATTCCGGCCCCTAATAGACCCGTTTTCAATGCATCTGCTCTTACGATTTTCTGTTTCATTTTTATTAAAATTTAGGTTTGTTACTTTATCTATCAGGTTTCAGTGGTGATTACTGCTTCACAAAAAACTGAGTTCTTATTAGTATTGTTATTTAGTTGAAAAAAGTACTTTGTTTTTCAAAGTTAAAATATAAAAAAAATTATTTTTGCTGCTTTATTAGCTTCTCAAGAGCTGCTAAATGATTTTGGAAAGCTTCTGCACCTTTCTTGGTTTTACGATAACGGGTGTTGGGTTTTCGACCTACAAAAGTCTTTATTACTTCTATATATTCTTCCTTTTCCAGGGCTTTTAGGTTAGATGCCAGGTTCCCGTCTGTAACATCCATGAGTTCTTTTAAGGCATTAAAATCATAGTCTTCATTTACCATAAGTACACCCATGATTTGCAGCCGAAACCGATTCTCCAGCACCTTATCATATAAGCTTAAATCTATCTTCACGCTCCGTGTCTTTTTAGGATAAGTATCCCATATATTATGTGTAAAAGTCCGAAACCTAAGGCAAAAAACAGTAATCCGTACTGAAAATACACAAAGGATAATAAGCCCAAAAGAATCTCAAATAAACCTAAATACTTGATTTCCTTAAAGGTAAAGTGACTCCCAGAATACAAGGCCAAACCATAAAAAACCAAAAATGAAGGGATGACCATAATCTGTCCTCCATAAATACCAGCTATGATGGCAAAAGCTCCTCCTGTGATCAAAGGTACTCCAACCGTATTTAGCATTGCCTTACTGGCTGGGTTAGAAACGGACTGACCGCTTTTTTCTGCTTTGCGTTTTGCCATCCAAACGCCGGTAAATACCGACATCACCAAAAGTATACTTCCGGAAATAATAAAGTCCTTTTGTATGGCTCCGATATTCCAAAAGATGGAAGAGCCCTCTGGCGTAAGAGCTTTAAGTTTGGTATACCAAAAAGCAGTAGCCAGCAGGGTATAAATACCTACAACCACTCCCGAAAGCCCACTTAAAGAGATGAACTTATTGGATTTCTCCATTAGCGAGCGGATATGCCCCAGGTCTTTCAGTATATCTTCATTGCTCATTAAAAGTACTTTTTTTTTCAAAGTAAATATATGAATTTCATTCCAGCAAATTTTGGAGGGTTAAAATTTGTTAAATGGGTTTAAGAGCTGAAGAGAGTTTTAGACCTAGACAGAGTTCAAATTTGTTGCTATGTAGAATTCTGGTGTCTTAGGAAAAGTACGGAATTGTAATAAAAACAGTACATATTATCCAAAAGCCGAATTCTGTGCTTATCGTAAAGTGTAATTCAGGATACTAAATCTGGTTACCCATAATTACTTTTTCGTGATTATGCTAAAACTATAAAGGACTTTTAAATAATTTCAGCACCTCAGAACCATAAAAAATTCAAAGAATGAGAATAAGGGATTTTAAGAATTTTATAAAAACTAGGGTGATGACGATTAGCTATGTGAATTAATTTAACACTTTAAAAACCTATTTATTATTCTTAAATATTACTGAATTAACCTCTAGTGGTGGTTCTACTGCAATACCTGTTCTTCCTTCACTAGCAGAATCTAAACTATTGCTATTTTGCTCAATAGAAATAACTTTATGCTTTTTCAGAAGACCATTTTTTTCTGAAATGATTTCATTTTCCTTTCTTATTTCTATTCCACTTAGTTCGAAACTCGCAATACTTCCTTCTCTATAAATTTTATCAACTTTGGCTATTTTTATTAACTTTTTTCTAAAATCTATTAGTCCATATTCGAAGAAGGAATCAATAGTCTGATCTTTCAAAATTATCCCATTTTCAATATCATGATATAATTTATACAAATCCCAAGTTGTTAAAAGTCCGCGATCATCATTAATGGCATCTTGAATTTGCGTTCTATTAAAAGGAGGGTTTGACCTCTTATGAGGTGGTTTGAACCTTTCATGATTTACAATGTAAAGCCCACAAACATTTGTTGAATTTCTTTCCTTCATTCTTCTGTATCGGATTTTAGAAACCTGACTACATTCGCTGTCTTTCGAGGTTCCACCTATACCTTTTACCTCAATAACTAATAACATACCTTTGTACTCAAGTTGAATATCTTCTTCAAACATTCCATCTAACTTAGTCTCATCAACTTTTTTCGCATTTTTAAATCCTAAGTAATGTAAGATAAACAAAACGGCATTAACCAGTTTATCATCCGTTTCAGTAATTAAATCGTGTAAAACTTTAAATTTCTCATTATTTTCCTCTAATTCCTTCTCAATCTTTTCTAACTCCTTCTCATGCCGATTAATCTCCTCCTCTTTTCTCTCAATTAATTTATTATGTCCAGGTAACCAATATTTTTTATCACTCAACCAACTAATTTCATTACTAGAAGAAAATAAATCTGGTAAAATATCAGGGGCGATTTCCGTTAAAAATCTACTTGTAAATTTCTCCTTTTCTTTAATATCTGGAAAAATAAACACTACAGTATTTTTATGCTTATATGCGTAAGAAATAATCTCATTACTATCATTTACAATTAATGTATGAAAGTTAGGGTCTGGGATTTTGTTTTTAATTTCCTCATTCCATATTTCTGGTTTACTAAAAGTTTGGTGATATTCTAAATCATTGAAATCGAGCAATAGGTTATTTAGCACTTTCTTATCTGCAACTACTTTTGATTTAGTTCCATTCTTGGGTCGTTTTAGTTGGATGCTAGGCAAAAAAGAATAATTTGAGTACTTCTCTTTCTCTAGACTTTTCGGATAACTTCCGCCTGAAAAATACACTGGTTGATATGTGATTTCATACTCCTTATCTGCAAATACTACGACTATACTTGGGTTAAGTGAAAATTCTTGCAGCTCCCTTTGTAATAGGTTAAAGAAATACGGTCTAGGGTCAAAAATATTAGTGGGTCTTGTAATCTCTAGTTTTACTTCGCCATCAGTTTGGACATTTTCACTTTGATGATCTTCTTTGTAATAAGGTATTACCTTTTCGTTAATCATATTCACAACTAGCACCCTATATTCGTGTAGATTGGATGGGAAAACTACATTCAAAAGACAGTATTTAGTACTCTCAAACTCCCTTAAATACGTGATTTTAACTCTTGTTCCTGCGGAACCATTGTAAACTTCTAAACCCAAACTTTTAATTTTTTTAATATCTTCATTTTCAAAATCAAGAATACACACATTAACTTTTTCTTCCATTATTACTCACAAGCGGTTCAAAATTTCAATATTTTCAAATATACAAAAATGTTAAGCAAGGTTTTAAACTATATATTATGAGTCTGATTATAAAGAAGCCCTGACCCACAGAAAATTTCCAATAAATCTGAGCTTTCTTAGGCAAAGCAAATTCATCGAGCTAGTTCTCAAACACACCTAAATCCACTTCATTTTTCTGCTCTCTTGTAAATTGTTCTTTTTAACTTGTCTCGGTAAACTATGCTTCGCCCGTCTATCTTCACCATCCACTTACTTCCCATACTCCGAAGGAGACACACCATAGAGTTTTTGGAAGGAAGTTCTGAAGTTTTTCAGGTCTTCCATTCCCACCATCATGGCTACTTCTGAAACTCGGTATTGTTTAGAGCTGAGCAGCTGAGCAGCACGTTTTAACCGCACATCTTTAATGAATTCAATTACCGACTGCCCTGTAATGTTCTTCAGTTTTCTATAATAGGCAGACTGACTCATGCCTGACTCTTTTACCAAAGTTTGCACGCTAAATTGCTCGTTAACCAGATTGTCTTCAATAATCTTCATGGAGTTTTTGATGAACTCTCTATCAGCGTCTGGGATCACTGACTCGGATGGCTCAACCAAGATTTTCCTGTGAAAATATTCCTGTACTTTTCTTCGGTTGTTTAGCAAGGAGTGAATCTTAGAAAGAAGAACTTTCGGATTAAAAGGTTTGGTGATATAGTCGTCTGCCCCACTTTCTAGCCCTTCCAACTCATGAATGGCCGTAGCTCTGGCTGTTAATAAAACAATAGGAATATGAGCGGTTTTAGGATTGTTTTTAATTTTTTCAGAAAGTTCCAAGCCGTTTAACTCGGGCATCATTACGTCACTGAGAATAATGTCTGGCGACAGCCTTATAGTTTTTTCAAGTCCTTCTGCTCCGTTTTCGGCAGAGTGAGTTTCTAAATGAGGATTGAACAAACTTACCAGATAATTACGGAGATCATCATTATCTTCCACAATTAATAGGCGGGCGTCTGAGATAGGAATGAATGGTTCAGCATCTGAATTTGTAGCAGATTTTAGACTTTCTTCTTGGACAATAGCCGGAATGTTATTTTTCTCAAACGGGAGTTTAAGACTAAACGTAGCTCCTTTTTCTGGCGTACTTTCTACGTCAATTTCGCCATTATGTTTATAGACCAATTCATGCACAAGTGACAAGCCGATTCCGGTGCCGACTGTTTTAGAATCCCGATTTTTTACGGCTTGATAAAAAGGCTCGAAAATGTGTTGAATATCATCTGAATGAATTCCCTTACCTGAATCTTTTACCTGAATGCGTAAGAAATTATTGGAAAGTTTCCCGTTTTCTCTGATGGCATCTTGCTTAGGATTTCCCACTTTTTCTACATCCAAAACGATACTTCCACCTTGTGGGGTATGTTTAAAGGCATTAGAAAGAAGATTTGTAAGAACAATTTCCAGCTTTTCGGGATCGTAGTTTAAGAAAACAGGGTCTTTAGGTACTTTTAATTGGTAAAGAATGCCCAGCTCATCTGCTTTTATTTTAAAAATCAGAAATATTTCGGTGATCAGGGCTATGATGTCTGCCGTTTGAAGTTGCACGGTCATGGTACCGGATTCCGCCTTTCTGAAGTCCATTAGTTGATTTACCAAATCTAATAATTTGGAAGCCTGCTTATGAACCAGTACTGCTTTTTGCCGGGCTTCGCTGGCTGGCTCTACGGCATGTATGAGGTCTTCCGCCGGATTTAAAATAAGGGTGAGCGGAGTTCTCAATTCATGCGACACATTAGTGAAGAAGTTCATTTTTAGCTCTGCTAGCTCTTTTTCTTTTTCCTTTTCTACTTGCTCAATTGCTATTTTGTTTTTCAGGTCACGTTGTCTCCGTGTAGTGGTTTTATACCAGTAAATGGCAGCTGCGATTAGCAAAGTGTAAACCGTATATGCCCACCAGGTTTTGTACCATGGCGGCAATATTTTCAGTTTTAGTCTTGCGGGTTCTTCCGTCCAGACACCATCTCCATTGTCTGACTTAACAAGGAAAGTATAGGTACCAGCAGGGAGGTTCGAGAAACCCATCATTCGTTGGCCTTGGGGTAACGCAATCCAGTTTTTATGAAAACCCTCCAGCTTATACTCGTAATGTTGCTTACCCGGATTTATGAAATTTAAACCCACAAATTCTATCGAAAAATCATTTTCGTAATCTCTAACCGTAATCTGGGTGTTAGGTGAAAACGGACCAGAAATAACCGCTTTGGAATTGTCACGATTATCTGGGGAATACTCATAATTTAAGAATCTTACTTGTGTGATTTGCATTTTTGGCGGATGCGGATTGGTAGAAACCTTCTTAGGATTAAAGTAGGTTACTCCGTTTATCCCTCCAAAATACAGGTTGCCCTGATTATCTTTTGCTGCAGAACCTACTTTGAAAGAATTGCTTTGGAGGCCGTCTGCCACGTCAAAATGCAAATACGTTTTTTTCAGAGGATCAAAACGATAAAGACCATTTCCACCGACCCACAGGTTACCACTGTCATCTTCAAGGATAGACTCTACGTCAGTTTCCGGGAGATACGCATTGTATCTTTCTATTGTACCGTTCTTGTTTATTTTATGTAATCCTCCTCCTATGGTACCAACCCAGATGTCACCATTTTTGGCTTTGGTGAGCGGCCAAATGTAATCGGTATTTAATCCTTTTTGATGGAAACTAAATTGTTTTTCCATGTTTAGTTTTCCTTTGGTCAACTTTAGTTTCAGTATTCCGGCATCGCGTGTACTAAGCCACATGCTCTGGCCATCCCTCATTAAATAAGTTAACCTGGCAGACGGAAGCTGATTTCCGGCTTTAGTGAAAGAGTGTTTTAGATTACCTGAAGCATCATAAATGTATAGTCCATCATAGAAACAGGCTACCCAAATATTTCCCTCGCTGTCTGAATTTATTGCTATGGGCTCGGCTTTGTTCCATAGTTTCTGTCCAGCAATTTCAGGAAGTTTACGAAGCGTTTCTGAAGTTTTATTAAAGATATAAACACCGTGTCGCCGAGTAGTGATCCATAGCGTTCCATTGCCTGGATCGTAGATATAAGTTACGTCAACATTTGGTGCGTTACGAAGGTTGCTGCCTTCTAAAAAGGTGGTAACTTTTTGTGTGCTTATATCAAACTTCGAAAAGCCATTTCGAGTACCAATCCACAGAATATTTTTATCCTTGTCCTGGCAGATGGTATTGGTGTAGTCGTTAGGTAAACCGCCAAATCTTTTGTGAAGATGATAAAACGGTTTTGGGAGCAAATTGAGTTTGTTTAATCCACCTGCTGAAGCCGCTATCCAAAGGTTATTGAAGCCGTCTTCTATCATATTATGAATTAAATGATAGTTTAGAGAGGAGGGGTCATTGTCTTTAGGTGAAAAGTGTTCGGTTCGAAAAGTTATGTTTTCAGGATTTTCGACTATGTCTGTAAGTAAGTATAAGCCTGTTCTGCTTCCTATCCACAAGCGTTTGTATGAATCTTCAAGTAGCGAGGTCATGTAGTTAAACTTGCCTTCCAGCGGTTTTATAGCATTGCCGGCTTTGTTTATTTTTATGACTTTATCTTCTGAGGCCACCCATATATCTGAACTGTGACTAACGATAATAGACCGGATAGTATTTTCAGACCACAGCGTAAATTTTTTCGCACTGTATTCTGCATTGCTTTTTGTTAAAGACCAAAGTCCGGCTCCCACAGTACCTACCCAAATCTTCCCTTTTTTTTCGGGAGTAATTGCAAAAACGAGGGCGTCAGAGCCCTTCTCTGAAAAATTAACTTTTTGGATGTGCTTAATGGTTTCTTCTTTAGAAAAAGTAATGATAAATAACCCTTGGGTGCTGGTGCCTATGAAAAGATCTCCGTTTGGAGCGGTATTTATGGAGCGGGCGGTTAAGTTGGAAAGCAAGTCAGCATCTCTTTGGTTTTCTGTTTTCTCAGTAAGGTTTTTAAAGCTGTCTGTTTTAGCATCAAAAAAGAATACACCCTGTGCTTCAGGAACTACCCATAGCAAACCATTTTGAGCCAGGTGAAGGGATAACACTCTATTGGTATATTGACCAGTGGTGTTTTTGTTTGGCAGTTTATAGTTTTTTAAAGAATACCCGTCGTATCTATCTAGTCCTTTATTAGTGCCTATCCAAATAAACCCGTCTTTGTCTTGCTCTACTGCCATGGCATCGCTGTGTGACAAACCATCGTTTACGGTTATATGTTCAAACTTAAAAGAGGTTTGGGCTATGCCTTTAAAATGCGTACTTAGTACAAATAGCAATATGTATGCAAGAATCCGCATTTTTGTTTCGTATAAGGTTGGTATTAGAATCCGAAATTACCATAAAAATGAATAAAGAGTCAAATATTTTCTAATATCCAAAGAGTGAAATATCTTCTATTAAGGTAAGTTTCTAATATTAAGTGTATTGTATGTGTTTGATTTCTGGCATATATGGTTTATGAACCCTGTCTTGCCGAATTTTACCCCTTTCTTTGACGAATTTTGCACCCCTAAACCAAATTTTATCAATATAATTTTGCACTATTCAAATAATTTATTTGACATATCTGCTTAATTAACTGTATCAAGAAATACATGTTTAGAAGTGTAGTCAAAATATTTACTAACTATTCAATCAAGCAATGAGAAAAATTAGACAAAGTATTAACGCATGGAAGAGGCCGGCTCTGAGCTTTCTGCTCTTTAGCGTGCTTGCGTTTGGGTCTTCCTACGCTGTAGCATTAGACTCGCCTTTTTTTACGGCCGTACAAAACAGGAAAATTACTGGAAAAGTAAGTGATGCTACCACAGGACAAGCTGTACCGGGAGCAACCATTCAATTAAAAGGGACTAATACTGCCGCTTTTACAGATGTAGATGGAAACTACAGTATAGAGGTACCGGGAGATGCCGCTGTACTTGTCTTCAGTTTAGTTGGCTACCATACCCAGGAGGTAGTGGCTGGAGCCAGAAGTCTTATAAATATAAGCTTGGCAGAAGATGTAAAGGCTCTGGAGGAAGTGATAGTTGTAGGTTACGGTGCTGTTAAGAAAAGTGACGTTACCGGAGCTATCGCTAGAATTGGGCAAAAAGAAATGGAAGCCATGCCGGTCCAAAATGCATTACAAGCTATGCAAGGAAAGACTGCAGGTGTAGATATTACTTCAAATGAGCGTCCGGGAGAGATTGGTTCTATTCGTATCCGTGGAGAGAGGTCTTTAAATGCTACAAACTCACCACTGTATGTAGTAGATGGAATTCCGATGCAAGGAGCGGGAATAGAAAATATAAACCCGGGAGATATTGAGTCGATAGAAGTGTTAAAAGATGCCTCTTCTACTGCAATTTTTGGTTCAAGGGGAGCTAACGGGGTTGTTATTGTAACCACCAAAAGGGGTAAAGCAGGTAAAATGTCTCTGAATTATTCGGGAACATTTTCTTCTGAAACCATGCACGATAGGCTTCAGATGATGAATTCCGGAGAGTGGTTAGACTACAGTCGTGCTGCTAAAATGAGAGCTGGAACTTACAATGGATCTCAAACGGTTTCTTTGGCAAATGACCGTGCCGTTTATGGATCAGATCCATACGCTTGGGCACAGATAGAGAAAGGCTGGGCTGGCGGAACTTGGGATGGCAGCTTGGTGCCAACATATGATTGGACGAACGACGGGCTACAAACAGCATTGACCCAAATTCATACTATAAGTGCCAGTGGAGGAACAGAAAAGCTACAAGCATAC
>CAZBAV010000040.1:875-16038 GCA_964489955.1 uncultured Lacihabitans sp. | reverse complement strand
GTTCATTTGGATATTTGGACCAAGGCGGTACGCAACCTGGACAAAATTACAAGAGGTACACAGGTAAATTTAGTGCTGATTTCAAAGCTACAGAGTGGCTTAAAATGGGAGGGAATATAAACCTTACCTGGGGTGACCAAGAGTATGGTTACAATTTCAGAAAAAGTGCTACAGGTGCGTCTAACTTGTATTTTGCTCTTCAAGGAATGCTTCCCTGGACAGTTCCTTACACACCAGACGGAGAGTACATTCGTAACCCAGGTGGCGATGTGAACATCATTAACCCAATCCGTGAAGTGAACTACAGCAGAAACCAAAGGATAAACCTGAGAGCTTTGGCTAGTTTATATACGGAAGTTGATTTCGGTAAAATGGCAGGGGTTTTAGATGGATTAAAGTATAGATTTCAGTTTGGACCTGACTTTAGATTTGGTAGAAACGGTGTAGCTGACCAAGCTGCTTCAATCAACGGAGATGGAAACAACCTTGTGCAATACAATACGGACATGAGGTATTCATGGACTTTGGATAACTTGATCTACTATAACAAAAACATCAAGAAACACGCCATAGGAGTAACACTTCTTCAGAGTGCCTCGTCTTTCTATTCAGAGGGAGGAAACATGAGATCTTTTGTAAACACGCCTGAAGAACTTTGGTATAACGTGGGTTCCTTGGCTAGTATACAAGGGTACGGAACATGGTTGACAGAAACTCAGTTGACGTCGTACATGGCCAGGGCAAATTATGGCTTTGATGACAAATATTTGCTTACTGTTTCTGGTCGTTGGGACGGTGCATCACAGTTAGCTCCGGGACATAAGTGGGACTTCTTCCCCTCTGCGGCATTGGCATGGAAAATAGACCAAGAAAGATTTCTTAAGGAAGTATCTTGGGTAGACCAATTGAAACTGAGATTAGGTGTGGGTGTTACGGGTAACTCGGGTATCAGTGCATATGCTACAAAAGGAGCGGTGGCAAACAACTTCTACCATTGGGGTGAGATCGTAGCTCCGGGTATGGTGGCTTCGGATCCTTCGGCACGTGAGCCAGTAGTAATGGCAAACCCTGCACTTGGATGGGAAAAAACAGCACAGTATAACTTAGGGCTTGATTTCAGTATCCTTAAAGGAAGAATTGATGGATCCATTGATGTGTATAAATCATTCACATCGGACCTTCTCCTTACTAAGTCGTTACCTTCTCTTACAGGATATTTGAGAACCTGGGATAACATTGGTAAAACTGAAAACAAAGGAGTTGATATTTCCATAAACTCCTTGAACATGAAGACCAAAGATTTCAAGTGGAGCTCTACTCTTACTTTCTCTGCGGATAGAAATAAAATCACTGAGCTTTCGGATGGTAAAACGGAAGACATTCCTAACGGATGGTTTGTAGGTGAGCAAATAGGCTCTTATTATGATTTTGTTTATGACGGAGTTTGGAAAACTAGCGAAGCGGAAGAAGCGGCAAAATTTGGACGTCTACCCGGCGAAATTAAAATCAAAGACCTAAACGGAGACGGAGTTATTGACCAGAACAATGATAGAATGATAATAGGTTCTAGACGTCCTAAATGGTCTGGTGGTTTGTTAAATACTTTCAACTACAAAAACTGGGAACTATCTGCCTTTATGATTGGCCGTTTTGGATTTACAATGAGAACCGGTCATGAGGTTCTTTCAGGAAGATTTGCTATGCGTACATTAGATTACTGGATAGCAGGTGTGAATGAGGATGCAGAATACTATGCACCGGGTGCGGGCGGAGAAAACGGAGATACTTTCAGAAGTGCTCAAGGGTATATGGATGGATCATTCATAAAGCTAAGAAACGTTTCTTTAGGTTACACCTTTACGCCGCAGCAGTTAAAGTCACTGAAGGTTCAAAATGTGAAACTGTATGTACAGTGTATGAACCCGGGCTTATTATACTCTAAAATAGATTTCCTTGATCCGGATTTGGGTGGCTCAACCTTCAACAGAAGCTTTGTTTTTGGTGTTAATGTAGGGTTTTAAAAATTACTAGAAGATGAAAAAGAATATAAAAAATATATGTGTTGCAGCAGGTATTGCTTTGATGGTTACAGCTACTTCTTGTAAAGAAAGTTTTCTGGACGAAGAGCTGATCACATCCGTAAGTACAGCTTCATTTGAAACTAAAGACGGTTTAGATAGGCTATCTGTAGGTATTTACCAAAACTTGGAGTTTCATTTTAACTACGAGTGGGCTTTTACAATGTGGCAATATGGTACTGATGAAATGGCAGTGGCCAATGACGGTCTCCATGAGCCATACAACAGTTACACTTCTGCATTTGAGCCATCACGAGGAAATGGTATTCCGGAGCTTTGGGACAATATGTACTCGGGTATTTCTTCAGCAAATATTCTAATACAAAATGTGCCTCAGTATTATGGGCAGAATAATGCAGACTATAATACGCGTTTGGGCGAGGGACATTTTATGCGTGGGTTCAACTATTTCAGACTAGTACAACAGTATGGCGGAGTTCCTTTACTTACCGCACCAGTAGCTGGAGCATCTACGGATTTTACGAGAAATACCATACAAGAAACGTATGATTTGGTAATTAATGACCTTAAAACAGCCTACGATTTACTCCCAACCACAGTTATAGAGAGAGGAAGAGTAACAAAATCGGCAGCGGCACACTTCCTTGCAAAAGCATATCTTTTTAGGGCAAGTGAAATCAATGACGAATGGAATGGCTCTACTAAAAGCCAGGATTTGGAGAATGCAATAAAGTATGGTAATGAAGTAATTGCAGTCCATCCTCTAGCGGCCAATTTTGGTGATTTGTGGAACTTTACTACTCCGAACGGAGCAAACGAGAGAGTTTCAGAAGTGATTTTAGCTGCTCAGTTTTCTAATGATGTTCCTTCGAGAGGACGTTACGGAAATCAAGTGCACCTATATTATCCTTCCATTTATCAGAACATTGCAGGCTTAAAAAGGGATATTTCAGGAGGAAGAGAGTTTTCAAGATTAAGGACTACTGAGTATTCTCTTGATGTATACGACAGAGTGAATGATTCGCGTTTCTGGAAGAGCTTTATCACCACTTACAAGTGTAACAACCCTACAGCAGCTCCAAGGTGGCTAGAATTTGCCCCTGAAGGAAAAGCATCCACAGATTTCAAGTTTGTTGGAGGTGAAGTGGCTGTAAAATATATAGTTAACGATGCTGGAGATGAGCGTTATACGCCAGAAAACTTAGGTTATCATGCTCCACATACTTTTGTGAGATACTTTAAAGGAGAAGAGAAAAAATACATAGGAGAACACGGCAATAGCGGTACCTACGCTACAAAAAGCCGTTATGTGGCTTTAAGTAAATTCCGTGATGGGTCTAGAACTACAGTTGCGGATCAGTTTGGCACAAGAGACGGCATTTTGGCACGCTCTGCTGAAACCTATCTAATTGTAGCTGAGGCTCTAGGAAGACAGGGGAAATATGCGGAGGCACTTCCGCTTATCAATAAAGTAAGAGAAAGAGCAGGCTATACAGCTGGTGAAGATAGAACCGTACACTACGATGGTGGGCAGGCCTACAAAAACAATCCGTCGGGCAGTGGTAGTGGTAATGCTTTTGCTGCTTATTCAGAAGTAAACACGTACTACGAATCGAATAATAATATACCAGTTACAACAGCAAGCACAAAGAGTTCACTTCAGTTTGCTTCAGTAAATGAAATTTTCAATTCTACGAAAGAGTTTTACAATGTTTTGGGAGCGGGTTCTGATGCAGAGAAATTCCTTGTGTTTATCTTAAATGAACGTTCTAGAGAGCTAATGGGGGAGATGGTTCGTTGGCCTGATTTAGCCAGAACTAAGCAGTTGGAAAAGCGTTTTAAAGCTTTTAACGACGGATCAGTGATTACCGGAGCTGCTTTCTCTGCTAGTAAACACTATTTACGTCCTATTCCGCAAACTTTCTTAGATGCCGTAACTAGTGGAGGGAAATCACTTACTAGTGCCCAGAAGCAAGCGATGCAAAACCCGGGTTGGTAAGAAATACTCATATAGTTTGATAATAATAAGTCTGTCTGGTTACTATTTCCAGACAGCTTTTTCTCAAAATTTTAAAAGATGCTAAAAAATATTATTCTGTTTCTATTCCTCTGCTGCTTTTCAGCAAAGGCTCAACCTTCTTATAACTACAATAAACTCAAAGCCGAAAAACTTGGAAGAGGTTTAGTTGTTGTAAAAAAAGACAAGGGCACCAACTTTATTACCTGGAGATATTTGTCTTCTGATGCTAAAGAAACCGCATTTAACGTATATAGAAACGGAGTTAAGATTACTAAACAACCCCTAATTAAATCAACTACTTTTGAGGACAAGTACGCAGGCACAGAGGCTGTAACTTATACCGTAAAAAGCATTATAAACAAAAAAGAACAGGAACTTCAAAGTTATACCTTACCTGCAAATGCTCCAGTGGGTTATATCAATATTCCGTTAGATGTGCCGCAAGGTGGCATTACTAAAGATGGAGAAGAATATACTTACGTAGCAAATGATGCCAGTATTGGAGATGTGGATGGTGACGGAGAATACGAGATTTTTCTGAAATGGGATCCCACAAACGCCCATGACAACGCCCACAAAGGCATTACCGGAAATGTTTATATAGATTGTCTAAAACTAGACGGTACTAAACTTTGGCGTATAGATTTGGGTAAAAACATTAGAGCCGGAGCTCACTACACCCAGTTTATGGTTTTTGATTTTGACAACAACGGCACGGCAGAAATCGTGATGAAAACCGCAGACGGAACCATAGACGGAAAAGGGAAAGTAATAGGTGATGCAAAAGCAGATTACAGAAACGCAAACGGCTACATCATAGAAGGTCCAGAATTTTTAACTGTTTTCGATGGTAAAACCGGAGAGGAAGTTCACACGATAGAATACGTTCCGGTTCGTGGCGACTGGCAGGCTTGGGGAGACAACTACGGAAACCGAGTAGATCGTTTTCTGGCAGCAGTAGCGTATCTTGACGGCGAAAACCCAAGCGTAGTAATGTGCCGCGGATATTATACAAGAACGGTGCTTGCCGCTTTTGATTTTAAAAATAAGAAACTGGTTCAGCGTTGGGTCTTTGATTCAGAAACTCCTGGAAATGAGTCATACCGAGGGCAAGGAAATCACAACCTGAGAGTGGGTGATGTAGACGGAGATGGAAAAGACGAGATTGTTTACGGTTCTTGTACAATTGACGATGACGGAACTGGACTTTATAATACAAAATTAGGTCATGGCGATGCCCTTCATATGACTGTTTTTGATCCTACAAGAAAAGGTCTACAGGTTTGGGATGTGCACGAAAACAAAAAAGACGGTTCAACATTCAGAGACGCTGCTACAGGTGAAATTCTTTACCAAGTAAAATCAAATACCGATGTGGGTAGAGCTATGGCGGCAGACATTGACCCTACACATCCAGGTGTAGAAATGTGGTCTTGGGATTCACACGGCATCAGAAATATTAAGGGCGATATCATTAGTAAAAACATAACGGTTCAGGGAAAACCAACCGACAGCAGTAGTAATATTCTTTCTGTAAACATGGCGGTTTGGTGGGATGGTGACCTTTCACGAGAACTTCTGGATAAAAACCGTATCACAAAGTACGATTACGAAAACGACAAGGTAGATGTTCTCTTTATTGCCGAGGGATCTACTTCTAATAACGGAACCAAAGCTACTCCTGCCGTTCAGGGCGACTTGTTTGGAGACTGGAGAGAAGAGGTTTTACTGCGTACAGAAGATAATAAAAACCTGAGACTTTATGTGTCTACTCATGATACAGACTACCGTTTCCATACTTTCTTAGAAGACCCTGTTTACCGAATCAGCATAGCCACACAAAACGTTTCGTACAACCAGCCAACTCAGCCCGGTTTTTATTTTGGAACGGACTTAGGGAAGATTTTTAAAGAAAAAGAATTGGTAGTAAACGGTAGTTCAATAACCCTAGACGCAGGCATGAATTACGACAGTTACGAGTGGTCATCTGGTGGAAAAGAACGTACTAAAACGTTTTCTGCAAAGGATTTTAAGAAAAGAACAAAAGTAGAGCTAAAGGTTACTTTTAGAGGAAGAGAGTTTTCAGATTACGTATACATAACCTTTAAGCCATAATTTTTTAAACCGACATTTTTTTATGAATAAAAAGTATTTTTTGTCTGCTGCTTTAATACTAGGCGGGCTGTCAATTGGAGTAGCTCAGGACAATAAAGTAAACGATTTTACTACTCCGTTACACCTTCTTCAACCTGACTATAACACTCCATATGGCGGTCTTACACAAGAAAAAGTGAAGACTTCTTTAGACCGAGTTTTCAAGTTCCTTGACGAGTCTACACCAGCTAAAATCATAGATTCGAAAACAGGAAAAGAGCTGAAAGACTATTCTAAAATGGATGAGAATACCCGTCTTCAGCAAGGATCTTTCCGTTTGGGAAGTTACGAATGGGGCGTTACCTATTCGGGTATGATGGAAGTAGCCAAAGTAACTAAAGACGAAAAATACTTTAAGTACGTAAACGACAGATTTAAGTTTTTGTCAGATGCAAGACCGCATTTTATTAAGCAGCTGAACGACTACGGAGTGATAGATCCGCAGATGCGTCAAATGCTTAAGCCGCATGCTCTGGATGATGCTGGTGCCATGGCCGCTTCCATGATTAAGTTTGAGTCGAGCAAGCCTGACTTTAACCTTCGTGGCGTAATAGATAACTACATGGATTATATCATGTACAAGGAATATCGTTTGTCAGACGGAACCTTTGCACGTAAAAGGCCGCAGCTAAATACGCTTTGGTTAGACGATATGTACATGGGTGTACCGGCGGTGGCTCAAATGGCTAAACTTACAGGTGATGCAAAGTATTTTAACGAAGCCACCAAGCAAATTAAACAGTTTGCTCAGCGTATGTTTGTTCCTGAAAAAGGACTTTTCATGCACGGTTGGGTGGAGTCATCAGATCAGCATCCGGCATTTTTCTGGGGAAGAGCAAACGGTTGGGCTTTATTGACCATGACAGAGGTTTTAGATATTTTACCTTTAAGCCATCCGGACAGACCTTTCATTTTAGATTTATATAAAAAGCACGCAAAAGCTCTTGCTGCATTGCAAGGCAAACAAGGTCTTTGGCATCAGTTGTTAGACAGAAACGACTCGTATTTGGAGACTTCTGCTACGGCCATTTATACCTATTGTATGGCAAGAGGTATTAACAAAGGTTGGTTAGATCCCATCGCTTTCGGTCCCGTTGTATATTACGGTTGGAATGCAGTTGCTACTCAGATTAACGACAAAGGACAAGTAGAAAACACCTGTGTAGGAACAGGAATGGGCTTTGATCCGGCGTTTTATTACTATCGTCCTGTAAATGTTTATGCGGCTCATGGTTACGGTCCGGTTTTATTGGCAGGAGCAGAAGTTATTCAGCTTTTGAACAACTACAATCCAAGATTTAATGACTCAGCTATTCAGTTTTATAAGGAAGAGCAAAAGTATCCTTCGCCTATTTTCAGTGTAGCTACCCGTAAAAACGAAACCGCTCCGGGAAGTACGCGTAAAGGCAGCAATCCGGTAGTTTTCTTAATCGGAGACTCAACGGTTAAAAACGGAACAGGTGAAGGCGATAACGACCAGTGGGGTTGGGGAAGTTTCTTTGAACAATATTTTAATACCGATAAAACTACGGTAGAAAACCATGCTTTAGGCGGAAGAAGCAGCCGTACATTTATTACCGAAGGGCTTTGGGAAAGCGTATACAACGAAATCAAAAAAGGCGATTATTTACTGATTCAGTTTGGTCATAATGACGGTGGACCAATGAATACAGGCCGTGCAAGAGCGTCGTTAAAAGGAATTGGCGAAGACTCAGAAACGGTGATCATGGCGAGCCATGGTGGTCCGGAGCAGGTTTTCTCTTTCGGCCATTATTTAAGAACATACATTCGTCAGGCTAAAGCAAAAGGCGTTACTCCTGTAGTTCTTTCTCCAACACCAAGAAACGTTTGGAAAGACGGTAAAATGGAAAGAATGAACGAAACCTATGCAAAATGGGCAAAAGAAGTGGCTGCAGAAGAAAAAGTGGCTTATATAGATTTGAATGATTTGGCAGCAAAGAAATTTGAAACCATTGGTGAGGCAAAAAGCAAGACCATGTATAAAGATGCGGCCCATACTACCAAAGAAGGGGCTGTTATAAACGGCGAAGCTGTAATTGAGGCATTAAAAGGATTAAAAAATAATTCGTTGAACCAATTATTGAAAAAATAATTTTGTTTATCCGTAGAGACGTTGCATTGCAACGTCTCTACGTTATTTAAAAACCAAATTAAATGAAAAGACAATCCTTTAAAATGTTCCTCAAGCCGGGTTTTGAGGCAGAATACGAGAAAAGACATAACGAAATCTGGCCGGAGCTGGTGAAGTTATTAAAAGATGCCGGAGTTTCTAACTACAGCATTTTCTTAGACAAAGACACCAACACCCTTTTTGCTTATCAGGAAGTAAGCGGCGAAGGCGGTTCTCAAGATTTAGGTTCTACAGAGATTGTACAAAAATGGTGGGCTTATATGGCCGATATTATGGAAACCAATCCTGATAACTCTCCGGTTTCTATTTCTCTTCAGGAAGTATTTCATTTAGATTAAAACGCCTATGCGGTATTTCGGATTATTGATACTTTGGGTAGTAAACACTACCGTTTTTGCCCAGAAATATAGTTTTGATTTTTCTTCCAAAGGAAACGTCAAAACTACAACTGTTTATGGAAGAGGCTCCACTTTCGGTTATGATTTAGGAACCGTTCAGGACGGTGAAAATCCGTTCTTCTTTTCGGTAGATGTACCCGAAGGAAACTACAAAGTAAAAGTAGTTTTAGGCAACGATAAGCACGAAACCGTAAACACCGTAAAAGCGGAGAATCGCAGGTTAATGATAGAGAATCTCAAAGTTCCTAAGGGTAAGAGTTTGTCTCACGCTTTTACTGTAAATATCAGAAATCTAAAGATTGGCGAAAAGGATTCAGTAAGAATCAATCCGCGTGAAATAGGTAAACTACTTTGGGACAATAAACTTACGCTTGAATTTAACGGCAAGCATCCTTCGGTACGAAAAATAGAGGTAGAAAAAGCAGATAATTTACCTACTATTTTCCTTGCCGGAAACTCAACAGTAGTAGACGAAGCAAGCGAACCCTGGAGCGGTTGGGGGCAACTTTTTACCCGATTTCTAACCCCGGATGTTGTCGTGGCCAATTATGCAGAATCAGGTCAGGCGGCCAATACGTTTGTGTCTTCAAAACGTTTGGAAAAGCTCTTAACCAAAATAAAGAAGGGAGATTTTCTTTTTATTGAATTCGGGCATAATGACATGAAACAAACCGGTCCGGGAAAAGGACCATATCTATCGTATAAAAGTGATTTGAAGCTTTTGGTAGACAAAGCAAAAGAAAGAGGAGCCACGCCCGTTTTGGTTACGCCCATGCATAGAAGAAGTTTTGATAGCACCGGAAAAGTAATCAATACGCACGGCGAGCATCCTAACGCTATGCGGCAGTTGGCTCAGGAAGAAAACGTATATTTGATAGATTTGAACACTATGAGCCAAACCTTATATGAAGCCTGGGGAGTAGAAGGTTCAAAGAACGCATTTGTGCATTTTCCGGCTGGAACATTCCCGGGACAGGACAAACCTTTGGCAGACAACACACATTTTAACCTATACGGAGGGTATCACATAGCCCGCTGTATTTTACAAGGAATTACAGAGGTTGACATTCCGGTTAAAAAATATGTGCTTAAAGAATTCAGGCATTTTGATCCGGCAAAACCGCTTGATTTTGCAACGTTTTATATTCCAGCAACTCCTTTTACTTCACTGGAAAAACCTTTGGGTAATTAACAATTATGAGACTGAAAATATTCTTTACATCGCTTTTAGTTACAGGTTCACTTTTTGCCCAGCAGCGTTCTGACGAAGAGGCGATTCGTGCGGTAGCCAACAACATTTTGAAAGAACCAGTAACGCAGTTTATCGGAGTTACAACCGGAAAAACATACCATAACACCAAAGAAATCCCGAAAGGCGAAGACGTGAAATTTGCAAGTCCGTTAAGCGAATGGCACTACTCAAACGGGGTTCTGGACATGAGTATGTTGCGTTTAGGTCAGTTTTTGAATGAGCCTAGTTATGTTAATTATGCCAAAAATCACGTGAAGTTTGGCTTTGATAATTTTGAATATTTCAAAAACACGTTTCGTAACGACAGAAAACATTGGCATTGGCCGTTCGGGCAGCTGTGGAATTTTAAAGAGTTGGACGACTGCGGAGCTATGGGAGCGGCGGTTGTAAATGTATATGAGTTGGAGAAAAATCAGGTGTATAAAACGTATATCGAAAATGCCGCCAAGCATATTATGGAAGGGCAGGTCAGATTAGCGGATGGTACACTTAGCCGGACTTCTCCTAGAGATATGACTGTTTGGGCAGATGACGTTTACATGAGTGTTTCGTTTTTGTCTCAAATGGGAAGACTGACAAAGGAGAGTAAATATTTTGACGAAGCAGCAAAGCAAATCATACAAATATCAGATTACTTGTGGGATGAAAACAAGCAACTTTTTTATCATTGTTATTATTCCGATTTGAAAAGAAATGGCGTTGCGTATTGGGGAAGAGCCAACGGCTGGATTACCGTTTCGCTGTGTATGTTGCTGGAAGTTTTACCCGAAAACCATGTGAAAAGAACAGAGTTAATAGCTTTGTTAGATAAGCAGATTGTAGGAGCTTCCCGTTACCAAAATGCAAACGGAATGTGGAATCAGCTGTTAGATAAACCAGAATCGTATGATGAGTCCTCTATTACAGCCATGTACGTTTACGGAGTAGCGAAAGGAATTAATCACGGATGGTTAGATACCAAATACCGTTCGATAGCAATGGCTGGCTGGAATGCTTTAAAAGATACTCAGATCACAGAAGAAGGTCACTTTAAAAACGTATGTGTAGGCACCGGTATATCAGATGCATTGCCGTTTTATTACAATCGTCCGGTAGGCGAAAACGAGAAGCACGGTCTTGGCCTAATCATAGAAGCCGGAATTGAAATCATGAAGATGAAGAAGGGACTGTGAGTTTTGAGCTATGAGTTTTGAGTTGTTAGTCATGAGCTATCAGCAATTAGGTGTCAGTAGTAAACTAAATAATGATTCCTTTAATTATTTTTTTACATTTTTAGAAGTATGAAATAATGTACCTAATTCTCACAAAATAGTCCGTCTGTAAAATTTGATAATTAGAATAGTGGAGAAACTTAAAGGGTGGGTGTAATCAAATTTTTCAGGAGGATATTATTTTGTGAATGTTTTTTTGCGGTCGGCCGCTGCCGCCTTCTTTTTTTCGAAAAAAAGAAGGTCTGTCTGAAAGACTAATAAAGTAGAATGTTTTTGAGATGGATATTTTTAGATTGCTAAATTTGTTGTTGTCAAATGCTAAACTTTTGAATTTATCTGTTTGACAGTAGTAACAAATGAAATATGAAAACAAGCTTAACCCTCCTTATAACTCTTTGCAGTTTGGTTTCTTTCGCACAGGAAGAAACACATATACTTCAAGGGAAAAACCCTTCTTCAAAGATAATTGCTGGCTTATATCCGGAATTCAGTTTTTTATTGCCAGAAATGGCTGGAAATCTTAAGTTTGGAGTAATCAGAGGCGACGAGTCGAAATGGCTAGAAGGCTTTTTCGGAATAGAATCTTCGCATGAAAACAATCGAGTGAAATACAGTTTGCACGACTCTATTTTAGGAGAAGGAGAATTGGTTATTGACGCCATTTCTTTATCGACAACCGACGGACTCATTTTGGAAGTTGAGGCTAAAAACCTTCCCGAAGGCATCCAGTTGTTCTGGTCTTTTGGCGGTTCTTACGGAAAAGCCATTAAAGAAGATGAAATTGGCTTAAAACCTGAATACTGCAAGTACAATGTCTTTAGTGTGGAAGGCTCCTTATTTACAGTTTATTATGGTGAAAGTATGAAACTAAAAGTATTTCAGGCTGTAACTCCTTTAAATTCTGAAATCAGACTGGCAGATGCTTTTCAGCAGAATTCGCCTTTGGAGTTTTTTAATTCGGGAAAGAAAACAACAGCTCCGGCATTGGCCGCAATTGTACCTTTAAAGAAGAACGACAAGCACTATTTCACTTTTTATAGACAGAATGCGGAGGCAGATTTTAATACTTATACGCTACCGGAGGTTTTCTCAGAATCCTTAAAATAATCAGAGTTTATCATGAGGTTTGAGTTTATCTTCAAATGCTCTTGTAAGAATTTTGACCTTCAACAATTATGAAGATATACCTATTTAACCTTTTCCTTTTTATAAGTTTAACCAGCTCTGCTCAGATGCTGAATGTGCGGGACTTTAGCGATATTGAAAACTGGTCAGACAGTATTGTTTCACCTGCAATTAATGCAGCTATAGATTATGCAGCTGAGCGGGGTGGCGGCACCATTTATTTTCCTGCAGGAATATACAGGAGTTATTCCATTCGCTTAAAAAGCAATGTGCATTTGTATCTCGATGCCGGTGCTGAAATCCGTGCCGCTTTTCCCGGTAAAGATGCTGGTTACGACTTAGCGGAAGAGAATAAACACAATATGTACCAGGATTTTGGGCATAGCCATTGGAAAAACAGTCTGATTTGGGGAATCGGTTTGGAGAATGTCAGCATTTCGGGTTTTGGCAAGATTAATGGCGAAGGTTTAACGCGTGAAGAAAGCCGTTTACCGGGAGTTGGGAACAAAGCAATTAGTCTGAAACTCTGCAAAAATGTAGTTATAAAAGATATCACAATGGTTAATTGTGGTCATTTTGCCTTGCTGGCTACCGGAGTTGATAACCTCACTTTGCATAATCTCAAAGTAGATACCAATCGTGACGGTTTTGACATAGATGCTTGCCGAAATGTGCGTATTTCAGACTGCACGGTAAATAGTCCGTGGGACGACGCCATTGTGCTGAAAAGCAGTTTCGCATTGGGGTATTTCAGAGATACAGAAAACGTGACCATTACCAATTGTTTTGTGAGTGGATACGACAAAGGCAGTGTAATTGATGGTAGTTTTCAGAGAGATGAACCACAAGCACCTGACCAGGGCTACGTAACAGGAAGAATAAAATTCGGAACAGAATCTAGTGGAGGTTTCCGGAATATAACTATTTCAAATTGTGTTTTTGAGCGATGCCGAGGGCTTGCATTGGAAACTGTAGATGGCGGTTTTCTGGAAGATATTGTTATCAATAATATCACCATGCGAGACATTGTAAATGCACCTATTTTTCTGAGATTAGGAGCCAGAATGCGTAGTCCTCAAGGCACGGCTGTGGGCAGAATGTCGAGAATAAATATCAGTAATATAAACGTTTATAATGCAGACTCCCGATACTCATCTATCATCAGTGGGATTCCCGGGCACGCTATTGAAGATGTTTCTCTGAACAATATTCGTATTCATTACAAAGGCGGTGGTACAAAAGAAGATGCTTTACTTTCCCCTCCGGAAAACGAAAAATTGTATCCGGAACCTTGGATGTTCGGTACTATTCCTGCGTCTGGTTTTTTCATTCGTCATGCCAAAAACATAGAGTTAAATAATGTACAACTGAGTTACGAGAAAGAAGATTTTCGTCCATCACTTTGGTTAAATGACGTACAAGGAATTCGGGTTTTCAATTACAGAACTCAGTTGCCAAAAGCTGTTAAGCCTTACATTTTGAAAGATGTGGAAGGATTTGATATAGAAAGAAGTAGTTTTAGTAAGTAAGCTTTCAGCAATCAGCTGTCGGCTTTCAGAAGAAAATAGAGGAATAAGAATGAAAGATATATTTAATAGAAAAAGTAGTAGAAAGGTTGGTTACATTCGTCAGGCTGAGCTTGTCGAAGCCCCCAAACAGTGGATAAAAACCCTTGCTTTTTTCCTTTTTGTAATTTCTTTCTCGAGCTGCACAAAAAAGCAAATTATCACCTGGCCAGAAATCACAAAAGAGGCGAAACCGTGGACACGCTGGTGGTGGCTAGGTAGCGATGTGGATTCCACGGGGTTAAAATATAATCTTGAAGCATTAGGAAATGCAGGAATTGGCGGAGTAGAAATCACACCTATTTACGGAGTAAAAGGACGTGAGGCTCACTATCTGGATTATCTTTCTCCGCAATGGATGAAAATGCTCAATTTTACTCAGGCCGAAACGCAGCGGTTGGGTATGGGAACGGACATGAACACAGGAACAGGCTGGCCTTTTGGCGGTCCCGATGTAAGTATTGAAGATGCCGCCAGTAAAGCCATTTTTGCTCAGTTTGTTCTTAAAAAAGGCGAACTGATTGTCGAGAAATTTGATGCTCAAGGAGATAAAAACGCCAGACTGGATAAAGTAATGATTTATCTGGAGTCGGGAAAAGTGATAGACGCCACGCATTTGGTAGCAGAACGCGGACTATTTAGTTATACTCCGCCAGAAGACGGCAAAATGGTAGCTCTTTACGTGGGAAAAACGCTGCAACAAGTGAAAAGAGCGGCTCCGGGCGGACAAGGATATGTGGTAAATCATTTTGATAAAGAAGCGGTAAAGCGTTATTTGAGCAAATTTGACAAAGCCTTTGCTGAGACTCAAACGCCTTTCCCGAATGGATTTTTCAATGATTCGTATGAAGTGTACGGAGCCAATTGGACAAAGGATTTACTGCTTGAATTTGAGAAGAAAAGAGGCTATAAACTGCAAGATTATTTTCTTGAGTTGTTAGCAAATGGGCAAACGGAAACCTCTGTTCGTGTAATATCAGATTATAGAGAAACCGTTGGGGATATTCTGAAAGAAAACTTTACTGAAGTCTGGACAGAATGGGCTCATTCGCATGGCGTAATCACAAGAAATCAGGCTCACGGTTCGCCAGCTAACCTGATTGATATTTATACAGCTGTGGATATTCCGGAGTGTGAATCTTTTGGGATAAGTGATTTTGATATTCCCGGTTTGAGAAAAGATGAAATCCGCAAGAAAAACGATGGTGATCCGGCTATTTTGAAATATGCATCGTCCGCAGCTCATA
>CAZBAV010000040.1:0-865 GCA_964489955.1 uncultured Lacihabitans sp. | reverse complement strand
AGCTCATATTTCAGGAAAGAAATTTACTTCGGCAGAGACGTTTACCTGGCTTACTGAGCATTTCAGAACGTCATTGTCACAAGCAAAAGTAGAAATTGACCAGATGTTTACTTCAGGCGTAAATCATGTCTATTTTCACGGAAGCACGTATTCTCCTGAAACTGCCGAATGGCCGGGATGGAAATTTTATGCGTCGGTAGATATGTCGCCCACCAATTCCATTTGGAAAGATGCTCCTGCATTTTTTACCTATGTGACTCGTGTACAATCGTTTTTACAAGAAGGACAGCCGGATAACGATTTTCTGCTGTATTTACCTATGCATGACATTTGGGCGAATCAGCGTGGCAGCTTCTTTACCACTTTTGCTATTCACGGAATGCGTGAAAGGCTTCCTGAGTTTTGTGAAGCAGTAGATGAAATTATGAGTCACGGCTATGATTTGGATTATATTTCAGATCGGTTTATTTTGAATACAACCACAGAAAACGGACTGCTAAAAACAGTAGGTGGAGCAAAATACAAAGCCTTAATTGTGCCTGCCGCAAATTTAATTCCTTTGGAAACCCTGAAACAATTGCTTGAGCTTTCAGAGAAAGGAGCAAAAATCATTTTTACGGACCATTATCCAAGCGATGTTCCCGGGCTGGCTAATCTGGAATCTCGCAGAGCGGAAATGAAAGTCCTTCTGGAAAAAATTAAAACCAAAGCGGTTTTAGGTAATGACTACAAACAACTTTTAAGTAAATACAAGGACGAGAAATTTGTGTCGCAGTTTGGCGGACAGCTCATCCGTAGAAAGCACGAAAACGGTCATACTTATTTCATGACCATGTTAAAAAATAAACCGCTTAACGGTTGGGTT
>CAZBAV010000039.1:12060-41774 GCA_964489955.1 uncultured Lacihabitans sp. | reverse complement strand
TTGGGAAAGATTATGGTTTTGTAAGCCTCTTTTCTTACCCTTTTACTCAAACCCTAGATGGTGAGCTCTTTTTCGGCGATTTTCGTTTTTTCTCAAAGGATATCAAACAGCACAATTCAAAACCTAATATCGTCTTTAGCTTTCTGAAAGTTTTTGACCAGGAAATACCGGAATCCGATCAACTCAATTATTTAAGAAAGGTGGAGCTGAGATATGACCAGAATTTTTTCTCAGTGGGCTTTTCTATTCTAAATCCCCTCAATAACGACCTAGATAGATATTCCTACAAACTGGAAGGCTTTAGCGAAGACTGGGTTTCTATAGGTAATGCCCCCTTGGCTGTATTTACGAACGTGCCCCCTGGTAGTTACACACTTATGATAAAAGGATTAAATTCAGAAGGTATTTGGTCCAATACAAAGTCAATTCTACTGGTCGTGAAACCTCCTTACTGGCAAACCTGGTGGTTTCGCACACTTATGTTTTTATTCGTAGTAGGTATTGCTTACGTGATTTACCGATATCGGGTGAATCAACTTACTTTAAAAAGTCGCTTAGAGGCCGAAACCGCTCGTTATAAGCAAAAAGAGGCTGAGCTGAGCAGGCTAGTTGCCGAAACGGAGATTGCTGCACTTAGAGCCCAAATGAATCCGCATTTCATTTTTAACTGTCTTAACTCCATTCAATACTATACGGCAAACAACCAGTCGAATATAGCTTCTGATTATCTTTCTAAGTTTTCGCGGCTTATTAGGCTAGTTTTGGAAAGTTCAAAAAACGAGAAAATACCTTTAGAAAAGGAACTTGAAACCTTACGTCTCTATTTAGAAATGGAAATAATGCGGTTTCAGGATAAGGTTAAATACAAAGTAAGCATTTCTGAGGAGGTAGAAACGGAGGCAATTGAAATTCCACCTATGCTGATTCAGCCTTTTGTTGAAAATGCAGTTTGGCATGGGCTGATGCACAAAGAAATTGGAGGAACGATACTCGTGGAGGTACAGCAACCTAGTCCGGACTTACTCTATATTTCTGTAAAAGATAATGGAGTAGGTAGAGATAAAGCCGCCGAACTTAAAAGTAAATCTGCGACGCAGCGAAAATCCTTTGGAATAAAAATTACTGAAGATCGTATACGTTTGATTCATGAACTATATCAAACCAAAACCGAAGTTACTGTTTTAGACTTAAAGGATGAGGAAGGAAATGCTACAGGAACACAAGTAATATTAGAAATACAAATTTAAAAACTACTATAATGAAACTAAAAACCATACTTATAGACGACGAACCCAATGCCGTAGAATTGCTTTCGCTACGATTAACTGAGCATTGCCCGAATGTGGAAATTGTAGCAAGGTGTACTTCAAGCAAACAAGCTATAGAAGCCATAAATCGTTTAAAACCCAATCTGGTGTTTTTAGATATTGAAATGCCGACCCTCAATGGTTTTCAGATACTCGAGGCCATTGAAGAGGTGGACTTTGCCTTAATTTTTGTAACTGCATACGACCAATTTGCCGTAAGAGCATTCAGGTACAATGCACTAGACTACCTCTTAAAGCCCCTTGATACAGCAGACTTAGTTCAAGCAGTATCAAAAGTCAAGAAAAACTCAATTGTAAATCAGTGGAGTTTAAACCAACTGCAACAGCAATATCTATCCCCTTCTCTACCGGAACGTATAGCTTTGCCCTATCAAAATGGAGTAATATTTGCTCCGGTGAAAGACATCCTGTATTGCGAATCGGATAATAACTATACACGATTTTTCTTAATTAACGGGCAGCAACATATAGTTCTAAAACCTTTACGGGAAATTCAAGAACTACTAGAGGAAAGGGATTTTATACGAATTCACAGGCAGTTTTTAGTAAATATAAACTTTATCAAAAAATTTGTAAGAGGTGAAGGAAATTACATAATCATGGACGACGAAAAAAGTATTCCCGTAGCAAGGGCACAGAAAGAAAAACTTAGGGAAAAGGTAGGGTGGTTATAAAAGACAATACATCGTAACAAATTTAAAGGTCAGTATTTTTTTAAAATTATGTATAGATTTTAAATTCATTAAACTTCCTCGTGCTTGGAAATAAGTTCTTCATTATCTTTCTTGAAACTAAGTGTAAAAACAGTTCCAACTCCCAAAATAGAGTTTACCGATATTTCACAATTAATGGCTTTTGCTAAATCTCTTATTAAGTGAAGCCCGAGTCCTGTATTAATGCCAGTTATCTCTGTATCATCGTATAAGGCTTTAAACTGTTCTTTGCTTGCTCCTTCCCCATTGTCAGAAATTGACAAAAAAACATTATTAGTGTCTTGCCAAGCCTTCCACTCAATGAGTGGGTCTTGTTTTTTAGCCATAACCTTCATTGAATTTTGCGTAAGGTTTCTCATAATAGTTTTTAAAAAGTCTTGGTCCGAGTAAAAGGAGACATTATCAGGGTTTTGAAAAGTGATTTCCACTTTCTGCACGTTAGTAAAATACTTTTTAACATCTTCAAATACTGCGTCCACTTTTAGCATTTTAAACTCAGGTTTAAAATACTGCATTTGACCTTTGCTCCAAAACAAAATATCTTCCATAGAAGCCAATAGGTTTTCAATACCTGTCATAGTTTTTTCTTGAAAGCGAACTTTACTGGCTTGGTCTAATATTTCGGGAGCATCTTTTTGAAGTTGCAAAAAATGCAAAAGATTAGCCACTGGGCTTCGCAAATCATGGTTTAAAATGCCTAAAAAGCGAATTTTAGTTTGATTAGCTTCATCTAATTGGCTATTTAGTGCTTTCAGTTTTCTATTCGCTTTTAAACTTAAATTTCTCTGATAAAAAAGTAAAGTCCCTATTATTCCTAGAAGTAATAAACCACTAATAAAGTACCATTTTTGTCTTTCTTTAACAGCAAGATTAAGCTGAGCAATTTCAATTTCATTCATCTTTAGTTTTATTTCATTTTCAACCGTTTCTAATTGCTTTTCTCTTGAACTGCTTTCTAATTGCTCCGCTTTTAAGTTGGCTTGAGTTCTCAAAAAATCTAACTTCGCCAAATCTCTTTCCGTGTTACTTACTTGTAACTGAGACCTATTGAGTGCCAAAAGCAATTGTTTTTGTTTCAGCTCTTCGGCATCTAAAAGTTGTTGATTTTTATATTTTTCTTCTTTAGAATCAAACTCATACTGAATTTCTAATCGAGCAAGTTGCTTCCGATTGTTTTCATTGTCAATACTTTCTTTAACTTCGAAATAGTTTTTAAAATAGCTATAGGCACTATCCGCATTATGAAGTTTTTCATGTATCTCACTTAAATTGTGTAAAACATCTCTTTGCACGTCTTTGGTGCCAATTTCTTTTGCCAGTAAAAGAGCCTTGCGACTATAAATTAAGGCTTCATTTAATCTGTTTTGACGTAAATAGTACTCACCAATACCCGAATTACTGATAGCAATACCCTTTTTGTTCCCAATTTCATCGTTAATTTTTAGAGCTTTAATATAATATTCTGCTGATTTCCCAAACTCTTTTTGAGCAGACAAGACTGCTCCTAAATTTCCAGATTCACGAGCCATTCCAATTTTAGAATTCAATTCTATATTTTTTTGAAGGGCTTTTTCAAAATATTTAAAAGCATTTTCATAGTCCTTAGTGTTATTGTAAACATTTCCTATGTTACTCAACACTGCTGCAATTCCATCTTGAGCATTCGCTGTCGTGTGCATTTCAAGGGCATTTTGGAAACGTTGTAGAGCCAAATCAAACTTTTTTTGCTCGCTGTAAATAATACCCATATTGGTATATGCTAAAGCTGCTAAACGTGGTAGTTTTGCCTTTTCGGCAACCCGAATGGACTGTTGATAATACTGCATGGCTTCGGTATACTTAGTTTGAACCAGAGCCACACCACCCAAATTATTATAACAAATAACAATGCCACTTGGCTGATTTAATTCTTGAAACTTCTTGAGTGAAATAGCATAATAGCTTTCTGCTTTAACATAATCAGCAGTAGAGAAAAAGACAGCCCCCATTAATTTATAAGCCTCAGCTGAACCTTTTTTAAAGTGCAATTTATCAGAAATATGAATGGCTTCTTCTGCTGCATTTTGCATCTTTTTTGGGTTTATCCCATAGTTGGCAGCCGCCATTTTAAGCAAAATATTTACTCTTGAGGTATCTTGTATTGGATTTTTGCCCAATTGTATACTTAATTCGTCAATCGCTTGTGGAAACGACAAAGATGGCAATAAGATTAACAGAAGTAGTAAAATCTTGTGCGTCATTGGAGAAAAGTTATGTTATCTCTAAAGCTTCTTCCAATAGGCAATGGCAAATTGTTACTCAGAATAACCTCAGCAGCTTGAATTTTACTTACGTGGTGTTTTTGAATAGCGTAACTACGATGAATTCTAACAAAGTTTGTGAAATTATCTTCTTTTATTAACACTCCGAGGCTGGAAAGCACACAAAAACGATTGTTTGGCATTACAATCTTGGTGTAATCTTTCAGAGCTTCTAAATACAAAATATCATGAAGTTTGATTTTTATTTTCTGTGTTCCTTCTTTAATATAAACTGTGTCCCCTCCTATGTTTGCTTCAAAAAGCTGAGCCTTCTCTCTCAATTCTAAGTATTCTTGTATACGTATAACAGCTTTGCTAAAACGCTCATATTTAAGGGGTTTTACTATAAAATCAAGTGTGTTTAGCTCAAAACTCTCTACAGCAAATTCTGGATAACTGGAAATGAAAATACAAATAGGGATATCCGTAAATCGCTTTCTTAACTCAATACCGTTAATATTAGGCATATCGATATCAAGGAAAAGAACATCAATTTTCTCATTTTCTAAGACATTCAACGCATCAAAAGCATCCTCAAAAACGCCTAATAAATTAAATATGGAATTTCTACTAACAAAAGACTGAACCGTGAGTCTATCTATTTCATTGTCATCAATAATTATGCAGTTTATAGAATTCATTTTTTGATTTATTCAGGAAAATCCAGTGATTAGAAAAATAGACTGACGAATGTAATAAAAAATATTCGTCTATTTTTTTTGTCGTTTGTATAATGAGTTATCAAAGCAAAGTACAGAGGGTGTAAGTTTACTGCAAATAAATAATACCCCCATGAAGAAAATATTTACATTCGTCTTGACATTGTTTTTAGTAAAGAGCTTTGCTCAATCTACCACTATTTTACCTAGTAGTGGTGATTCCTTTTCGCAACCAGTACATACATTGAAAATGGCGGGTATGGGGTTTAGCCATACGAGTGGAGTAGCTAGTCTAGGGACTTATGTTTATGAAGGGAATGCTTTCCTACAAACACATTCTCCACATAGTTTGTATTTCACTACTAATAACAGAAGTGCTTTTATGACATTGAGTTATTCGACTACACCGAGTTTAAATGGTAATGTAGGGATAGGCACAACATCACCACAAGAAAAACTACACGTAGCTGGTAATGTAAGGATAGGAGCACTTGCAGGCTCTACTACTAAAAAAACAGTGTATGCTGAAACCAACGGAAACTTAACTACTGTGGAGCCTGTAGCATTTTCAGTATATCAAAATACAACTGTTAATGTACCATCGAATACTATGACAACAATTCCTTTTGATAATAAAAAATATGATTTAAACAATAATTTTAATACCACAACAGGCGAATTTACGGCACCTGTTAGCGGAATATATCATTTTGATGCAACCATAATTTTTACTATTTCAGCGGCATCGAATGGTAGCCATTTAATTTATTTGACTTCATCTTCAATTAATGCTATTACAATGCATAGATATGATATCCTAGCAGCATATAAGTCTGGCACGAGCACTATAAATACAGATGTTAAACTTGATGCAGGACAAAAAGTACAAATTAAGGCCAATCAGACTAGCTCTATTAGTAACTTAACTGTAGCTGTAACAGGAGGTGGTAGCAATGATGTTACCTGCAGATTTTCTGGCCATTTAGTTATGGCGTTATAGAAAGTGAATTTTTCTATTTAACTACCTCCATAAAAGTATATGCTCCTATAAAACTATTCATTAAAAGGAGAATTTTACCAAGAATTCTATTTGAGAACTACGTTTCTAAGAATTAGCATACAAGCGTTACACCGCCACAGGTGCTTTTATGGCTGGGTAAGGATTATAGTTTTCTAATGTGAAATCTTCAAACTCAAAGTCAAATATTGATTTTTTATCAGGATTGAGTTTCATAATGGGTAAGTCTCTCGGCTCTCGAGATAGTTGGAGTTCTACCTGTTCGAAATGGTTAGAATAGATATGAGTATCACCTCCTGTCCATACAAAATCACCTAGGGCAAGATTACACTCTTGTGCTATCATCATGGTAAACAAGGCGTAAGAGGCAATGTTAAAAGGCACGCCCAGAAAAACATCGGCACTTCTTTGATATAACTGGCAAGAAAGTTTACCATCTGCTACATAAAACTGGAACAGAGCATGGCAGGGCATCAGTGCCATTTCAGAAAGCTCGCCTACATTCCACGCCGAAATTAAGATTCTCCGTGAGTCGGGCGAGTTTTTTAGTTGTTTTAAAACTTCCTTCAGTTGATCTATTTCTCCAGCTGCAGAAGACCATGACCTCCATTGTTTTCCATAAACCGGTCCAAGATCACCATTTTCGTCAGCCCATTCGTCCCATATACTGACACCATGCTCATTTAGATATTTTGTATTGGTGTCTCCTTTTATGAACCACAACAATTCATAAATGATAGATTTTAGATGAAGTTTTTTAGTAGTTACCAGCGGAAAACCCTCATTTAAGTTAAAACGCATTTGGTAGCCAAAAACACTTTTAGTGCCGGTACCTGTACGGTCTGTTTTTTCAGATCCGTTTTCAATAATGTGTTTTAATAAATCGTGGTATTGTCTCATTTGTTAATTACTATTTACTGGGATAAAGCCAAATGTAAATTTACAACAAAGGTAAGAAAACAAAAGTTTAGACATTATTTTACCTTTAAGATTTTAATATTATACAGACGGAGTAAAACAATCAGAAAAGTATAATGATGTGCAATTCTAAAACCAATAGGACTTAAAAAGTAAGTAATTTAAAACGGAAAAATGCTTAACACGCCATTCGGGTTTATGGTTGGCAATATCCACAGAACTTTGTAAGTTTGCAATTATCAATATTCGGGATGTAGCACAGCTCGGTAGTGTACACGTCTGGGGGGCGTGGGGTCGCAGGTTCAAATCCTGTCATCCCGACTATATAAAACACATTCAAGGTGCTTTTAATAAGTTCTTTGGATGTGTTTTAAAATCAGAGTGGAGTCAGAATGACAATAAAATGACAAAATACACCCCCTTTTATATCCATTTGTTTTTGACAGCGATATTCACTGCATTAACCTTGTTATTTACTTCTAATTTCCGGTAGATATTTTCTATATGCTTCCGCACAGTTCCCTCACTTATAAAGAACTTGGCTGCAATCTGTTTATATGCAAGCCCATTTTTTAACTCAGTCACTATCTCTATTTCCCTTGCCGATAGAATGTTTTGTGATACCGGTAATGCTTCCCGTTTTACGTAATTCAGGGTTTTTAAAGCTATCCCTGGAGACATAGCCGCTCCTCCATTAAACACATCAGTAACAGCTCGTATAATATTTTCTGAAGACTCGTCTTTTAGCATATAACCCGAAGCTCCGGCCAAAATGGCACTAAATATCTTTTCATCATCATCAAAAGTAGTGAGCATAATTACTTTTATTTCGGGGTACAGTTTTTTGAGTTCTCTTGTGGCTGAGATTCCATCCATCCTACCCATTTCAATATCCATTAAAACCAGATGTGTATCAGTATTCGATATTTTTTGTAAGAGCTCTTCCCCGTCTGAAGCTGTTAGTACTATCTGGATACCACTACTACTTGAAAGTTTAAGTAATATAGATTTTAGAGCAAGTACATTGTCCTCGGCAATCGCAACATTAATCATGGTTTTTCAATGGAATTGTTTCACAAAGTTTCAAAATTTTTTCTGCCTGGGAAATACGTACTATTGCGTATCTGATTTAAGTAAAAGGTTAATTTTAATCTCTGTTCCTTTCCCAATTTTACTTTTAATACTACTTGTAGCATTAATTTCAGCCGCATTATAGTGTATATTAGATAGCCCCAAACCCGCTTTTACATCTGGCACATTAAAACCTGTTCCTTCATCTTTAATACTGATAGTTAAATCTTTATTTCTTTCGGTAACTGTTACTGTAACTTCACTGGCATTACTATATTTAATACTATTGTTTGTTGCTTCCTGAATTATCCTAAAGAGAAGTGTCGCTTGTTTTGCAATAAGTAAAGTATTGCCATTTTCTATCTTACTTAAAACCAATACTTTGGTTACACGTTTATAATACTCCAAGAGTTTTACAACCCATTCATCCAATGTAACAGATGGTTTATTAATTAGCCATACCGTTCTACGGAGTTCAGAAATCGTATCATTTACCAGCGTTTTCATGTCTTGCCATTCTGTTTCCTGATTTTGCAAGCTATCAATAGAGGAATGAATATAGGTAAGGTTTGCTCCAATATTATCGTGTAAATCTCGTGAAATTCTGAGTCGATCTTGTTGTATGGCATTCTGGTTTTCCAGTCTGAGTAATTCTGCTTTTAGCTCAGCTTCATGTTTTAATTTCTCTTCTTTAAATTTTTTGGTACGAAAAATAAAAATGATAATAATGAGTGCAGTAAGTACCAAAAAACCACTTAACATAAGGTAAAGGTTCTGTTTAGCTAACTTATTCTTTTGTAAAAGTATGTCATTGTCTTTCTCGTAAGATTGGTATTTTACATGTAGTTCTGCAATGTTTTTTTGGGAATTGGAAGTAAATAAACTGTCTTTTATCGTATTATATTTTTGAAAATAGAATAGAGCACTTTTATAGTCCTTTTGTTTGGTATAAATATTAGATAGTCTGCGGTAGTTTTCTGACAATAAATCGGGATAGTTTAAGGCTACAGCAATGCTATCGCTATATGTTAGATGTTTAATAGCTTGTTCTAAATTATTCTTTTTTTCGTATATACTGGCCATATCAGAACTCTGCAAAGCTGTAGCAAAATCGTCCTTAATCATCCTAAATATTTGTATGGACGTAGTACCATGTTCTTCGGCTTGTTTTAGATCGTTTAAATGCAAATAAGCACTTGATAAAAAGCTATTTGCATAAGCAATTCCAATTGTGTCTTTTAGTTTTTCCTTTACTTTTAAGGATTTAGAGTAATACTGTATCGCCGTATTATAGTCTCCCATAAATTCATATACTCCTCCCCATTCGTTCCACACTGTTCCAAGGTTATTCTCATCCTTTAGAAAGCTGAAAATATTCTCTGCTTTGGTGTACGTGTTAATGGCTTCCGGAAACATTTTTAGTTTACGGTATAATTTAGCCTGTTCTATTAATGTAAGCCCCAATTCTGGACTTAGGTCTGGCAGGAAGGATATTGATTTAATATAAAGCTTTCCGGCCTCTTCATAATATCCTTGAAAGTAGTTGGCCTTACCTTTTATACGATAGATAGCACCTTTTTCTAGTTTAGTAAGTGATGAGTTAGTCAAAAGGCTATCGCATATTTCTACACTTCGTTTAAAATCCTTTACACTTAATATGTCCGCTTCTAGTTGTGCACCTGATATGTGTACTTGGCTATAGCAATCCAAACTAAAAATTAGAATTAAGAGTATGACTTTTCTCATTAGGTTTTGGGTATAAATGTCTTGTGCAAAATACGAAGTATTGCGTATTGTAATGCTACCGCAAAAAGGGAAATTTTGCACTCATAAAAAATATTATCATGAAGACATTTATTATTTTTCTTACATTCTTATTTACAATTGTTTTGGTTTCTTGTGGCGACAAGAATCCCCTCTCTCCTCTTATTTCATCAGGAGAACTTTCTGCAAAAATTAATGGAGACAAGTTCGAGGCTGAATTAGCTGTACAGGCGGTAAACGTTTCCGGTATTTTTCAACTTACGGGAAGTAATTCTACCGCAAAACAACTAAGTATAGCACTAACAGACTATAAGGGTGTAGGTGAATATGCATTAGGAGGGCCAGCTACTTCAGTTCATAAAGGTACTGGGCGTTGGACTAAGGGTTTGGCTTCAACAGATACCTACATTACACAGGTTGGCTTAGGAAATGGTACATGTAAGATAACCAAAGATGATGGCAAGACAGTTGAAGGTACCTTTTCTTTCACGGCAAAAAATACGCAGCAAGACCAAATTACAGTTACAGAAGGAAAGTTCAAGGCAAAATATTAGTGGTACTATGAAACAAATTATTTACATTTTTTTTCTCTTTTCTCTTTTAGTTGCGTGTAAAGAAAGCGAAGTTACAAAAGATGAAGAAAACCCCAGTTTATCTATAGAGTCAATTTCACCAGAGTATGGTAAAGCAGGCAATGATATTGTTCTCAAAGGTTCTGGTTTCGGGATAGATCCTAAGGCAATTTCAGTAAGTCTTGGCGGAATATCTGCAGAAGTAAAGACTGTTAATGGGTCACAAATGGTAATACAGGCACCAACGGATGCCACTCATGGTACCATTACAGTCAAAGCGGGCGAGAAAACTACTACATCCACAAAGACTTTTTTCTATGAGCCAGAAATTACATCTCTTTCGGCATTTTCTGGTAAGGGCGGTGATGAAATAACTATAACGGGCAAACACTTCTTGGCTTCTACTACAGATATGGAAGTAAAATTTAACGGAGTCCTTGCAAACATTATTTCTGGAAGTAACACTTCTTTAAAAGTTAAAGTACCCGAAAATGTAAGTACTGGCACTGTAACAGTAAATCATAAAAATAGGGCTCCAATTTCTGGACCAGCTTTTAGTGTGGTAAGCTATACAGATTTGTTTACTGTGGTTTCTGGTTCTGCAAAAGCATCCTTGGTTTTAAATACGGGTGAAGTTTTTATTGTAGATGACATAAGAAATACTTTATATGCTCTTTCGAGTGACCTAAAGAAGATAATAAAAGTAAACTTAGGCAATATGAGTCAAAGTGTTTTATTAGAGGGGGCTTCACCTTTTCTATTAGGAAATTCAGCCTCTCCCTTTACCCCTACTAGTATGGCTTTGTCAGATGATGGAAGCTTTTTGTATCTTCTATGTACCACCAACAATAGTACCGGTACCCAAACCAATGTTTTTAAAGTACAGACTACAAGTGGTGCGGTAACTCCTATGGGAAACAGAAAGATAGGAATGGTAGGTCTAGGTGGTCTAACAGGCGGTGGCAGCAATCTTGGATTCTATGTTGATGATAAAGAAAATATTTATACCCGCCATAATGATGGAAATATTATAAACTTTCAGTCACTGACAAAGTTTTCTCCGGATTTGACATCTTTATCCCATATAATAGGTACCCGTTTTAGTGGGTCTAATACTATGTTAAGGATTGACAAGAGCACATTCAGGGCCATGTACTACTATGTTTTTGAGGGTAATAGGTATAATGATATAGTAGATGGTGTAGCCGGTGCGGTTAAAGCGGTTCCCGGGGTTGTGGCTGCCTATTATCAAATCTCTAGAGGTGGTATGGGTAAGTTTTATACCATACAACGAATCGGTGCAAATGGATTTGACTTTTACAGTTTAAGTACAGATTGGACGGAGAGAAACTTAAAAGCTAAAATAACGATAGACAAAAAAGGAAAAGTTAACAACATGGAATTTGGCTACTTTATAGATCGTATGTATACGGATGGCAATGGGAATTATTATGTAGGAGTAAATCTCAATGTCCAAGAAAATAGCTTTAGGTCTGAGTTGTCTGGAATTTATAAAATCAGCTTGTAAATCCAGATTCCGGTTTAAGGGAATCGGTTTCTGGGTTAAAGGGGCTATAGGGGTTCTTCTTGTTTTCTAACAGGATTGAATCCCTATTAGTTATTATCTTTTACTACCAAAAAGAAGTCATTATCAAGCTCTAAATATCCCAAATCATAAACGAAATAGTAAGTATTTCCTTTTTGTGTAGTCCTTATGTGCGTAAAAAACTTAAAATCAAAACCTTTACTGAGTAGGGTTTTCTTAAGTGTTTTACATTTTTCTACAGGACAAACTTCTTCCAGTATTCGTCTATTTTTTTTCAAGGCATTGTTTACGTTACGGATGGTGTTGTTTGTAAAAGCCTTTAGTTTATTATTATAGGTGTTACGGCAAGAGTCAGTGCAAAATTTTTTGTCCATTCTGCCCAGTAGCCTCCCCCCACATTCTAAGCAGTTATTCATATTTTCTTAGGTTTTAGTGGCGTATTTTTCAGCAGCATCGTTAAGTACATTAACGGCGGCATTAAATTCATCTTTCATCCTCTTTACTAAGCCGGTTATTGGCAAAACATCGTGTATAGCTCCTACTCCTTGGCCGGCAGACCATACTGTTTTCCAGGCTTTAGCTTCGGCATGACTAGCATCTAGTTCACTTCCAAAATCTATTTTTTTTGTTTGATGCCATTTTTCTTCAGTAATACCATTTTGTTCTAGGCTTTTAAGCATAAAATTGGCACTTACTCCAGAAATAGCGGGTGTGTAAACTATATCTTTGGCTTCACTCTCTAATATCATATCTTTATAGCCCACAGGGGTTACAGCTTCATCGGTATTAATAAATGCAGTACCAGAATAAGCTAAATCCGCACCCATAGCTAGTGACGCTGCTATATCCGAACCTTTAGATATACAGCCAGATAATAGTATAGTTTTTTGGAAGAATGTTTTTATTTCACTCACAAAAGCCATTGGATTGAGTGTTCCTGCGTGACCTCCTGCACCAGCACTAACCAGTATTAGACCGTCCACCCCGGCCTCTGCCGCTTTTTCGGCATGTCGTTTCTTTATAACATCGTGGTAAACAAGTCCTCCATAACTGTGCACGGCATCTATCACTTGAGAAACCGCTCCAAGCGAAGTGATAACCAAAGGAATCTTATGTTTTACAATTACCTGCATGTCTGGGAAAACACGCTCATTGGTCGGGTGTACAATCACGTTCACACCAAATGGTGCGGGTTTTATACCTGTTTCAGCTTCAAACTTTTCTAGTTCAGTCTTTATTTCTACTACCCATTCTTCAAAACCCTCTGTTGTCCTTTGGTTTAGGGCGGGAAAAGTACCTACAATACCAGCTTTGCAGCATTCTATTACATGTTTTGGATTAGAAATCAGAAACATTGGTGCTACCACAAGCGGTAATTTCAAATTAGGTAACTGGTGCATAGGTTTGACTGGTAAGAAATAATATATAAAACAAATATAGGACTATTTACTTAAAAAGAATCATTATTTAATGTTAGTCCGCATAAGCCCTTCTTGGGCCACACTTGCTACAAGTTGGCCGTCTCTTGTAAAAATGTTACCTTTTGCAAATCCACGACTATTAGATGCACTAGGACTATCTATAACATATAAGAGCCAATCATCAAAACTAAACTCTCTGTGAAACCACACACTATGATCTAGGCTAGCTAAGAAAAGATGTACAGGATAAATTCCCTTTGTATGCGGAATGGTAGCCGTTAGAAGGAGATTATAATCCGATGCATAGGTTAGTATTTGTTGATTTAAAGCTAAATTCTGGCTGAATTCCTGCTTCGGTTTAAACCAAACGTGTTTAATCCCAGGTTTTCCTATATCCTGGTTTAAATCGTAACCCTCCAGTACCTTAAAATCAAAAGGTCTTTGTGTAATAGTATCTGCTAGAGTTTTGGGAATCCATTTGGCAAACTTTTCTATGACTTGTTCATCTGATTCTATTTCTTCAGGACTTAGAACCGCAGGCATTTGCACCGTGTGTTCATAACCACCTTGGTTTTTTATTTGGTAAGAAGCAGAAAGAAAAAAAATGGCAATACCATTCTGCTTGGCCACTACCCTTCTGGTGCTGAAACTGCCTCCATCCCTTATTTTTTCCACTTCATAAATTATAGGAATGTTAATGTCACCAGCCAGGAGAAAATATGAATGCAAAGAATGTACAATGCGGTCATCCCCAACGGTTTGGGTGGCTGCACTTAAAGCTTGGGCTAGAACTTGCCCGCCAAATACCCTATTCCAAGGCGATTGATAGTTTTGGCCTAAAAAAACGGTTTCGCTTAGCTTTTGAAGCTTTAGAAGGTCTACAAGCTCTCCTATGTTAGTCATTATTATAAGTAATTACATTATGTAAATGTACTACTTTTTTAGTCTTGGTAAAAAAGAAAAGCTCCCAGTAAAACCGAGAGCTTTAATCTAACCCCTAAAATAAACCACTATAAAAATCTTAAATTTCTTAACCTTAATAATATCATAACGCAAAACAACAAAAAAATGTTGCTTCTCTCTTAAAAAAATATGTTAACGTGCATTAACATATCTGAAATTAAACCCAAGGTAGTAATTAATATTCTAATAGTCATATTAATCATTAAAAAAAACAAAATTATGAAACCGTTTGTAATCTCAATATTGGTTGGTTTGCTTGGAGTTTCTTGTGCACCAGCCTACAATGCTAGAGTTGTAGAAAGATCGCATCCGCCTGTGCGGAGAGTTGAGGTGCGTTCAAATAATATTCAATACCTTAACCGCTTGCATGACCGTACTTTTGACCGCGTAGAAACAAGTTTTAGAAGAGGGAATATTAGTAGACAGACTTATAGAGGTTTAAGTCAGGAACTTCAACAGACTGGTACCCGACTAAATAGGCAAAGTAGAAAAGGAATGTTAAGGCCTCAAGAAATACAACGATTTGAAAAGCAGTATGCGGCTATAAACCACAAATTAGACCGCTTTTCAAGAAGATTTTAACAGAGTAATAGTTAATGTATAAAAAATGGGTGACCTTTTGGGTCACCCTATTTTTATTATTTCAAAGAGTTAGAGTCAGCAAATATTTTTTCGTGAGCTTTAAGAGTTGCTTTTGCGGATTGAAGTTCTTTTTTCAAATCTTCCAACTCATCCTCTTTTTTTCCTAACTTATCTTCTGCCTTATCAGCGTCTTTCTTTAGTTTGGATATTTCTTTATCTTTCTTCTCAGAAGCTTTTGTGATGCTAGACTTAGATTTGTCGTCAAGAGTAGCAGTGCTATCCGCAAAAATCTGAGTTACCAGTTGCTCCTTTTCACTCATAGCTTTAGCAAGCAGTTCAGGGGACGAATCTAACTTCTTACCTAGCTTCTGTTGTTCTTTTAGGTTGCTTTCTATGCTTTTCTCAATTTTACTAACAGCTTTTTGAGCATCTTTTAATTCTTCCTCTGCAATGCTTACGTTTTCTGCAAGCAGCTTTTTACCAAGTTGGGCAGAAGTGTAATCTATAAATTTCTGTACAAAAGCTTCAGCATTAACATCTGTGATAGCATTTGAACTCTTATCTAAGAAGAAGAACTCCAGCTTCTCTAATCCTTTTTTACTTTTGTTAACCACGTCTATAGAAGACAAGTTGGACGAAATGTTATTACCACTTAGGTTCTGGATTCTATATGTATTTTTTTCCGGTTTATTTACTTTACCAAACTGCCCAAGGTAAGTTTCCAAATCCTTTGTAAGTTCTTTACCATCTTGATTAGACAAATAAGAGTAAGATACCTTATTGGTACCGCCATGTATATTTTCTGAATGATATACTTGGGCTTGAACTGACATTGTAGCCAGTATAATGAGGCCTAAAATTAATCTTTTCATTTCGGTGTTTGATTTTAATATATATATGTACAAAATTATATTTTTTTGCAAATGATAGCTATCTTTTTCTTTTTCAGGTCTTCTGTAAAGAAAACATAGAGCTCTCCACCATCTTGCCATTTAAGTTTCTTCTTTATTTCTTCGGGCTTTAGGGGGAAATTTCTAGTGGAAATGTTAGCTTTTTTTTGCGGTACTACATTATTAAGACTAGCAGCATCAAAATTTGTCACATTAAGAATTTCAAAAACACGACCAGGGAAACTGTTTGAAAGTTCAGACGAGGTATACAGATGGCTATTAGGAGCTATTTTCTTTAAGGAATATCGTACTCCAATAGTATCGAAAGCCCCAGCTTTTAGGATGGGAGCATTAGGTTCATAAAGATAAGAAAGTGGTGGGGAGTATTCTGAAATGGTGTTTTTCTCTTCTGAGAAAGTGAATGAAAACTCAGTTTGACCAGATTGTAAGTTTGTACAAAGTAATTCTGGTTCTGTATTTATGCTTTCATGACTCATTACAAAAACCAATTCTTTAACCTCGTTCTTTTCAGCAAGAATTAGTATAAGCTTAACTCCATTTAAGACAGCGAGTGCGGCTTTTATATCCAACATAGGCGAGTATTTCACCATTACAGTTTTGGACTTTGAAAGCAGGTTATCCTGTATCTCTACTAGATTTGGACTACACTCAGCAATGAGGAAAACTTTATTTTTTGCGGTATCGCGTCTTGATGGATCTAAATAGATAAAATCGAAATCTTTGTCTATATTAAAATTCTCCGCAGTTCTTTGTGTAAAGACTACATTATTTACACCTAAAGAATTAAAATTATGCTGCACAATGCTAGACAATGCAGGATTGGGTTCATTATGGGTAAAAGAAGTAAACCTTTGTGCAAAAAAATAAGTGTCTATTCCTAAACCACCTGTAAGATCCAAACCTAGGTCCCCCCCTACTATTTTTGCTTTATATTCTGCGGTAGTTTGAGAAGAACTTTGCTCTAAGTTAATACTATCTAAGGTTATTAAATTTTCGCTTTTTCTCCAAATATCACATTTTTTGTAAATTTCTTGTAGAAATTTGATATGGATAGCTATTTCTTTTAGTAACTCTTTGCTGTATTTTTGATTATAGCGTAGAACAAAGTTGCTAGGTGTCAGGTCAAGAAATTGTTTTGCGAATCTGGCAGCTTGTTTTTTATGTTCAATAAAATCCACAACTTTTAGGGATTACTTCTCTTAAGCCTATCTAGCAGCTGCTGGTTGAAACGCTCCTCTGAAGCCAGCATGGCTCCATATTGTTGTTCGGAAACTACTTTAAGGAATTCGTTTTTGTAACTTCTGGTGAGGTCAATCTCCTTCTGTTTAAGACCGAGTATCTTTTCTTGCTTTTTGTAAAGATCGTCGTCTTCCGAGATGCTTTTAGATAAATGCCTTATTTCTCTCCTGATTTCGGTTCTTTTGGAATCAAAGGAGTTGTAAATGGGCCAAAACTTTTGTGCTTGTCCTTTACTAAGATTCATGTCTCCCGTAAGTTTAGCAATTTTTATTTGCTGTAACCTATTCCTCTGGCTTTGCTGGCTTTCGTCTTGTCCAAAGGAAGGGATATAAATCAAAATTGTAAATAAAAGTAAATAAACAGCTTTCATTTTTTTTCTAATCTAACTTTCCCACAAAAAGGCAGTTTTAAATGCCCGCACTAAGCAGATAGTCTTCTATTTCACTATCCGATATGTCACTAGTAAGAAGTTTGTCGTTATCTTGTATAATAAATGTTAAGTCTTCAGTCATTAGTGGTTGCTCGGCCAAATATGCCACCACAGCCTCTCTACTGATATCTGCCAGCTCATCCTTTTCGGCACTAGTATACTTAGTACCTGCCCACAAGCCTGCAATAGAAATAAATAAAACAGCAGCCGCGTTTCTAAAAATCTTAAAGTTCCTCCTTACAGTAAATACTGGTTTCTGTAAAGTCTTAGCTAAAATCTCTTTTTCAAGAACGTCAAAGTAGTCTTCCGGAACACTTTGATTTTTAAATGCATCTAGTTTTACTTGAGAAAGTATTTGGTCTTCTAAGGTATTAAAGTAGTCATCAGCAACTTTCGGTTGTGAAATCCCTTCTAATTTAATTGCCGAAAGAATGTTTTCTTCTAAACTATTAAAATATGCGTTAGATTTTTTTGCCGGTTGTTCAGTACCAAAAGTTTTAGAGATAAGAACCTGAGATAAAACACTATCCTCTAAATCATCGAAATAACCATCTGCTACAGAAGGAGTATGTAATTCAGAAATCTTTTGAAGAGCCAATACTCTACCTTCTAGCCCATCAAAGTAATTTGAGGGAACTGTAAAAGGTGTCTGTATTTTGTCTTTTTCTAAATCCATAATCACATTTATTACGGAGGTTTGACTTATAAATAAACAAAAGGTTTACTCCCGGCCTAAAAAATCCTCTATTTTCTTTACAGCAAAATGATAAGTGGCTTTGAGACCTCCAACACTGGTCTCCGTAATTTCAGCAATTTCTTCGTACTTCAGGTTTTCGAAATACTTAAGATTAAACACTATCCTTTGTTTATCAGTAAGTTCTAGCAAAGCTTTTTGAAGCTTTATCTGTATTTCATCACCATCCAGATAAGAATCACTTTTAGGAGACTCTAATTGGGCAATAAAGATTTCGTTGTCGTCAATTGAGACTGACATATCCCGTCTCTTTTTTTGCAAAAATGTAAGAGACTCATTGGTTGCTATTCTATAAAGCCAAGTATAAAGCTTAGAGTCTCCCCTGAACTTATCTAGATTCCGCCAGATTTTAATGAAAGTTTCTTGGGTAACATCATCGGCATCGTCATGATCAATCACAATCTTCCTTACATGATAGTAAATCTTTTCTTTGTAGGCTTTCAGGATAGCCCTGAAAGCCTGCTCAGAAGTTTCTGGTTTTTCAAGAAGTTTGATGATTTCCTCGTCTTTCATCCTCAGATATTATTTTCTAGAGATAACTTTTTCTGCAGATTCTACAATATTTGATGCTTTCAAGCCATATTTCTCCATTAGTTGCTCTGGTGTTCCAGATTCACCAAATGAGTCTTTTACAGCTATGTATTCCTGTGGAACAAGGAAGTTTTGTGATAGAAATTGTGCTACTGCATCTCCTAAACCACCATTTGCTTGATGTTCTTCACAGGTTACCACGCATTTGGTCTTTTTAACAGATTTTAAAATAGCTGCAGTATCCAGGGGCTTTATAGTGTGTATATTAATAATATCTGCTGAAATTCCTTTTTCTGCTAGCTTTTCTCCTGCTTGTATGGCTTCCCATACCAGATGACCGGTAGCTATTATTGTCACATCTGTTCCTTCATTTACGATCCAAGCTTTACCAATTTCAAATTTTTGGTCAGCTGGAGTAAAAATCGGCACAACTGGGCGTCCAAACCTTAGATAAACTGGACCTTCATAATCTGCAATAGCTTTTGTGGCCGCTTTGGTTTGGTTGTAATCACATGGATTTATAACTACCATATTTGGCATTGCACGCATCATTGCTAAATCTTCCAGAATTTGGTGTGTAGCTCCGTCTTCTCCTAATGTTAAACCAGCATGGGATACCGCTATCTTTACGTTTTTGTCTGAATAAGCCACAGATTGGCGTATCTGATCATAAACTCTACCAGAACCAAAATTAGCAAATGTAGTGGCATAGGGAACTTTGCCTCCTATGCTTAAACCACTTGCTATACCAATCATATTGGCTTCGGCAATACCAGTTTGAATAAAACGCTCTGGGTGGTTTTTTATAAAATCATTTAATTTCAAAGAGCCGATAAGGTCTGCACAAAGTGCAACTACGTTTGGATGCGACTGTCCTAGTTCTGTCATGGCATCGCCAAATCCTGATCTAGTATCTTTTGATTCTGTATATGTATATTTTTTCATTAGATTGTTCAATGGTAAAGTATCAATAATCTCCTAGGGTTTCTGGTAGTTGTGCCAATGCATCTGCTAATTGGGCGTCGTTAGGTGCTACACCATGCCATTTGTGGCTACCCATCATAAAGTCTACTCCTGCACCCATTTCCGTGTGTAAAAGAATTAATACAGGTTGTCCTTTGCCCGTAAGTCTTTTAGCTTTGCGTAAACCCGCCACACAGGCTTCCATATTATTACCTTCTTTAATCTCCATTACATTCCAACCAAAAGCTTTATATTTTGCTTTTAAATCCCTGTTGGCCATAACCTTTTCGGTAGGTCCGTCAATCTGCTGAAAATTTAGGTCTATAATACCTACTAGGTTATCTACTTTGTGGTGCGGAGCAAACTGTGCTCCTTCCCATATTTGGCCTTCCTGTTGCTCACCATCACCCATTAGAACATAAACAGTTTTATCATCACCATCCATTTTTTTAGCTAAAGCAGCTCCAATACCTACCGAAAGTCCTTGACCTAATGAACCAGATGCCACCCTAATACCAGGAAGGTGTTCATGTGTGGTAGGATGCCCTTGGAGACGGCTATTAATTTTCCTAAACGTGGATAGTTCTTCTATTCCAAAATATCCTTTTCTTGCTAATACAGAGTAAAATACAGGCGAGATATGACCATTAGATAAGAAAAAAAGATCTTCTCCTTCCCCACTCATTTTAAAACTTATAAAGCCACCTTTACCTTTTCTATTAGAAATCTTCATTTGCTGGAAATAAAGAGCAGTTATGATGTCTGTACAACCTAGTGACCCACCTGGATGCCCAGATTTACAGCCGTGTACCATTCTCACGATATCCCTACGTATCTGGGTGGCTATGCCTTCGAGTTCTTTTACTTGCATTTATAATAAGTTTAGTTTTTGTGCAAATCTATTCATTTTAGGTTACTATTTAGGCTAATTCTGGAAAAAAACTACAGATATAATTTGGAAACTATAGAAATAGTTTTAATTTTGAATAAAAAAAATCAATCTTCATAAATATGGAAAATACGCTAAGAGAACTAACAAGGGCTGAAGAAGAAATTATGCAAGTATTGTGGGATAAGGGTAAAGCCTTTGTAAAAGATGTAATAGAAGTGCTTCCAGAACCCAAACCCGCTTATAATACGGTATCTACAATTATAAGGATTTTACAGCAGAAGGGCTTTGTGGCTCACAATGCTTTTGGGAAAACACACCAGTACTTTCCTGCGGTTTCTAAAGAAGATTACAGAAAGTTTGTGACAGGTAAATTAATGAATGGCTATTTTGATAATTCTGTAGGGGCAATGCTGTCATTTTTTGTGAACGAGCAGAAGGTTGACTTGAAAGAGGCTGATGAGTTGTTGAAATTAATAGAAGATTTTAAAAGTAAGTAAAGTTATGCACTACTTAATTCAGGTTAATCTTTATTTGGTTGTATTTTTTGCTTTTTACAGGTTATTCCTAAGCAAAGAGACCTTTTACCAAGCAAATAGGTTTTACTTGGTTATAAGTGCCATAGTATCTTTTTTGATTCCGTTTTTCTATACAGATTGGGTACAATCATGGTTTGTTACGCAAGAGGTTTCGGAGGTTTTTGCAGCATATAATTTAGATATCTTAGAAGCTCCTGTAGTTGCACTATCTGGTACGCCTTTTTTTACACTTGGAAAGATTCTTTTAGGGTTCTATGTGATTGGGGTAACTGCCTTCTCTATATATTTTGGTCTGAAGGTCTATAAAACTGTTAAATTTATTAATAATGAGGACAGTAGCCATCTACATGCGTATTCTTTTTTTGGTAAGACAAAAGTAGGTAAAGGTTTACAGGAATATAAGGAGGTTTTAGATCATGAGAAACTGCATGCTGTCCAATGCCACTCATTTGATGTTTTACTCTTTGAAGTAGTTGCTGTGCTTTGCTGGTTTAATCCTGTAGTATATTTACTAAAGAATGACATTAAGCTACTCCATGAATACCAAGCAGATGAGTATGCTAGTAAAGATTTGGTTTCTAAGGCAGAGTATGCAGCTCTGCTGGTGGGTAAGAAATTCGGTGTCAAGCCAGAATTAATTATGGTAAACACTTTCTTCTCGCCTTCTACTTTAAAGTCCCGAATAATGATGCTTTTAAAGGAGCGTTCAGATAACAGAGCTCTTCTTAAATATGGCTTGATAGCTCCAATTTTTTTAGCAATGATGGTTGTAGCCTCTGCAAGTATAGCCAAAAGTGATAATATCAGCCAGATAGAGAAATTTGTAGAAAGTACCAAAGTAGAGGTTCCGATTAAATTAGCTAGTAAGGTAGTTGGTATAGATTTATCTGAGTATGAAAATGGAGGTGTTGTTCATACAGTGAAAGTAGATGAAATAGATTTTAGTTTTCCGCCTCCTGCACCTCCAGTTGAGACAGAAAAGAGAGCCATAGTCAAAGAAATAAAAGTAATTGCAAGTAGTCACGCAGAAATAGTGGCTCCGTTAGAAGATGAACTTTTTACAGCTGTAGAGAATCAACCAACTTTTCCTGGAGGAGATGCTGCACGTAATCAATATTTGAATAAGGTAGTAGTTTATCCCGCTGCAGCATCCAGAGCGAATATACAAGGAAGAGTAACTGTTCAGTTTGTAGTTGAAAAAGACGGTAGTATTTCTTCAGCTAAGGTTTTGAAAGGGTTAGGATTTGGAACGGATGAAGCGGCTTTAGATGCAATTAACGGAATGCCTAAGTGGAATCCAGGAGTTCAAAATGGCAGAACTGTTAGGACGCATTTTACCCTGCCAATAGTGTTTACGCTTAATGAATAGGATTGCAATCGGATGTTCCGTTTTAAATCCGGAATGTGCTGGGGCCACAATAAATAAGCTTTATGTAGACATAAACTAAAAAATCAGCGTATTTCGGTACGCTGATTTTTTTATTTCTTCTGTACACTTTTGATTCGTTTTAATCTGAATCAAAGTCAATTTTACCCCAATATTTGCTCGGTATGCTCCTTTGACTTCACATCTTCAATAATGTTGGTAATAATACCTTGGGCGTCTATGACAAATGTGGTTCTCTTTAAGCCCATGTAATGCTTCCCGAAAGTGAATTTTTCACCCCAAACGCCATATAGGTTTACTACTTTTTGGTCTTTATCTGCTAGTAAATCAAATGGTAAACTGTGCTTAGCAATAAAGTTCTTATGTGATTTCTCAGAATCTGTACTAACTCCCAAAATTTCGTAACCTTCCTTTTGGAAACGTGCGTAATTATCACGAAGATTACAAGCTTCTACGGTGCAGGTAGGTGTATTATCTTTTGGATAGAAGTAAATTATCAATTTTTTTCCGGTATAATCACTCAGCTTAATTGTTTTACCGTCTTGATTTATACTTTCGAAATCTGGGGCTTTATCGCCTATTTTTAAAATCATGGTATTGTAGTTTCGTATGACTGCGTATTGTTACAATTATCTGTTACTTTGAGTACCAAGTTCCCCTGAAAAGGCTTAGATTTGTCTTGTTTTCTTGCCCAAATAGCACCTGTTTTGTACTCATAGTCCATTAGTACCCATTGGCCATCTACAAAACATTCTATACTCTTAATTCCGCTTATTTTGTCAGAAATTGTAAAACGTAAATTGTCTTGGTTTAGAGTACGTGCTGTAATGGTAGGAGGTTCAAAATCAAAGAGGGTTACATAGGTACCAAATTCCCGCGTTTTAAACTTAATAGTTTGCCCTGTCCATTCTCCTCCAATAAACTTCCTTTTGCTGCCTTCTAAATACACCTTCTGTTTTTCCGGGTAGTTAATACGGGCATTTTTTGTCCATTGAATTTCTGCATGGCTTTTAAGTGGAATAACGTCTTGGTGTAAAACTAAGGCGTCATCACTTACGTCTACGTTTATAAATGCGTTATCGTAAAGAGTTCCATGAAAGTTAGCCTTTAGATTCTGAATATCAATATTTGGCTGTTCTAGAGTAACAGCCACATTTACAGGTAAAGATATGTCGTTCCCATCTAGTTTTATTGAGGTTGGAAAGTCATAGTCCATATCTATAATAGCGGTTTTGGTACCTAATGCAGAAGGCAACCATTGCGGAGAAAACTCTCTGGAACTAGTAGATACTCGCAGTTCTTTTGCTGTAGGCAGAGCATTTACTTTTAAATATCCGTCTAAAACTTCGGTACTAGTTCTACTTGTTGTTTCACTGGTTGTGTTTGCCTGATCTTTGGTTATTATGAACTTAAGAGCTGACGTGTTCTTATAGGTATCTTGTACAATAAGTTCTATATTGTTTTGGCTGTTTTCTATGTTAAGTTTGCCCCAAAGGTCATTTGATTCATATAAACTAAGACTGTTCGCTTCATCAACATAGCACTTATGTATTTTCAGGTTGTTCTTAATCATTCTCCCGTAGTTTACATGTACATTCATGTCTAGTTTATTGTGGAATGGCATTTTGTCTATTTTGAAACTATATTGTTGCTTTCCATTCATTAACAATTCTATCCGCTGTACACCTAGTCTAAAGGGACTATTTTGAGCTTTATCATAGGTTAAAATCTCTACACCAATGGTACCTTTTGCTTTTATATTAGGAAGTACATAGGCATTACCTTTTTTTACAGGTTTAAAATCAAAAGTTCCGAATTTACCATTAATTAGGGCATTTTCCGACATACATTTTAACGTGACAAGTTCGATAACCGGCGGAACGTTATCCCTTATTTCTCCAAAACCAAATAATGCAGGGTCTACGGCATTCTCTTTTGCATCTCTAATTTCGAAATGTAAATGTGGCCCGCCAGAACCGCCTGTATTGCCAGAAAATGCAACAAGCTCACCTTGTTTATACTTAAACTTATTTGGTTCTAGCGTTTCGTCTATTTCCCAGGTTTTCTTGTTGTATTGTTTATCTGTTATATACTGCTGTAGTTCATCGTTATAGTCACGTAAATGGGCATAAACGGTGGTGTAGCCATTAGGGTGGGTAATATATAGAGCATTCCCGTATCCCCCATTTTGTATTTTTATTCGAGAAACATAACCATCTGCCGCTGCTACTACCCTTTTGCCTTCCACTCCCCCAGTTCTTATGTCTAGTCCTGCGTGGAAATGATTTATCCTAAGATCCCCAAAACAGCCGGAAAGTGAAGTGATTTGGCCAGGGTTAATTGGTAGAACAAAGTAATCTTGGGGGATATTGTTTTGGCCAAAACCAGAAAACTTAAAGAATAAGATAAATATAATAACTACTAGGTTTCTCATTTATTTAATTTCAAAATCAAACATTGTTTGGTTTTCTATTTTCCCTGTTAGGCGGTCTGATATGTTCACAGGACCAACACCAGCCGGCGTTCCCGTAAACAATATGTCACCTGTTTTTAAAGTAAAAAATTGGGATACGTAAGAAACAAGAAAATCTATGCTATATATCATATAAGAAGTATTCCCCCTTTGACGCGTTTCTCCGTTTACCTCCAAAGAAAAGTCAAGCTTAGATAAATCGTAATTATCTTTCGGTAGAAATTCCGAAACCACAGCAGAGTTATTGAAACCTTTTGCAATATCCCACGGTAAGCCTTTCGTTTTTAACTTCGTTTGGATATCACGAGCTGTAAAGTCTATACCTAAGCCAATTTCCTGATAGTATTTATGTGCGAACTTCTCTTCGATGTTTTTTCCTGTTTTGGATATTTTTATGAGTAACTCCACTTCATAATGTATATCTTTTGAAAATCCTGGATAATAAAATGGTTCATTATCCTTTAATAGAGCTGTTTCAGGCTTAGTAAAGATTACAGGATCCTCTGGAGTTTCATTACTTAATTCTTTGATATGTTCTAGGTAATTTCTACCTACGGCTAAAATTTTCATCGGCTAGAATGTACTTTTTTTACAAATTTACGTCTAATGCATTAATTTAGCGACAAATATCAAACTCTCTTTTCAAAAATGAATAAATTAAATAGAATCTTAGCGGCAGTGTTTTTCGTGGGACTGTTTGTTTGGTCTTGCCAAAGAGTGCCTCTTACAAATCGCCAACAGTTTGTAGGTTTGGTAAGTAGTGGTGAGATGATGACACTGAGCTACACTGAGTATAAGGGGTTTTTAGATACATCAAAAGTGCTTCCTGCTTCTGATCCACAGGCTCAAATGGTAAGCCGTGTTGGAGAAAAGATAAAGAAAGCCGCCGAGGATTATTTGATACAAAATAAATTGGGTCACTTGCTCAATGGATATCAATGGGAGTTTAGGACAGTAAAAAGCGACCAGATAAATGCTTGGTGTATGCCAGGAGGGAAAGTTTGTTTTTATACTGGAATATTACCAATTTGTAAAACAGAGGCTGGGATAGCTGTAGTTATGGGACATGAAGTTGCACATGCTATTGCAGAGCACGGGAGAGAAAGGATGAGTAATGGAATGATGGCTCAAGGGATTACCCAAGTGGGTGCCTTGGCTGCAGGGATTGCTACCAAGGATGAAGGAATCATGAATTTAGCTGGACAAGTCTTGGGAATAGGCTCTAACGTGGGTTATGTGTTACCCAATACCCGTAGACAAGAAAGTGAAGCTGATAAAATAGGTCTAATTTTTATGGCAATGGCTGGTTACCAACCAGCAGAGGCCGTTGATTTTTGGAAAAGGATGGCAGAGGCAGGAAAAAACTCGCAAAAGCCGCCACAGTTGCTATCTACCCACCCTGCGGATGAGACACGTATTGCAGATTTAGAAAAGCAAATACCAACTGCTCTTAAGTATTATAATATGTACGCACAACAGCGTTAATATATAGTTTTCTAGGTTTTTTGTTAGCCTGTCTAGTATGACAGGCTTTATTTTTGTATTATATTTTGTAGGTTTGGTTTACACGTTTCGTTAGTTATTTCGTTTTAAAAAGGTTGTTGGACTTTAGATGCAAAAAATTAGTAGCTAATCTTGATTTTTTGATTCTACTTTGGATGAACTCCTAAGCAAGAAAAATACGTCTGGTGTATGAGTTCATTCAATATCCCTAATTTGTATCAAAGGGCATGTAAACTGTGATTAATCTCGAATGGGTGTAGTTTAAGAATAATTCCTTGTTAAAAAAGTATTTATTTTCAGTATGTGTTTAAGGAAAATTGTTGTTTTGTTAATATTTCCGATGATTGCTTCTGCTCAGAAGTCTTCTTTATCACCGGAAGCTTTAGATTTCAGGAAGCCGGTACAGTTTACACATGTACCTATTTTACTGTTAAGGATTAATCCAAGCCAGCTATTTGGTTATAATAATACCTTACAGTATGGTGTAGAAGTGGCTCCACCATTTGGACCAGTCAGTTTTGCATTCGATTATGGATCAGGTAAAGGCAAAGGTAATTTTAACAAGGATGTTAAAAATTTGCAGGCAAGTAACAAAAATAGAGAGTTAAGAGGTGAAATAAGGGCATATTTTTCAGATTTGTACCCATTTTACGCTTTAGATCGTAAGCCGTTTGGTCGATATTATGCTATAGAGTATGTAAATGGTACCTACGAAAGGACATTGCAAGGTATGAGCCCGATTCCAGTTGTTTCGAGTCCAGACATGGAGCTACATAGAGTGGAAGGGATAAATACAGTAGAAAAGACACATGTAGTACATTTAAAGCTGGGAAGACATATCCATTTGCATAAGCATTTGTTTCTTGATGTTTATGGAGGTTTGGGCATGGGCTTTTCAAAAATGACTGCCGATAATCACGTGATTGACGATTATTCTTTTATGCCTGTAAGGTTAAATTTTGTTTCGAATAAAATATATGAATCCCCAAAAGCTAATAGGACTTTCTTTAGCAAGACGTTTGGAGTAAGAGTTGTAGTACCAATATGAGATATTTATTAATTATACTTTTGCTTGTGAGTCTAAGCTCCTGTTGGGCTCCTAAATGTCCTGTAGACGGTTGTATGTTTACAAGAGAGCACCGCCACAGCGACTTAGTAACAGGAACTTTCCGTAGTAGATATTGGGTTATGCCTAAAGTTCATTTTCCATGGGATGGTAAAAATAAGGGTGAGAAATTAGAGAATCCCGAGTTTGCACCGAAAGGAGCCAAGAAAAAGGCCAGAAAGAAATTCCCTTGGGAAAGATGGTAATCAATTATCAATAACGTTAGTTTATGTTTGAGAAAGTAGCAAAGGTTTTGTCTTATGTTCTACACCCTGTTTTTATGCCTACGTACATAATATTGGTGTTAAACAAGGTCGCCCCTCTACCGTTTTTCTATCTGTTTTTTACACCAAAGCTCTTTTTGATGCTAGTGGCTTTGGTCTTTTTTTATACCGCACTTATTCCAAGTATGTTTGTGTATTTGGTTTTTCGTATGGGTTTTGTGTCTGATATAAAGCTAACCGTAAGATCCCAGAGACCTCGGATTTTATTTTTGATTTCGGGTATTTATTTTGCTTTGGCTTATTTTCTTTATTCATACGGTGGTGGCTATTTTCCTACTTCTGTAATTATTGGTGTTTGTGCCCTAAATGTTTTTGGTCTGTTTCTCCTTTCTATTGGTGATAAAGTTAGTTTGCATACGGCTGCCTTGGGTGGAGCTGTAGGGATTTTTATGGGACTTGCTACGCGAACAGGAGACCCAATGGTGACCAATACTGTTTATTGTTCTATGGTTTTACTTGGAATAGTAGGTTCTTCCCGCCTATTTTTGGGGGCTCATAACTTCAAGCAAGTTGCTATTGGTGCATTGTGGGGTATATTTAGCGGCTTTATGGGCATAACACTTATTACATTGTTTTAAAAATGAGAATACGGATTGGGACCAGAGCTAGTAAATTGGCACTTTGGCAAGCATATTATGTACAAGAAAGGTTACAACAAGCAGGTGCAGAAACAGAGATTGTGGCTTTAGAAACAAAGGGTGATAAGATTCTCGATGTTACGCTATCTAAGATTGGTAGTAAAGGTGTTTTTACTGAAGAATTGGAAGAGAAGCTACTGAATGGTGAAATAGAGATAGCAGTGCATTCTGCCAAAGATGTGCAGTCTGAGCTTGATGACAGTTTAGAAATTATAGCATTTACGGAACGGGAAAAGCCCAATGATGTTCTGGTTTCTGATAAGCCAGTAGATTTATCTCTACCACTTGTTTTAGGAACATCCTCTGTTAGGCGGGTTGCATTTTTGAAACGCTACTACCCACATATAAAGACGGTTAATGTGAGAGGTAATTTACAAACTCGTATTCAAAAAATGCGGGATGGTTTGTGTGATGCACTGCACTTGGCGTATGCAGGTGTTAGCAGAATGGAATATAAGGAATTATTAGCTCATGAATTTCCTACAGATGAGCTTATACCGCCAGTTGGACAAGGAACTATTGCTATAGAGGCATCAAAGAACTTACAGAAGGAGGTTCGTGATATGGTACGTCAAGCTTGCAATGATTTGGAAACTGAGCAATGCCTTATTGCAGAAAGGGCTTTTTTATCCACCATGAAAGGTGGTTGCTCTATTCCTGTTTTTGGGTATGCGGTGAAGCGTGACCAACAAGTTTCACTAAAAGCTGGTATAATATCTTTGGACGGAGGGGAGCAAATTTTGGTTGAAAAAGAAGGTGGAGATTCCTTAAAATTGGGCAAAGATGCTGCAGAAGAAGTTCTTGGTCTTGGCGGAAGAAGAATTTTGGATGAAATTAAAAATAGCAAGTGATCTAGGACAGATTTGGTGTTGAAAACAGCCTTGAGTTAAAATGGAGCCTGTTTACGTATTTCAAGTAAAGATAAAAGAAGATGAAAAAAAGTTTATTAGTTATAGCTCTAATAGTGTCATTTGGTTCTTCCAATGCTCAGAAGAAAGATTATTTGGTGACTTTAACCACAGATAAAGGTAAACTGAACATGGTTTTGTATGATGAAACGCCATTGCACAAGGCCAACTTTATTAAGTTGGTAAAAAGTAAGTTCTATGATGATTTGCTGTTTCATAGGGTCATACAAGACTTTATGATACAAGGTGGAGACCCAAATTCCCGCACTGCTAAAGAAGGAGAAAAGTTAGGAAGTGGTGGTGGA
>CAZBAV010000039.1:0-12050 GCA_964489955.1 uncultured Lacihabitans sp. | reverse complement strand
TGGAGATTTAGAGAAAATTCCATTTGAGTATAATGCAACACGTTTTCACAAGAAGGGTGTTTTGGCAGCCGCTAGGGACGGAAATCCAGAAAAGAAGTCAAGTGCATGCCAATTCTATATCGTAAAAGGTAAGAAGTTTACTGATTCCGATTTAGACGCAGTAGAGAAACGTATCAGTTATACTTACCCAGCGGAGCAGCGGGAAGTTTACAAGACCATTGGCGGTACGCCACACTTAGATAAAAATTATACAGTTTTTGGAGAGGTAGTTGGAGATCAAAGTTTGATAGATCTGATAGCTGGAGTTAAAAAGGATGGTAGTGATCGGCCTGTGGAAGATGTGAAAATGAAAATAGCTGTAAAAAAGGTTAAGAAGAAGAAAATAACTAAAATGTTTAATTATAGCTTTAACTAAAATAAAATTTATGAGGGTTCTCGTAACAGGTTCTAATGGTCTTTTAGGTCAAAAATTGGTTGGTAAACTTTCAGGCAAAGAAGGAGTAGAACTGTTAGCAACAGCAAGAGGTGATAACCGTTTACCTGAAGACGGTTCTTATTCGTATGCATCATTAGATGTTACTAACAGGGACAGTGTCTTAGAGGTATTCGATAGCTTTGTGCCCGATGTGGTTATCCATACTGCGGCTATGACCAATGTAGACCAATGCGAAACGGAGAAAGAAGACTGCTGGAAACTTAATGTATTAGCTGTAGAATATCTATTGGAGGCTTCTGCTAAGCATAATACTTTCTTTTTACATGTTTCTACAGATTTTATCTTTGATGGTGCAGATGGACCATATAAGGAAGATGCAGAGGCCAATCCTGTAAGTTTCTACGGATGGAGTAAACTTGCTGCTGAGAAATTGGTAAGTAGTAGCAAAGTGAAATGGGCTATAGCCAGAACTATCTTGGTTTATGGTATTGCTCATGACATGAGCCGCTCTAATATTATATTGTGGGTTAAAGGCTCGCTGGAGAGTAGTAAATCTATTAATGTAGTAAATGATCAATGGCGTACTCCTACCCTAGCCGAAGACTTGGCAGATGGCTGCATATTGATAGCAAGGCAAAAAGCTGAAGGAATATTTAATATTTCTGGTAAAGATTTATTAAATCCTTACCAAATGGCCGTCATGACTGCCGAGTATTTTGGATTGGACAAATCTCTAATAAAGGAGGTGGATGGAAGTACATTTAAACAGACAGCCAAGAGACCGGCGAAAACAGGTTTCATTTTGGATAAAGCAGAACAAGTTTTAGGGTATAACCCCAAGACCTTTAACGAAGGTATTGCCTTCCTCGCTGCACAATTAGGTTGAGGTAAGTAAAAACTTGGCCTATGACAGGCTAAAAACTTAAGAAATTCGTAAAAAATATTTATTTACCAACAATTTGGGACAAAGGTTATGAGTTCATGACTTATCTTTGCATATTTGCGTTACCTTATAAAAAATACAATTTAAATAAAATGGGAATTACAAAATCATCTATTTACGCCCTAGCAATAGCAGTAGCATTTTCTTCGTGTGTTTCGAAGAAGAAACTTGCTGGAGTACAATCTGAACTCGCTACAACAAAAGCAGAGTTGGACAGAAGAGGAGAATTGGTTAACGATTTCAAGAACAAGCTTGTAGCTTGTGAGCAAGAAAGAGATAGAACGGCCTCTAATTCTACACAAAAAGACAATCAGATATCTGATCTTAGGTCACAGATAGAAGATTTAAAGAAAGTGCGTGACTCGCAGATTGAAAATGTAAGCGGTTTAACTGTACTTAACAAATCTGCTAACGAGAACATTAATAAGACTCTTGCTCAGTTAGAGAAGAAGGATAAGTACATTAACTTATTGCAGTCAGCAAAGTCTAAAGCAGATTCTATGAACCTTGCTTTGGCAGTAAACTTGAAGTCTGCCTTGAAAGAAGGTTTAGATGACACAGATGTTGACGTGAAGGTAGACAAAACAGTTGTTATGGTTAACCTTTCTGACAAAATGTTGTTTACTTCTGGTAGCTCCAAAATTTCACCAAGAGCACATTCTGTGTTAGAGAAAGTTGCTGCTATCATTAAGTCTCGTCCAGATCTTGATGTTATGGTAGAAGGCTACACAGACAATGTTAGTATTAATACTGCTTGTGTTGAAGATAACTGGGATCTTAGCGTTAAGAGGTCAACTTCTGTTGTAAGAGCTCTACAGTCTACGTTTGGTGTAGATCCTAATAAAATTATTGCGGCTGGTAGAGGAGAGTATAATGCTCTAACTTCTAATAGCACTCCAGAGGGACGTTCTACAAACAGAAGGACACGTATAATTCTTATGCCTAAGTTAGACCAGTTCTATGACTTATTGAATCCAGATAACGTTGGAAAATAAGGACTAAGAATCAATAAAAAAAGGCCGTGATTTACATCACGGCCTTTTTTATATACTTTTTTTACTTACCAGCTTTTGGTGTAACAGGTTTTGTTACTTTTTTGGCAAATGTAGTAGTGGTTTTAGCAGCAGCCTTTACAACTGGTGCTTTCTTGGTTACAGTTTTTACTTCAGTAACTTTAGGAGTGGCGGCTTTAACAGGTGTATTTTTTGCTGCTGGAGTAATAGCTTTGGTAGATCTCGCCTTTGCAGTAGCTTCTTTAACTGCAGCTTTAACCTCCACCTTTTCTACCTCAACTTTACCAGTAGTAGCAACCTCCTTTTTCTTACCGGATTCCTTTTTAATCTCTGTTTTTTTCTTGAGAGCTTTCTTTACAGTATCAAAATCTTGGTTTGAATAAAATTCAGATACTACTAGATTTTTATCCCATTTCCTTATTATAAGCTCCTCCCACTTAAATACTTTTCCGGCAGTGTTCTTAAAGTTAAAAGAGAACTTAGAGTAAGATGTATCTCCATCTATAAAGCTATCGTGTAACTTTATGCTCTCAGCACGTGTGAACTCCTTGAAGAAACCTTCTAGTAAAGACCTTTTCTCTGCTTTAGAAGTTGTTTTGTTTCCACTCTCATCATAAGTGGTGACCTTATCATTGAAGTAAGTATCAAAGGCTTCAATAATCTTTCCCTTTTCTACCATCTTATCCAATTTTGATAATGCTTCTTTCATCTTTTGATTGCTGGTTAAATTTAATTTTCACGTAAAAAAAGAAAAATTATTTCATACTATAACATTAAATCTATATAAATGCTTAAAAATCTGACATTTATCTGTGTGGGAACTTAATGTGTACTTTTGCTTGTTTTTAGTTTATTAAAATTAAAATTGGAAAAAATGGCGAATAACGCAGTAGAAATTACGGATAATAATTTTGCAGAACTAATTAATTCTGATAAGCCAGTTCTTGTAGATTTTTGGGCAGAATGGTGTGGACCGTGTAAAATGATTGGACCAGTTGTTGAAGAGATTGCAGGTGAGTATTTAGATAAAGCTGTTGTAGGCAAAATGGATGTTGATGCAAACAGTGCAATTCCAGCCCAGTTTGGTATCCGTTCTATTCCCACTTTAATGATTTTCAAAAACGGAGAGTTGGTAGATAAAATAGTAGGTGCTGTTCCTAAGCATGTGTTAACACAGAAATTAGAGGGAGCACTATAAAAATATAAAGGTGGTCAAAATTGACCACCTTTTTTATGCTTTTTCATTCTGGCTGAGAATTGCATTTTCAAGAAATTCTATATCATAGTCCGAAATATTCAAAGGAGGAGCAATACGCATTGTATCGTCACAATACAAAAACCAGTCGGTAATTACGCCACTTAAAATCAAATTATCTATACTTTTCTTTAATGTAATGAAATCGGGAAACTGTGCGGCCAGCATAAGACCTTCTCCCCTAACTCCGGAAACCAAATGATGTTTTAAGAAAATTTGTTTTATTCTTTCTCCCTTACTTACTACATCTTTCTGATCTATTTCACTTCTAATAGCTTGTACGGTAGCTAAGCCAGCCGCACATGAAACGGGGTTCCCACCGTAAGTGGTTATATGTCCAAGTACCGGGTTCTCACGTAGAGAAGACATTATCCTCTTAGATGCCATAAATGCACCTAATGGAAGTCCTCCTCCTAGTGATTTCGCAGATAATACAATATCTGGATAAAAACCGAATTTTTCACTACGCCAAAAGGTGCCTGTTCGCCCTAACCCTGTTTGAATTTCATCGAATATTAGGAGTGTTCCAGTCTCCAAGCATTTTTGGGAAAGAGCTACCATAAAATCTTGCTCTGTGGTATGTACCCCAGATTCCGCACCTATTGGCTCAATAATAACTGCGGCTGTATTGGTTGTAATGTTTTTTAAATCCTCAAAATTGTTCCGTTCTATTTTGGAAATACCGGGAAGCAAAGGTCTGAAGTTTCGTATGTAGAAGTCCTCTCCTAGTGATAATGCACCCTGAGTAGAACCGTGATATGCTTTCCGACAAGCAACGATTTCTGGTCTGCCAGTGAAACGTTTTGCTAGTTTTATTGCTCCTTCCACAGCCTCTGCTCCAGAATTTGTAAAATATACATTATCTATATATTCACCTCTATGGGTAGCCAGATTAGAAAAAGTGTTTACGAGTTCTGTAGCTAAAAGCACTTGGGGAGCTTGCACAAACTCGCCATATACAAGTTGGTGCATGTAAGAATCTACCTGGTTTTTTATAGCTTCAGTAACTTTAGGATGTCTATGGCCAAGATTACTTACAGCTATACCTGATATTAAATCAAGGTAAGGTTTATTATCAGAATCATATAAATAACTTCCTTCCGCAAAAGGAAACTCAAGTGCCAAAGGAGAATCCGACGTCTGGGCTACATTATTAAGAAAGAGTTGGCGTAAGTTCATTGTTTAATTTATTTCATAGAAACCAATAGATCCTCCTACCCAGTCAAAATTCTTGTTGAAATCAACGCCTATCATCTTTCCACGACTCAAACGAGCTAAATTGGTCATAAGTTTAGGTCTCTCTGCTCCGTCTGGCCAGATAGCTAAAAGCCTAATTTCGGCTTTTATGAGTTTACCATCTGTATCTTTTATACAAGGCTCATAGGCTATTTTCTTCTGCAAAAGATAGTTTTCTGGGTCTTTTATTTTATTAATGTCATCTTTGGTTACATCAATAATAACGCCTGCTCCTGCAAAAGAAAACAATGGTTTAAGTACATAATTTTCTAAATCGGCAGGTATTTCCTTAAGATCTGACAGATATAGAGACTCAGGTATAAACTTAGATTTAAGTAAAGGTAAACTAAATTTGGAGACACGGTAAAACCAGTTTGGATGTGATATCCATTTTGCAGTTGAAGCTTTTCTAACATCAGTCTCCATGCGTAAATCGAGATAATTTCTTTCTAAATCATCATAAATTAACCTGTTATATATACGCTCTACTGTTACAAACTTACCATCCTTTTCATAGTACAGGTCATCGCCGCTTCTCTTAAGTTTAGTGACACAAAGTGGCTCAATACCCCATAGTTTCTTTGTTAACTCGAAATCTAAGCGTGTTTTTTGTTTTTCAGGATAAATCTCAAGCAAAATGGTATTTGCTGCTTGGGAGTCTCCCACTATAAAGTTTTTCATTTCTTGGTTGTAACCCATGGTATTTAACCTATTGAAAAACTCTGAATACTGCCGGCCAACCTCAAAATGTTTTCTGTATTTACCAGCCAAATAAGTTTGGTACGCAAATAATGAAGGGAACCCCTGTAACTCTATAAGTTGCGGGGCATAATTCCCAGTTTCATCCAGCGTAACAGCAAAATCAATGGCTAGACAGTTAGGTACTGGATTTTCGTTTTCTACAAAGAGATTTTCAGGTATAGCTCTATCTGTTTTAGAGATAAAATCTGGTTTACGAATATTATCTACAATATCATTAAAAGCAGTGAGTAGCTTAATCTTTAAATCTTTGTCAACAAAAATTGGTGTTTCTGCTATCCTAAAGTCTAGCTGTCCTGGAAATTCGTTTTCGATATCCTGAAGCATTTTTTGATACTTTTCATTCGAAAACGAAGCATTATATTTCTCTCTTTGTAACTTCTCCACTATCTACATTAAAACGGGTTCAAACTTGTGTTCAAAAGCAATCTCCAAGAAATTAGGAATTATTACGGCCTCAGTAAGCATAATTTTATCCGGGTCTTCTAGTGATTCAAGCATGTTGTAGAATTTTTCTTCCCCAAAATTGTCTATCACCATCTTCTTTTTGTCTTGCTTCTGAAAATGCCTATGCATACCTTCAGCGTCAGCTTCGGGATGAAACTGGGTACCAAATATTTCAGGAGAAAAACGAATAGCCATCATGGCTCTTTCCAAATCTACATGTGGTCGTTCTTTTTCTAAACAGATAAGCTTAGCACCTATCTGCTCAAATTGCTCTATATTTGGTTCTACAGCTTGGAAATCACGAGAGTCTACAGCCCAAAAAGGGTTTTCCAATCCTTTAAATAAAGGCTCATCCTGTTCCTCTTCTATAGTATGCATTGGCATCACACCAAAAGAAGTAGAACGTCTTTTAGTAATCTTTCCTAAATTAAAATATTGAAACAAAAGCTGGTAGGAATGACAAATGGCAAAAAAGTATACTTTATCGCTTTGTGATTTGTTATGGGTTATAATATCTTCCAAAAGTTTAAAATAATCTCTTTCCCACTGTGTATCCTCTAGAAGAGGGCTGCCTGGGCCACCAGAAGAAATATACGCATCAAATTCATTGTAGCCAGGTAATACATCACCTTGGCGTACATCAAAAACGACATAATCTGTATCTAGCTCCTTTCTTTGAAAAAACTCTTCTATAAGGTATTTAATACACCTCATCCCTTCATTAGGGGCACCATTGTTCATATCTAGTACCCCTATTCTAAAATTACCCATTAATTTGTTCAAGTTGTTTGTCACTGCAAATTTCGAAAAAAAAAGCTTAAAGTCCATACTTCGTTTCATCCACAATGTAGTCTACTACCTTCTTGAAGTCATTTGTTTCATCGTAAACTCTTAATTGTCTGTCTGCACCAGTACCGTTTTTCATGATTTGACTTATGTAACTGATATCTTCAGATGAGCCGAGTTTCTTTCCTGTATCCCATATAAACTCTAAGAGTTCATTTACAAGCTGGCTAAAATTCACCTCTCCTTCTATTCCGAAATCAATAAGCTTAGAATTTATGCCATACCTACCTGCACGCCATTTGTTCTCATTTATTAGATATTTTGGATAAGTACGGTAACTAAGGTTTTTTTCTTTCAAGCTATATAGCTTAGCCACAAGTGCTTGCATGATAGCTGCCAAACAGATGGTTTCGTCCACACGCATAGGTACATCGCATATTCTAAACTCTATAGTAGGATAAAATGGATGTAAGCGTAAATCCCACCATATTTTTTTGCCGTTATCTATGCAGCCTGTTTTGATAAGTAGCTTGATGTAATCATCGTAATCACTTGCACTCTCAAAATGCTCAGGAATACCAGTACGCGGAAATTTATCAAATACTTTGCCCCTGTAAGAATGAAAACCGGTGTTTCTTCCACACCAAAAAGGAGAGTTTACCGATAAAGCAAAAATATGTGGTAAAAAATACCTTAGTTGGTTCATGATTTTGATAGCGTCATTACGGTCATCAATTCCCACGTGTACGTGTAAACCGAAAATAAGGTTTCCGCGTGCTACATCACGCATTTCGTCTATAAGCTTGTTATAACGATCGTCTTCGGTAATGAGCTGGTGCTGCCAGTCAGAAAACGGGTGTGTTCCCGCAGCGGCTATTTTTAGCCCTTGGTTATCTGCGAGCTCTAATAATTTCTGACGAAGAAAAGACACCTCATCTCTGGCTTCACCAACATTTTTGCAAATGTTGGTGCCCATTTCTACTACTGCCTGGTGCATTTCTTGTTTTATCCTTTCTTGTAAGATGGTTTTTCCGCCTTCTACAATTTTAGACATGTGGCTTTTAAGCTCACGGGTTTCCGGGTCTATGGTCTGAAATTCTTCTTCAATACCTAAGGTAAACAAAGCCATGTGTTATTTGGTCTTTTTGGTGGCAACTTTTTTTGTTTCTGCTGCTTTTGGTGCCGGTGCAGCTGCTGAGGCGTTAGAAATAAACGTACCCCATGTACAGTTATTTTGGCCAGGTTTGTGTGCTTTAGCCTTTTCTATAGCGAAAGTGGCTGCATTTTCTACTACCCAGTCAAAGTTCTCCTGTCCTACCGAGTTTATGTCTGCATCTGGTGCTGGGTTACAGAAATCTATGGCATAAGGAATACCGTCTCTTACTGCAAACTCAACTGTGTTAAAGTCATACCCCAATGCATGGTTTAGTTTAAGTACATAATCTGTTATAGTAGCTATTAGCTTCTTATGAGCTTCGCCTTGAGTTTTAGGCTGTGTTGCATATCTTAAATGATGTGGATTTCTTGGCTCATATGGCATTATGTGAACATACTTCCCACCAATACAATAGCACCTGTAATAGTCCGTGAAGACTATTTCTTCTTGTAGTAGCATCACCAACTCGCCCGTTTCTCCATGCTTGTTCCATAGGTCGTCCGGGTTTTCTACTTTATATACGCTTTTCCAGCCACCGCCAGAATGCGGCTTCATATATGCCGGGAAACCAACACGGTCTAGCATATATTGCCAGTCCATAGGCATTGCCAAATTACGGAAAGATTGCTCTGTGGTATCTGTAGGTCTTTCTTTAGAAGGTAAAAGAAGGGTTTTAGGTACAGGTACGCCAAGTTGTACAGCCAGACAGTTATTGAAAAATTTTTCATCTGCACTCCACCAAAATGGGTTGTTTACTACAGCAGTACTACCAAGTGCAGCATTTTTTAAGTAGGCCCTATAAAATGGTACATCTTGTGAAATCCTATCAAAGATAACCGCATAGTCAGTTGGTACACCTTGCTCTACCTTATCGATACTCACAGGCTCTGCTATTACGTCTTTTTTTCCTGTTTTTTCGTTTACTCTGTCAATAAAAGCCCACGGAAAGGTATTTTCCATGCCAAATAGTATTCCTACTTTTTTCATACGGATTTGTTATATTTTAAGAAATTTGCATACATTATTTTAAAACTGCGGAAAGGTACTCGGGAAAAGCCATGTTCCAGAGTGGCCAATCGTGCTTAGCCCATTTTTTTTCATCGTACCAATGGTTTATACCCTTGTGGTTTAAGATATTTGAGAACCTAAGGGTCTCATCACGACAGATGTCCCAATCTGATGTCCCCAAAACTATTTTCATGTGATTGTATTTCCAGGACTCGGCATTGGATATAAACTCTACTGGGTTATTGAAATATACATTATTGTCATGATAACCATGCATGAAGGTACTTATGTCATATGAACCACTCATGCCTATCACAAAATTGGTAACATCTGGATTTTTAAAAGCAAAATTTATAGCATGGTAAGCCCCAAAACTACAACCAGCCAAACCTATTCTATGTACTTTGTTTTCGTTTTGTATAGCCGGAATTAGCTCATCGGCTACAAAGCGTGTATATAGCTCATAGTTATAGGCCCTATCATGAGGCGATATTTTTTTGCCGTAAAAAGTTTCGAAGTCTATTGTTCCTATATTATAAGTTTTAATGGTGCCGTTATTAATAAGAGGAGCTACGCTGTCCAAAAGCCCCATATCTTTGTTTTGGCTAACTTGCCCCATAGAGGTTGGAAACATCAAAACCGGGTATCCCCAATGTCCGTTTACTTGTAAGTGTAAATGTTTTCCCAGAATATGCGAGTAAAAATTGATGTTCCGTTCTTGCATTGTTTGTACTTTTGTGAAATTAAAAGTTAAGTTAATTAAAAGATTCTATCTTTTGAAAGGCTAAGATGTAAAATAATATTTTAATAATTGTTAAGTTGGCAGCTGATTATTTTCAAATTGTTCGAAATAGAACAATAAAATCTAAATTTTTAAATAGAGAGGTTAAGTTTGACTTAATTTTACCCAAAACCTATAATCCTTTAGATAAATTCTGCACGCTTTATATGAATGATGGACAAGATTTTGACCAGTTAAAGCCTGATTTCATATATAACCAACACTACCAAAAACACAAAAGAACTTTTGTTTGGGTGTGTATTCACACCAATGAGCGTAGGTTGCAGGAGTACGGTACTTCTTATATACCTGATTATAAAAGCAGGGGAGCGTTGGCTACAGATTATATGAAGTTTGTGATTATGGAGCTTATGCCCTTAATACAGGAAACTACACCGAGCTCCAAGGAGGCTAAGGATAATTATTTTTGTGGATTCTCTCTCGGAGGTCTTTCAGCATTTGATATTGTTTGGGAAAATCCGTACTTATTTTCTAAAGTTGGTGTTTTTAGTGGATCTTTTTGGTGGCGAAGCAAAAGTTACGAGGAGGGGTACGATGCAGACAATGATCGTATTATGCATACAAAAGTAAAAGAAGGTGATTACAAGAAGGGTTTGAAGTTTTGGCTTGAGTGTGGCACCAATGACGAGAAGGACGATCGAAACAATAACGGCATCATAGATTCTATAGAGGATACGCTGGAGTTAATAGATGAACTGCACGCCAAGGGGTATACCAAAGCGGACACCACGTATCTGGAAGTTAAAGACGGGGAACACAATTTCCATACTTGGAAGGCAGTTTTTCCTCAGTTTTTGGATTGGGTGTTTGAGGAGTGAACAGTTAATAGTGAAAAACTAAAAATTAAAAACTCATAGCTCAAAACTGACAGCTGAAAACTCGAAACTTAAAACTTACATCTCTGAACTCAAAGCTACAGATTATTAAGGAATTCGATAGTATCTACACCATCAGCGTAATCCCATAGTTGGGGTGATTGTGATTCGCCGAATGCAGTACAACCAGGCAGGGCAGTTGATACCACACATTGTAAACTATCTTGTTCTGACGATATACGTGTTTGCAATTCTTCTAAAGTCGCATATTCTTCATAGAAAACTGTGGAAATTGGGGAATGTGTGGCATTCGTTTCTTTTACTAATAAAAAGCCATTATCCAGATGTTTTTCTCTATTAACTAGCATTATTGACTTATTATAGTCATAATTGTTTACATACTTTGAGTGCAAAGTTATCCCGCTCCAGTATTCTATATTTTGGAAAAATGATGTAAAATCGTAATCTTGCGGTACAAATAGCTTAGAGACGTTCCTGCAACCAAGGCCAAAGTACGAAAAAATATCATTGCCTAGATCCGAGAGTTGCATATTGCTCTCTTCTCCGTTTAGAACAGCTATAGAAACCCTATTCTTTCTAATGATGTTAGGTTTATTACCAAAATAGTGCTCAAAATATCTTGAAGTGTTACCACTGCCGGTTGCTATATAAGCGTCTAAGTTATTCAGCTTGTCGGCTATTACAATATAATTTGAGATGGTAGGGTTTATTTCTCCTAATTTCTTTACAAGATACAAGGGAAGAACTTGATCTTGGCTTGACGGCTTATAATGAGCTACATGCCCACTTAAAACTACATGTAGCAAATCTTGGAAACCAACTAAGGGGATGTTGCCAGCAGCTACTATTCCTATCTGTTTTTGAGTGCTTGGTGAAAAGCAATTGTCTGAATATTTATTCTTGAATTCTGTTAATTTATCAGTATTTAAGAAGTTTACTGAGATGCTAATCAGAGATTTCCTTATGTTGTCATTTGTGAACCACCCGTTCTGCTGCTTTGCTACTTGATAAAGGTTTTGGAATTCTTCTGATTCTAGATTATCTATTATGTATTGTCCTAATTTAGAAAATAGGATTATTCTTTCATTGGCTTTCATTATATGCGTATTCTAAAAGTGCCGTTTGTATTTTTTGTAAAAGTACGAACATAATGAAACAAAAGGTAATTATATTTGTTGTTCATTGTAGACAGAAGAGTGTTGTTTTATGGCAATTATCATAACAGACGAATGTATTAACTGTGGTGCTTGTGAACCAGAATGCCCCAATAATGCTATCTATGAAGGTGGTATGGAGTGGACGTTCGCTGGTGGCACTAAAGTGACGGAGATTGACTACGGAGACGGTACGGTAGTATCAGTACCTGATACTAC
>CAZBAV010000038.1:0-42909 GCA_964489955.1 uncultured Lacihabitans sp. | reverse complement strand
AAAAATCAATGAAGGCCTTCTCGCTGAACCCCAACTTATGAGAATTTACTGAATGCCCCTATGTATTTGGCCGTATTTTGCAACATTTCGTTTCGCAAAAACTTATAATATTTAGTTCGGGTTAAAGAGCTAAAACTCTTTTCAGTCGGTCATTTATCGCAATGCCTAAACCCTCTTCCGGAACAAACTCAAGATATATTTTCTCTATAGGAAGCGAATCTAAATATCTTAAACCTTGGAAAAGACGGTGGGCAGCTTCTTCTAAACTTGAGTTCTCTGATAATATAAACTGGTTTTTAAATCCTGAAACAGGAGAATTAAATCTCAAAAAACCAACTTTCTCTTTTGTCTCGGCTACAAGAGTCTCATTATTTAACAAATGTATTTCCTTATTGGGAGAGTAATGTTTCTTTAACATACCCGGTGCAGCAGGATTAGAATCCGAGAAGTCATTAACTTTAACCACTCCGCTGAAAACATCCTCCAACTGCTGAATTGTAATCCCTCCCTTTCTATATACTACCAATTCCTCATTTTCTATAGATATAATGGTGGACTCCACACCCACTTCACAAGCACCACCATCAAGTATATAATCCACCTTACCTTTCAGTTGGTCATAAACATGTTGGGCGGTAGTGGGAGAAACATATCCAAAAGGATTTGCACTTGGTGCTGCCACAGGAAAATCCAATGATGATAAAAGTTCAAGTGTAAGTGTATGATTTGGTACTCGTATAGCTACATTCTCAAGACCAGAGCTTACGATGTCAGGTATTACTTCTTTCTTTTTGGTTAAAATTGTCAACGGCCCGGGCCAAAATTTATTCGCAATTTCACTTAATTGCACGTCTATTTGCGAAGTATATTTGTATAATTCTTTAATTGTCGAAATATGTACAATTAAAGGATCAAATGTAGGTCGGTTTTTTGCTTCAAAAATCTTTGCCACAGCTAACGGGTCTAAGGCATTAGCAGCTAAACCATACACCGTTTCAGTGGGCACAGCTACCAAACCACCCTTACTTAGTATGGCTTTCGCCTTAACTAAATCCGTACCTATCTCTGTTTCCTTCATAATAAACCTCAACCTTTATTATCAAAATAGCCTTCCGGATAATACACACGCTCCAAAGTTAGTCCTTCTGCTTTGGCCGCCATACCAGCCTTACGTCTATCTTTTCCTAAAATCACACTTTCAAAACCTTCAACTGAAAGCTTCCCGAAACCAACATCTAAGATAGTTCCTACGATAGTCCGAACCATTCCCCTTAGAAACCGATTAGCCGATATTTGAAACTCTAAAACTCCGTTATTATATACCCATTCTGCAAACAAAATGGTACAGTCAAACGTATATACATCTGTTTTCACTTTACTAAAACACTGGAAATCTGTATAATTAAAAAGCAGCAAGGTCGCTTTCCGCATGGCCTCTAAATCCTTTTCCCTGGTATAAATTGCGGCATAATCCTTTAAAAATGGATCCTTTTTCTCTAGAATCCTGTATATGTACAATCTACCTGTGGCATCAAAACGAGAATGAGCATCCTCTTCCACATTATAAATTTCCACAACAGCTATATCCGGAGTTAAAAACCGGTTTAAACGGTGTACTAAACCCTGTGTATCTTGGATTTCATGTTCCAAATCAAAATGAGCAAATTGCTGCTTCGCATGCACCCCTGTATCTGTACGGCTACTTCCGTGTATCTGAACACGCTTTTCTAGAACCATACTTAAGGCATGTTCTAGCTCTCCCTGCACAGTCTTGGCATTATTCTGTAACTGCCAGCCGTGAAAGTGCGTTCCTAGGTATGATATTTCTATAAAGTATCGCATTTAACCACAAAATTACAAAAAAAGAAGACCATTCTCACGAATAATCTCCTTTCAAAACTTATAAATACTTTAGACCTTTATTTCGTTTCTACTTTCTCACTTTTAAAGAAAATAAAAAACAAGGCCATTACGGCAAATGCGATTCCTGCTGGAATAATCCATACTTGATGCCAAAAACCTGCAACATCACCAGCTTCCGCTATGTGCTTATAATTGTCACCAATAAGTCCAGCTGCCCAAAAACCGATTAGCATCCCTACACCATACGTTGCTAGCGAAATCAAACCCTGTGCAGCACTTTTATACTTCTCACCAGCTTTGGCATCTGTGTATATTTGTCCTGCTACGAAGAAAAAGTCATAACAAATACCGTGTAAACCTATTCCTAATAACAACATGAAACTCAAACTACCAGCATCTCCAAATGCAAAGAACAAATAACGTAAACCCCAGGCAGCCATAGCTAGCAAAATGGTGTTCTTAAAGCCGAAACGCTTAAAAAACACAGGAAGAGCTAAAAGGAAAAGAACCTCTGAAACCTGCCCAATCGTCATTTTTCCTGTCGGATTTTCCATACCTATTTCAGCAAGGAAAGGGTTTGCATTTTGATAATAAAAAGCCAACGGTATACATATCAAAATAGATGACACAAAAAACACCAGGAAATTCTTGTCTTTTAAAAGCTTAAGGGCATCTAATCCTAAAATATCAGAAATAGAAGACTTCTCTGCATTTCCGGCTTTTGTCGGAGGAGTTTTAGGCAATAAAAAGCTATACAATCCCAAAACAACAGAAACAACAGACGCCATTAAGAAGGTGTTTCTAAGCATTCCGTCTTTAATTCCATTGTCCGAATCCCACTTAAATACGTAACTTATGGCTAATCCCGCTACAATCCAGCCAATTGTCCCCCATATTCTAATTCCCGAAAAGTCCTTCTCCGGATCACTCAATTGTCTGAAAGAAATAGAATTGACTAGAGCCAGTGTCGGCATGAATAAAATCATATACCCTAACACATACGGAAAAAACTCCCCTGCAGTACCTGAAGTGTACAACAAGTACATCAAACCGGCTCCTATCAAATGTAAAACGCCTAAGATTCTCTCTGCATTAAAATATCGATCGGCAATAAGCCCTACAATAAAAGGAGCAATGATAGCCCCCCAAGACTGCGTACCAAAAATATTAGATATTTCGGCTCCCGAGGCGTTAAGATTTTTTCCAAGAAAAGTCCCTAAAGTCACAAACCAAGCTCCCCAAATGAAGAACTCAAGAAACATCATGACGGACAATTTTACTCTAACAGTTTGGTTCATAGTAATGATTGGGTTGAATTATATATATTATTCTATTTTTAACGGCACCAAGTTAATCAAAAAAACTCCACAAGCTATTTAAAACATCTTGGAATTTTACAAGTAAAAAGGGTAAATTTGCATACATATATCAAAACATTATTCATTTAAAGAATGGAATTCAGAATAGAAAAAGATACGATGGGCGAGGTACAGGTGCCTTCTAATGTGTACTGGGGAGCACAAACTCAGCGTTCGATAGAGAATTTTAAGATTGCACAAGACATAAACAAAATGCCTAAAGAGATTATTAAGGCTTTTGCTTACCTAAAACACGGTGCTGCTCTAGCTAACCAGGATGCAGGTGTTCTTGATGCCGAAAAAGCTAAACTTATTGGTGTAGTTTGTGACGAAATCTTGGAAGGAAAACTGGATGATCAGTTTCCTCTTGTGGTTTGGCAAACAGGTTCTGGAACTCAGTCTAATATGAACTGTAATGAAGTAATAGCATATCGTGCCCACGTAATAAAGGGTGGCGAACTTACAGATAAAACAAAGTTTATACACCCAAATGATGATGTAAATAAATCGCAATCTTCTAATGACACTTTCCCTACAGCTATGCACATAGCTGCCTATAAAATGTTATTGGAAACTACAATTCCAGGAATTGAAAAGCTTCGGGATACCTTGGATGCCAAGGCAAAAGCATTTATGAAAGTGGTGAAAATCGGCCGTACACACTTTATGGACGCTACTCCACTTACATTGGGCCAGGAGTTTTCCGGATACGTATCTCAGCTAAACCATGGTCTCAAGGCTATCAATAATACTTTAGCACATCTCTCTGAGTTGGCTCTGGGAGGTACTGCAGTGGGTACGGGTATTAATACGCCCGATGGTTACTCAGAAAATGTAGCTAAGCATATTGCTAATCTTACAGGTCTACCGTTTATTACAGCGGAAAACAAGTTTGAAGCTTTAGCCGCACATGACGCTATTGTAGAGTCACACGGTGCACTTAAAACGTTGGCAGTAAGCTTAATGAAAATTGGAAACGACATTAGAATGTTGTCGTCTGGTCCAAGATCGGGAATTGGCGAAATATACATTCCTGACAATGAGCCGGGCTCATCTATTATGCCAGGAAAAGTAAATCCTACCCAATGTGAAGCCCTTACCATGGTGGCCGCACAAGTTTTGGGCAATGACGTAGCTATAAACATTGGAGGAGCAACAGGACATTTCGAATTAAACGTATTTAAACCTGTTATGATTTTCAATTTCCTTCATTCAGCCCGTCTGATAGGTGATGCCTGTGTATCATTTAATGACAAATGTGCAGTAGGAATTGAGCCTCTTACAGAAAATATTTCAAAGCACCTGAATAACTCCTTAATGCTTGTAACAGCACTAAATACTAAAATAGGATATTATAAGGCCGCCGAAATAGCACAAACAGCACATAAAAATGGTTCTACCCTTAAAGAAACTGCCGTATCCTTGGGCTACCTTACCGCTGAAGAATTTGATGCTTGGGTTAAACCAGAAGACATGGTTGGTAAAATTTCCTGATATTTTTTTGGTAAAGTGATGAGAATCCATTAATTTAGCAGCAAAGTATTAATACAATGAAAAGAATCATAGCATTAATTGTTGTAATAGCTGCAGTTTTTGTAGGAATACGCTACAATAAGTACTTTTCTCCGCAAAAAACAGAGATGGTGCAGGTTTCTAGTGTAGAAGAATCCGCAAATAGAGGAAATGGATTTGTAACTTATGCTAGAGAAACAACTAAAAATGTAACCGAAGGGATAGCTAAATTTTTACTTTCTGCTATTTCTAGATAATAAAAGGAATTTTGTATTCAAAAAAACGTTGTCTTTTAACAAGGCAACGTTTTTTTATGCGTAAGATATTTTTATGTACTTTCTTCCTTTCTCTACTAGCTTGTAAAGAAAATGAACAACCAAATACTTCCCAGCTCCTATCAAAATCCGCCTTCCTGGTGGTTAATGGCGGAGAAAATAGTTTGTCTGTTATAGATCCTGAAACATTTATAGAAAAGGGACGGTTCTTTATTCAAAGCCCAAATAATACTTTTGCTCATCATCTGGGTTTAAACCCCGATGCCAGTAAACTTGCTATAGCATTACCGACCTACGATTTTTCTGCCGGACACGATGGCTTGCACAATCAGACTAGTAGTGGTTACGTAGCAATAGTGGACCGCAATACGGAAAAAGTAGAAAGAACTCTAGCTGTGGATATTGCTAACCATAATGCAATCTTTTCCGCAGATGGGAAGGAAATTTGGACAGGACTGGTTTCTCATAATGGCAAAATAGTGGTTTTTAATGCCGAAACTGGCTCAAAAATTAAAGAGATCAATGTAAACCCGGACCCACACGAGGTTATTTTATCCGAAAATGGCAAGTACATATTGGTGACTGGATTGGAGTCATCCTTTTTAACAGTTATTGACGCTGAAAAGAAAGTAGTTATACGTGAAATAAAAGTAGATCCGGCCCCCTCTAATGTGTGGCATGGTAAAGATGCCAACCAAGTAATTGTAGAAAACTCTAACCAAAAGTCTATCAACTTTGTGGATTTACAGTCATTAACCGTTACAGACTATATAGATTTCAATTTCACTCCGGGTTTTGCGAAGTTTGCACCAAATGGAAATTTGTGGATTTGTGCGAAAGGTGAAAACTCTCTGTACATTTACAGCAAAGAGAGTGGTTCTTGGCAAGTTAAACATAAGATAGAAACCCAACGAGATCCACACCATTTAACCTTTTACAAGGGTAATGCCTTACTAGTAAATCAAAGGGAAAATACTATTGAGATTTTTAATATAGAAAACAAAGCCAAAATAGGAGAAACTAAAGTGGGTTCTAAGCCCAATGCTATCGTATATCTGCCATAAAAATGTTGAACTTACTACAAAATATTGAAAAGTATAATTCTGATACAGTTCCTGAAACAAAAGAGCGTTTTATGACCTTTATCCAAAATAATACCGATTGCTTTTTACGCAGCAACCTTACTGGTCATATCACCGCATCTGCATTTGTGGTTGATAAAAAAGCCGATAAGGTTCTTCTCATTCACCATAAAAAGTTAAATAAATGGTTACAACCGGGTGGACATTGTGATGGAGACAAGGATACATTAGCGGTAGCAATCAAAGAAGTTTGGGAGGAAACCGGTGTGAACGTTACCCAAAAAGGTCAAGATATAATAGATTTAGACATACATACTATCCCAGAACATAAGGGCGTGCCTCAGCATGAGCATTTTGACGTACGCTATCTTTTTGAAACCGACTCTACCATCCCTTTGGTACAAAACGAAGAAACAAACGAGTTAAAGTGGGTAAACCGAAAAGATATTAAAGAATTCACAACAGAAAAAAGTATCTTAAGGGTAGTAGAAAAGGCTTTTTTTACTCTTTGATCCGAATTATACATTTAGGCTGATTCAACATGGTACTTCATATAAGCATCAAAACCATATATTACTATGACTTTGTCGACATTTTGCTTCTGTCTGTCTCGTTAAAATCTCTAAATGTATAATTCAGGCTTAAAACCTCTTTTTAACACCAAACATTAAGTAACCGTCTAAAATAGCTGTCATTGTCTCAGAAGTTCCGATGTTTGAGTAAGTAGCTAAGAGTGTCTTATTGTCTCTAAGATTAAAAACATTATTTCCTACCAAACTAAACTCCCATCCCTTATTCATATACCGTATTTCGGGAGAAAACATGCTTAACTTATTGGTATTTATATGTGTACTCTGGTTGTTCTGTATCCATCTTACTTCATAAACAAATTTCTCTATAACCCCTGTAACTTTATACGTGAAGACGTAGCGGTTTATACGCGAATCTGGATTATCTATAGTTTGTGTATAGGTGTTGGTCACATAAGAAAAGTCTGTATGTAATTGTAAAATTTTTTTATCAAAACGTGTCCCAAGCGTAAGGTTAGCAGAATAATTGTTACGAACAAAGTCAGTATCTATGTCCCTTACCAGTATGCCTCCCTTCGTATTGGAACCTGCCACCCTACTTTTAAAATAAAGAGGCAGAACATAAAGCCTTCTATCAAATATTACACGGGCTGTGAGTGTGTTCTCTACGGGCGAAAACATAAACTTTGTAAAGGATACTTTGTCCTCCAAATTAAAAGTCCTGAATATACTATTCTGGCTGTTTGTATAGGAGAACGAAACGTTAAACATTTGTTCTTTAGAAAGCATAAAGTTAGAGAAATTAAAATTAGCCCTCTGGTGAATAGTAGGTATAATATTACTTACTCCTTTATTTTGAATAACAGAACGATAATCTGTTACCAGATCAAAATAGTAAAGATTTTGGATTTGTGCGAACTCATATGTCTTATCTCCAGACAAACTAAAACGGTTACTTCTACTTTGATTGTAAGTAAATGATATCTGTGGCTCATAATATGGCAAAGAGTTAGTCCGTTGCTGCCATTGGCTTCGTAGGAGGCTAAATCCGTTCCCTAACAGAACAGAAAACTGCTCCGAAACCTGTATATTAACGTTGAGAGAACCCTTAAAAATGTTGTTTTGGAGTGAAGCTACTTCTTTATCTCCAAACAGAGTACGATCCACTTTTGAGTTAGACTGGCTATAAGACATCCCTCCTACCCAACGTGTCCTTCCTTTACTATAAGTGAGGTTTGTATTAATAGCCGATGTGTTAATGGTATTATGATACAGTTGTCCCAAAGTGGTCACATTCCAAAAGTTTAGTAACGTATCCGACGAAATATCTAAGTTCTGGATGTTTTTGGAATAATCATTTCTTATACTTGAAATCCAAAATAACTTATCTGAAAACTTGTATTGGAACTCTAAATTTTGTCCTATGGTGTAGTTCCTATTTCTTAAGTCAGTATGATTTAAGATCGTACGGCCACCTTCTGCAAACTGAATTCCTTGCCTGTAGCTATCAATACCTGTATTAAGGACAAGATTATAATTTATAAATGATTTTTTTGTTGCCAAATACCTGGCATTCAGGTAAAGCATTCCAAAATCTAGATTTCCAGAGCTGGCGTTCCTCTCAGAAAAATGCAAATCCTGTATTTGCCTAAAAGACTCAGTAAAGGACTTCTGAAAAGAATTATCTAGTAGACTAAAAGACTTTAGCTCCCATTTTTTACCATATTTTTGGTTTAGGGTGAGAGCCAAATAATTATTTCTTTTTGCCTGCAGATTATCATTGGATAAGATAAATTTTGGAAATTTAGAAGCGTCCATACGTATTGCCTGTGAACCACTACCAGGCACAAACGAAGCTATCCCACCCCTCAAGTCAATATAATCCGTTAAAGAAATAGGTGTTTGTCCAATATTGTTAAAATCTGCAACAAGTCCGAAATTACCGTTCTTACCAAACCTGAAAAGATTACTATGAAGCAAATATTTGTTATCCACTCCACCATAGGCTACAGCGTCACCCGTAAACCGCCCTTTAAACCTCTCATTGGTTTTCAGATTTAGGGCAACTCGTCCGGGTCCAATTTCTAAGGGGCTATCTTTATGATTAAGTAAGAGTTCTGCTTTTGACACCACATCTGGATGGATATTTTTGGTGGCCATTTGCTGCTGGTTTCCAAAAAAATCATTGCCATCAATCATAATCTTACTTATTGGATTTCCTTGGAATAAGACCTTACCATTCTCGTCTACTGATAAGCCCGGCGACTTGGCCAGCACATCTCCTATACTCTTCTCTGTTCCATCTTTTACTTTTTCCAAATCATACAGGATAGTGTCTTTCTTCAGTACGTATGACTTGGGGTATGATTTTATTTCAACTCCCGTAAGTTCTTTACTACTTGGGATCATTTCCACCTGAAAGTGGGTCTTTTCTCTACTATCGAACCGCTCAAAATACGTTTCATAACCTAAAAAAGACACTTTAAGCTCATATATACTGTCTTTCTGTATTTCTAAAGAAAATGTTCCTGCAGATTTTGAACTACCAAAAGTAACAATCCTATCTCCGTCCATCACCCAAATGGAAGCACGAGGCAAAATTTCCCCTTTTGCACCTTTTACATCTCCTTTGAGAAATATTTGAGAAAATAATGGCCATGGAAATAGCACCAATATTAAAATACTGTATCGCATAAAACAAGTAAATAGGGAGATTACTAAAGTCTTTTAATTACCGGCTCATTGGTTGTGGTTTTTACTCTCACAGGATTCTTTTTCAATTCAGCCAACCGACTCTTATACTCTTCATAGCTTACCTTAGTGCCTTTAGTAGGAGGTTCTATCTTTAAACCTTCTTCATACTTTACTTTCTTGGCTTCAATGGAGTTGCTTTGCGTTTCCACTTTAAGAACTAAGCCTGGTACCCCAAAATAAGTACCTGGTCCGTCAAAAACGGGAACATCAGTAGTAAACCATGCCTCAGCGTACCCTTCTTCTCCCGGTTGGCCTACAACAGCTTTCTGACACTTTAAACCTTCTATGTCTGTGAATTCATCTACCACTTTCCATTTAGAGGGAGAAAAAGGCTTTTCATAAATTAAAGTTTCATCCAGTAATGGCGTACTCTCCAGCAACATTTCATTCTCAAAATTCTTATAAACAATAGCACCTCCAGAAGAAAAATTTACGTTCTGTATGGTGGTGGTATTCCCTTCCACTTTTTTTACACTCTTTTCATCCTTTGGACTTTTCTTTGTCTCAGAATAAAGAGATTTCTCACCATTAGATACCAATACAAAATGTTTACCTTCTTTGAGCTTATTCATTATTGCTTCACGGGCAAAATCCGGCACTCCATCAGGCACAACGACATTCTTTAAGGTCATCTCATAATCTACAACAACTGTTTTTTGACATAAAACAGAAGAAGAAACAAAAAGGAGGAAAAATAGAATACGCATAAATATGGTTTTATTTAGTTATGCCCTAAAAGACAACCATGGAGGAAAAACGTTGCATACTTGTCGTATTTTTTTTCAAAGAACTGCCCAATCAGAATCTATAAACCAATCCAATATCTGAATCAGTCCTAAAAAAACGATGTTTAGGAGCCTTTACATCTTCGCGAATTAGATTTTGTTCGGTCCAATGATATGTGGTTCGCTCGTAATCCAAAGATCTTTTTCCCCCATGTATATGACAACGTCCCTGTAAGCCGATTCTTTTGAACGGAAAATAAGAAACCGACAGACCTGTAGAAACATACAAATAACGAGACGCTTTACCTATGACATCCACTTTCACACGTTCATAACTATTCTGAAAATGATAATACTGCCCCAAACTATTATATCTGCCAAACTGAGCCACGCCCAGTTGCCCTTCGAGCTTTAATGTAATATTTTCTATTTTCTTATTCCAAAAAACTCCCAAACCATACTCAAAATTATTAATTTCCCTATTTGAATTTAAGTAAGGTGTAACATTGCGAGTCCCTGAAGGAAACGAGGATAAATCTGTATTATCTCCTCCATCTACGAAAACTGTATAGCCATGGAATCCAACCATCAAACCAAACCCCGGCTTCAAGAAATACTTAGCATACATTTTGTAGTTCACCGGTACCAAATCCTCATAAATTAACAAATCTATACCCAGAGATAGCTTTGGTGCAACTTTGAATTCAGCACCAGTAGAGAAATTTTTATACCTACTGCTTCTTGTATCAATACGGGACACAAAGTCAACACCATTACCTCTTATATCCTGTACTCTCAGCTTACGATGACCTAAAGAAAAATAAAAAGAGTTCTCCTTTTCTTGTCCAAACAAAGGACTATAGGAAAAAAAAACATATAGCAATACTACAAGAATTGATAGACGACAAGCCATAAGACTAAACTTTTATTTGATTTTCAAATATTTGTCCATCTGCAAAACTCACCACAAACTGTAGTTTTGTACCGGCGGGAAAATCACCGTCTTTCTGTATAAGATTAATGTAGCAAAGACTTCCTATACTTTCTGCTCTGTTTTTGAAGTTTTCTCTTAAGGTTATGACATCTTCGAAAAGAGCCCTGTCTGGAAAATAACCTTCCACTCCTTCTGTCCTACCAACAAAAAAACGGCTAACATCTTCTTTGACTCCATCTGCAATTCTGTAAATCTTTAAATCTGTTAAGTCATTTGTAAGTAAATAATTAAAGCATCCGCAAGAAAAAAGGCTTGCTTGTGTGGTATTTGGTAAACTAGTAAATTCTAATGAATATATAACACTTGGATTAGGGTCCTTGGGCAGTACTCTAAGTTTCACACTGTGGTAAGAAATCTCTTCTGAAACCGCATCTCGATTACAATTACAACAGCTAAACAAAAAAAATACACATAGAAATGTAAAGATTACCCTCATCATAGTAAGCCATTTTACCAATGTAGACAATACTTTTTGACAAAGGGTTGTAATACTTTGGGAGTTTTACAGTATATATAAGCAGAGCTTTTGACCTAAAATACAATAAATAGTCAATACAGAATCCCAAATATCATCTCCTTATACAAATCACTTTCCGAAGAGTTTCCTGCTCCTACACCTTTAGATTTGGCGTCGGCATCCTTTAAAACACGTATTACCTTTATTAACTGTCCCATACCATAGTTTTGGGCCGCTTTACGATAATCTTTTAAGAAATATGGATTAACGCCTAAAACACGAGCAATTTCAGCTTCCGGCTTGTTTCCTAAACCATGCATCAGTATTACTTTAGAAAAGAAGTTGTACAACGAGATAACATTCATTGTAACGGGGTGGTCCTTTGCGTTAGACCCAAAGTAATTCCCTATCTCAAAAGCTTTTTTTCCATTCTTATCAATTAATGCCTTTTGGAGCTCAAATACGTTATAATCTTTAGAAACACCTACATATTTTTCTATAACTCCTGCATCTATATGGGCCCCTTCTTGTAAATTGATTTTTATTTTATCCAGCTCATTACTTATAGCTTGAGGGTTATTACCAAGATGTTCATTAAGTAATTGTACTGCTTTAGGGCTTATCTTCAAACCCAGATCTTTACAGAGATTCATTATAAAATCAGGAACCTCATTATCATACATCTTCTTAAAATTCTGCACCTCGCCCTTCGCTGCAAAAGCTTTCACCCAAGTTTTACGCTCGTCTTGTGGTTTTCCGAAAGAAAGAACAAGAATGGTTGATTCTAAGGGGTTCTTTGCGTAATTTTCTAACAAGCTTTGGTTATCCTTACTTGCCAAATCCGAAATAGAATGTGCCTCCCTAACCAAAACCAACTGTTTCTCAGCCATCATAGGGAACTTACGGGCATAGTTTACAATATCTCCAGTAGAGATATCTTTGCCATACAAGACATATTCATTAAACCCCTTTTCGAAGTCCGGAATAGCGATCTCTTGAATTTTATCCGTAAATACATCGACATAATATTGCTCAGTCCCATGTACGAGGTACACCGGTTTCAGAGCTTTTGCAGTCAATTCCTGAATATTTTTCCTATAATTATTTGCCATTTCTTAGAAAAACTCTTTTTCGCATTCGTCCTTTAGATATTTGAAGAAAATCAAAAAATGCCGGTCTATAAAATCGTAGTTTGCTTCCATGATGGGTATAGCCTCCGTAAGGTCCAGTTCTTTCACCCTTCCATTTAAACTACTAAGAGCTTTTTCTATCCCCCATAGGTGTATGTAGTTCTTCAGCCAATCGTGGTTAGTCATAGAACTTACCAATTTTTTCAGACCTAGTGGATGCAGTTCTTGGTACTGGCTAGTAAGAGAATAATATACACGGCTTTTAAAATCAATAAAAGGTTCATCACTAAATGCTTCCCAGTTCTTATGTAAATAGTGATCAAATATAACATCCACAATAACAGGAGAGAATTTTCCGAAATTTGGATAAAAAAGCTGCTTACACTCTTTGACTACTTCATGCGTATCTGTCAGCGTATCAATAAATCGATGTAAACGTAAGCCCGTTTTTACATCTTCCGGAAGTAGCTGATTCTTTGCATTATCTACACTCCCCACCACATAATCCTCTAACAAACTCCCAAGTATTATACCATGGTTCTTACCAGAAAGAAAAAGATGGGCTAAGTAATTCATTGCTTTTCATATTTTACAACTTCTACTCCAAATTTCCTAAGAAAATCCACACCCTCATCTGTACCTATTCCCTTGTATTCTGCATAAGAATTTAGATAAACTACTTTCTTTATTTTCATGGAAAAAATAACACGGGCACAAGCTATGCAGGGAGATAAGGTAACGTACAAGGTGGAACCCTCTACATTTGCCCCATTTTTGGTAGCGTAAAGTATGGCATTCTGCTCAGCATGAAGAGCTAAAGAACAACTCCCTTTTGAGTCTCTGGGACAACCATCTTGTCCAAACTCCTCGTCACAGTTATGCGTGCCAGAAGGAGGTCCATTATAGCCAATAGAAGTAATCCGCGTATCGTTTGTTAAAACAGCTCCCACTTGTGCTTTCACACAGTGTGACCTCTGAGCCAAATTCATGGCCAATTCCATAAAAATATCGTCAAATGCTGGTTTAGCCATCTATTTTGAAACAATTCTCTTTGTAATCACAGTATCACCTGCCCGTACTACCATATTTAAAATACCAAAACCCAAATCTGTCTGAGGAATACGCAATGAACGATTTCCTGAATTCTCAAAAGTGCTCTCGTACCTTATCCTTCCAAGGTTATCTATAAACTGCACTTGGTAGGTTTTGGGGACATCTACGAAGATATGGGCATAAAATTGCGAATTTTCCAAGGGATTCCCTAAGATCTTAACCAAAATAGGTTCATCAATAGGCTTAAACAACTCAGAATTAGCCACCATATTTTTTCTCCGTTGGCTAATATTTAAAATAGCCCAAACCCTAGCTTTCTGGTCTTGGGTAAAGACACTCATACAAGAATCTACAGAATAGTCTAAGTAATTTTCGATCATATTTCGGCTTTGCACTCCTCTGCAATATGAGTAGATGGCATCGCAGGAAGAAGATTCATTAGCGGATTCTGCGGTTGGAGTATCATCACAAAAATCATTGCCACAACGTTCATCTCCCCAAGTATGTATTAAACCCAACCAATGGCCTATCTCATGCGTTAATGTCCGACCTAAAGTGTAACCGCCCCCAACTGCTGTGCCAGTTTCCCTTCCAAAAGACCTATGATCAATAAAAACACCATCTATCCTTTCGTCTATATCCACTGTCTCTAAGCCGTCATAATCTCCGATTGGAAACTCCGCATAACCCAAAAAAGTACTAGACAAAGTAGTAACCCAAATATTAAGATACTTATTAGAATCCCAATAAGAGAGGCTAGACAAAGCTAGGAGATCCCGGTAAGGATTAAACGACCTAGCACTTGAATAAACACGGTTTATTCCTGTACTCGGCTCCCCATTAGGTCCTGTATTAGCTAAGAAAAACTCAATCTCCATGTCTGCACCTACAGGGTTAGTGTTAAAGCCGGGAGTATTTACCTTTTTTCGGAAATCTTCATTAATTACCTCTATTTGCGAATAAATTTGTTCATCACTTATATTGGTATTGCCAGCCCCTCCAATTACACCGCGTCCATTATTATGTATCACATGCACTACCACAGGTATCCTAAGAACCTCATTAGACTTACGAAAGTTGGAAGAAGAATTGAACTCTGCAATTTTCCGGTTGACTATCTCATGTAAGTCCCGATTACTTCCAATCTTACTATCGGCACCACATCTTGTAACTTGACCGTAAGAGCAAAATACCCCAAGAAAGAGAACTAAACTAAGAATCTGCCCTTTCATACGCTTCCAGTATTTTTACCACAAGAGGGTGCCTAACTACATCCTTACCATCTAGTTCTATAAATTCTATTCCCTTTATTTTCCTTAATAATCTGGATGCTTCTTCAAGTCCTGATTTTTGGTTTCTTGGTAAATCTATCTGCGTCTTATCTCCTGTAATGATGATTTTAGAAGACGGTCCCATACGTGTTAAAAACATCTTAAGTTGCATAGGAGTAGTATTTTGGGCTTCATCCAGAAGAATAAAGGCATTATCCAAAGTCCTACCACGCATATATGCCAAAGGAGCAATCTCAATGGTATTCTTTTCTAAATATCCTTTAAGTTTATCTGCAGATATCATATCATCCAAGGCATCGTAAATCGGCCTTAGGTATGGATCTATTTTTTCTTTTAAGTCTCCAGGTAAGAAACCTAAGTTTTCTCCAGCCTCAACCGCGGGACGGGTAATGATAATTTTTCTTACAGACTTATCTTTAAGAGCTTTCACCGCCAATGCCACAGCTGTAAAGGTTTTCCCCGTACCTGCTGGTCCTATCGCAAAAACAATATCATTTTTTTGAATAGATTCTACCAGTCTTTTTTGGTTATGGGTACGTGCTTTTACAATTAAACCACGGTTACCATGCACTATGATATCATCTTGGTTTATCAAGCTATCTATACTTTGTCCCTCAATAGAAGCTACAACTTCCTTTAAAGGCAAAGTATTATACTTAGAAATGTATGCTAACAGCTTCTCTAGTACCGTCTCGATAGCAACAATATCCTCGGGTGAACCCTTTAATATAATTTCATCGCCCCTGGCAATGATTTTTGCGTTTGGAAATGCTTTTACAAGCTCTTTAAGATTTGCATTCTGAGCTCCAAAGAACTCATTGAGATTGGAAACCTCTAATTTTACAGATTTTTCAGTCAAAATACTTTGCCTTTTTATTTTTACACAAAATTGTGAAAATTATTAACATATGCATTCATTTTATCCACAAAAAAAAAACGGCCGAAACTATTCACATGAGTATTAACCTGTTAATATAAGTCGTATTATACACTACTATAAATACGTAGCAATTAGATATAAATTTAGTGTTAATTTTGTAAAACTTAAACAAATACACTCATTGGCAGAAGCACTCCTAAGTACACCTATAGTCCAAATCAGGGACCAAAAATTACCACAAGTTGGTGATTTAGAAGCTGCTGTTTTAGGTGCTATCCTCATTGATAAAGATGCAATTGGGGCGGTTAGGGAGGTTATAAGCTCAGATAGTTTTTTTGTAGAGGAACACAAAATTGTTTTCGAGACGGTACTAGAACTCTACAATGCCGGCGAAACCATAGATAGTATAAATGTAACCCGTCTTTTACGTACAAAAGGTCTTATACGGCAAATTGGTGGGCCAAAATTCATAGCTGCACTAACCAATTCTATTAACTCCGCGGCTAATATTGAGTTCCATGCTATGATTGTAGCACAAGCCGCCATAAAACGTGAAATGATTCAGGTGGCTAACACTATCATGGAAGAAGGAGCCAATAACCAGCTGGACATATTTGATTTATTAGACAAAACTGAACAATCTTTTTTTAAAATTTCGGAGAAAAATATCCGTAAGAATTACGCTGATGCTAACACCATCATGCGTAGTACAATTTCTGAGCTGGAGACAAAAAAACAGAACAATAGTGAAGGAATCACAGGTGTTCCAAGCGGTTTTAGAAGCTTGGATGAGATCACCGGTGGATGGCAAAAGACCGAGCTTATCATTATTGCAGCTAGACCAGGTATGGGTAAAACTGCTTTCGTGGTCTCTGCCATGCGAAATGCGGCGGTAGAACATGCCAAACCTGTGGCAATTTTCTCTCTTGAGATGTCTGCTACGCAGCTTATGCTTAGGCTGATTTCCTCCGAAGCTGAACTAGATAGTGAAAAACTTAGAAAAGGGACACTCCAGCCCCATGAATGGGAACAACTCCATCACAGGATAAAAGACCTTTCGAATTCAAGTATATTTATAGATGACACTCCTGCCCTTTCTATCCTGGAATTAAGGGCAAAATGCCGTAGGTTAAAAGCCCAGCACGATATACAAATGGTTATTATTGACTATTTGCAGTTAATGACTGGTGATGATGGTTCAGGAGTATCGAGTAGTAGAGAGCAAGAAATTGCGGCTATATCTCGATCTTTAAAAAACTTAGCCAAAGAACTTGAAGTACCCGTTATAGCCTTGTCACAGCTAAGCCGTGCTGTAGAAACCCGTGGTGGAGATAAAAGACCTCAACTATCCGATTTAAGAGAATCCGGCTCTATTGAGCAGGACGCTGATATGGTAATGTTCTTGTACCGTCCCGAGTATTATAAAATTACCGAAGATGAACAGGGAAACCCAACTGAAGGTATTGGAGAAGTGATAATTGCCAAAAACCGTGCAGGTACCACAGACACTGTGAAATTGCAATTTATTGGTAAGTTTACGAAATTTGCAAACGTAGGAGAATACGGAAATACCGTAAGTAGCGACTCCTTCCAGAAATTTTCGGGCTTGGAACAATTTGATACCGATATGGGCTTACAAACATTTAAAAGTAAAATGCCAAGTCAGGACACTCCAAAACCCGTAGACAACGAAGAAGAATTTCCGTTCTAAAAAACCTTATTATTTTTTACACAATCTAAGATTTTTATTTGGGTTATTATCTCCTCTTTTTTGGTAATAACTTCGTTACTATTATTTTGCAAGATAGCTTGTGCTAAGTTCTTGAAAAGATAATTCCAATTTCCAGGGAAAGTTTGCACCGTTCCCGATATTTCTAATCCGTTGATATGAGTAACCAATTTACCATAATCATCTGCAGATTCAATACCAAACCCAGGCTGTGTTGGGAATGCACCAGCAACTAAATGATCTTCTTGCACATCCATCCCAAATTTGGTGAATGAACCTAAAGTTCCATGTACGATATATTTCGGCCCTTGACTTTTTACCATTAAACTAGACTTAAGATTCACTTTCGTCTTTCCAAAATCTATATTAAGGTTAAAAGCGTCGTCTATTGTAGAACCGTCTCTTTGCGTAAAGACTTCACCTGTAACTCCCACAGGCGTGCCAAACAAAAACAGAGCTTGATCTACCAGATGAGCCCCTAAATCATATAATATACCATTGGCACCAGATGGCGTTTCTTTCCAAAGTTTCGCATTAAGTATGGGCTTATATCTATCAAAATGTGATTCATAGGACAAAATCTCTCCCAAAACACCTGATTTAATAACTTGTAAGACGGTAAGGAAATCACTATCAAACCTCCGGTTTTGAAACACAGCCAGAACTTTACCTTTTTCTTCGGCAATACGGTATAATTCCTCAGTCTGCTCTGCAGTAGGACTAGCTGGTTTCTCTACCAAAACGTGTTTTCCAGCCTGGAGAGCTTTTTTTGCATACTCATAATGAGTAGAATTAGGGGAGCATATAGAAATAAGATCTATTTCCGGGTCGTTAAGAAGCTCGTCCATAGAGGCAGCACGTGAAGTCCCTGCGAAGATCTCAGAAGGAAGAACTTGTGAAGTCACAATCTTACTTAACCTAAATTCCGGATTTACTATAAAAAAAGGTGCCTGTAAGTACCTTCCCGATAGACCAAAACCCACTAATCCTACATTTATCATCTTCTATTTTTTTTATTTAAAAGCTGGAATTCCTGTTATCTCATTGCCCAAAATCAGCAAATGTATATCGTGCGTTCCTTCATAAGTAACCACAGACTCCAGGTTGGCCATATGCCGCATAATCGAAAACTCTCCAGTAATACCATTTGCTCCCAATATCTGCCGTGCTTCACGAGCAATATCTAAGGCCATAGCCACATTATTTCTCTTAGCCATAGATATCTGTGCACTAGTGGCTTTGCCTTTATCCTTATCAAGCCCCAGCTTCCAAACCAAGAGCTGAGCTTTGGTAATTTCTGTAAGAAACTCAGCCAGTTTTTTCTGGATTAACTGGAAAGACGCTATCGGCTTACCAAACTGAATACGTTCCATAGCATACCGTCTAGCCGTATCATAGCAGTCCATAGCAGCCCCTAAAGCACCCCAGGCTATTCCGTAACGTGCATTATCTAAACAGGACAACGGAGATCGCAAACCATCTGCCTCTGGTAAAATATTACTTTTGGGTACTTTCACGTTATCGAAAACCAATTCTCCCGTAGCACTTGCTCTTAAAGACCATTTATTGTGTATTTCAGGCGTTGAAAAACCCTCCATTCCTCTATCCACAATCAGGCCTTTAATACGGCCTTCCTCATTCTTGGCCCAAACCACAGCCAAATCACAAAATGGAGCATTAGAAATCCATGTTTTTGAACCATTTAATATTACATAATCTCCATCTTCTTTATAATGGGTAAGCATTCCTCCGGGATTTGAGCCAAAATCTGGTTCCGTAAGACCAAAACTTCCTAAGAAGTCTCCTGAAGCCAATTTGGGTAAAAACTTCTGCTTTTGTTCTTCTGTCCCAAACTTATAAATGGGAAACATAACCAATGAACCTTGCACAGAAGCGGTAGAGCGTATTCCTGAATCTACACGCTCAAGCTCTTGCATCATTATTCCATAAGAAATATAATCTAGCCCCAAACCACCGTAGGTTTCCGGGATAACGGGACCAAAAATTCCCATCCCACCAATTTTCTTAACCAAATGGTTCGGGAAAGTTGCCTTTTGGGCTGCATCTTCTATGATAGGAGAAATTTCTTTTTTACAAAAAGCCCTCACCGAATCTCTTACAAGTATTTGCTCACTAGTGAGCAAATCATCTACTGAGTAAAAATCGGGTGAAACAAATTCATCTTTTTTATCAGAATGCAGTCCCATAGATTTACAATTCTATTAAAATTTGATTCTTAATTATATCATCCATCGTTTCTCTTTCCCTAACCAAATGCATCTTGTCCTGGTATAACAAAACCTCGGCAGGTCTGAAACGACTGTTGTAATTAGAGGACATAGAGAAACCGTATGCTCCGGCATTCTTAATCGCAATTATATCTCCTTCTTCTGTTTTGGGAAGTGTCCTGTTCTTTGCAATATCGTCGGTTTCGCACATATATCCAACTATGTCGTAAAGAGAGTCTGCATCATTTCCTATCTTAGATAGATTTACCACATCATGAAATGCATCATACATCATGGGTCTTAAAAGGTGGTTTAAGCCCGTATTTAAACCCAATAGAGTGCCATTAGGATTATTCTTAACTACGTTAACTTCTGCCAAAAGATAACCGGATTCACTCACCAAAAACTTACCGGGCTCGAACCACAGCTCTAAATCCCTGCCATATGAATTACAAAAAGACTTAAACGCATCTCCTAACTTGGCACCCAAATCTTGCATATCTGTGGTAGCATCTCCCTCTTTATATGAAACCTTAAAACCACCACCAAAATCCAGGTACTTCAGGTCTTTGAAACTAGTAGCTAAATCAAAAATGACCTTTGCCGCTGCTAAAAAAGTACTTCCATCTTTAATGTCTGAACCCGTGTGCTGATGTAGACCTACAATATTAAGATTATACTGATTTACCAAATCTAGAATTTGTTCTTTCTGTTCTACAGGAATACCGAACTTTGAGTTGCCGTGTCCCGTGGAGATTTTCAGATTTCCACCACCTTCTACGTTTGGACGTATTCTTATAAAAACCGGAATAGAATTACCATATTTCTTACCGAATTTCTCTAGCGTAGAAAGATTATCTATGTTTACCAATACTCCGTGTGCCACACACTCCTCTATTTCTTCAAAACTTACACCACTTGATGTAAACGTAATTTGACTGGCAGTAAAACCGGCTTTAAGAGCCAAATGCATTTCTTGGGGAGAAACCACATCTACCTCTCCCCCTAAACTCCTGATGAGGGACAGTACAGAAAGGTTTGTGTTGGCTTTACAAGCATACTTAACTCGTAGTTTTACGCCTGTAAAAGCATTTTTTAGTTCAGATAGCTTCTGCCCTATTTTATCTCCATCATAAACATATAGCGGTGCACCAAATTCCTCTACCGTGGCTAATAATCTTTCCATTAATTTGTATTCGTAAAAAATCATACAAAAGTAGCTCAAATTGAACAAAAAATTATACTCAGAATCCACATTAACTCATTTAATACGACAAAATACGATTATACATTCCTGTAAATTCAAGTCATCTAGATAGGGTTCCTAAGTAATTTCATATCTACATTATTCTATTTCCCATCACTCAAATTCTGAATGCGTACTCTCATCCCTAACAATTAAGTAAAAAGATAATTGTATAAATGAATTATTATATATTCTTTAAAATGCCAAAATTAATTAAAAAAGCGAATAAATATACAGATAACCAGCAAAGACACTATTACTATTAACTATCAATTATCTTTCTAGGCTGTATTTGGCTTTTCAGAAATTAAAGGACATATTGCAGAAAGTAAAAATTAAATGTATGTCTATATTCGTAAATTCTGAAGTAGCTAAACTAGAACGCCTAATCATTCACAGCCCAGATAGTGGACTAGGTAAAGTGGTTCCGTCCAAAGCACAGGACTGGCTATTTGAAGATATTATCCATCTGGAAACAATGCGGAGTAAGGAGTATGACTTATATGTACGCCTACTACTACACTTCTTAGATCCTGAAGCATTAAAAACTTATGATCCTACCGATGCAAAGAGAGGTTTCTTTAAACCCAATACCGAAAGCTACTTTAAATCTGACAAAGTAGTAGATATAGAAAAACTGCTTTGCGATGTTCTCCAAAAACATGAAGTTAAGGTGCCATTGGTGGCTGCGGTGTCCGCTATTGAGGAATGCTCCTATGTAGAGATGAAACATTTTATCTCCTACCCTGCCAGTGAACTGGCTAAAATATTAATTACGGGTATTACTTCTGATGGCGAAATGTATTTTCCACCTGTGCCTAACCTAATTTTCACAAGGGATATTGGCGTAGTGATAAACGACCACATAATACTTACTAAACCCGCAAAAAGTGCCCGTACAAGAGAATCATTAATAGCTAAATATATCTTCTTCAATCATCCTCTCTTCAGTTCATACACCGACAAAATCATAGAAATAGAAGAGAATGAGGAGCATTTCCTACTTCCAGAGGAAGACGCAGAAAGGGTAGACACACTAGAAGGGGGCGATGTCATGATGGTAGCACCAAACCATGTGCTTATAGGAGTTTCTGAAAGAACTACAGCAGACGCTGCAAAACAGACAGTAGAAAAACTTTTTGCTAAAAATGTAGTAGAAAAAGTTTCTATAGTGAGGATTCCACATAAGAGGGATTATATGCATATAGATACCGTTTTCACACAGATAAAAAAGAATGTTTGGGTGATTCTTCGCTCATTAATCCCTGTTGACAAGAGTAACAAGGCCTGGGAGGACTTTAATGTAACTACAAATCGTAAGGATGACGTGGTTATCCGACAATTTACTAGAACAGAGAACGGCATGGAATCCCGCCCAATCGATAATCTAGAGACCCTTCTTTCTGAGGTTTCTATCCTTGACCTCAAATGTACAGAGCCTGTTCAGTTTGTTTATTCTGGAAATGATCAATTTCCTTTTGGAGAAAGAGAACAGTGGACAGACTCTTGTAATCTTCTGGTTTTGCAGGATGGTGTAGGTATTGCCTATGACAGAAACGATAAAACAAATGATGCGTTCGTTGAAAAAGGATTTACGATAATCCCCGCTAAAGAACTCCTACAGAGACTAGATAATGGAGAAATAAAAGCTGATGACATCAAGGATACAATCATATTACTGCCTTCCGCCGAGCTTTCAAGAGCAAGGGGAGGGTCGCATTGTATGAGTTTACCGCTTAAAAGGCGGAATATCATGGATTAGAATTTATTCAGTAATTAAAGCATTAGTTTATGTGACTTACAGTGTAACTTTTTTTGCTCATGCTTCTACTGTACCTTTCTAGCCAAAATTGGGATAATTTACTCCATAAGAAGGCGGAAATTGCGAAGCTTCCTCCCTCTTTTTCTTGTCCCAACAAAGATTTTTCAGGAGTACACAGCCTATTTCTGCCAAAAAATACTTAATATTGGAATATAAAAATATACGTCTATGCAAGAGCAAATAACCTCCAACCTACTAATGATAAGGCCTGTAAATTTTGGATTTAACGCCGAAACTGCAGACTCAAACAAATTTCAAACGAATGAGGAAATAAATAAGAATACTTTAAATGATTCTTCTCAAAGTTGTTTTGATGAGTTAGTAGAACAGTTACGCCTGCGTGATATAAACGTACATGTTTTTGACGATACTGAAGACCCTTTTACTCCTGACAGTATTTTTCCCAACAACTGGCTTTCAACTCACTATTCGGGAAAAGTAATGCTGTACCCAATGGAAGCTCCCAACCGAAGAGCTGAGAGAAGGGATGATATTTTACAGTTTTTAAAAACAAATTATGACTTCCATGTTTTACTGGATCTTAGCCATTTTGAAATGGATGGAAAATTTCTGGAAGGTACCGGAAGTTTGGTCTTAGATAGAGTTAATAGGATAGCTTATGCCTGTATATCTTCCAGAACAAACATAGATGTACTAAAAGCATGGCAAAGGGTAATTGATTATGAACTGGTAACTTTTGAGGCTTCAGATGCTAATGACGACCCTATATACCACACTAATGTACTTATGACTGTAGGTGATACTTTTGCAATTGTATGCTTGGAAGCAATTAAGAACCCGGACGAAAAGCTTTTTGTAAAACAAAAACTTGAAAGCTCAGGTAAAAATGTAATGGAAATCTCTCTACAGCAGATGAATGAATTTGCCGGCAATTGCTTGTTGGTTAAAAACCGAAAGGATAACAAGTTTCTGGTAATGTCTGACCGAGCTTACAACTCCTTCACCAAAGAGCAATTACAGAATCTAGAATTTTATGCTGAAATTATCCATACTGACCTTGGCTACATAGAAACCCTAGGTGGTGGTTCTGCCAGATGCATGATTGCAGAAATACACTTGCCTGAAAAATAGAGATTACTGATATAAAAAATGGCTCAAATCTGATTTCGGAGCACGTGCAGTCGTTGCTCCGTCACAGGAAGTCCATTTTATATATTGACCCTCTACACTAAAAGTACCTTCTTCTAAAGATTTCCTGTCTGGTTTGAGCAAACCAAAGAAATCGAAATCTTGTTTTTCCTCGAATGTAATATCAGTAACTTGCTTAATTCCCAGCGACCTATCAGCTATAACTAATTTATAAGAATCCCGTAAAAACAAAATAAGCGAGAACTCCTCTGTTTTTTTATCGTACCCATAATAATAATTAGATTTACCACAACCTTGTAATTTCACCGTATAATCTCCTAAGTTTTCTTCTTCCAAAAGATAATAAATTAAGGTTTTCATGGAATAATTTATATCAGCTCTCAACTTGTAATTAAATTTTATATCCTTGAAAATCTCCTGGTAAATAAGGTGTTTTTCTTTGCTTTCAGTCACATACGCCTCGCTTACATACACATAATTACCCATTAAAAAATCCCAAAAAGGAAACCTTCCTATAGAAATCTTATAAAAACCATCTTCTTTGCCCCCTCTTACTATTTTTGCAGAAACCTTGTTTTCCTTACTCTTGTACCAATTACTGTACATGTATAAACCGCCACTCACCTTACTACCTTCTTTTGACGAAGGTAAATTCCGTACCCCAATGTTATCTGTAAGTGCATAAACATTACCCAAGCCCTGATAGTATACCATGGAAATCACTAAGCTCCCTACTAAAAAAAATATTAGGGCAGTTTTCTTCCACCCTCTTAAAAAACCTCTCCTTGCGGTCGAAGGCACGGTATTTACTGGTGTTTTTCTGAAGTTTTGGTTTTCCGGATTGGGTATTACGGTTCTCTTTGGAACATCCCAGTCCATAGCTTTTGCTGGAGGAATTTCCCAGTCTTTAGGCTTTACAGGAGGAATTTCAGAAAGTACAACCTCACTTTCCTGGTCTTTATGCTCTTCATAAAGAGAGTCGAAGAATTTGTTTTCCTCTACTGACCTAAGAAACAGCTCTTCCTCTTCTCTGGTAATCCCATACTTTGCATATAATTTACCTAGAAAAGTCCTTACTTGCACGTCCGTAAGACTCTCGTAAACACTTACCTTGCTGGGGTCTACATCGTTTTCGACAAGCTTTTTGTTTTTCAAAAACAGTAAATAGGCTACCAGGTTTGTACTCGTAATCTTCATGCTTAATCTAGGTTTCTTTCAGCAAGTTTATATACCACATCTGCAGGAACAGACGCATAGGTTATTCCATTTAAAACAGTAACAGGAAAGCTGGCTTTCAGACTTCCACTTTGGTGCTCTATGGAAAACCCCTTATCCTTAACTTTCAATAATTCTGGATTAGTATTGTAAAAATTATTCAGATTACCCTCCAAAATAACAATATCCATTTTACTGTCAATTTTTACTAAAGCTTTGGGATAAGTCCCTTTTATCAACTTTTGTAACGTATCTACTTGTATCTGCACCACGTTTCTTTCAGAGAAGCTATCCTCCTCCCTGGGCTGGTAAGCACTAGGTTTTTGAAACAAAAAGAACAAATTCACAATAACAACTAAAATCACGGCTACCGCCACCACCAATATCTTTAACCTTTTCATTTCATATATTCTTTAAAGGTTTCTGACTGTAGCACACCATCTATTAATTCTTTATACAATGCCCAATCCTGGTCTTTTCCCATTTGGTTAGCTGTAAAAAACAGTACATAAAACTTATTATCCTTGGCTAAAGTCTGTTGAATATCATTTTTAGAAATAACCAAAACTAATCTCTTGGAATTGTTGCTATTTCTAAGGCTTTCATTAATGGTCCCTGTTTTTGCATAGAAGTAATACCCTCCATAATTATGAGTCCCACCAAAAAGCCCTCTTGCTGTCCCTTCCGGGCCAAGAACAGCCTTCATACCTTCAAAAACGTTTGATTTCAAAAACTGCTCATACTCACCTGCCTGCCAAGTTTCATCTACAGGCCAAGGCTTATAGGACTTTTCTGTAGAATGAATCCGCAAATCATAATTTTGGTTTTGCGAGAATAGTCTTCCATACATTTCAGCCATTTTCAGAGGTGTAATATTATATGGTTTTCCTCCCAATGTTGGGTTCTTTAATCCATCTGAGAAATTTGTAAGCTTGTTCTTGTGCTTACGCTCTGCTTGTAAAAAGTAAGATTGCTCAGGAAAACTCCACAAAAAGCTTCCCAATTGGAAATGATTATACTTTTTATAAATGAGACTATCTCCGTAATTAACCCTGTCAAGTTCTTTGATACTAAAGTCTGTTTTATCAATATCCTGTACCAAAAGCCCAAGCATATTGCCTAGACCCGTAGCAAGAACTGATTTTTCGCTCCCGAAATAACTTTTCTCAGATTTAGCAGATTTAGGCCAAAGCCCAGTTTTTTCTTTGTGCAATGCATATACCCTTTCTCCTAAACCAATTCGAGGAAACGAACTAAGATCATTTGATAATTGGGCGGTTAAATTATACGTTTCTCCCAATTTGAAGTCCTCTTTGGAATAGGATCCCAAAAACATCACCAAGGAATGGTAAAAATTACTAGATTTAGTAATGTATCTCACCGCCGAAAAATCTCCTGCAGCATCACCCGGCTCAATCTGCCAAGCTCTTTTTCCCAAATCAAAACCACCATATTCTTTAATTTTTGCCACAGACCTTATGCCTTCTTGCTCTATAACTATTTCGTTCGCTTGTAAAGGCTTAAGGAGCATCTTCTCCCAGCCCGCATTTACTTGAGAAGCCACCGTACCAAAAACCAATGGCTTAATGGAAGAACCGGGTCCTAATGCTAAATGTAGAAGATTGGTATTTCCCCATTGGTCGCGTTCATTCCTACTGTTACTAAAGAAGAAATAGTTCCGATGCAGTTCTTCCACACTTTTCTCATCATTTGGATCTAGCCGCTTGCGATTATTTGCATAATCCACCATAAGCCTGATGTTTCCATTCCCATCCGCCGCTATCACACCAAATTTAAACCCTGGTTTCTTGTATTTTACGTTACAAATGGCATCAATCCTATCTTGTACATCTTTACTTAAACCATAATCCAAACTAATAAAAACATCTCTGTTTTTCAGATTTGCATCTGTGTAAGTAGATTTTACGGCTTGAGCATAATGATGTGCCCAAAACAGCTTACTACCTAAAGGATATACCAACTTCTGCTTCCCGTTTACCCAATAATTATTTACAAAAACATGACCAGAAGCGGCACTCAAAGACACAATGTATGATTTAGCACCTTCTACCACATGAGCTATCTCTCCATCACGCATGACATTTACAAAACCACTGACATTCTGCTCTATTGGCTGCCTAAGCGAGGTCCCTATAAGCTGCAGACTTGCCGCCTTACCAGACTCCGGATTCTTAATATTTAAAATCACCAAAGGCTTGGTTTGCTTGTAAAACCAGTTTGCAGGCAAAGAAACCATCTTAAAACTAGCCATATCAGAAGAATAAACCGCAGGAGAAACCTCAAGAGCTTGTTGGTTCACTTTTACCACCATATTCACCAGGGAGTCTTTTCCTTGCTGGTAAATACCACCTTTCCAATTGTCTAGATCTGAGTAAGGAGAAAGCGATAGATATAAATGGCGGTTATAAGCTGTTTCATACTTGCCATCATCATAACGCAAGTAAATTGGGCTTTCCGGCCTGAATGCTAAACTTTTATTATCACGCAATATTTCCAATACACTTTTGGTATACGGATTAGACGTCTGGAGAAGATTTTGGTATTCCTCAGACTTTAGCAGGTTGGACAGGAGCTTATTAACGCCGTTTGTACCACTAAAACCATAGCTATGGTCTTCCTGTAGAGATTCCAAAATATTATTCAAATCATGGTTTATAGCATTCTCTGTGGACTCCAGTGAAATCTGAAAATTAGATTCTTTCAATTGGTTAGAACGACCACTCACCAGTACAAAAACAGCTACTAAAACAGCTAACAACCCGTACCGCTTTGCACTGCCACGTACAGAAACCTCTTGCAAATTTCGTTTTACAGGCTCTGTAAAAAAAGGCAAAAAAAGTAAGCTTAAGGGCAGTAAAAGGCTAAGTTTGGACGTAAGGCTTAAGAATGGAAAATCTTGACCGAAAAACACAAATCGGTTGGTAGATGACAACCATACAAAAAAGCCAATGGTAAAGAACAACAAAAGAGAAACTCCCGCTGCGTAAGATTTGGCAGAAAGTCTGCCAGATTGCTTGTCGTCATAAAAGTAATATGACAGCATAAACACCAAAATAGGTATTAACAACAGTACCAACAAACAAAATAAAGTAAAACCGCCCCATTCTGCTGCTATAAAACGTGGAACAACCACATCACGCGTTTGGGTAGTATAACCCACTCCTTTATTAAAATGTGGTTGGAAAGTAACAGGAGATCCAGCCTCTGGCTTTTTAGACATGTAACTATTTATAAACCACTGGTTTTCTGCCGTCTCCACTATTCTTCTCTCACTAAAAGAGTTATATTTCCGGGCAGAAATCAAGCTATCTACCGGTTGATACAAGATAGCGGCTCGGTGCACTACATGCTTTACCTTATCGTCTACAAGCGAGTTAATTTTTTTGCTAGTGAAAGGAATTATAAACAAAGCAGCTACAAATAAACCAATGCCAACATACAGCTTCTTTTTCTTACTCACAAAAGCATATGCAGCTACCAAAAAGCCTAACAGAGCTATAATAGCATTCTTGTACTCAAATACAAGGTAAAAAAGAGGCTTATAACTTAAAAACAGTAAATAAACTACAAGGAAGAATATTCCATACACCCAATAATTTGACGGTTTGGTAAGATTGGAGAACGTAAAACCGTTTTGGAAGGGCTTCCGTAAAAAACTAAAAAGAGTATTCTTTAAGACCAGAAATAACAAAAAGACAATACCAAAGCCACTATCTACAATGCCAAAATATGCCAGCGTACCAACTGTTACATAGAAGTTGGGCGTCTCACTTAAATAATGCCACCATTCTTGGATGTACTTAATCCAACTACTCTGCTTCTGGACTTGCTTAAATGGCGTTATCGGGCTATGTTGTAGTACCTTTTGGGTAAAAAGTATATATGCCCCAAGGGGAATAAAAACTCCAAAAACACGCCTTAGAATATCTAATGAAGGACTACTCTTGGCTACCAAAAATACGAATAAACACACCAAAAGTATAAGTCCATAAACTGCTGACAATACGGAAACTTTACTATAACTTTTATACTTCAATTTCTCTAAAACGGAAGTTTGCCCCAAGAAGAATGCACGGTAGATATTTAAACCAACAAGAAACAGTACTGGAAGCAAAAATGTTAAGGGAACGAACTGTAGGCCCAAAAAAGAGTAGTCGAAATGAAGTAACGTAGTAAACTCCTGGCTTGTTGGCGTGTCTAGCGGCGGAAACGTAGCCACACGCCAAAGCAAAACAAAACGGAAAACCAAAAACATATACAACACCGCATAAATAATAGGTTCCAAACGGCTAAACCGCTGATTTGCATTTAAGAGTATCGTAAAAAGTAATCCTAAGAAAATTAGGGAAAGATACAGCAAGTTGGAGCCCAAAGAGAAGCCATTTGCCGATAAATCTTTTATTTGGAAAAGCCATTTTAACCCTTTACTTTGAGATTCTAGAACAAAACCTTTGTCTACGGTAGAAGGAGTTAATATGTGGCTATTGATATCGTAAAATTCAAATTTGGGGGCAACACCTGGCTTATCAATAGTGTAAAGTAAGTTACCAGAAAAAAAGTTGGATGTGGCTTCTCTGTAATCGCTTCCAAAGAGAAATCCCTCTTTTAAGTTCTGGCCAGGTAGCTGGCTGTAATGATTTTGCAGAAAACGTATTTCCGTATTACCCACATACGGTTTCTCTGTTTGCGAAGCAAGAGAATACAGACGAGGATGCTCAAAATATAATGCCGCTCCCCCCTCTTCTGTAGCATCAAAATACCTTTTCTGGGACTGATTATAGAAACCAACAAAAAACTGTTGTTTCGGCTGCAATGAATATTCACTTGCAAACTGGGCGGAAACTTGCTTACCTCCTACAACCAGTTTATAATTTTCGTCAAAAAAAGAGCCGCTTGGAAACAAAAACTGACCGTCATTAAAATCATTCAATAGGTAAATTCTACCCATTTTTTGTAGCATAGCCTCCAAGATTTGCTTGGATTTTGGCTTGTCCGAAGTGAAAGCTTTATTCTCAATAAAAGCGGCATAAAGAGATTTTCCTTTCTTAATTATCTTATCAGAAATTGTAATTTCATCCGTAAAAACGCCCTTTTCTCCGAACTCCCTTAACAATTCTACATCTGAACACTTAATGCGGACTTTGTAAGAAACAGAGTCTTTCTTTCCTGTATTTTGTTCAACTTCCAAAACATTGGTGGCATTAGAAACGATAAAGCCTTTGCTAACATTTTCTTTAAATACAGGATTTATTGGAAGATAATTTTTATTTCCATCGAAGACAAAAACAGGTTCTAAAAACCTTTGAGAACGTAACTTAAAGTTTTCGCCGTTGGCAACAGCCACTAAACTTCCACTTTCTGTAGACCAAAGCCCCTCTTCCAGACTGTTGGTACTAGCATTGTACAAGGTTATTTTTTTACTAAAACCTATTCCAGCGTTAGAAACAACATGATAATCTGCATTATTAAAGTATGGTTTATTACCAGAGGGCTGCTGTACTACCTTTAATACAAGCACAGAACCAAAAAAAAGTAGGATTAATAGGACCGATGCGTATACTTTACCAACCAAAAGAGACTTCCGGCTATTCGCACCTGAATCTCTTTCTGTTAAGATCAGTAGAACATAGTAAAAGAATATTAATACTATGCCCGACGCCAAAAAAGCTCCCATAATGTTGAGCTTAAACAAAAAAAAAGCCAACACCGAAAAAGCTAGCACTGCAAGAGCCTTGAACTTAGCCATTTTTAATTACTTTATTCTTGACAATTACACCAGGCAATTCTGTAGCATTGTATTCTTCTAGTAACTGCATAGTTAAGAGAAGTAAATTATTTGTTTCGGTTCGTTTGGTATCAAAACCGATAATTTCAGAACTATCTTTAGCATCTAAGTCCGGATAAAATTTGGCTACATTCTGTTTATCTGTGGCATCTGCACGGCCCAACTTAAATTTCACGAAACTCATAAAATGAAAGGCCAATGGCAATAAATTACTCACAAAAGCTTGCTTATTTTTTTCTTCCGGCTCTGCCGTAGTATCACGGTCAAAGTAGACATCAAAAGGACTTATATACCTATCTAACAAGTGTTTAAAATAAACCTGATCACGCTCTGTAAGATTGGCTAATTCAGCTCTGTAGGTCTTTACATCCTGTTCTAGTGCAGTATTCTTCTCTTTGGCTTGTACCAAATCAGATTCCAGCTTATCTAGTTCTTTGTCTAAATCCAGTTTACTTTGAAAATAATCAAACATGTTTTCCATGAAAAGCCGCTTCTTAGAGGCATCCATGGTTACATTGTGTTTCGCAAATCTCTTTTGGTAATCTTGAAAAAGATCATCGAGATTTTCTGTATCAGTGGTATTTTTCTTCTTTGCCATAAAAAACAAATAGGCTGATAATAGGGTTAATACTCCAATAATACTATAAAGGATTAAATTAGTATTACTTTCGGGTTTGACCGCCTCTTTTTGACGGATACTTTGGTTTAAAAACTGATTTAATGGCTCATTGGCAAAACGTATTTCGCTTTTCAACTGCTCTGGCTTAATCCCAAAAAAGCCATAAACATTATCTAATGTACTGGAGTCTGATTGGGAAAGAACAGGTCCGCTACCAAACCTAATTAATTTATCAGTTGTCAATTGAACTGGAAATGCAATTTTCTCTAAACTATTTAGTTTTGAAATTTTCACTTCATTTCCAGTCAATTCTATTACATATTGCTTTTCATTAACGGTTATGGTATCAGCCTGAGCCGATAAACCAAATGGAAACAACAGAATACAAATTATTTTTCTCATCTCTTCTAATACTGTTTTCAAACCATTAAATCATCGTAATCTGGCTGAGCCGGCTTGTAATCTACCTTTAGAGCCTTTATATACCGTTTATCTATCTTATTCGGAAATAAGGAAGGAACAACCGACTGGCTGGCGTCATCATCTATTTCAAAATTCTCACGCAAGGTGGTGTGTAGCTCCAAAGTTCTTTCGGAGTTAAACTGTCTCACAAAATACCCATCTTTACTAAATACTAAGTCGGCATCACCTTTTCCAAAAAGATTGGCTTCTGGTACAATATGTAACGTATTTCCTATCAAAAACTTTTTATTACTAAGGTCTGTAATAGGGAAATAATTATTGCGTTCATCTAAAGACCCAAAAAAACGTTCGATTTTATCGCCAAGATTTTGCTGAAAATTTCCAAAGCTCAATAATGTTTTCTTTTGCTCCAGAGAAATACTTATTGGCTGCCCAACCATTTCGGGGTTGGTGACATACCCATGCTGGAACACACCATTCATACAAATAGACTTATAAGCACTAGAGGTAGCTGGCACAAAAACCTGTTGAGGCTTTAACTTTAACTTTTCTTGTAAAGCACTAACCAACCTCTCCTTCAATGGTTCAAAAAGGAAACCTCTTCCGGTAAGTAAAATGCCGCCACAAGTTTTATTCTTTAATTCTTTACTTTGCAATGCATAACCAATACTTTTTACCAGATTAGCTGCTATTACGTCGCAAGAGTCCATTATGTAATTTTGGGTATCTGCTAAATACTTCACCTCGGAAAGCAAACTAGCTAATACGGACACGGGCGAAGAAGAATTAAGAAAATTCCTAAAATTTAAATCCCCGTTCTCTATACTTTGCCAATGTTTATCTACTTCCAGATCTGTGGGATAGCCCTTGGTATCATAATTAAACTTCAGGTTTTCTATAGTCTTAAAAATTGCATTTAGAGAGCTTTTTTCTGCGTCCTCAATCCGTTTATTAAAGAAATCCTTGGTTTTTTCCGGATCATCCGAATTTTGGATCACGGATGCCACTATTGCTTCAAAAAAAGCATAACTTATTAAATTACCTGCACCCGCAAATCCATTCCTATACACAGATCGTAAATCTTTCTCATTGCTTCCGTCTGTTTGTAAAATAGAAAAATCGGTCGTACCTTTCCCGCAGTCTATGGTTATGTAGTACTTATCTTTTTCTATTCCACTTAAGTTTTGTCCATAAAAACCCAGAAAAGCCGAGTCACTCTCCGAGAGTGTATCTACTTCACAGCCTCTTATGTCAAATTGCTCCTTAAATTCTTCTATTATCCGATAAACTACCTCTTGGGTATTTAAAACCTCCCGCAGTCCATAAATATTAGGAACAAGTACAGAGAATCTGATGTAATTATTCTTTCTAAACTCCAATTGGTCTTCAAACGCAGCCGCTACAAACTTCCGTAAAATACTAGAGTAAATTTGTCCTTTGATATCTTTTAAAGTCCGTTCTCTTACTTTGCCAGAGTTCCCTTCGAGCCCGAAAGACATAAAATTGAGATAGTCACCATCTCTATGTGCCAATTTAAGGTTGACCAGTTGGTGATAAGCATTTATAAAAGAGCCATTCAGTTCCTGATCTTTTACTAAAAAACGCATAACCGTATCATCTGGCAAGAAGAATTCTGAGTCTGTGTCAAACCCTCCAAATTGCTTTTTTAGGAAGAAATTAGATTTAACAAAGTCTTTATCTTTTTCATACTGTAGATAGTCTAAAGACTGTCCGTCTCCTCCCAAATGAGCTTTTAATGATGTAAAAAGATTTATCCTATCTGTTTTTTCTACAAAAACTCCTAAATCAGATTTATAAGATGTTATGGCCATTTGCGATGCCTCCGATCCGAAATCTAAACCAAAATGTACATAGTTTTTAACTTCTGCCAAGTGAAATACTACGTGGTTAGAAAAGCCTAAACATGAAAATTTGCAAACCAAATCTTCATTCAGTCCATTTACTCCTGCTTTCTTTCTCCCCTCAATCCTAAAACTTCGCGGGCTATCTACCACCTCGAAATCAATCCCTCCCCATTCAAAAAAAGTCACAGTTTTAACCGCACTGGTACTGTCCTCGTCGACAATTTGATTTACTTCCTTTTGCCCTTCCTCCAACCTTATTTTTAATCCCTTTTCATCTGCATCCGCAGAAATATACAAATCCTTGATTGCCAAATCTTTCCCACCCCGGTTTAATGTTCTAACATAATGAGCCTTATTAAGCGAAAAAAGTACAAAGGGAATACCATCACTTTTGGGTAACTCCACCACGTACGTATCCTTTCTGCGGGCATCATTTGACTTTTTTAAGGATAGATAGTTTATTCTCCTGTTATTGATTAAAAGGGGCAGTATTAACATAATGACGAGTTGGTAATAGGGTTTTCCAAGTGAAACAAAGATAAAGTAATTTACTAACGCAATCAAAGAGGCAATATTAAAAATGGCTCTTAATTTTTATTCCGATAAAAATTAAACGCAATATCAAGATTGGGGCAACAAAAAAAGGCCTCAATCGAGGCCCTTTCTATAAAAATCTTATGATAATTCTCTTATTTGATTATTGCCAGTACCAACATAACCAAAGTCAATATGGCTACTAACCAATTAAGAATGGCGTTTTTCTTTTCTTTGGGATCCTTTATTATAAAGAACATAGCTACTAATACCAAAATCAAAGAGCCTTTCATAACAAATCTCTGTGCCGGATATACCGGTACCATATAAGATGTATATAAGCCCACAAAAATCAAAACAGGTACTAGTACTTTTAAATTAATCCGTTTCAACATTATCTTTCTTTGTTTTAGGTTCTGCACCTAGTTCTAAAAATTTCTTTTGGAATATCAAAATTGCTACAACTCCGCAAAAAATGCAAGCATCTGCAAAATTAAAAATATGCGTGTAGTAGTATGTACCTCCGAAATAAGGTACCCAGTCCGGCCAAAAACCATCTAACCAGTTAAAATAAAACATGTCTATAACTTGACCATGTAACCAATTTGTGGGTGCACCTACAATAGCATTTCCCGGTAAAAAAACACCATAAAAAATACTATCCACTAAATTACCGACCGCTCCCGCCAAGATGGCAGCTAAAGCCCATAAAATACTATTATTGGGATGGGAATTTGCTTGTTTGTACAAGTAATAACTTATGAGAACCATTGCGGCTAAACGGAACAAAGTAAGGAGAATTTTGCCAAAGTCCCCGCCTAATTCCATACCGAATGCCATCCCCGGATTGGTTACATAATGCAACTTAAATACTCCTGGAATAAGATCTATGGTACCGTTATATTCCGGCACTACCACATAAAACATCCATAACTTTATAGCTTGGTCTATTAATACCAAAACCAATGCAAACAAAAAGAACCGATAAGCTAATTTCATGCTGTCTTTCTTCTTTCTTTTTCTTTCTTAATTAATAAATACTCTCTACTGCTTTGACCTGATATGGATGTATTTTCATCTGCCCTCCTGAACAAATACGGCATGACCGCCTCTACCGGACCATACGGAACATATTTGGCTACATTGTAACCCTTGGCTGCTAAGTTAAATGAAATATTATCACTCATACCTAATAGTTGGGCAAAATAAGCACGTGAATCATTACTTTTAACCCCCATACTATTCAAAATACCAACCGCGAGATTACAGCTGTCTTCATTGTGTGTTCCTAAACAAAAATGTAAGGAATCTATATTCTTTACACTCAACTCCACTCCTTTATTATATTCTATGTCCGTAGCTTCCTTCGATGCATTAATTGGATCAGCATATCCCATTTCGTTAGCCCTTCTTCTCTCCTTTTCCATGTATGCTCCTCGCACCAACTTTGCCCCCACCACAAAACCTTCTCCTTTTGCAGCAGTTAAATGGCTTTCTAGAATAGCAAAAGCCTGATTCCTATACAATTGGTATGTGTTATAAACAATTGCTTTGCCATCCAAGTTGTATTTTCGCATTTCTTCCAAAGCCAAAAAATCTATTACATCCTGTATCCAAGTTTCTTCTCCATCTACAAAAATTCTCACATTAGCCTTTGCTGCCGCTTTACAAATTGACTGAAAACGTACCACAACCTTATCATACGCTTGTTGGTCTTTGCTATCTAAAACCTCTTTAGCCTGTACTTTGGTTAGTAAATCCCTTGAGCCTATACCTGTAACTTTAAACACCGAAAATGGTATTTTCTCCGGGAATTTATTTGCCCAAACAATAGTCTGGAGTATCTCATCATGCGTTTTGTCAAAACTTTCTTCTTCATCTTCTCCTTCCACACTGTAGTCCAAAATAGTACCTACGCCGTGTTTAGAAAGCTTTTCTATTGTTGCCATAGAATCTTCAATATCTTCACCGCCACAAAACAATTGGAAAATAGTACGTTTAATTATAAATTTTACGGGCAATCCCCATTTCAAAAACAACTTAATGAAAAAAGTACCTATATTTACCAGCCAATTTTTATTCATGGCATTAAAAATGAGGTAGTTCAGATTTAGCTGTTTGTTTGTTTGGCTTTTGAAGGCAATTTCAGTATCTGAAAAATCAATTCTGGGGTCTGTTGATGACATTTATCGATAGATTAATTCCCCGCAAAGATATTGAATAGAATTGATTTTATTAAAAAATAGGAGAGGATTAAAATTTAGTAATAATATACGTAATGAAAGCAAATCTTAACGTTTCGCCCCTTGAGAGCTGGGCAAAAACAGATGGCAAACCCCTTATCATAGCGGGTCCTTGTAGTGCAGAAACAGAAGAACAAGTACTGGATACAGCCCAAGGCATAGCAAGAAATGGATTTGCCCACATTTATAGAGCTGGGGTATGGAAACCAAGAACCCGTCCTGGAAGTTTTGAAGGAAAGGGCGAAGAGGCTTTACCTTGGTTACAAAAGGTAAAAGAGCAAACAGGCCTAAAAACAGCGGTGGAAGTTGCTACTCCCCAGCACGTAGAACTAGCATTAAAATACGGGGTAGATGTACTTTGGATTGGTGCCAGAACTACTGTAAACCCTTTTAACGTACAGGATTTGGCAGATTCTCTTAAGGGAGTGGATGTACCTGTACTCATTAAAAACCCTGTAAACCCGGACTTAGCTCTTTGGCTTGGTGCTTTCGAAAGAATAGCTGGTGCCGGAATCACAAAAATGGGAGCCATACACCGTGGGTTCTCAAATGCACAAGAAACGAAATACAGAAACTCTCCAATGTGGCAAATTGCGGTAGAATTCAAAACGCATTTCCCGCAAATACCAATGATAGGTGACCCAAGCCACATGGCAGGAAAGAGAGCTTATTTAGCTGAGCTTACGCAAAGAGCTATGGACTTAAACTATGATGGACTAATCATAGAAAGTCACAGAAACCCGGATGAAGCATGGTCTGATGCATCGCAGCAGCTTACTCCGGACGCATTGGCAGAAATGCTGAATGCTACAGAGTTCAGAAAAGCTACGTATGGCACAGATTTCCAGTCGGAACTGGAAAGACTACGTTCCAGACTTGATAACCTAGATAGAGAACTTGTAGAGGTTCTAGCTAGCAGAATGGCTGTAGTGGAGCAGCTGGGCGAGTACAAGAGAGATAACAATGTGGCTGTATTACAACTAGATCGTTGGAAAAAAGTACACGAATCTCGTGCAGAATGGGCTAAGAGTCTAAACCTTTATCCGGAAATGGTAGAAGAACTGTTTAAGCTTATACACATGGAGTCTATCCGTAAGCAAACAGAAGTAATGAATACACAAGGTGCATAAATAAGGGAAGCCCTCGAAAGAGGGCTTTTTTATTACCTTTTATTCTTAAACCTAATATTTAAACCACAGGAAAGATACACAGGAAAGAATTGCATAGGGACGGTTAAAGGTCTACTCACTTGTGCTTGAACCTGAAAACGCACTGGTCCTTTTCCCAATCGGACTATGCCAGCAGGCTCCAAAAGAAAGAAAACCTTTCTGGAATCTAAAAATGACTCAAAATCTAAGGAATCTACAAACATCCTACCTTTCGGATTGTGGAAGTTCACGTTGGTTAACTTTAGAGAAACTATAGCTTCTCCTCCCTGCCAAACCTTACTTATAGAAGGCTGTATGGTAAATTTCGTATTGATTGTCTCAAAATACTTGGCATAATCAGGACCGTCTGTACTATTCCATCCATCAAATTTCAAAGAACCAACGCCCCCCAGTACACCTACATTTAAAATATAGTTATCGGGTAATGCTTTGTAATATCCCATACCAATTTCAGCATATCTTTCCCTATTGTAAGGTTTATTAGTTTCACCAAAGCCGCCTATATTCTTTAAACTAGCTAAAGCAGTAAATCTCTCAGAAACTGCATAGGCTCCTTGTAATTCCTGTCCATTATAGCTAACTATTCCACCAATACTCATTTCCCCTTTCTGCTTAAAATTTGGCACATTATGCCCCACTGGGTAATAATAATGATCTGAACATGATGCAAGAAGTACTGTTAAGCCAATAACACCTATTATATATTTCATAAATCCAATTTGTATTAAACCGTCAGCTAATAAACAACCTATATTCCTTGAACCAAAACTAAAGTTAGTTAAAGGTAAAATATCTTACATTTTCATAAGTATTTAATAATAAATTACTCTAGGATAAAATCTATCATTTTCATAAACATCATTACTACAAATTAGAAGAAAATGAGCTGAGCATATAGTGCTTATGAGTCTTCCTCAAAAAAACTAAACGAGAACGATTAACCGCTCGTCTACCACTTCAATTCATTTGTACCACTTTCTTTTACTTTAGTAGAATAGATTTCAACAAATTCCACAAGAAATATATTCCGCTTCCAACCTCTCGTTTTTATTAGTATTTTTGTACCTCAAATTATTTTACTTTAGAATGGATTTTATACCCAAAATAGGAATTACCTTAGGAGATGTGAACGGAATCGCCCCCGAAGTGCTTTTAAAGGCACTTAGCCACCAACACATTAATAAGATCTGCATTCCAATTATTTATGGTTCAGGAAAGCATCTAAGTAAATACAAAAATCTGGTAAACTTACCACAATGGCAATATGTAAGTGTGCAAGACCCTTCTCAAGCTGTGCAAAAAAATCATAATCTTATAAATTGCCTAAAAGGAGATTTTTTCGAACTAGAAATTGGGAAGTCAAGCCCAAAAGCCGGGAAATTAGCTTTTGACTGTCTAGCCAGAGCTACTGATGATCTAAAAAAAGGAAAAATAGACGCCATGGTTACAGCTCCTATTAGCAAAGAAAATATCCAAAACGAGCAGTTTACTTTTCCCGGACATACTGAGTACCTTGCAGCTGCATTTGATAAGAAACAAGTTTTGATGTTTATGGTAAGTGACACCCTGAAAATTGGCGTAGTTACAGGCCACATACCTTTAGAAGATGTAAAAAAATCGCTTACAAAAGAAGCTATTACTAGTAAACTAAACATAATGTACAGTTCCCTCCAAATTGATTTTGGCATCCCGAAGCCAAAAATAGCTGTACTTGGGCTGAATCCTCATGCGGGAGAAAATGGTTTACTTGGAGACCATGAAAACAAGGTGATTGCTCCTGTAATAGAAAGCTTCAAACAGTCTGGAAAATTAGTTTTTGGCCCTTTCCCTACCGATGGTTTCTTTGCATCAGACTCTCTGCAAAAATATGATGCTGTACTTGCCATGTATCATGACCAAGGATTGACTCCGTTTAAAATGATGGCGTTTGATACAGGTGTAAACTTCACAGCCGGATTGATGGGCGTACGTACGTCTCCTGACCACGGCACTGCTTTTGATATCGCGGGTAAAAACATAGCTGATCCGGGATCTATGCTGCATGCTATTTACGCAGCCGTAGACATAAGTAAGACAAGGCACGAATACGTGGAATTGGAGAAAAATGCCCTAAAACACCAGAAAATTGATATTGATAGCTTAAAAAAGGAGAAGCATTAGTAAACTATTGAGGGTCAATATAGTCTTATAAGAAAACTACCCTAAGCTTGAGGACGACCCTTACACTTCTTTTTTTGTTATTTTCTCTTCCCTTTTATGGGCAGGATTTGTATATCCAAGATTTAGATTTTTTAAAATCCAAACTTAAGGAAACGAAATCTTTCAAAGGTCAAATAAGAGGAAAGAAGAAAACTGCGTTCGAGAAGCTCTACCAGGAGCTTTTAAATCAAAAGCCGTCTAACCAACTTGAGTATATAAATGCACTCTCAAAATTGGTAGCGTGCGTAAACGACCAGCATTTGGGCTTGTACGAAAATGCCAATACTTCTCATTTCGAAGATAAAGAAGCATTTAATCTATTTTTAGAAAGCCGGGAATTTAGAGACTTCCCTTCTGTAAGTCTAAACTTGGACTCCTTAAGAAACGTGCTTTTATCAAGCAGAAACGATTCTGTTGTAGGTATATACCATTTTAATACTGTTTATAAGGTTGGAGTTTTTCCTTCAAGCCCCACAAGTTATACAGGTGTAATACTACATTCAAATACGCCACTTTGGACACCAGGACAGATTGCATTTACATTAAATAATACGGGACAAGGTCATTTTATTGCACTATATGCCCAGCCCACTACCAAAAACTTTCTGGTAAATACGAATGAAAAATATGCTAATCAAACGTTAATCAACTCAAAACAATATTACTCAGGCAAATATTTCACGTACACCAAACTCCCCGTAGACACTGTAGATAACGTAAATTTAAGCTCGAACACACCACGTTTTCTTTTTGATGAGCTGGATAATAATACGCACTACTTATTGGTTCGCACTTTCCAAAGAAATAAAAAAACAATAGCAGAAGCCGATTCTTTTTTAGATAGTGTCCCTAAATTAAATAAGCCTAATTTAATACTAGACCTCAGAAATCACGAAGGTGGAGCCAACTCAGAAATGAAGAAATTCCACAAATTAATTAAAAACTACAAAGGGAAGGTTTACGTGATAACAAACAATGAAACCTTAAGCCAAGCCGAAATTTTTACGCTAAAATTGCGAAAAATGAAGAAAGTAAGAGTTGTCGGCCAAAATACTAAGGGTATGCTCACCTATGGGAGTAATTACGGTAGAAGGTTCGCACTTCCTAGCGGGAAATACACCTTTTATCCAACTGACATGAGAGGATTAAAAAAGCATCTAAATTACGAAGGAATTGGCTTACAGCCAGATGTGTATTTAGATCCTCGGCAAGCGTGGCTCACACAAATTACTCAGCTAATGTTGAAGTAAATTACTTTAAAACCAAACTAACAATGTTTTCTACATGGAACGTGTGCGGAAACATATCTACGGGTGCCACAGCTTCTACTTCATACTTTTCTGATAAGATTTCCAAATCACGGGCTTGCGTTCCCGGATTGCAGCTAACATATACTATCCTACGTGGAGCTATCTTAAGCAAGACCTCGCATACGGCCTTATCCATACCTGCACGTGGCGGATCCGTAATAACCACATCAGGATAGCCATTGACATGTACAAACTCTTCATTAAGAATTTTGGCCATATCGCCAGCAAAGAAACTAGTATTTGAGATTCCGTTTATCTGGGAGTTTACAACCGCATCTTGTACGGCAGGTTCCACATACTCCACTCCTACTACATGTTTGGCTTGTTTTGCCACAAAATTGGCAATTGTGCCTGTACCTGTATAAAGATCATAAACGTGGTCTGTAGGGCCTATTTTAGCAAAACTACGTACTAACTTATACAACTCGTATGCCTGGTTAGAATTGGTCTGGTAAAAGGATTTTACCCCTATTCGGAATGTAAGGCCTTCCATCTCTTCTTCTATGTAAGGCTTACCGTAATAATAGACCGGCTCCAGATCAAAGATTGTATCGTTCCCTTTAGTGTTAATCACGTAACTAAGAGAGGTGACATCAGGGAACTTTACGATAAACTTATCTAAAACTTGGCTTATTGCCTCCTGGTCATTTTCTGCGAACTGAACCAAAACCATCAGTTGGCCAATAGATGTAGTACGAATCATCAATGTACGGAAAAAACCTTTATGTACGATATGATCATAAAACGGTTTACTGGAAGCCTTCGCTTCATCTCTGAAGAAATCTCGTACGGCATTAGATGGCCCACCCTGTAAATAGCATTTGTCTATCGGTAATACCTTATCGAAACGCTTTGGCACATGAAAACCTAAGGCATCTTTATCTAAGTCTTCTGTTGAGCCTATCTCCTCACTTGTAAACCATCTTGAATTAGAAAAAGTATATTCTAACTTATTCCTATAAAATTGAGTCTCAGCAGACCCTAAAATGGGCTGCATTCCGGTTAATGTGACTTTCCCTATCCTGGTAAGCTGATCTACCACCTGCCGCTCTTTTTGTTGTAATTGAGTCCTGTATGGTACATGTTGCCATTTACATCCACCACAGCTACCAAAATGACCACAAAACGGCTCTATCCTACTGCTGCTGTATGAATTTATTTGCAACACACGACCTTCCGAAAAACGCTTCTTACTTTTAGCTACCAACAACTTAACGTGGTCTCCAGGCACAACCTTACTACCGTCTACGAAAATCACCTCCCCCTCGTTTTTTGCAATACACTTGCCTTCGGCAGCGTAATCCAAAATTTCAATATTCTCAATTTCGTATTTTTTATTGCGGCTCATACCTACAGATACCTCTCGGTCTTTTATCTTTGTAACAAATGACAGAATTAAACAAACATAAAGATATAAAAAAAGCGATGAAGTTTTCATCGCTTTGTGATCCCGCTGGGATTCGAACCCAGGACCCATACATTAAAA
>CAZBAV010000037.1:0-42979 GCA_964489955.1 uncultured Lacihabitans sp. | reverse complement strand
GACATAAGTTAGGAGAATTTGCTCCTACACGTAACTTCAGAGGTCACGTAAATAAAAAAGATAAAGGTAAAAGATAATACTGGGAAGCATACTTCTCTACTAATATATTAAGAAATGGAAGCAGTAGCAAAATTAAAAGATTTCCCTACCTCGCCACGTAAGGCCAGACTTGTAGCTGACCTTATCAGAGGTAAGAAAATTAACCAGGCACTGGGTATTCTTACCTATCAGCCCCAGCAAGCAGCACCTGTAATCAAGAAAGTTTTACTTTCTGCAATAGCCAACTGGCAAAACAAAAATGAAGATGCTAAGATTGAAGATGCTGATTTATATGTTAAGACCATAATGATTGATGGAGGTAGAATGTTAAAGAGACTTCGTCCTGCACCTCAAGGAAGGGCTTACAGGGTTAGGAAGCGTTCTCAGCACATTACGATCGTGGTTGGAACCTTAGAGAATCAATCAGCATAATTAATTTTAGAATTTTATATTAAGCATATACAATGGGACAAAAAGTAAATCCTGTAGGTTTAAGACTAGGTTACATCAGAGGATGGGAGTCCAACTGGTACGGCGGTAAAACTTTTTCTGACAAGCTTGTAGAAGATGATAAAATCAGAAAATATATAAACGCCCGTATTCCTAAAGGGTCTGTATCTAGAGTAGTTATTGAGCGTACTCTCAAGAGGATTACGTTAACTATCCATACAGCTAGACCTGGTGTGGTAATCGGTAAAGCAGGTAGTGAAGTAGATAAACTTCGTGAAGAGCTTAAGAAACTTACGAAAAAAGATGTTCAGATAAACATTTTTGAAATAAAGAGACCTGAAATTGACGCTAAATTGGTGGGTGAGACTATTGCACAGCAGTTGAGAGCTAGAATTTCATTCCGTAGAGCTATGAAGCAGGCTATACAGTCGGCGATGAGAGTAGGAGCACAAGGAATTAAAATTAAGCTAAGCGGTCGTTTAGGCGGAGCAGAGATGGCTCGTTCAGAGCAATACAAAGAGGGAAGAATTCCTCTTCATACACTAAGGGCAGACATAGACTATGCAGTTTCGGAAGCACTTACAGTATACGGTTTAATTGGTATCAAAGTATGGATCTTCAAAGGAGAAGTATTTGGTAAAAGGGATCTAACATCTGTGCAGGCTTTAGCTACAGAATCTCCAGACACTAAGAAGGCAAACTTCGGGGGTGGTAGAGAGCAAGGTGGTAGAGGAGGCCGTAGAGAAGACGATGGTAAGAAAAGAAGAACTGGTGGCGGAAGAGGCCCAGGTCAAAAGAAAAATTAATTTACGGGCTGTAAGCCGAAATCATTAGTACTATGTTACAACCGAAGAGAACCAGATTTAGAAAACGTCAGAAAGGCAGGATTAAAGGTATCGCCTCAAGAGGACATGAGATAGCCTTTGGTTCATTTGCGATAAAAAGTTTAGAGCCAGGTAGAATCACTGCTCGCCAGATAGAAGCATCCCGTATTGCTGTTACACGTGCAATGAAAAGGGAAGGTCAGGTATGGATTAGAATATTCCCTGATGTGCCTATTACATCAAAACCGTTAGAGGTAAGGATGGGTAAAGGTAAAGGAGCTCCAGAATATTGGGTAGCCAACATTTATCCAGGAACTGTATTATTTGAGTGCACTGGTGTGCCTTTAGAATTGGCTAAAGAAGCTCTAAGATTAGCAGCACAAAAACTACCGGTAAAAACTAAGTTTATTGTTCGTAACGATTACGAAGCATAAACATTTAACATTTTAAGAAAATGAAAAAGAACGACCTAAGTGGCTTATCGGTAGAGCAGCTTACACAGCAGATTGCCGAAGAAAAGGAAAGATTGGTAAAGCTTAAGTTTGCCCATGCAATTACTCCTATTGAGAATCCAAGGAGAATTACCGAGGCTCGTAAAAATATTGCAAGGTTATCTACGGCTTTAACCAGTAAAAACAATTAATATTAGTTTCTCATGGAAAGACAAGTAAGAAAAGAACGTACTGGAGTAGTAACTAGCAATAAAATGGATAAGTCGGGGACTATTTCTGTAGTGCGTAAAGTAAAGCACGCCAAATACGGAAAGTTCATGATTAGATCTAAGAAGTTTATGTTCCACGATGAGAATAACGAAGCCGGAATTGGTGACACAGTTAGAATCATGGAAACAAGACCTCTAAGTAAGAACAAAAGTTGGAGATTGGTCGAAATCGTAGAGAGGGCCAAGTAATCTGATTATTACACAAAATTATTAACTCGTAATATAATGTTACAGCAGGAATCAAGAGCAAGTGTAGCTGACAACAGCGGTGCTAAAGAAGTTTTGGTTATCAGGGTTTTAGGTGGTACAAAAAAAAGGTACGCCTCTCTAGGAGATAAAGTAGTAGTAACTGTAAAAAGTGCTCTATCTTCTTCTAACATGAAAAAAGGCACTGTTTCTAAGGCTGTAGTTGTAAGAACTACTAAAGAAGTAAGAAGGAAGGACGGATCATATATCAGGTTTGAAGAGAACGCTGTGGTATTGTTAAATAACCAAAACGAGCCACGTGGTACGAGGATTTTCGGACCAGTAGCTAGGGAGCTTAGGGAAAAGCAATTCATGAAAATTGTTTCTTTAGCACCAGAAGTTCTATAATTTATTAAAAGTAAAACAATGGAAAGGAAATTCAATAAAATACCTAAGCTTCATGTAAAATCTGGAGATACCGTGCAAGTAATTGCTGGTAACTCAAAAGGTAAGACTGGCAGGATTATAGAGGTTTTGGTAAAGAAAAACAGGGTATTGGTAGAAGGTGTTAACATTATCAAAAAACATGTTAAGCCTAATGCTCAGAACCCACAGGGAGAAATCAGGGAAACCGAAGGTTCTATCCACATCAGTAATGTTAAAGTAGTAGATCCTTCTACAGGAAAAGCTACACGTACGGGTAGAAAAGTAAACGATGCTGGAAAACTGCAAAGGTATTCTAAAGCAACAGGTAAATTTATCTAATATAATAATGTGGGTCGGAAATCCACTTTATACCAATGGCAAGATTAAGAGATCAATATAAAAGCGAAGTTGTAGATCAACTTAAAGAGAAGTTCCATTACAAATCAAGTATGGAAGTTCCAAAATTATTAAAGATAGTAGTTAACAGAGGTGTTGGTGCTGCTACAGGAGATAAGAAACTAGTAGACCAAAGTGTAGACGAGCTTACTATCATCACTGGACAGAAAGCGGTTCCTACCATTTCTAAGAAAGCCGTATCAAACTTTAAGCTAAGAGAAGGTATGCCTATCGGTGCTAAAGTTACGTTAAGATCTACTATCATGTATGAATTCATGGACAGGCTGACTTCTGTAGCACTTCCAAGGGTGAGAGATTTTCAAGGTATCTCTGAAAAAGGATTTGATGGTCGTGGTAACTATAACTTCGGTGTTACAGAGCAAATCATCTTCCCTGAGATTTCTATTGACAAAATCAACAAAATCCAAGGAATGGACATTACGTTTGTAACTACAGCTAAAACAGATGCTGAAGCTTATGAACTATTGAAGGCACTTGGTATGCCTTTTAAAAATAAAAATAATCAATAAGATATTATAAGAAATGGCAAGAGAGTCAATAAAAGCTAGAGAAAGAAAAAGAGAAAGACTTGTAGCTAAGTTTGCAGCTAAAAGAGAAGCTCTTAAAAAGGCGGAAGACTGGAGAGGATTAGATGCCCTTCCAAAAAACTCATCGCCGGTAAGACTTCATAATAGATGTAAACTTACAGGACGTCCAAAAGGTTACATGCGGAAATTCGGTATTAACCGTGTGACTTTCAGAGAGATGGCTAGTATAGGTCTTATCCCTGGTGTTACTAAGTCATCTTGGTAATAAAAAAAAGTTTTTTTTTCTTATTCAGAATTATTATCTTTGCAGCCCAGTAAGGTAAGTCACGCCCGTGATACTGCCGTACGTTGGCTAAGGTATCCTTAATTTAAAGATTTAAAATGATAACAACGGATCCAATAGCAGATTTTCTTACAAGAATTAGAAATGCTATTAATGCGAGGCACAGAGTAGTTGATATTCCTGCTTCGAACGTAAAAAAAGAAATAACTGCACTCCTTTTTGACAAAGGATATATTGCAAGTTACAAGTTTGAGGATGAAGGTCCTCAAGGCAACATCAAAATTGCTCTTAAGTACAACGCACAAACGAAAAAATCAGCTATTGTAAACCTTACGAGGGTTTCTAAGCCAGGTTTACGTAAGTATGTTAAATCTGATGAGCTTCCAAGAGTATTAAATGGTCTTGGTGTTGCTATTATTTCAACTTCAAAAGGTATCATTACAGACAAGGAAGCCCGTACGTTAAATGTGGGTGGAGAGGTTCTTTGTTACGTTTATTAATTTTTGTTGACCGCTCTGGAAATACCAGAGCCTTAAACGTTTATATACATGTCTAGAATTGGAAAGAAGCCCGTGAACATTCCTGCTGGAGTTACAATAGATGTAAATTCAGATAATGTAGTTACGGCAAAAGGACCAAAAGGTACACTTAATCAGAAGATTGATGTTGATATGGAAATCAGCATCGAGGACGGTGTTTTAACCGTAAAAAGACCTACAGAGCAAAAGAGGCATAAAGCCATACATGGTTTGTCAAGGTCATTAATTAACAACCTTGTAGAAGGTGTTAGTACAGGCTATAAAAAAGAGCTTGAACTAGTTGGGGTTGGTTATAAGGCCACCAACAATGGTAATGTAATAGACATGTCTTTGGGTTACTCTCACAATATCTTATTTGTAGTTCCGCAAGAACTTTCTGTAGCTACAAGGATGGAGAAAGGTAAGAACCCAGTAATCACTCTTGAAGGTAACGATAAGCAGCTTTTGGGTATGATTTGTGCGAAGATTAAGAGTCTGCGTAAAAGTGAGCCTTACAAAGGTAAAGGTATTAAGTTTACTGATGAGGTGGTTAGAAGAAAAGCTGGTAAAACAGCAGGTAAGAAATAATTTAACTCGATAAAGATATGTCAAGTTTAAAGTCTAACAGGAGACAAAAAATAAAATGGAGAGTTAGAAAAAAGGTTAACGGTACTCAAGAGAGACCAAGATTAACCGTTTTTCGTAGCAATACTGGTATCTATGCCCAAATCATTGATGATATAGCAGGTAAAACACTTGCAGCTTCTTCAAGTAAAGAGCTAGGACTAACTAAATTAAATGTAGAAAACTCAAAGCAAGTTGGTGCTGCAATTGCTAAAAAGGCACAAGATTCAGGAGTTAGTGCGATTGTGTTTGACCGTAACGGGTACTTGTACCATGGAAACATAAAAGCTTTGGCTGATGGTGCAAGAGAAGCAGGACTTAACTTTTAATATGAATTAAATGAAAGCAGTTAAAGTAAACGAATCTGAATTAAAAGAGAAAGTTGTAGCTATCAACAGAGTTGCTAAAGTTGTAAAAGGTGGACGTAGATTTAGCTTTTCAGCGATTGTAGTTTTAGGTGATGGACAAGGAGCGGTAGGTCAAGGTCTTGGTAAGGCTAATGAAGTTACCGATGCTATCTCTAAAGCAGTTGAAGATGCTCGTAAAAACCTAGTGAATGTGCCAATCGTAAATGGTACAGTTCCACATCCAATAGAAGGTAAATTCTCAGGTGGTTTTGTTTTTGTTAAGCCTGCTGCTCCTGGTACAGGAGTTATAGCTGGTGGTGCAATGCGTGCCGTTTTAGAAGCAGCTGGAGTACATAACGTACTTGCTAAATCTAAAGGTTCTTCAAACCCTCACAATGTAGTTAAAGCTACTATTGACGCTCTATTAAAAATGAGAGCACCTCATGAAGTAGCTATGCAGAGAGGCGTTACATTGAATAAAGTATTTAATGGCTAATATAGCCGTAAACAAATAAAATAATGGCTAAAGTAAAAGTAACCCAAGTTCGTAGTTCTATAAAAAGGCCAAAAAGCCAGAAACTTACTTTACAAGCATTGGGTCTTTCAAAGATAGGCAGGTCGGTAGAAGTAGAGGTTAATCCGGCAATAGATGGATTAATCAAAAAGGTAAACCACCTTATATCTGTTGAGAATATTTAATTAGGGCAAACCGAGTAGTAGTAACTTACTGCGTAAAACAAAGAAAAAATGAAATTAGAAGTATTAAAGCCTGCTCAAGGTTCGGTAAAGAATAATACAAGACTAGGTAGAGGTCAAGGTTCTGGTGGTGGTGGTACTGCCAAGAGAGGACATAAAGGTGCTAAGTCTAGATCTGGTTACAGCCAAAAATTAGGTTTTGAAGGTGGACAGATGCCTCTTCAAAGACGTGTTCCTAAGTTTGGTTTCAAAAATATCAACAGAGTTGAGTACAAAGCTATAAACTTAGATACAATACAAGCATTGTTTGAGAAAACAAACGAGGCTAACATTACAGTTGAATTCTTGAGATTGAATGGTCTTGTATCAAAGTCAGATGTTGTTAAGATTTTAGGTAGAGGAGAATTTTCAGCGAAAGTGAACGTAACTGTTCATGCTTTTTCTAAGTCTGCTGTAGCTAGCATTGAAAATGCTGGTGGTAAAGCTATCACTCTTTCTGGTAACACAGAAGCTGCTGCGGTAGAAGTAGCTGCTCCTGTTGAAGAAAAGCCAAAAGCTGCTAAGAAAGCTAAGGAAGGTGATGATCTTACAAAAATTGAAGGAATTGGGCCTAAAATAGCTGGTGTGCTTAATGAGAATGGTATTAGTACTTTTGCTCAATTAGCTGCAACTTCAGCTGATGCAGTTTCTGAGATGCTTGAAAAAGCGGAAGGTAACTTTGCAGCTCACACTCCTGCTACTTGGGCAGAGCAAGCACAACTTGCTGCTGACGGTAAGTGGGATGAATTAAAAGAACTTCAAGAAAGACTTGACGGTGGACGTCCTGAATAATATTTAGAATTATCTATGAAAAAATTTATAACCACCCTAAAGAACATTTGGTCGATTGAGGAGCTAAGAAATAGAATCTTAGCTACCTTTGTCATTATAATCATCTTCAGGATTGGCTCACATATAGCTCTACCAGGTGTAGATACCGAGCGGGTTGGAAGTCTCACAGGAGACAATAGCCTATTAGGTCTTTTGGATACTTTGGTAGGTGGTGCATTTAGTAATGTTTCGGTGATGGCATTGGGGATTATGCCCTACATCTCTGCCTCCATTGCTGTACAGCTATTGGGTCTAGCCCTTCCTTATTTCTCTAAATTACAGAAAGAAGGTGAGTCCGGAAGAAAAAAACTCAACCAAATTACACGCTGGTTAACTATTGCAGTTACCATAACACAAGGATTTGCATACTTAAGGTCTACTATTCCTACTGATGCAATCATGATTAACCAGACTTTCTTCTATTTTTCTGGAGTTGTCCTTTTAGTAGCAGGAACAATGATGTGTCTGTGGCTTGGAGAGCGTATTACAGAGAAGGGAATCGGTAATGGTATATCTATGATAATCATGATTGGTATAGTTTCGCGTTTTCCTGGTGCCATTATTGGAGAAGGAAGAGCGAGAGTAGAAGCCGGAGAGCCTTTGTATTTTATTCTTGAACTAGTAGTATTATTCTTGGTAGTTATCTTTGCTGTGGCCCTTACTCAGGCTATCAGAAGAGTGCCAGTACAGTACGCAAAACAAATAGTAGGAAATAAGTCTGTAACTGGACAACGCCAATACTTACCTCTTAAAGTCAACATCTCTGGTGTTATGCCAATTATCTTTGGTCAGGCTTTAATGTTTGTTCCTTCTTTTGTGGCTTCTTACTTTGCTGAGAAGAGTGAAACTGCACAGTATATAGCTACTGTATTCGGAGACTTTACATCTTGGCAGTATAACGCGTTGTATGCATTTTTAATTATTGCATTTACATTCTTTTATACGGCTATATCTATTAATCCAAATCAAATCGCTGACGACATGAAACGTGGTGGTGGTTTTATACCAGGTGTTAAACCAGGACAAGCTACTTCGGACTTCATTGCACAGATATTAGATAGGATTACATTACCAGGAGCTGTTTTACTTGCTCTGATTGCGATCTTCCCAGCTATTGCTAGCTTATTCGGAATGACACAATTGTTTGCTTCTTTCTATGGAGGTACATCATTGTTGATTCTTGTAGGTGTTGTGTTAGATACATTACAGCAAATAGAGAGTTATCTATTGATGAAGAAGTACGAAGGTCTTATGGAGTCAGGTAGAGTACTAGGTCGTCAATCTGACACGGTTACTGCTTAAGATGGCGAGAACAATAACTTTAAGGTCTAAGGAGGAAGCTGAGATTATACGTTCTAATGCACAGATACTTGGGAAAGCCCACGCTGAAGTTGCTAAACGTATAGATGTAGGAGTAAAGACAATAGACCTTGATGTGATAGCCGAGGAGTTTATAAAAGACAACAAAGGCAAACCATCTTTTAAGAATTACAATGGATTTCCGTACACTTTGTGCATTTCTGTGAATGATGTGGTAGTACATGGTTTTCCGGGAAAGAAGGAGTTAAAGGAAGGCGATGTAATATCCATTGATTGCGGAGTATATAAAGATGGTTATCACTCTGATAGTGCTTATACTTACATTGTTGGAGAGGCATCTGAAGAAACTCGTAAATTAGTAAAGGAAACCAAGGCTTCACTTTACGAAGGTATAAAGGTAGTGAAGCAGGGACAGCGGATGGGAGATTTGGGTTATGCTATACAGAGTTACACAGAGAACCTTGGTTTCGGAGTAGTAAGAGAGCTAGTAGGGCATGGAGTTGGTACACATTTGCATGAAGCACCTGAAGTTCCTAACTACGGAAGAAGGGGAAATGGAACTAAAATGCAGGCTGGAATGGTTTTAGCTATTGAGCCTATGATAACCCAAGGAAAAAGGTTTGTTGTACAGGATAGCGATGGATGGACAATAAGGACAGAGGATCGTCTTCCGGCAGCACATTTTGAGCATACCGTTTGGGTGACTAAAGATGGTTGTGAGATACTAACAACCTTTGACTATATAGAAGAGGTTCTGAAAAGTAGGAATATAGAAGTTTTATAATAAAGTATGGCTAAACAGTCAAATATTGAAGTAGACGGTGTGATTTTGGAAGCTTTATCTAACGCCATGTTCAGGGTACAGTTAGATAACAAGCATGAAGTTATCGCACATATTTCAGGAAAGATGAGGATGCACTATATCCGTATTTTGCCTGGAGATAAAGTGAAATTGGAAATGTCACCTTATGACTTATCCAAAGCGAGAATAACGTATAGGTACAAGTAAGAAAAAATTAATACTAATGAAAGTTAAAGCATCAGTAAAGAAACGTAGTGAAGACTGTAAAGTCATCAGACGTAAAGGTAAAATTTATGTAATTAACAAAAAAAATCCTAAGTTTAAACAAAGACAAGGTTAATATTTATGAGGATCTCAGGGGTAGATATTCCGGACAAAAAGAGAGGCGAAATCTCTCTTACCTATATTTACGGTATAGGACGTAGCTCAGCAAAGAAAATTCTTGGGCAAGCAAATATTTCGGTTGATAAGAAAGCCGGAGAATGGACAGATGACGAAGCAAATGCCATCCGTGCTATTATTACTAACGAGTACAAAGTAGAAGGTGGACTTCGTTCTGAAATACAACTTAGTATTAAGCGTTTGATGGATATTGGTTGTTACCGTGGTTTGAGACACAGAAAAGGTCTTCCTTTAAGAGGTCAAAGAACTAAGAATAACTCACGTACTCGTAAAGGTAAGCGTAAGACTATAGCCAACAAGAAGAAGGCTACGAAATAATAATTGATTGATCAGGGGAAAGGTGTTTCTTTCCTGCCTTAATAATTTTCTAAAAAAGAGATGGCACAAGCTAAAAGAAAAGACAAAGCAAAAAAGAGGATAGTTGTAGTAGAGCCTTATGGACAGGTTCATATTAGAGCATCTTTTAATAATATCATTATCTCAGTTACAAATAGTACAGGACAAGTTATTTCTTGGGGTTCTGCTGGTAAAATGGGTTTCAGAGGTTCTAAAAAGAACACTCCGTATGCTGCCCAAATGGCTTCACAGAACGCATGTCAAGTAGCTTACGACTTAGGTATGCGTAAAGCGGATATCTTCGTAAAAGGACCAGGTTCTGGTAGAGAGTCGGCCATGCGCACTGTACAAAGTGTAGGAATAGAAGTGGTAAATATCTTTGATGTAACCCCTATGCCGCATAACGGATGTAGACCACCAAAAAGAAGAAGAGTTTAATTATTAATAATAATAGCAATAGTTAGTTTGGACATTGGGGCTAACGATTTGAAATACTAAATAAATGGCAAGATATACAGGTCCGAAATCAAAGATTTCAAGAAAGTTTGGAGAAGCAATTTTAGGTCCAAGTAAGGCACTTCAGAAAAAAGCTTATCCTCCAGGACAACACGGTAGAGGTAGAAGGGCTAAGAAGTCTGACTACGCATTACAGTTGTTAGAAAAGCAAAAAATCAAGTATACATATGGTGTTTTAGAACGCCAGTTTGCAAGGATATTCCACCTAGCGGGTGTTAGAGAAGGACAAACCGGTGAAAACCTTATAAAATTGTTGGAGTCTAGATTAGACAACGTAGTTTACAGGTTAGGTATTGCTCCTACAAGACGTGCTGCAAGACAATTAGTAAGCCACAAGCATGTTATGCTAGATGGTGAGTTAAGCAGCATACCTTCATTGTTAGTTAAGCCAGGACAGAAGATTTCTGTTCGTGAGAAATCTAAGGCTTTAGATACAATAGCTACAAGCACAAGTTTAAGTGCTTTCAAAAAATATGGTTGGTTAGAGTTTGACAACGCAGAGCTTTCTGGTTTGTTCATCAACTACCCTGATAGCGAACAACTACCAGAGCAGTTCAATGTTCAAGCGGTTGTCGAATTGTACAACAAATAACATTTACTTTCCATCCCGATTTATTTCGGGGTGGAGTTTTCTTAATTTGGGAGGATCCCAAATTTATTTCGTTAACGAAAAAAATACATCACAGTATGTCAATATTAGCATTTCAAATGCCCGATAAGGTCGTAATGGAAAAAGCGGACGACTTTCATGGTTTTTTTGAATTTAAACCACTAGAAAGAGGATATGGGGTTACTATAGGTAATGCCCTTCGCAGAATATTGCTATCTTCATTGGAAGGTTACGCCATTACTGCAGTGCGTTTTCCGGGTGTGCTTCACGAGTTTTCTGCAATAGAGGGTGTGGTGGATGATGTAACAGAAATCGTACTTAATTTAAAGCAAGTTAGATTCAAGAAGATTGCAGATTACGTAGACAACAAGATTACAGTGAAGGTGAAAAACCAAACTGAAATCACAGCTGGTGATATTGCAAAATATACTGCTTCTTTTGATATCCTAAATCCAGAACTAGTAATCGCAAGATTAGATTCTAAGAAAGAGATTGAGTTTGAAATCATTGTAGACAAAGGTAGAGGGTATGTTGCTAGCGAAGAACAGAAGGGAGGAGATCTTCCTTTAGGTTTTATTGCTATTGACTCTATTTACACACCTATTAAGAATGTTAAATACAGTGTAGAGAACACAAGGGTAGAGCAAAGGACTGACTATGAGAAACTTCTTCTTGAAATTAAGACAGATGGTTCTATACATCCTGAGAAGGCTTTACAGGAGGCTTCGCATATCCTTATACAGCACTTCCTTAAATTTACAGATGAGAACATGGTGTTTGATTCTAAGAGTGATGAGGAAGAGAACATGGTAGACGAAGAGTTCTTACACATGAGAAAGCTTCTTAAAACTCCTCTACAAGATTTAGACCTATCTGTAAGAGCTTATAACTGTCTTAAATCAGCAGATATTCGTACTTTAGGAGACTTGGCTAGATTAGAAGTAGCAGATATGATGAAGTTTAGGAACTTCGGTAAGAAGTCGTTAACTGAGCTTGAGCAGCTTATTGCTGATAAGCAGTTACACTTCGGAATGGACGTAGCTAAATACAAGCTAGACGAAGATTGACCGCAGAAATTATTTTTATAACTATTTTAAAATCGTAATAGGTGGGGTGCACAAACTGCGGGATGTATTCTAACCGTTACTTACGAAAAGACGAACAATGAGACACGGAAAAACAATTAACCATTTAAGTAGGACAAAGTCACATAGAGATGCTCTTATGGCTAACCTTACTATTTCTTTAATTAAAGCTAAAAGGATTGAAACTACTCTTGCAAAAGCTAAAGCTTTGAGAAAGTATATTGAGCCTCTTATAACTAAAGGTAAGAATGATACTACTCACTCTAGAAGGATAGTTTTCTCTTATCTACAGGATAAAGAAGCAATTAAAGAATTATTTGGTGAAATAGCAGCTAAAGTTGCAGAAAGAAACGGTGGTTACACCAGAATTATCAAATTGGGACAAAGACAAGGAGATAATGCTGAAGTAGCTCTAATTGAGTTTGTTGATTATAACGAAAACCTTCTTACTGTAGTAGAAGATACTGAAGCTAAAACTGCAAAACGTTCTAGAAGAGGTAAAACTACTAAGAAAGCAGATGGAGTAGCAGCTCCGGTGGCAGAGGAACCTTCTGCTGAAGTTGTGGAAGAAGAAACAGCTCCAGTTGTAGAAGAGGCTCCAGCTAGCGAAGAAGCCGCTGAAGGAGAAACTTCAGAAGAAAATAAATAAGAACATGTATTAGGCTACGTAAGTGGCCATGGTATAGTTTAAGATTTTAAAGCAGTAGTAGGTGGAAACCTGCTACTGCTTTTTTTATGAGCTTGTGGTAAAAGATGCTATTGTTCATTACTGTTATCTGTTTTTGATACTTTTCCGTTAACTTTTATCGTTTGAAATACTAATGAGGTTTACACCATATGCCGAATTGTAACATCCAAAGATTAACTCTTATGAAGAACAAAGTATTAATTTTGAGCGTATTGTTATTGTGGATATTTATAACCGCATGTTCTAAGGAGGAAGATAGCACTCCCGATATTGAAGAAGGAACAACTGAAGAGCCTGTAGGGAACACTGGAACACCCGTAGAAACGAATTCTGCAAATACAAGTTACAAACCTGCATTTACTGGACAAACTCGAATAGGTAGCGTAAAGACTGTTACTGGATATAACACACAATTATTGTCATCAAGCCTTGCTAGTCCTTGGGGCATTGCTAGTTTACCAGACGGGAGGTTGCTTATTACCCAAAAAACGGGGACAATGCGTATCAGTACTACGTCGGGTCAGTTGGGAGCTCCTATAGTAGGATTACCAGCTGTAAATGCTGATGGACAAGGAGGCTTATTAGGTTTGTGTGTCGACCCGAATTTTACTACAAATAGAATGCTTTATTGGGTGTTTGCTGAGAATTCGGGAGGAGCTAATGTTACGGCCGTGGCAAAGGGGAGATTATCTAATGATGAAACCAGGATAGAATCTGCAACTGTGATTTATAGGGCAACACCTGCAAATTCGAGCACTTTACATTATGGAGGTAGAATACTTTTTGATGCTAGCGGGTATTTGTTGATTAGTACAGGAGAGCGTTCTGGGGCATCCACTCGGCCGCTTGCCCAATCAGTAACAGCAGCTATTGGTAAGATAGTGAGAATTACCACCACCGGACAAGCTGCCCCGGGTAACCCGTCATTTAGCGGAGCAGGGGCTTTGCCAGAGCTGTATGCGATCGGATTGAGGAATCCCCAAGGATTGGCTATTCATCCCGTTACAGGTGATTTATGGCAGAGTGAACACGGTCCGAGAGGTGGCGACGAACTCAACCGTATTGAGGCGGGCAAGAATTATGGTTGGCCAATTATTACATATGGGATTGAATATGGTGGACAAGTAATTGGTAGTGGAATACAACAACAAGAAGGAATGGAGCAGCCAGCTTATTATTGGGATCCTGTAGTGTCTCCAAGTGGAATGACATTTTACAAAGGAAACCGTGTGCCTGAGTGGCAAAATAATTTATTTATAGGTTGTTTAAGCGGTCAGCACATTGTGAGATTAGTTATTACAAACAATAAGATAGCAGGAGAAGAAAGATTACTTACCAATTTGGGTCAGCGGTTTAGGGATGTAACCCAAGGTCTAGACGGTGCTTTATATGCAGTTACAGACCAAGGAAGACTGTACAAAATTGATAAGGAGTGATTAGATTAGTCTATGCTAGACTACTCACAATTTCTGAATTTACTCAAGAGGTTTTGGCTAGGTTAAATGTACAGAAGAGCGTTAGGAATAGTATGATTTTAGTGCTTTTCTGAACAAAGATTTTGCTGTAGTAGGACTGATGTTTTATTTGTTGGACTGAATGTTACGTTTCGGATAGAGGTATGATGTTTCTTGATAACTCTATATTCATTTTTTCACTTAATTTTTATGGCGTTATAGCCCGCTTTTCCTTTTCGGCTACAACATTCAGTGTTTTGGCTACATCTTCTTTTTGATTGCTGTTGAACTTTGCATCAACAAACTAAAAAGTATGAGAAAGTTAGTTTTCGCAGTCTTGCTGCCATTGTTTTCTGTGGCTACATTTGCCCAACAACCTGCCCATAAAATTCTGGGGACTTGGGAGAGCATAGATGGCGATGTGAAATTACGGTTTGAGATCTTTGAAAAAGATAAAAAGTATTTTGGGAAATTACTATGGGCTTCTAACATATATGAAGCGGACGGTGTGACAGTGAAAAAAGATGGCAATAACCCTGACAAAAACCTCCAAAGCAGATACAGAAAAGGTATTATCAATATCACTAATCTGAAGTATTATGAAGGTGAGTATATAGGAGGAAAGTTATATAACCCAAGTAATGGCAGTACGTACAGACTGAGTGCCAAGTTGCAATCGGAAGATGAATTGAACTTTAGAGGTTACGTGGGCGTTCCTGATCTTGGAAAAACAATGAAATTTAAACGATTACAGTAGTTTAAGTTTTGTAGTCTATCGTATTTTTCTTTTCTTTTGCGAAAAAATATTTGACACTAACTTTATCCCTATTGATCATTTTTCATTTTCTTGGAAATCATGATTATACGCAAAAACATAACTTTTAGATACGTAATGTCCTTTACCGGACATCATTTCATCTGGCTCACTGCCTGGATGCTGATACCCACTTCAGTCTATTATTTCACAGGCTGGAAATGGCTTATGCTGCCCTGGTTGCCGCTTTCTGTGATAGGTACGTCAGTAGCATTCTATTTAGGTTTTAAGAACAATCAATCGTATGACCGTGTTTGGGAAGCTCGGAAAATATGGGGTGGCATAGTAAATAGTAGTCGGATGTGGGCTGCGATTGTTCAATCTGCCATAGGAAAAACAAGCGGTGAGGAAGCTCGAGAGTTAATCTACGGATACATTGGCTGGATCTACACTTTGCGAAAGCAATTGCTGGTTCCTACCCAATGGGAACATGTGAGCGGATATGGAAATTTCGGTCGGTTTAATCTGAAACGTAGAAAAAGAATAGAAGACCAGTTTGCATTTGATGAAAATTTATTTTTAACAAAGTATCTGTCGCATTTACCAAATGCTTCAAAGAATAGTTTTAGCAATCAAGCCAATTTTATTTTATCTCAGCAAACCAAACAATTGGAGCGACTGTTTGATGAAGGCAAACTGGATAGACTTAAGCAATATGAACTTCAGAAAATTGTAAACGATTGCTATGAACATCAGGGAAAGCTGGAGCGGATTAAGAAGTTTCCTTTACCAAGACAGTATGGAAGTTTTAGCTTCATTTTTGTATGTATTTTTGTTTTTCTTTTACCTTTTGGTATTATCAACCAGGTTGGTAATTTGGCTAGCGTCTCCATTTGGTTTGCGGTACCGATAGGCGTTATTATTGGCTGGATATTCGTTGTGATGGAGTTAATTGGTGATTATTCAGAGAATCCTTTTGAAGGATTATTTAACGATATGCCTATGTTGTCCATTTGTAGGACAATAGAAATTGACGCATTAAATATTCTCGGCGAAAGCCACACACTGAAGCCTATTGAGCCTATCAATGGAATATTGATGTAGTTTTAGGAAGTCAAAGGTTTTGAAAGAATTATACTATGACCCGAAAAACGTTTTTCAAATCACTAGCTGTGGCAGCAGGTGCAGTTACGATGTATAAACTATTTATAGAAAAACCTAAAAAGAAGTTTATGGCTGGTTATACTTCTAATCCAAAGCTAAAAACTATTAATCCTGAATGGAAGGGTACGCCGTTAGATCAGGATGGTCGTTATATCAATCACGAGTTTCCCTTAGACCAGAAGGCTAGCGATTTATTTAAATGGCTTACAAGCAGCAATCCTAAAAAAGACTTTAAGAAAAAGGATACTTGGCGTATACCCGTTATTAAAAGTGATCAATTCCTATTAGATGAATCCGATAAAATAGTAATGCTCGGCCATGCAACTATCTATCTTCAGCTAGGAGGGACGCGTATTTTGATAGATCCTGTTTTCGGAGATTTACCCACAAATAAGAGATATTCTGACTTACCGGTTGCTGCTGAAAAACTGGTCAATATCGATTATATTCTCGTCTCACATGCACACTATGATCATTGTGATAAATCTTCGATAAAACTACTTGGTAAACAAAATCCGAAAGCGAAAATACTGACTGGACTGAAGCTAGACAAGCTTTTGAATAGTTGGGTAAACCATCCAGTAGAGACTGCGGGGTGGTATCAGCAATTTAATTTGCCAGATGATTTAGAAATTGTTTTTGTACCGTCTCGGCATTGGGCAAATAGAGGACTTCTGGATCGAAATACTACACTTTGGGGTGGTTTTGTTATTAAAAAAGGCAACAAAACCGTTTACTTTGGAGGAGACTCCGGTTATGGTTCACACTTTAAGGAAATCGGAGCTTTGTTTCCCCATATTGATGTGGCTCTGATTGGGGCAGGAGCGTATTCGCCCGAATGGTTTATGGCTCAAAACCACCAGGATCCGGTACATGCTGTGCAGGCATTTAATGATACCCAAGCTAAGGTTTTTGTACCTTTTCATTACGGCACTTTTGATGTGTCTGACGAGCCTCTGGGTGAACCAGAGCAAATTTTGAAGAAATTGAACGAAGAAAATAGGATTAACGGAGAACTGAAAATATTGAAGCTAGGGGAAGTTTTGGCGGTTTAAGTTTTGGGGAATACTTGGTACATATAAGTTGAATACGGCAAATGAATACATCAGGAAATATTAAAGCTTTACAAACAGCAGAGTTGGGCTAGGAGGGAACAATAAATATTCCTAAAAAGAAGTGTAAAGGACGATGTAAGGCCTTGATGGAAATTTTGGTAACTTTGCATCATGTTTGGTGCGAGGTAGAACTAGGCATTTTAAGTTACAGATTAATAGTTGACATAATTCATGAAAACCGCATTTATAGGCTATCAGGTACAAGAAAAATATAATAACAACACCGTACGTGATGAAGACCAGGAGTTGTTCGAATTCTTAACAGAAAATGGTATTAACCTCACCCGTGAAATCTGGGATGACTCAAATGTAAATTGGGAAGAGTATGGTGCAGTAATACTTAAGTCTCCTTGGGATTATCACGAAAAATTGAGCAGTTTCTTGTCCTGGTTAAGAGATTTGGAAAGCAAAGGAATAAAGGTGCTTAATCCTGCCAATATTATAAAATGGAATAGTGACAAGCACTATTTAGCCGATATAGCTCAAGCTGAATTACCTGTAATTACAACGGTCTACATGGAGAAAGGAAGTAAGGTTACTGAAGATTACTTTACAGATTTGAGAGCTGAAAAACTGGTTATTAAACCATGTGTAAGTGCAGGAGCAAAGAACACTCTTTTACTTACCAGGGAAGAATTTTCTGGCAAGATGGAGGAGATAGACACCTGGTTAAAAGATGAAGCTTATATGGTACAGCCTTTTGTAGAGGAGATTTTGGAGGGGGAATGGTCCTTTCTCTTCTTTGGAGGTCAGTACAGTCATAGCCTTTTAAAAACACCTAAACAAAACGATTTTAGAGTTCAGCACTACCTTGGAGGAAGCATTAGTTATCCTGAAGCTTCTGAAGAGCATATCTCGCAAGCCCGTGAGTATGTAGAAAAATTTGCCCAAAACACGCTCTATGCCCGTGTAGACGGGGTTATAATAAATGGTGTATTCCACCTTATGGAACTGGAACTTATAGAACCTTATTTGTTTTTGAAAGAAAATCATTTTCCTAATTACCTGAAAGCGGTAAACACTTTACTCTAGATGAAAGCGGCTTTCAGGTTTACAGTTATGGCACTGGCTTTCTTGGTGCAAGTTCTTTTTTTACTGGCTATTTTTCGAGAAAACAAGAATTCCTATCTCATTTCCATCTTTGTGGCGTCACTTTGTTTATTGGTTTTTTACACGTACAAAAAAAAGCTGTATCACCAATCATCAAGTGGTTCTGAACCCTTAATTCATATAATTTGGGTTATGTTGGGTACTATAATCACTTATTTGTTAAGCAGGGTACTCGGCTTAGGACCCGTTCTTGGAGCTTCTATTACAGGCTTAATGGCGTCACTAATTCCAGAACTTAACAAGAGTAAACTCTCACTTAAGCAAATTCCACCTGCTATTTACTGCGGAGCTTTTGTGGGCATGTCAAGTCCTACAGTTGCGAATGACCTCCAATTTGTACTCGTCGCTTCTTTCTTCTCAGGTGTAATCTTAGTGGTTTCAAAAAATATTCTGGCGGGAATCGGTGGTCGGCTTGGTGCGGTAGCCTTTACGGGAGTTTTAATTACCTATATCATGATGTATCTGCTATGGAAAATGTAGTGCTTTTTTTTATAGGTGGACTCGGGTCCATGGGTACCTATTTCGTAAATACCCGACTTAAACAAGGTCCCGTGCGTTCATCGGCTCTTTTGAGCCTGGTAGTGGCCTTGTTTGTAAAAGTATTTCCTCACCTATTTAGTGAGTATTTGGGTGCAAATATTCCGGCAGTTTTTATCGGTTCTTCTTTTATCGGTATGGTATCAGCTAGACAATTGTCGACCTATTTGGGAATAGCCTTGGCAGGTATACTTTTTACAGCCATTTTTATTAACACCAGCTTCTTTTTTAAAGGATATGGCGGTTCTATTGGGACCACAGCCTGTATTGCCGTTTTGGTAGTTTTAGGCATACCTTATATTGGCTCCAAGACGGGCTTAACCATAGGTTTAATGCAGCTACAAAACATGATGACCAAATCTAAGAGACGTCACGTGCGGATGCATAGAGTGATACATCACAGAAAAAAATTAAGGAAGTAGGTGAAGTTCACTGAATCATTTCAATAGTTGTATAGTATCTTCGCAAAGAGATATTGCAGCACAAACACATGCAATGTCAAATGATTAGTGAACCTATGAATATTAATAAAATAAGTCTAAGAGAAGAGTTCAAGGAGTTGCCTAATGTACAGAAAAAGGTAGATAATTATAATGACTTAGTTGAAGAGTTAAATACTAGAGAGTTACCTAATACTGTAATTGAAAAAATTAATGACATTACAGATAGGATTAATAATTCACCAATTAAAAATTTGGGAACGTTTATTGGCTCTCATCTCAATAAAATTCAGACTATATTGATTAAAGAAGCAAAGCTAATTCCACAAAATTACTACAAAAACTTATGGTCTATTTTCGGCTTTACTGCATTTGGGATTCCGATAGGAATGGTGCTATCTCACTATAAAGATAATACTGCTTTGCTAGGTATTGGTCTACCAATAGGGTTGCTTATTGGGTCATTTTTGGGTTCCCACCTTGACAAAAAAACACAAAAGGAAGGTAGACAGTTGAATTGGAAATCCGTGCGATAAAGTTGCCTGTATTACTTCTAAATGGGCTAAATCAGACATTTATACAGTTCTAGGTTTGATTGCCTGCTCTAAAAGACGGAAGATAAGAGTTTATTCTTTACTTCAATGCTGACAGAATCAATCACCCAAACTTCGTTTTATTTCAAGTTCAAGTTTATCGTACTCGCCCGTAAAGCGTTGTAAGATTTTACCTGCAGAGTCTACAACGAAGAAGGTAGGGTAACCGCTTACACTTAGTTTCTGTGGGAGTTCATCATTTGTATCAAAGTAATTTGCCCAATCTACGCCTTTACTTTCCAATATACTTCGGGCTCTATTCATTCTTTCTGTTTCATTTTCATCAATAATTCCAATAAGGTTCAGGCCTTTATCAATAAACTTTTCATGAATTTCCTTTAATCTTGGAAACCCCTCAATGCACGGCTTACAGGAAGTAGCCCAGTAGTCAATGACAGTGAGCTTATGGTCAGAGAAATATTCCTTGTTTAATGTGAAATCTTTTAAAAATACCTCTGGAAGAATTTTCCCAACTAATGAAGATTTATGACCTTCCAATACTTTTCCTAGACCAATGTGAAGATCGCTTTCTTTAACTTTTTCGCTAAAGAGATTCAGATTTTCTAAATACTGGGGATGATAATCGTAGTTTGAATAATCAAAGAAAATCTCCCAAAGTGCTACAAATGAACCGGGGTTTGGGACAATATAGTTCTTTAATATTTTTTGTTTCGAATCTAAAACTGTTAAGTCAACCTTATCTTCACCTTTTAGGAGGTCGTCGCAGACTTTTGTTATGGCTTTTATTTTCGCATATTCAATATCTGAGGGAATTGTATTTATGATGTCTACATTACCTAAATTGTCTTTTACAGAAATTTCGATGTTTCCCTTTTCAACAAAGAAGTAATTTCCTTCATGGACGCTATCTTCTTCACCGCCAATCGTAATTGCTAAGGGATGCGGTTGAGGAATCTCTCCATTTAATTTAATCGGTTTAGTGATTCTTGTGAAAACGGCCTTCCCATCCACATCAAATAAGTAGTCACCCGAAGTGAATTTGATATTATACAAATGATGCAGCGACGACTTACATGCTGGTGGAGAAACCACTACAGTGTCTAGTCCTTTACCTGAAACTTTAAGGTTGAAACTGCCTTGAGAGAAGGAAGAATAGGCGGTAAGAAGGAAGAAAAAGAGTAACTGTTTCATATAGAGATTTGTTTACCTAAAACAAATCTACTAATTCACTTCAATGTATTAACTATATATTTAGTTTTTTTACACTACCAACTCCCCAAAAAGTTGTTCCAACTTAGAGGCTGGGTCGTTTGTTAATCCAGGGTGAATTTTGGAAGACTGTATAACGGTGCTGCGAGTGGCTGTAAGCCATCTAAAACGTTCTGCTATGGGTAGTTGTCCAATGGGGCCAGAACCGTTTTCCCCTATAGAGATTTTATTGAATGTTTCTAAAGAGCTGAGAAGCTCTTCCAGATCCATTTGCGGACAGAAGCCACGGAACTTTACTTCATCTATCTCGTATTTTACTCCAAGAAACTTCAGGTCTTTGCAATACAAAATTACGCCCACGTTAAAGAATTCTTCACGTTCAACACGAGGTACAACCCGTATCACAGCATATTCATATAAGTGCTTTTCTGGCATCTTTAGCAGCATTTACAAATATTCCTGAATTATTTAATCTATTCTTTAAAAAGGAAGAATAAACTTCTCGGTCACTTTCTTCTAATAACCAGTCGCTGGGAATTAGACTTATTATTTCGTCAATTTCTTTGCCCGTAATGATAGCTTTTGCTTCTGAATCAGCTTTGTCTATATCACTGGCTAGCTTTAGTAAAACATGGTCTTTTATAACTGAGAATGGACTAAGAGACTGTCTCTCCCAAGTGTCCCAATTATGGTGGAAGTACAAAGCTGCACCGTGGTCTATAAGCCAGAGTTCTTTATGCCACATAAGCATATTTGTGTTTTTGGCAGTACGGTCCACATTGGTAAGGAAGGCATCTAGCCAAACTATTTTGGAAGCTAAATCTTCTGAGACGTGATGTAAAACGGGATCAAATGTTATGGCTCCTGAGAGATAATGAACGCCGAGATTACGACCAACACTAAACTTTAGCAGATCTTGTATTTCCTCGTCGGGTTCAGTACGGCCAAAACCTTCGTCCAAGTCGGCAAACACCATTTCCGGGACTCTCAAACCTAACTTTCGAGCTAGTTCACCTCCTATAAAGTCAGCAATAAGTGCTTTCGTACCTTGTCCTGCTCCCCTGAACTTTATAACGTAAAGAAACTCGTCATCTGCTTCTACGATTGCAGGTAGTGAACCTCCTTCACGCAAAGGTGTTACATAGCGGGTGATATGTACTTCACGTAAACTCAAATTAGGTTATCTAGCAAAAAAGATTTGAAATTCGTGTATTCGGTACTAATTTCTGTACTTATCTTCTCGTTTGCCAACAAAGCCAAAAGTCTTTCAGGAACTTCTGGGGTAAAACCCAGGATTGCCTCCATTTCCGGTAAAAACTTACCGTAGTGAGCTGTAGATAAAAATATACCTTCGTGACCGGCCTGTTTAAGACCAAGATAAGCTACCGCTGTATGCGGACAAGCCAAATAGCCGTACTTTTCGTACAACTCTTTTACTGCATCACGGGTTTGAGCATCCGTAAAATAATATCCTTTAAGACTAGCTCTTATGGCTGTTATATCTCCACCAAAGACCGCCTTTAACCGAGGGAAATTACTAGGATTTCCCACGTCCATGGCATTTGATATGGTAGTTTTTGATGGTGAAATTGGTTCAAAAATTCCTGATTCCAGATAAGTAGGTACCACATTGTTTACATTGGTAGCAGCGATAAACTGCTGCACAGGCATACCTAAACTTCTGGCAAAAAGACCAGCCGTAAGGTTGCCAAAATTACCTGACGGCACACTATAAACCGTAGTTCTTCTTATTTGAGCATATGCATAGACGTAGTAAAATGCCTGAGGGATGAGCCTGGCTATATTTATGGAATTTGCCGATGCCAGAGTAAACTTGCTCCGTAAATCTTCATCTAAAAAAGCTTGTTTTACCAAAGCCTGACAGTCATCAAACGTACCGTCAACTTCTAAAGCTTTAATGTTTTCACCTAATGTGGTAAGTTGCTTTTCCTGGATATCACTTACTTTACCTTTCGGATACAAAATAGTAACCGAGATATTGGGCACTTTATGGAAGCCCAAGGCTACAGCTCCTCCGGTATCACCGGAAGTAGCTACAAGAATATTGATTTTCTGCTCAGACTTCTTTAGAAAATAAGACATGGTAGCTGCCATAAACCTAGCCCCAAAATCTTTGAAAGCCATGGAAGGCCCGTGAAAAAGCTCAAGGCAGTACAGGTTATCGGCAAGTTTTACCAAAGGAGCATCGAAATCAAAAGCCTGACTTATGATTTCTCTTAAATCTTCTACTGGTATTTCGTCCTTAAGAAACGCATTAGCTACCTCAAAAGCTATCTCATTAAAAGAAAGGTTTTGTACATTATCCCAGAAAGTTTGGGGTAAAACAGGTAATTCTGTAGGCATATAAAGGCCATTATCAGGAGGTAATCCCCTGAAAATGGCTTCTTCAAACCCTACGGACGGGCTAACGCCGTTGGTGCTGTAGAGCTTCATTGTATTACTTGATTAGAGCCAAAAACTCATCGAAAAGATAGTTGGCGTCGTTTGGTCCAGGGGCAGCTTCCGGGTGGTATTGCACCGAAAAAGCAGGCTTGTCCTTTAGTCTAATACCTTCTATGGTATTGTCATTAAGATTAATATGGGTAACCTCTACATTAGGGGTTGCCTTCGCTTCTTCCGGATTTAAAGCAAATCCATGATTCTGAGAAGTTACTTCACATTTGCCGGTTACAAGATTCTTCACAGGGTGGTTTGAGCCCCTATGTCCATTATGCATCTTGTATGTGCTAATTCCCTGGGTTTGTCCTAGGAGCTGGTGTCCTAAACAAATTCCGAAAAGCGGCTTGCCAGTTTCCAGTAAATCTTTTACCGTATCTACCGCATACTGCATGCTACCTGGGTCTCCAGGGCCATTTGAGATAAAATAGCCATCCGCTTTCCATGCCAGGATTTCACTTGTAGGCGTTTTGGCATTGAATACCTTTAGATAGCAATCTCTATCTACAAAATTTCTCAGGATATTTCTTTTACAGCCATAATCCATTACGGCTAACTTAACCTTTGCTTCAGGATTACCTAAAAAGAAAGGTTCGGTTGTGCTCACTATAGAGCTTAGTTCCAGACCTTCCATGCTCGGGCACTCGTCTAGAACTTTTTTTAGGGCTTCAATATCTGTGGTTTCTGAAGAAATAAGGCAATTCATCACACCTTTATCTCTCACATATCTTACCACCTGGCGTGTATCAACATCACTAATACCCACTATACCGTTCTTTTCGAAATAGTCTTGTAGTGAGCCATCGGCCGTAGCTCTGGAATAATATTCATTCTCAAAGGCATTACAAACCATTCCTTTTACTTTGATACCGTCTGATTCTTCTTCGGTATCCAGTTTTATGCCATAATTACCAATATGAGCAGTGGTGTTAATGATAACTTGTCCGAAATACGATGGGTCTGTGTACAACTCCTGATAGCCGGTCATTCCGGTATTGAAACAAATTTCGCCTGTGGTAGTACCTATTTTTCCGAGGGCTTTACCTTTAAAAACAGTTCCGTCTTGTAGTAATAAAACGGCGTCTTGCGATACTGAAGTCATTGAATATGGGTTTTCCGATTAGAAATGCTTATCGGAGTGCAAAGATAGGAATTCATTTTTACTTCATTGCAAAAAATGCGGACTAAACATGAACGGCGGGTAAGAATATGACAAAAATCACAATTACTTATTGGGTAAATCAGTTTTATAAGCATAGTACAACCGTAATTTTATAAAAAAAATCAATTATGAAAACTATCTTAGTAGCAACAGACTTTTCAAACGGAGGAAGCAATGCTGTAAAGTACGCACGTAAACTTGCAAAGGTTCAAAACAGTAAAATACTATACATACATGTGGTTAACCTGCCTGTGGCCGACAGTTTCACGAGTACATCGGTAATTACCCACAGTGTAGAAAACCTTAAAACAGAAGCAGAAGATGCTCTTCAGGTATTGGTAGATGAGGATGTAGCAAATAATATTGTATCTGGTTTTAAATCTTCATTCAATGATATTTATGGTTTAATAGAAGAGGTAGAGAAAGAAGAGGAGGTGTCTTTACTTGTAATAGGAAAAACAGGTCACAGGGGTTTTATAGACAGACTTATAGGGTCTACTGCCCAAAATCTGATTAACAAAGTACACCTGCCCCTATTGGTTATCCCGGAGGCCTATGAAGGTAATATTCTGGACAAAGTGTGTTATGCATCGAAACTTGAGTTTGACGAAGAAACTTATATTGGACATGCCTTAGAATGGAGTGCAATCAGCAAGACAGATCTTGTTATTGGCCATATTATAGAAGAGTTTGCTCTAGATATCAATGCAAATGAGCAGTTTATTGCTTCTATTAATGAGCGTTTTAAGTGGGAGGGTTACAGTATTAAAAACTGTGCTGCAGATACGTACAAAGAAGGAATAACAGAATTTGTAGAAGATGAAAAGGTGAGCTTGTTGATAGTGACCAGCCAAAAGAGGAACCTTTTGGAATCCATTATACAGCCTTCTAAAACCAAGGGGATAATAAACAGCATACAAATTCCTATCTTAATTTATAATTACGAGAAGTAAGAAAAAAGAATAGTGTACGAAACCCGTGCACTATTCTTTTTTCACAAAGGCTACAAGGTTATTTTCTGCTGTTAACCGCCTTTTAATGCCATGTATAATTGGTATTTTCTAATGGATCCTTTTCTACCAAAGTTTTAAAGTCGGTTGTACTCTTCCACCAGTGGAAGTATGCTTTTGCAATTGCATTTTGTGCCTCAATACCCGTTACAGGACTGAAATTGTCCTGATTTCTATCCCTAAGCAAGGGCAATTGAGAAGGGAAGCCCATGACCATAAACTTACTATTGTTTTCTTTTGCCCGTATAGATTCTATAGTCCAGAGGACATATGTGCCCAAAGTACATTCTTGTAAATAGAAGGACGCTATGCCACTGGTAGGAAAGTTACGGATGGCTTGTGTGCTGTTTCTGTACGAGAGTAGTGCCGTGATATGTTCTTTACCAAAGTCGGGTAAACTCCTCTCACTATAACTACCTGCCGTAAGCTGCTGTATGTAGTTCTTTACAAGGGAATCTTCTGACGCTATTAAGTTGTCACGCTTACAAGCTATGCTCAGGACAACCAGGATAAATATGTTTAATAAATTTTTCAGTTTCATACATTTCTTTTTTGCTTGGATACGTACACCAACACAAATATATTCATAACGACACAAAATAATTGAGTTTCTTAGAAACTCGGCTTTGCCATTCATCATTATTTCGGAAATAAGGTTGGTATTTGGTCCTATTTTTAGGCAAAATATACATATGAACTATCTTAACATTAAGTTTTATACCCAAACCTTTTTCGCGTTCTTACAGTTTTTGGTCTTTCCGAAGTCTGCTTTAAGTAAAGCAGAGGACACAGGAAATAAGATAGCAGCCTCTATCTTTTTGTTAGGGGTGAAGTTCGCCTTTTCTCTTACAGTTGCATCCCTTATTGGGATGTTTTATGAGCCAAAGAATCTTACAGACCAAGCCATGGCAGAAAGATTTAGCCCTTGGGCGTATTTGGCTGTGGGCGGCCTGATTCTACCCTTTTTTGAAGAAGTTTTGTTTCGCTTGTCATTGGTCTTTAAGCCCATTTATCTTAGCCTCTCTTTGGGTTGCGGTACGTATTACATATTAACAAAAGCAGTGTTTGGGAGTAAACTGTCTTTGGTAGATGATACATTCTTTATAAGGGTAGGAGCGGGGCTTGCAGTTGGTTTATTACTTTACTTTTTATTGAGCCTAGCGTCAGTAAAGATATTTTTAAAAAGGTTCTGGGAGAGGCGGTTTAGTGTAGTTTATTATTTGTCAGCTACTGTTTTTGCCTGGCTACATGTATTCAATTTCGAAGTATCTTTTATCAATATTCTTTTGACTCCAATCTTAACTTTACCCCAGCTTTTTAGTGGTTTAATTTCAGGATATTTACGAGTACGGTTTGGGTTTATGTATCCCTTACTTTTACACGTCTTTACCAATTCTTTACTTATAGGGCTAAGTATTTTGATTGAGTAGCGTACAGAATGCCATATGTATAGTGTTTTTGATAGTAAATTTCTTACTTTCAAAGAGTTGTTTTGTGTTTTTTAATATATACATTTGGAGAAAAAACGCTATGAAACATATTTTCTGCCTATTACTTCTTTTTCCGTTTTGGGCAATGTCCCAATCCGGGACTATTGACCCGGGCAAGGGTGTAATTCCGCCAAATCTAACGCAAGCCCAAAGAAACGCTATTGTTACTCCGGAAAATGGCTCTATTATTTACTGTTCTAATTGTACCACCGGTGCAGGCTTGTATACCTACAGGAGTTCTGCGTGGCAAATGCTCTTTGGTTCTGCTCCATCTTATGTCATTGGGCAGACGGCTTTCGGAGGGAAGATCTTTTATGTAGATGCGTCAGGAGAGCATGGCCTCGTGGCTGCTTTAACGGACTTGCCGGCCTCAGCCTGGTTTAATGGAGACTATATACAGACTATGGCCAATGCCGCAGGTATTTACTCGGGGCAGTTGAATACAGAGTTGATTATGAAAAGTCAGGCAGGCAGTAACTATGCCGCACTTAATGCTGCAAACTATGTGGTAAGTGGACAAGGCGAGTGGTTTCTGCCAAGTATAGAAGAGCTTAAACTAATGCGGACCCATAAGGCCACCATTGGCGGTTTCGCCAATGCGGTCTACTGGAGTTCTACAGAAGTATTGCAGTCCTCAAACCCCGATAATAAGTTGGCCGTTTCATTAAACTTTACAGCATCAGCTGCAGAGGCCAATTCCGCAAAAAACCTTTCATTAAGAGTTAGACCAATCAAAAGATTTTAATACCATGAAACATATAATTATATTATTGCTCTTAGGAATGAGCTATTCTCCAGGAGTATTTTGCCAGGCTACAAGAACATGGGTTTCGGGAGTAGGGGATGATGCCAACCCTTGCAGTAGAACCGCCCCTTGTAGAACTTTTGCCGGAGCTATTTCTAAAACAGCAGTAGGAGGGGAAATTAGCGTACTTGATCCAGGGGGATATGGAATCTTAACAATTACGAAGTCAATAACTATTAATGGGGAAGGAAGTAACGGATCTATCCTATTTGGTGCCGGATCTGGAATCTCGATACAGGGCTCCAATTCTACTATGAAGGTAGTACTTAAAAACATAAATATTATTGGGATAACGGGTTCTGTAAATGGCATTAGGTGGGTTGCCGGGGAAGAACTTCATCTTGAAAATGTAACCATTGCGGGACTCTCTACAGGCGGTGGTGCTGGTATTGATATTGTAAATCCCACAGACTGTGTTTTAAATATGGATAATGTAAAGATATTTCCCGGAGATAAATCTAATGCAGTTACAGCAGGTATCAGGGCTAATGCGAATGACGGAACTAGTGTTAAGATTCATGCAAAGAACTTGTTGGTAGAGGGCTGTAGTATTGGAGTAGACCTGGTGAAGAATGTTTTCTTTTCTGCTGATAATTCGGTTATCCATAATACTACTACAGGATTGCTAAGCCAAGGAAACAGTAAAGCAGTTTTACATAACTCGGAAGTGGTCTTTAATGGAACAGGCTTGTCTGCGTCAGGAGTAAATGCAGAGATAGCTGTAAAGGGATCCAATATCTCCCATAATTCTGAACTTGGTTCGGGAATCGGTAAAATCTTTTCATATGGTGGAAATGTGACGTATGGAAATACAATTGATTTTCCTTTGATTGTAAGGCCTCTGCGATAATAGTATCCCCGGAGATAGACTTTTTCAGTTTTAGCCCTAGGGTATACTTAAGGTGTCTTTAAGGACTAGAGTAAGAAAATTGTTGATAAAGCCACATTGATATACTAATGTGGCTTCTATCTATTTTGTTTTCCTTATAGCGTTTGTCCCGAGTACTGGATTTCTTTAATATTGTCCCCTCTGCTTTTTTTGCGTCTTCTTTTTTAATTTTGGAGTTTCTTTTTGGGCAAAAGCTGTAAATGAAACCTCAAGAACTGTAAAAATTACTAAAAATAGTTCTCTCATAGTGTATTGATTTGGCTATCATGAATTTAAAAAAAAAGCAAATCCGCAGATGTTTATAGAATTACTTCAGTTTTTTATTGTAAAAAAAGGCCTAAGATGACTATTTTATGATAGAAAGCTTTATAAACTGGAGTACCCTTTAATACTCATTATAAGTTTTTCTAAAAGGTTAAATCAAACAGATTTTTTTGGAAAGATTTAGAAGAGAATAAAATTTTCAAGTCTTTTTCTCATGTAAATGCGATTAATAAATAAAAACTCATTTGGAAAAACCGCAGTGTCAATTCTATATTATAATATTTGTGCAATATTTAAAAAAAATATAGAAACTAGCTATCTTGCGGCCGAAGTACGGTAGTTCGATAAATATTTAAAATTATAAACCTTTTACATAATTCTAATAATGATCTAAAGGCGGATCTCATTAGAAGTTCATGAATAATACTACAATGCAAAATAGTACTGATACCCTATCTATTTGGTCTAAGATTTACCTGTTTGTGAAGAAAAATTTTATACTCATTCCATTAGCTTTTTATGGTATACTATGGGCTTATGATTTACTTGTGGGAAACAACGATGGCGTTTTGTCCGGATGGTACTTTAATAGATTTTTTCTCAGGTTTTTTGTCTTTTTAGCTTTCTGCTATTTCTGCATATTCTTATCCAGAAGACAAAAAGGCTTTGCAAAAACCTTAGGATATAATGGACTTTTTTTTCTGGGCTTTATAAGTTTTTTGGAGTTTGTATCCTGGGGGTATACCGTTTTTTCGAAGGAGGAAATAAATAAGCCTTCGTTTATTTTGTTTTATGACAATCCTAAGTTTACAGATATGCCAACTTTCGAAATGTGGGCTGATATTAACGATTCTGTTGGTCATTGGAGGCACCCTAATGCTCAAGTCTTCCACCCTCCTCATGGAAAACCGCTCATAACATATACTACTAACTCCTTGGGTTTAAGAGATAAAGAGAGGAATAAAGAGAGCAAAGGTCGGGTTGCATTTTTGGGGGATTCTTTCATAGAGGGCTTATTGCACGTAAATGCAGAAGAGAGGCTGAGTGACCTGCTAGAAGACTCTACAAAAATTGAGCATGTTAATTTTGGAATTGGAGGTGCTAATCCAACGGATTATTACATGATTTATAAACATTTGGCCAAGCCAAACTACGACCATGAAAAAGTAATAGTTTGTTTCTATACTGGCAATGATTTTGAGCACTACGGACATGTACTTAATGGTGATCTTCTTAAGTTGCCTCACTACAGGCCTTATTGGAAGGCTACAAATAGAGATACAAGTATTGTATACACGCTTGCAAATAAGTCAAGTTCATATTCAACTTTTCCGACTCCTAGCTACCATAAGTTTAGACAGACACGTGACTCTTTGTATAATATGCAGTCTATTCCTAGAAAGCTTTTTTTGATGGTGCAAACAGAGTCCTATCTTTGGAGTGTAATAGCTTTTGTAGGAAAAAAAATAGCGTATAAGAACTACCATAACAATTACGTAGGAATATACGAAAAGCCCGATTGGAATACTCCACGTGTACTTCATTTCGAAAAAAGTATTGAGGCTCTTTTGAAGGAGATTGGTAATAAGCCAGTATTGTTTGTGATTATTCCAGACGAAAAGGATGTAAAGAACTTTATAAAAAATAATGTAAATAATTTTACACCATATCTTTCCAGGAAATATACAAACGCCAACGTTATTGACCTTATGCCGGCTTTTGCCGAAAAAAAACAAGATTTAGAGAGATACTTTGTACAAGGAGACGGGCACTGGAATGCTGCTGGTAACAAACTAGCCGCTGAATATGTCTTGGGTCATCCTGATTATATTGAGTTCATAAAAAAATAAGTTTATTCTTCATTTATTAGAAAATTGATAAATGAAGTTCACGGGATCCGTGATAAGCTACAGTGAAATTCCTTTATAAAGAGAATAATAGAGAAGGGAGAAACAGGTTGTTTAGATTAATCCTCTGTTGGTATCGGACTTTAAATCTCCTTTTTCCTAGTGGGCGTAATCGGTGCTACCCGGATAATGTGGAACGCCGCTGGCTCTAGTCTCCCGCATTTTTATTGTTGCTAATGGCGTTATTTACTGCGGTTAGCCTGTTTTCTGAATAGGTATAACTCAGGTTATCAATAGCTCCATAAGTGCTACTATTTACTTTTTCGTTCCTTTGAAGAGCTGTTGCGTTTTTATTCTTATCATAGTTAATATTAGGTGTAGAGTAGTTTAAATAATGATTTGTAATACCAGCACCTTTGAGGCACACAAAACCAAAGTTGATATAAGATTCTAAAAAGAATGGGACTGCCCTTATTGGATAGCCTCAGAGCCAGAATTATTGACAAGATTTCTCAGCATTAATCAAGGGGATTTATTCGTAGATTTGTGCTTGAGGATTGTGATGTCCATGAAATTGTAAAAGGTTTGATATAGCTTTTGGAATCGCAGATAGAGTATTGATTTCAGGCAATTAAGAACAGTTTTTTAGAAAAATCTAATGGTACTAAAAAGAAGTTAATTAATGGATAAATTTATTGAATCAACGGACCACATTAAGATTCACTACACAGAAATTGGTACGGGAGAGGTTACCCTTGTTTTTGTACACGGATGGCTTGGAAATGCCAGTTGGTGGAAACAGCAGGAGGAATACTTTAGAGATAAATACAATGTGGTTTGCATAGACTTAGGCGGTCATGGGCTGTCTGATAAGGCTAGGCAGAACTGGACCAGTAAACAGTATGCAGAGGATATAAGTGCAGTAGTTGAACAGATTAGTACTTCCGAGATTATTCTTGTAGGGCATTCTATGTCGGGAGCATACGTAGTTGAGGTTGCGGCAAACTTACCAAAGGTAAAGGCCCTTGTTTTGGTAGATACGCTTAAGGATTTGGATGTCAAGTTTACACCTGAGCAAGCAGAAGAGTTTATGTACCGCCATTATAGAAGTGATTTTAAATCCGCAGTAGAGAATCTCCTTCCCCAGTTTCTTTTTGTAGATAAAACACCCGCTAATGAAAAAAGGAGAATACAGGATGAGTTTCTTCAAAACAGTCCTGAACTGGCCATAAATGCTCTTAAACCTTTGTACGAAATGGATCTTCAGTCCATGGCTATGGTGATAGATATACCCGTGAGAGCCATCAATTCTGACGCTCAGCCCCCTACCAGTCTGGAGAATAATAGGAAATACTTTAAGGATTATGATTTCCTCCTTATTACTGAAACAGGTCATTATCCCATGCTGGAAAGGCCAGAAAGGTTTAATGAATTATTAGAAAAAACGCTGGAAGATCTGAATACCTGATATCTGCCTTATTGTCATGATGTCTTAGTAGTGTAAATATGCAGCAAGTGGAGTTTAGCGGTTATTTGATGAAACAGATATACAATTCGGTTGGGAAATAGCTTTCTTTAGTTACAGTATCTACTTATCTTTTAAGAGTAGGGCGGTTCACCTCTGCGGCCAAGACATAGGTTCTAGCTAGTAGTCTTCACTAAGCCTCTGTCACCAATACATATGTGCCTGTCATGACGATATCCGCTGGTCATTTAAGGTACTTGTACCAGAATTATTAGGAAGTACTCCATACCTTTTTTGCAAATGAGACTCAATCAGCATTCACTGAAAGTGGTCAGCATCTACTAATTTTTTTAGGCTCTAGTTGATTTAAGCGAGGCCAAATTAGCTTTTACCACAGTAGCTATTGCTTGTATGTCCTTCGTCATCTAAGCCTATTATAGCCATATGGTTTAATGTCTCGTTCTGTATAATTTTACCCGCTGGAGTGAACTATAGCTAAAAAATACTTACATAGAGAGCTAATCTTGACGTCTAAAGTATAATTTTTGTACCTCAGATTAAATAATTTTAATGTGAAAAATTTGCATTTTCATTCTATTTAATCCTAACTTGGTGTATACTTCATTATAATTCTCACCGATAGAGTTCAGGTAAAATTCTAAAATAAATCTGTTTTTACTCTATCTTAACTAAAATTTATCATGAAAAAATCACTTGTTTTAACCTTGATTTTACTTGCAGGTTTATCTGCAAAAGCCCAATTCAGTATAGGTCCCAAAGTGGGAATGAACATGTCAAATTATACCGGTGGTAACATTAAATCGGAAGCATTATTTTCATATCATTTGGGAGCGGTAATGAGTTTCGGATTAGGTAATACGTTCTTCTTACAGCCGGAAGTATTGTTTTCTTCGCAGGGGGCTAAGATTGACAATCAGGGTTCTAAGGAAAACTATAAAGTTTCGTATCTCTCAGTTCCTGTGATGTTAAAACTCAGGACTTCCGGTGGTTTATACATAGAAGCCGGCCCTCAGGTTTCGTTTAAAACCGGAGAAGATGTTAAAGATCAGACCATTGATAAGTTCTCGAAAGATCTGGATCTTTCCCTTGGTGCAGGGCTTGGCTACCAGTCAGCCGGCGGATTAGGCATTGGGGCAAGGTATATGGCGGGAATATCCAAGGTCGGAAACTTTGATTCTCACAATATAAATCCTGATTTTAAAAACAGCTTAATTCAGCTTAGTCTCTTCTACGCTATTCCACTATTTAAATAAGCTGGTTCTTAAGTAAGCTTTTGGCGTCAAAGATTAATCTTTGACGCCTTTTTTCTTTTAAAACAGCACCTTTTAGTGGTAAACCATCTTGTCTATAAAGTGATACTTACAAAACCAGTTTTTATGCATCATCATAGAAAAGCTATAAAACAGAAGAATCTCATGTATTGCCGAATTAACCTCGTTTTGGGCAGCCGGAAGGCCACATTATAGTTTCGCAAGATAAACATCCACGATAACCGGGTGTGATACAGGTATTTCGGGAATGTTCACTGTTTTTAATCTTTTTGTGATATTAGTTTATTGTCTGTCTCAGGGCTCTCCTCTAGAAGTGTCCTGAATTGTTCTTTTATATGTGTGATTTCTAATGTTAAGGTTGAGATATGGGCATCTAATTTTTCATTATGTGTTAGTAGTTGCTTAATGTCTTCTTGAGCTGCTTTAAGGTTATTTTTGAGGGCTTCTGTTTTTTCTTCTAAGGCCTGGGCGAATATAAATAGCAGTCCGTCCATATCCAGTGTATTTACCAGCGTATCCGAGCCAATAGTTCCCAATTTATCTTTGCCAAAAGCAGTAAATATCTCCTGAGCCATCGGTCCGTAATTGCGGGTTTCGTTTCCTTTATAGTTCCAGGAGCCTAATTTTAGTTTAGAGAGTTTAGAAAGGAATTCTTCACCGTTGGCTTTTACGAAGTTCTCTTTTTTTGTGGAGTCAGATAGGCTGCTCCAGGCGGTTTGTCCTCCTCCTATAGAAACCCCTCCGTTTCTGGTTTGAAGCACATATCCATGATAAAAGGCGGCGAGAAACTGATCATCCCAGTTTACGGGTGGCCTCTCTGTAGTTCTTGAGTCACCTATAAAGAACGTTCCCTTTCTGGAAGCGTCTACGTTATTACCCATAGCAGTGGAGAAGAGTCCACTTGCCGTTATTGTATGTCCTATGGCCGAAGAATAGTTTCCAGATGCAGTTGAATTGAATCCTATAGCCGTAGAATAGCTGCCCCTTGCAGTTGCATAGGACCCCATAGCAATTGTTCCAGTGCCGCGACTATTTGAAATAAATCCGATGGCGGTACTATATACTCCTCTGGCTTTTGAATTATATCCAATAGCTGTTGAAAACAAGCCAATAGAATCAGCATCCCAACTTTTTGTACCGTCGGCTACCGTACCTACCCTAAAAGCGGATCTTGAGGGTATCCACATGAGACGGGTGCCGTCGCCCGATACCGGAGCGGTAGGAGGGTGTAGTGCTATGTTAATATTACTGGATAGTCCTATAGGATTTGCACTCCAAAAACCGCCTGAGTTGGTGTTATTGATTACGTTTCCGGTAAGTTGCCAGTAGTTAGATGTGCTGCCGCTTTTGGGCAGTTCTGTCCAGTTACCGCTTTGTCTAAACCAATAACTCTGGGTATTGGTATCAAACACCAGCATGCCATTTTTAGGAGAGGCAATGGCGTTACGCTGGGCTGTGGTTACTTGGGGTAAAACATTGCCGGGAGTTATTTCCACACTTTGGGAAAAAACAGAAAAACTAATCAAAAATAGAATTAGAACCTTTTTCATGGATTTTTTTTCTCAAAATTAGCCCCTAAAAAAGCCCTATTCAATACCCGAAAAGGTGTATTTTGGTCTATTATCTTCGTCTTTTTAGTTCTATTCCGGGTATTGTTTTTTTAGCAGTAGATAAATTTGTAGTTCAAGTAACTATCCAGAAAGGATGAAGCATGTTTTTGAAGCCAGGAATCGAGATTTTGGCAATTTTAAACTTGCAATTATTTGCTTTTTTGTATAAATTTGCAATATATAGTTTAGCTTTAATTACAATTAATTCGATGAAAAGAAGAGGTTTTATAAAACAATCCGGCCTCCTGGCACTTGGAGCTTACTCTCTCAGCCATTTAGACGCTTTCGCGGCTCCTCTTAAGAGCAAAATAATCAACAATCTGGGCGTTCAATTATTCAGCGTAAGAGATATTTTACCGGCTAATCCGCAAGAGGTAATGACAAAGTTGGCTCAAATGGGCTATAAACAATTTGAAAGCTTTAGCGGCCCAAAGGGTTTCTTATGGGGCTACCAACCGAAAGAGATGAGGTCTTTTTTAGATAGCATTGGCGTAAATATGCTTAGTACACATTTTAATTATCTGGATGTAGTAAACAAGCCCGATGAGCTGAAGAGGAATATTGATTTAGCAGCAGAAACGGGTCTAAAATATCTTATTTGCCCGTGGATTGGCGGACAAAAAACGTGGGACGACTGGAAACGTATAGCTGACCAACTCAATAAAACAGGCGAACAGGTAAGCCAGTCGGGATTAAAGTTTGGCTACCATAACCATGACTATTCATTTAAACCATTAGATGGAAAGCTGCCTCAGGATTATTTACTGGATAACACTTCGGCTGAAAATGTCATGTTTGAATTAGACCTTTGCTGGATTGACGTAGCGGGAATTAACACTGCTGAGCATTTGAAAAAATACGGTAAAAGATACGAACTATGCCATATTAAAGATTACACCAAAATAGAAGGCAAGCCTGTCCAAAAGGATTTAGGACAAGGATCAGTAAATATAAAAAAGACCTTAGGAGAATGTAAGAAAAGCGGCATTTCTCATTTTATAGTTGAACAGGAGCAGTATCCCGTTTCATCGCTTGACAGCCTGAAAGCAAACGCTGAATTCATGGCTAAGCTAAAAGTATAGATACTTCTGATATTGCCCATAAAACGGGCAATATCTTAAATAATTTCCAAATCCGGCCCCCTGAAGTTGTCTAAGAGCTTAGAATCACTTGGTAAGTCGGTTATTAAGGTATCAACTTGCGAAAGCGGTGCCACTTTAAAAAAATCTACAGTTTCAAGTTTTTCCTGATGACCTAAGACCACCGTTTTATTGGCTGATTTTATAAAAGCTTTTTTAGTTTCTCCTTCCTCCAGAATAGGGGCCGAGATTCCGTTCCGGCTGTCTATTGAACAGATTCCCATAATGTACACATCTGCCTGATATCTTTGAATTTCCCAGCAGGTTTGCGTTCCTGTGGTTGTATTTGATACACTGTTGTACGTTCCTCCTAATACTATAAGTTCTATATTTTTGTGGTTAGAAAGTATAGGAAAAAGAGCCATGTTGTTCGTTACTATTCTTAAATTACTATCCAGAGGTAAGGCGGAGGCCACAGCCAGTACAGTAGTTCCGCCATCCATAAATATAGTTCTGGCATTGTCTAAAGTTTGTTTTGCTTTAAGTGCAATAACCTTTTTGCTATCGGTAAAAAAATCGGTTCGCTCGCTGAAAGCTAAGGGATTCAGATTTACCCGAATAGCTCCGCCTCTGACCTTATTCAGGAGACCGGCTTTATGAAGAATACTAATATCTCTCCTTACGGTATCTTCAGAAACATCTAATTTCAGGGCAAGCTCCTCCAGGAAAACTTTATTACTAATCTTCAGTTCCTTAAGAATAATATCAAAACGCTCTTCTTTTAACATAACTTAACTTCGTTTGAAACGCATTAGGTAAGCAATAAAAACAATAAACAGTAAAAAGGAAATAAAACCAAAAGCAATTTTTAAGGAAGTGGCCTGTGCTATAAATCCTAATAATGCCGGACCGGCTAATTGACCAGCGTATCCCATAGTTGTAATAGCCGGTATAGCCACCGCATTCTTTAAACGGCCACCTTCACTAAAAAATACAGGAACAATATTGGCCGCACCCAGACCAAGTAGTGAAAACCCGATTAAACTGACGAGTGGCGTGCTGCCAAAAACAATAATCAACACCCCTATGAAACTCAATAAACTGCCTCCGATTACAATCATCTGATCGCCTAATTTAGTCACTATCCGGTCACCCAGCAGTCTCATGGTAGCCATAGATATAGAGAAAACGGCATAACCCAATCCCGAATAGGATTCCTCAATACCTTTATCATCTCTCAAAAAGATGGCTCCCCAATCTAACATAGCACCCTCCGAAAGAAAAACAATAAAACACATGGCACCCAGAAACAGAACCGTTCCATTAAACCACCCTTTACCGGACGTCTCTTTCGCTGTTGCTATAAACTCTGATTGAGTTTCTTTCTCAGCTTTAAAAGAAAGGAGCGACGAATACTGCCAGAAAATAAGAGCCAGCAAGGTAACTGAGACAAGAGCTGCTGAAAGAGAAGCTTCTATTCCTGATTTTAACAACAACGCTATCACAAGAGGACCGAACAACCCGCCTACACTAAATAACCCGTGTAAAGAAGACATGATGGGCTTGGCAGAGATATTTTGAATTCTGGCTGCGGCAGAGTTCATAGCCACGTCTATGGCTCCTATTGAGGCTCCAAAAACAAATAGTACGAGAGCTGTGGTAATAAAATCGGGCATTAATAAGAGTAAAGGAAGACTAACTGAAATAAAAAGAGAGGCCAGCAAAATGACTAATTTAGACCCTTTGGCAGAAATCAGGAAACCACTTACAGGCATCATTAAAAGTGCTCCCGCACCTAAAAATAAAAGTAATATACCTAAATCTGCTTCTCCTAATCCTAGACGATCCCGTACTATGGGAACCATAGGTGCCCATGCCGATAAACTGAAACCACAAACTAAAAAAGTAATACGTGTGGCAAATTTTGCTTTTTCTACCATAAGAAACCATAATAATTATTTTGCAAATTTAAGCAATGTTGCATTATTTTGCAATATAAAATCAAGCGTAATGCAAATCGAACATTTAGCAATCTGGGTAAATAATCTGGATCTGATGAAAACTTTTTACGAAAAGTATTTTGAAGGCAAATCAAACGAGATGTACCACAATACCAAAAGAGGTTTCAAATCTTATTTTTTAGAATTTAAAGGCGGAACCAGAATTGAATTAATGAACATAGCAGAGCTAAATGCTAAACAAGAAAATACGCACAGATTACAAGCAGGACTTGCTCATATTGCTTTTTCTACAGGCTCAAAAGAAGCCGTAGATGAACTAACAGAGGTATTCAGAAATGATGGTTATGAAGTAATTGGTAACCCAAGAGTGACAGGCGACGGATATTACGAGAGCACAATCCATGACCCCGAAAACAACATTATAGAATTAACAATTTAACCTGAATTATGCATCAGAGATTTTTACGAAACAGGATACCAAGAAATGCATAAGAAACTATGTTTTGAGGTGTCTTGTTCATTACAGCCTAAACTTTTCAAATGTCTTTCCATTGAATTTATAGGCCCCATTTTCGTGTGTTCCAAGCCAAAGGTCGCCCTTATTATCCTTGTAAATACTGAATAAAGTAATGTCTTTTGAGTTGTCCTGAACGGTATAGTGTGTAATTTTTGTTCCATCATATTTCCAAACGCCGTCACGATACGTCACAAACCACAGATTATTCTCCTTGTCTCTTAGCGTAGAAAGATACTCATTTAGACCATCTGTATTTTTTCCATCCAAACTGCCTACGCTTTTGTGTCTTGTATAAAACTTATTGCTTTTTAAAGTTGTACTGTCGTAAATACTATAACGGTTTTCGGTATTAAACCAGAAGTCGCCATTTTTGTCTTCCGTAATGGATCGTACTCCGTTTGCTCCTCCCTCGCGAAATTCCGTCACATCTTCTTCTGTAATCCATTCAAATGATTTTCCATCGTAACGACAAACTCCAACCGGGTTTGTGCCAAACCAAATGTTTCCCTTTCTGTCTTTATAAATGCTGTAGATTTCAAACGGATTGTTAAGTTTAGATGGCTTTGGAAGCGTTAATTCATATAAAGTATTTCCATCAAAGCGGTAAACTTTTTGATTAGCTTGATGAGGGTTTAATAACCACAAATCATTCGTTTCCAATTTCCAATCAGTGCTTGGGGTTGCTCTAATATTGGTAAATGATTTTCCGTCAAACTTTGTTATTGTAGCATTGGGGTTCATACCTGAGAAATATATGTTGCCCGAAATATCTTCTTTTATATCATCAACTCTGTCAGTGTACAAACCGTGTTTTGTGGTGTAATTTATTAAAGTTTTGCCATCATACCTGTATACTCCTGTTTTCCAGCTGCCAAACCAGAAGTTATTTTTCTTGTCTTGGAAAATCACCATAATATTGTTTCCAAGTTCTTTAACGGTGTCACCCTGTACGTTTATTTCTTTTAGAGGAACAGAATGGTTTTTCGAACTAGAGTTCTGTCCATTACACGAAGTCAAAATGGATAAAATACCCAAAAATAAAAGTGTTGTCAGTTTCATTTCTGTTTGGTTTGTCATATAATAGTCGATGATTCCATAATAACTTTCTGATGGTGGCAAGCACAAAACTTCAACTATGAACCGCCATTTTGCAAAACCTTTATTGTGCTTTCGTACTTCTTAAAATTTCTTTTCAAATTCCTTTCCGGTAAATTTATATATTTTTCCGTCTGCCATTCCAAACCACAAATCACCTTTATTGTCTTCGAAAATTGAAAGGGCATTGTCATTAGTAAGTCCGTCTTTCTTAGTGTAATTAGTCATTTTTACACCATCATATTTCCATATTCCTGCATCTCTGTCTCCAAACCAAATGTTTCCTTTGTTGTCTTCGGCTATTATAAAAACGTGTTCCAGTGTGCCTTGAGGTGATTTGTCTCCATTTCTTTTGCTGTTGGGGTGAATCAAGTGATGTTTTTTTGAAAAATTTACGATTGAATCACCTTCTTTAAGTAAGACGCCGATTCCGTTATTTCCAATCCAAAGCCTGCCTTTAGAATCTGCATAAATACTTCGTATATGCAACGGTTCTATTTTTCTGTCAAATCCTAATGTTTCATCAGTTATGATTGTAAAATCACTTCCATTGTATCCGAAAACACCTGCATACGTGCTAAACCAAATCATATTGTCTTTGCCTTTTGAAATATCAGTTACAGCAAATAAATTATCGTAGGGGTTAAGGACTTTTTGAGGAGGAAAGTCTAAATAGTGTAATCGCTGTCCATCGTATCTATACACTCCTGCTTTATTTCCGGCTTCAAACCATAAGTCATTGTCAGATTTCATCCATTCACTTGTCTTATAGTCATTGCTTTGAATTTGAAAAACATTTTGAGAATTTTCGTTGTTTGCTTTAGTACGATTACTAATTCTTACACCATCGTAACTGCTAACTCCAGTTTGTGTGTCAAACCAAATAACGCCTTCTTTGTCTTCCTGAATGGCGTGGATTTGGTTGTCAGAAAGTCCTTCATTAATCGTGAAGTAGTTGAAAGATTTCCCATTATACACCGCAACTCCCTCCCGGTGACTTCCAAACCAATAATTTCCTTTGCTGTCTTGAAAGATAGCACGTATTCCCGATGTAAATTTTAAGGTATCGGTTTTTGAAGTGGCTACCAATTCAGGTTGGTTAATCTCCTTCTCTGTTGATTTCTTTTCAGCACAGGAAAAGGTCAGGGTCAATATGAGTAATAGGTAAATCAATTGTCTATTTTGTGTTTTATTAAATGCCGCACAACCCCATATTGACGGGAGCCGTTTATAATTAATCTAAGTTCTACTGAAACCATATAAATTTAAGTGATTTTACTAAGAATAACACATTATTTATTTAGCCTGAATTGTGAACAGAATGAGACTGTCAGTATGGAAATGCGTAATTTAGGGCCAGGGAAGCAGCAACTTATTTATTAACTGTTCTCAATGCTTTTTTTATTATATATTTTGTCTCTTTGGTGCCGCTTTCTGTTTCCCAACGCTCACAAAGCTCTATCACAAACTCGGCTTGTGTTTTGCTGGCATCGTTGAGCCAGTTTCCAACACTGTCTTGCACATATCTTGCCTTGTCAGATTTCAGAGGTTCTAAGAGTGGCAAACCTAACTCGGGCTTTTGTTTCAGTACTTCAATATGTTCGCACCAAACGCCACGAGATCTTGTGGCCTCGGTGGTAAATCGTCGGATGTTTTCATCCTCACTTGCTGTCCAGTTTTGAAGTATTCTTATACTTTCTGTTAGGTTTTTTGTGATTTTGGATCTTACCGCCATCCAACAAATTTCTCTCACGCCAAAGTGCTTGTCAGCCGCAAAAGGTTGAATTTGATCTAAGGTTTCGGCTATGTTGAGACTGTCTTTTTTGCCGATGGTGTACGTTGCCCAGCACCGAACCAGATCTGCAGTATGTGTGGCCATGGTTAACAGAAATTTATCATCGCCTCTCTGAGTGGTCAATTCTAAAAGTCCTGTGCCGATGGCTTCATTAATGGTGTTTACCGTTTGCTTTTTGAGTTGGTCTATTTGCTTGAGAACCGGTCTCAGATATTCGGTTCTGTCATTTTTAGTCAGTAGATTTTCGAGCAATTGCTTTTGGTCAACAGCCAGCCACTCCACCAGGTTGGCCGTTTCTATTTTCCCGCAATTGAGTTGTTTCAAAATGTCCGCAGGTATATCTTTGGTAGAGCGTGCTCCCTTTCTTTTCGATGCTAACATGGTCTCCATTTTGGCTTGTTATTTTAGTGCATTGAAAAATGCGTTTAGTTTACTTTTATCCAGCTGGCCATGGGTTCTTACGCTGCTGCACAGGTCAATGCCAAAAGGTTGTACCAATTCTATGGCTTGCTTTACGTTATCCTGGTTAAGCCCTCCGGCTAGAAACAACGGAATTGATATCGATTCTTTTATTTCTCTGCTCAATTCCCAATTGTGCGTTCTTCCCGTTCCTCCCAGTTCCTTTACAGCCAGATTGAGGTTCCCGCTATCCAATAAAATGGCGTCCACATAGGTAGAAATCTCTATGGCTTCTTTCACAGAGTCCTCATCTATGACATGAATGACCTGTACTAACTTCACATGGGGTAACTCTTTCCTTATCACCTCATATTCCCTCTTGTCAAGTGCATCCACCATTTGAATCGTGGTGGTATTTACCTTTTTATAGTGCGAAATAATAGCTTGAGAACTCGTTTCACTTGTTAAAAGAAAAGTGGAGATAGGTGGCGGAACGGACTTTGCAATCTCACGGATAAGCTGGTCATCGATAACTCCCGGCCCGCTAGGCATATTTCCCACCAGACCTAAGGCCGATGCCCCCAGTTCAATGGCGATTTGTGCTTCTTGTACACTGCTTATACAGCATATTTTTACTCTTGTCATAACTATTTTTATCCTATAACGTATCCCTTCCCTTTTTTTTACGCAGAGGTTTCGATGTGATATTTTTTTAAGGCAGAAAGGTCAAACTGACCGGTGGACCCGGAAAGGACTATTGATTTAATTTCAAACGCATTAGCTTCTTCTGCCACTAAGGGTGTATCGCCTAGCTGAAA
>CAZBAV010000036.1:31036-43038 GCA_964489955.1 uncultured Lacihabitans sp. | reverse complement strand
GGTTTTATAACTATCCCTACCGACTTTATTTTCCAGATAATCCAGGATCCCTACTTCCAGCGTTTACGTAGGATTAAGCAGCTGGGTTTGGCAGAATTAGTATATCCGGGGGCGGTACATTCGCGTTTTCAACATGCTCTGGGTGCTATGCACTTAATGACAGAAGCGTTACAATCACTTAAGGCGAAAGGTGTAGAGATTTCAGATGAAGAATTTGAAGCTACACTTTTAGCCATTCTTTTGCACGACGTTGGGCATGGCCCTTTTTCGCATGTAATGGAGCACATGCTACTTAGCCATGTTCCGCATGAGAAAGTGTCTGAAATCATCATGCAAAAACTCAATGAGAAGTATGATGGGAGGCTCGATTTGGCCATATCTATCTTCAGTAATAGATACAGCCGTCCTTTTTTCTATCAGTTGGTATCAAGCCAGCTAGATATGGATAGACTAGACTACCTGAACCGGGATAGTTTTTTTACTGCTGTGGCCGAAGGTAAAATTGGAGCCGAACGCATTATAAAAATGCTTAATGTAGCTCAGGATGAACTGGTAGTGGAGGAAAAAGGGCTGATGAGTGTTGAAAACTTCCTTGTAGCTCGTCAGCATATGTATTGGCAGGTGTATTTACATAAAACAGCCATCTGTGCGGAGGCGGTTCTACAGAAGATTTTTATGCGGGTAAAAGACCTTTTGACTGCGGGGCAGGAAGTTGAAATGCACCCCAACTTAAGGTTGTTTCTCAGTCAAGATATCACTACTGAAAAAATTGCAACTGATGAGCAGGTACTCACCGCTTTTGCCAAACTAGACGATATAGATATCTGGTTTGTCATTAAGAATTGGACACAAAGTACGGACCCCATTCTGAGTTATTTTAGTACAAGTCTATTAAACAGGAATTTGTTCAAAATTAAGTTTGAGAAAACCCACGACCTGGAGGAAGAGCGTGCCAAATTAGAGTCCAGATTAGAGTCTAAAGGTATTGGAAAAGAAAACTTTAAGTATTTTTTCTCTCAAGGAGCTATTGCTACCAGCGGTTATGACTTGAGGCATCCCAGTATTAAGATTTTGTACAAAAACGGGAAAACTTTGGATATCACCCAAGCGTCTGATTTACCTACTATACAGGCACTCAGTAATATTGTGAAAAAAAGTTACTTATGTTATGCCAATGATGTATATTTGCGGGATTATTGAGAGATTAAAGTTTAGTTCATGAAATTTTCTATTGGGCAAATCGCACAGATGTTAGGAGGACGCGTAGACGGCGATGAAAGCGTTTTAATAGACAATTTTGCAAAAATAGAAGAAGGTAAGCCGGGAAGCATCTCTTTCTTGGCTAATATCAAATACGAAAGCTACATATATTCTACACTTTCTAGTGCCGTATTGGTATCAGAGGAGTTTCTGCCGAAATCTGCAATCAGTGCGAATCTAATAAGAGTTGCGGATCCATACATGGCCATAAGCCAATTGATGGCTGCTTACAAGAAAGCTTTACAGAAAAAGAAATCTGGAATTTCTGGCAATTCTGCCATTGACCCTACTGCTACTATTGGTGGAAATACTTTTGTAGACTCTTTTACCGTGGTAGGAGAAGGAAGTCAGATAGGTGAAAATGTAGAGTTACATTCTAATGTGTATGTAGGTGCCAACGTAAAGATTGGAGCCAACACCATTGTGCATCCCGGTGTAAAGATTATGGATGACACGGTGGTTGGGGAAAACTGTGTATTGCACCCCGGAGTGGTTTTGGGCTCAGAGGGTTTTGGTTTTGCACCCGACGAAAACGGTGTTTACCAAGATATTCCCCAATTAGGAAACGTAGAGTTGGGTAATAATGTTAGTATAGGAGCAAATACCACCATTGATAGGGCTACTATGGGTTCTACACGTATTGGTAACGGGGTTAAATTAGACAACCTTGTGCAAATTGCTCACAATGTAGAGATAGGAGACCATACTGTCATTGCATCGCAAACAGGAGTTTCCGGATCTACAAAAATTGGTAAACATTGTGTGATAGCGGGCCAAGTGGGCTTTGCGGGACACTTAAAGATTGCCGACGGTACCAAAATAGGAGCAATGAGTGGTATAGCCAAAAGTATTTCTACTCCGGATGGAGTATATTCTGGTCACCCATTGTTACCATTAAAGCAATATTTGCGTTTGATGATTACTCTCAGGAAATTATCAGGAAACCATTGAAAATGAAGATTAAACAGCATACTATTACCAATCCTGTAACCCTTTCTGGAAAGGGACTACACACGGGAGTGTTCTCTGACTTAACCTTAAAGCCTTCGGCGATAAATACGGGTATAGTTTTTCAAAGGGTAGACCTTGAAAACAAGCCTTTAGTGCCAGCTTTAGTAGAATACGTAGTTGATACAAGCAGGAGTACGGTAATAGAAAAAGACGGAGGTAGGGTTGGTACTATAGAGCATTTAATGTCTGCATTAGTGGCTTGCGAAATAGACAATGTTCTTATAGAAATAAATGGACCGGAGGTGCCTATATTGGATGGGAGTTCTTTTCTATTTGTAGAGGCCATAGAAGAAGCTGTACCGCTAGAACAAAATGCATTGCGTAACTTTTACGAAGTTACAGAAGCTGTACATTTTAAGAACGAAGACCTAAAGATAGAGATTGGTGCTTTGCCTTTGAATGACTATAAGCTTACTGTAATGGTAGACTTTAATTCCAAAGTTCTTCAACCACAACATGCCCAGTTACACGAGTTAGCCCTTTACAAAGAGCATATTAGTAAGAGCAGGACCTTTGTTTTTGTGCATGACATAGAAAAATTGGCTGCCCAAGGTTTGATAAAAGGAGGAGACTTAGACAATGCCGTGGTGATTTCGGAAAATGATTTAAGTGCAGAAGAAGTTAAGAATATTTCAGCAATTGTAGGTAAGGATATAGAAACAGACGGGAAGGCAGGTGTTTTAAATTCCAATTCTCTGAAATCATATAATGAGCCAGCCAGACACAAGCTTTTGGATTTGATGGGAGACTTGGCTCTTGTGGGCCGTCCGCTAAAAGCTCACATTCTTGCAGCCAGGCCCGGTCACCAGGCCAATGTAGAGTTGGCTAAACTTATCAGAAAGCAAATTGATGCCAATGCCAATTCTGCTCCATCATTTGATCCCAATGAACCACCTGTGTTTAATATACAGGATATAGCAAAGTTACTTCCCCACCGTTATCCGTTCCAGTTGGTAGACAAGATTGTTTCTTTAGACGGAACAACCGTGGTAGGTGTTAAGAATATAAGTATGAATGAGCCCCAGTTCACGGGCCATTTTCCTGAAAATCCGGTTATGCCTGGAGTTTTACAAGTGGAAGCTATAGCACAAACGGGAGGTGTATTGGTCCTTACGTCTACAGGTGAGCCAGAAAAATACTGGCCTTATTTGGTGGGAATAGATAATTGTCGGTTTTACAAAAATGTATTGCCGGGAGATACGTTAGTAATAAAATGTAAATTATCAGCACCTATAAGGCTAGGTGTTGCCAAGATGACAGGCGAAGCTTGGGTAGGAAAAAGCCTTGTATGTTCAGTGGCTATGACAGCCAGACTAGTAAAAAAAGAAAAAGTATAACTTATGAACCAGCCATTGGCTTACATACACCCCAATGCTAAAATAGCACAAAACGCAGTTATAGAACCATTTACTACCATACATAATGATGTGGAAATTGGAGAGGGTTCTTGGATTGGATCAAACGTAACCATATTCCCCGGTGCTAGAATAGGGAAAAACTGTAAAATCTATCCTGGTGCTGTAATAGCAGCGGAACCTCAGGATTTAAAATTTGATGGAGAATACACTACCGTGGAAATAGGTGACAATACCATTATCCGTGAGTGTGTAACTATAAACAGAGGAACCACAGATAAGCTTAAAACTATAGTTGGTAAAGACTGTTTAATAATGGCTTATGTGCATGTGGCTCACGATTGTAACCTGGGCAATAGCGTTATTGTTTCTAATTCAGTTCAGATAGCGGGTCATGTAAGTATTGGTGACTATGCTATAATTGGTGGCTTAAGTGCCATTAGACAGTTTGTAAGTATTGGTTCGCATACCATGATTTCTGGCGGGTCACTAATAAGAAAAGATGTACCTCCGTTTATTAAGGCCGCCAGAGAACCCCTTTCTTATGCGGGAGTGAATTCAATTGGTTTAAGAAGGAGAGGGTTTTCTTCAGAAGCTATTTCTGCTGTGCAGGAAATATATAGAATAATCTATCTTTCAAAACTCAACAATTCTGCTGCAATAGATAAGATTGAGTTAGAAATGCCAGCTACTGCAGAAAGAGATGAAATAATTAACTTCATAAGAAATTCGGAGCGTGGTATTATCCGTAGTGGTACTGCTGCAAACGTAGATTTGTCTTGATTTCCCTTCAGAATACAGGTAAGAAGTTTTCTAAAGAGTGGATTTTTAGAAATTTATCGTATACATTTCAGGCTGGTAAACCTGTGGCCATAGTAGGTTCCAATGGTTCAGGGAAAAGTACTCTTGTAAAAGCTATTGCTGGTACTTTACCTTTAAATGAGGGTAGTGTGGAGTTTTCTATCCACGGGAAAAAGGTTGGCGAAGATCAAAAATATAAACACCTTGGCATTTCTGCTCCCTACCTAGAGCTTATAGAGGAGTTTACATTGTCTGAAAGTATAGACTTTCATATCAAGTTCCGTCCTTTTGTAGATGGGTACTCTAAGCCAGAATTTATAGAGATATTGAATTTAAAAGGTCATGAAAACAAGTTCTTAAAGAACTTCTCTTCCGGTATGAAGCAAAAGCTGAAACTTGGTTTTGCTTTCTATACCCAAAATGACATTCTCATACTGGATGAACCTACTGCAAATATTGACCAAACAGGTTATGAATGGTATATAAAGGAAGTGCAGAAGCAAGTAGAGGGCAAAGTTGTTATTATTTCCTCTAATGAACCTAAGGAATACACTTTTTGTGAAGAAAAAATCTCTTTGCTGGATTTTAAACCATCAAAATAAAGAAGATGCCTTGGTTTGTAAGGCACTCCAATTCTATCTTATTCGGTTTCTCCAAAATGAGTAAATCGCCCTCATTTACAAATCGGTTCTCAATCTCAAAATTTCCAAGGACAACATAAATCAGACAGTCTTTGGAAGCTGTGTTTTCGATAGTTTCTTCCTCGCGGTATTTGTAAAACTTAAAACCTATACCGGCATTCGTTTTTTTTACCGCATTGTTTTTTGGCTTAGCCTGGTTTATTGTAATCTCCAGAAAGCGTACGGGATATTGGTCCGAAGCATTTTTCAGGATAGTTTCTTCTAATTTTGGAGTCCAGTATTCATCAGGTACCAGTACTTCTCCGGCAGACACCTCCAGAGCCCCGGATATGGGGATAATAATGGTTTTGTTCGGATAAGTAGCTGTAAAAGCATCGCCAGCTTTTAGTTGTATATCAGAAAAAGACGAGACTATGTCAGGAGCTAAAGAAGGAAAGTACTTTTTATAGTACTCACCCCTTTTCTCCTTTTTCGAAAAATCATCTATGAGTAAATAACCTTGTGTTTCCATTCTTAAGCACTCACTACTATGGTCAAACTCAGCTTATAACCGTCTGTTACGTTACCGGTAAGGGTAGCCATTTGGTTCTCGTAACCATCTCTAAAAATACCGTCCGATTCATTGGTCGTGTCTTGTAAACCTTTGGTTTTGTATGGGCTAGTTTGAGAGTACACAGTATCACAGATGGCTTTGGGGAAAGCGATTTGGGTAACCAATAGTGATCTGCCTGTAGAGCTGTAAATATGGACATGTATATGTGGGGCTCGTCCTTGATACCATCCTGGGAAAATACTAGTAAAACCTACTTTTCCCGTAGAATCTGTAGTTTGCCTACCTCGTAGCCAATTTACGGATGTTAAGCTACCGTATTGCGAATAATTGCCTAAGGCATCGCATTGCCATACATCTACCATAGCAGCATCAAGCTCTGCACAAGAAGTATTTGCATTTTTTATCGTGAGCTCCATGGTCATGGCTAAGCCCTGTCTATCTCCTACAATGTTAGGGAAAACCACAGCAGTAGGGCTTTTTATAGGATATGGTCCTACTGTTTCGGTTTTTGTAACGGTACAGTTAGATGCCGAACTGCCATTTGTGCTTCCTGTTTCTTCTGTAGCTTCTAGAGATATTGAGTCTTCTTTGCACGCACTCAAAAGAGACATAAGCGAGAATACTCCCAAGCTTTGTTTTAAAAATTCTTTGCGGTCCATGATTAAAATGTTTAGTAACTACCCAAAAACTATTTTGATGTATGTACGGCAAATGGAAGATAAATGTTGCTTAAGACCTATAAAAAACTTACTAGATTTGTTTATCATACTTTTGTAAGTAAATTTGCAGAAACAATTAAAATAGATATGAAAAAGATAATATTCAGCACATTACTAATGGTTTGCTCAGTGATGGTTTTTGGTCAAAAGTATGAATCATACGGAAAGAAAATTTCAGAAAAAGGAGCTAAGCCGCTTTCATCTATAGAATCTAAGGAAAGTTTTTCGGGTGAAACTGTAAAGGTTGAAGGAGAGGTTGAAGGAGTTTGTCAAATGAAGGGATGTTGGATGACGATAAAAAAGTCTGACGGCTCTACAATGACAGTTAAGTTCAAAGACTATGATTTCTTTGTGCCTATGGATATTGCAGGTAAAAAAGTTATAATAGAGGGTGTACCTACGGTAAAAACTACTTCTGTAGCTGAGCTAAAGCACTATGCAGAAGATGCTAAAAAATCTAAAGAGGAGATCGCTAAAATTACAGAGCCTAAAACAGAATTAAGATTTATGGCGGATGGCGTTTTAGTACAGAAAAACTAAGATAGAATACTTCTTCAAAAACCTCTTGAAACTCAAGAGGTTTTTTTGTGTCTTTTTCGCAAGAAAGTATTTATTGGGCGAAACCCAATTGTGCATTAATCTATTTGCTGTTCAGAAATACAAGCCATTTTCTTTAATCTCACGGATAGCTTTTTTCTCATGTTTTATGAGATTGTCCAACTCATTTCTTTCTAAATCCGGATGAGATATGCCGATATATTCCTTATCTAAATCCGGGATTATGGTGTCAAAAATAAGCCTTACTCTTTCCAAATGGTAGTCTGACGTTATAATTTCCAACTTATAAGAAACATCACCAAGTATTTCTTTTGCCTTAACTGCATCGTCTACTGTATTTGAGGATAAAGCAATATTCATTAACGCAGTCCTTTCAATGCCTTTGCTCACTAGATATTCTGAAGTATAATAAGCGTGGGGCATGGTTGAAACATTAAAATGAGCTCCAAAACCACCCGTGCAAAGTATTAAATGTTCTTTTGGGTCAAAGACACTCAAACAGTAATTTAATCGACCTAAAGCCATAATGCTCAACTCTCCATGAACAGAGTTTGGCGAGCCCAGTACTATCAATACTTTTTTCACACTCTAAAGATTTTGTGGTAGGAGATGCTTTTTTTAGCTATAGTTCATTGTTTTTTGACAATTAATTAGCCTTCTACTGAACAGCGACATTTACTAACTCAGGCTCTTTATCTTATTCTCTAATTGTAGCATTTCATCCCTATACTTGGCAGCTTGTAAGAAGTTGAGTTCCTGGGCTGCGTTTTCCATATTCTTTTTGGCTTCTGCCATGAGTTTTTCTAACTGTGGTTTACTCATATAGGCTACTACAGGGTCGGCGGCTATGCCTAGTTCTTCCGGTTCTACGTAGTATGCTTTAGTGGTTGGTTTAAAGTCCGCAATGGAAGTCTGTTCCATGATTGCTTCCTTACTTTTCAGGATGGTGGTTGGCGTAATTCCATTTGCGGCATTGTATTCCATCTGTATTGCACGCCTTCTTTGAGTTTCTTCTATGGCTGTTTGCATAGAACCCGTTATACGGTCGGCATACATAATCACTTTGCCGTTGGAGTTTCGGGCCGCCCGGCCTATGGTTTGTACCAGAGACCTTACATCCCGCAGGAAACCTTCCTTGTCTGCATCCATTATAGCTACCAATGATACCTCCGGCAAGTCCAGTCCCTCACGTAAAAGGTTTACACCTACCAAAACATCTATGACACCTAAACGCAGTTCACGCAGGATTTCTACCCTGTCCATGGTCTTTATTTCGGAGTGGATGTACCGTACTTTTATGCCCACACGCTCCAGGTAACGGCTTAACTCCTCGGCCATCCGCTTGGTAAGCGTGGTTATCAGTACCCGTTCTTCTTTCTTTATTCTGTAATTTACTTCATCCAGTAAATCATCTATCTGGTTTAGGCTTGGTCTTACATCAATCTCAGGATCTAAGAGCCCTGTAGGTCTGATGATCTGCTCCACTACTACACCCCCGGCTTTATTTAGTTCGTATTTAGCCGGTGTGGCACTTACATAAATGGTTTGGAGAGTTAAGTCCTCAAACTCCTGGAATGTAAGTGGGCGGTTATCTAAAGCAGAAGGCAATCGGAAACCATATTCCACCAAAGAGGTTTTGCGGGAGCGGTCCCCGCCATACATAGCCGTAATCTGAGGAATACTTACGTGACTTTCATCAATTACCAGAAGAAAATCATCCTGAAAATAATCTAAAAGACAGAAAGGACGTTCGCCTGCTTTGCGTCGGTCAAAATATCGAGAGTAGTTCTCAATACCGCTGCAATAGCCCAACTCCCGCATCATTTCCAGGTCAAACTCCGTCCGTTCCTTGATCCGCTCGGCTTCCATACGTTTGCCGTCTTTCTCGAAATACTCTATTTGGTTTACTAAGTCATCTTGTATCTGTCGGATAGAAGTTTGCATGGCGTCCTTTCCTGTAACAAAGAGATTGGCAGGAAAAAGGGAAATGCGGGTCTCCGGGCGGATTTTCTTTCCGGAAACGGGCTCTATCATCTGTATTTCTTCTATATCATCGCCCCAAAAAATGATACGGTAGGCAAAGTCGGCATAACCAGGAAAAACATCTACTGTATCCCCCTTGACCCGAAAGGTACCCCGGTTAAATTCTACCTCGGTACGGGAATATAAAATAGACACCAGGTCATATAAGAACTTATTACGGCTGATGGTATCTCCCACGCCCACTTTTATGATACTTTGTTTAAACTCATTGGGGTTCCCCGCACCATAAATACATGAAACAGATGCGATTACTATCACGTCTCTGCGGCCGGACATCAAAGAAGAAACCGAAGAAAGACGAAGTTTGTCTATTTCCTGGTTTATCATCAAATCTTTTTCTATATATGTATTGGTACTGGCAATATATGCTTCTGGCTGGTAGTAGTCGTAATATGAGATGAAGTATTCTACAGCATTTTCAGGGAAAAACTGCTTAAACTCCCCATAAAGCTGTGCTGCTAACGTCTTATTATGACTTAGTATCAATGTAGGTTTCTGGAGCTGTTGAATGGCATTGGCTATGGTAAAAGTCTTACCGCTTCCGGTTACACCAAGTAGTACGGTGGCTTGTTCGCCAGCATTTACCGAGGCTACTATTTGCTCTATGGCCTGAGGCTGGTCGCCTGTGGGCTTAAACTCAGAAGTTATTTTGAAATTCATGGGAATTATTACGGTACAATGTAGAACAAAAATAGGTGGGGAAAGGTTGCTTTCTCAAGCCTACTCCGGGTTTTACCTGAATTATGCCGCAGAAAGAAAAATACATGGTTCAACGTAAATTCTAAGAAATTCCAAACTTTTTCCCCGGTACCTGCTTGATAACATTGGCAAACTCAAGGTTCAGTAAAATGGAGGAAAGTCGGTTAAGCTGTATTTGGGATTGCCAACTAATGTCATCTATGAGCATCTCTCCCTTACTACTTAAAAGTTCTAATACAATCCTCTCTTCTTCTGTAAATGTACTTAAATCTAAGGTGGGTTTACTTACTTTAGATTTACTTTCTGTATTCCAGTTCAGCCAATCTGCCAGGTCCTTAGGGTTGGTGTAGATATTGGCTTTGTGCTTGGCTATGAGGTTATTGGTTCCCTGGGCTTGCTTCCGATTTACATCTCCCGGTACCGCAAAAACTTCCCGATTATAATTATTCGCATATTCAGCTGTTATAAGACCACCACCTCTTTTGGCAGACTCTACCACCACCACAGCTTCACTTAATCCAGCAATAATACGATTACGTGCTACAAAATGCTGGGGATGCATGCTTGTTTCCGGTGGATGCTCTGATATCAGAAGGCCGTTTTCGAGCATTTCTTCTCCAATTTTTGTATGTAAAGATGGGTAAACCATCTCTAAACCGTGTGCTAGGACTCCTATAGTACTTGCCTGAGATTCCAGGGCTGCTTTATGTGCCGTAATATCTATTCCGTAGGCCATACCACTAACTATTTGTACATTTTCCAGTCCCCGAACCAGTTCTTCTGTGGTTTTTTTCCCATAATCGGTGGCGTCCCGTGTCCCCACAATGGCCAGAGTACGGTTAGTTTGTATTTTTCCTTTACCTTTTACGTAGAGTATGGGTGGTGCATCGTAAAGCTCCTTCAGTTTTACCGGATAGGTTTCGGAAAAGATGGAAACTACGCGGATGTTTAGTTTCGAGCACTGTTTGAGAATATTATCGGCTTCTTGTAAGGCTTCCGCTCTTTTTTTTAGGTTTTCGGAGACCAAAACTCCAATACCCTGAATTTTCTGTATCTTGGAGGACGGTAAACCTAAGATAGTTTTAGCACTGCCAAAGTGGTTAGATAGGGCCTTGTAATTTACACTTCCAATACCGTCAATGCGGCTGAGGGCAAGTTCATATAGCAAGTCTTCAGTCCATTCCATTTCTGATAATTTCGAGGGTCTTTTTGATATCTTTGAGCTTAGAAATGATTTCTTGCCGCGATAAATCCGCTGTCTTTTTTTGCTTCAGCTTTTCTTTTACTCCTTCTAAGGTGTAGCCATCTTTTTCTTTAAGAGTAACTATGGTTTGGAGCTTTTCTATGTCTTTGTGCGAAAACACCCGGTTTTTTCCCGCTTTCTTTATTTTTATTTTAAACTCCAGAAGATAATACTCCAAAGTGGTCTTGGGTATTTGTAGGTGGGTACATACTTCTTCTGTGGTATCAAAAAGTTTCATCATGTGAAAATACGAAAAACAAAACAAGTAGCAAAGAAATTTTTACCGCCTGTTATCATCGTTCTCAAACATACTCAAGTAACTCAGATAACGGCTCAGGTATAGCTCACCATTATCTACAGCTTCTTTTACTGCACATTTGGGTTCATTGATATGCAGGCAGTTATTAAACTTACATGCTCCCATAAGTTCCCTGAATTCTGGGAAGTAGTGTGCCAGTTCTTCCTGACCAATGTCTATGAGGCCAAGTTCCTTGATACCCGGGCTGTCTATTATAAAGGTATCCTCATTTAGCTCAAACATTTCTGCAAAAGTTGTGGTATGTACACCTTTATTGGCAAAGTCCGAAATTTCAGAAGTGGCCAAGTCCAGCTCCGGCATGAGTACATTCATGATACTGGATTTACCCACTCCGGAATGTCCTGAAATGAGTGTAGTTTTTCCTTTAAGTTCTTCCTTAAGTTCATTTATTCCCTCGCCTGTATAGGTTGATACCTTTAAACAACCATAGCCTAAAGAGGTATACAGTTCTATAAGTTCGGCCTGGTATTCCTGCTCTTCAGGGTCCATAATATCTTGCTTGTTAAAAACCACCGTAGCCGGAATACGGAAGGTTTCTGAAGTTACTAAGAGGCGGTCTATAAAACCCAATGAAGTTTTTGGGATATTTATGGTGGCTACTATCAATAATAGGTCTACATTGGTTGCCAATAAATGACCATGAGCAGACTTGTGCACCGACTTACGGATTATATAGTTTTCCCTGGGTGTGATTTCGGTAATAACGAGGTCGTCCAGGTCAAAAACCACCCAGTCTCCTACAGAAATAGGGTTGTTTACCTTCAGGTTCTGTAGCTTAAACTTACCTTTTAACCTACAAG
>CAZBAV010000036.1:24757-31026 GCA_964489955.1 uncultured Lacihabitans sp. | reverse complement strand
CAAGAATATACTTCACCAGAGAGGGTATCTTTTACTTCGTACCAACTCCCTGTAGACCTAAAAACACGTCCTTTCCGTAAGATCAAATGCTAAAAAATTAATTATGATACAAATCTACTTCTTTTTTTGCGGAAGCTAACTATTTCTAACCTGGGCGACTTAAATTCTTAAAAAGTTCTTAAAAAAAAAATTTTTTATTTTTAAGAACTTTGCTCTCCCTTTTTTATTCAAATAGTTCTACTGTTGGCAGAATAAAGAGGAAATTTTCGCCGTATAATCATATTTTTACCGTTAAATAAATTTTTAAGGTAATTTTAAGGTTTACGATGACTTTTTCTTCTGATTTCACGTTAATTTAGCAGTATCATTAATCTCACCAAAAAATCTGCAATTATGAAAAAGGGCTTTCTATTCGGTTTGGCAGCTGTAGCTGTAGGAGTTGTAGTATATACACTTGGAAATAAAAAAGTTAAAACGGGTTTTTATCCTGGTAAAGCTGTATACAAAGGCTAATCGGTTTGACTTGTGTGCTTAAACCAAATTATAGAGGTTCTGAAGTGTTTTCAGAACCTTTTTTTTGTACAATAGTTCTAAAAGTAAGATTTACTCTTGGTGTATGTATCTTTTTTGTAGGGGGGAGACGGTGCCACCAATGAGTTTGGGTAGAGTCTTTCATTACCAGCAGACTGCCATGTTCTAGTACCATTTCTACTTTTTCTTTAGTTTGTTTGTGTTTAAAGGCAAACTTCCTTTCTGCACCAAAACTTAAGGAACCTATGGCTCCGTCCTTTTTGAGGTCTGTTTCGCCATCGCTATGCCAGGCCATACCTTCACTGCCGTCATGATATAAGTTAAGGAGACAGGAATTGTACGTTTCGCCCGATTCCTTTTCAATAATCTGTTTTAGTTCCAGAAGCTCTTTTGTCCAAGGCAGGGCATATTTAGAAGTGTTGGAATACGAATACTCGAAAGGTTTGTCTCCATACCAGGCTACTGCTCGTTTGGTATAAATCTTTTTCCCAAAAATGATGGCTTCATCCGGTCGCCATTCAATTGTCTCGCTCAAAATATCGAAATACGAGTTGGCATCTGGTAAGGGAAGTATTTTACCAAAATAGTTTACTGTACCATCATACGGAAGGTAATTACGGGATTTGTCAAAGAAGTCATCAAATAGGTTCATGAACCAAAGATACGGATCAGGGTCGTTCAATTTTATGAGACTCTTGCAATTTGACTCAAAATCTGTATTTTTGAGAATCAACTGATAATAAAAAATATGTTTAATTCTATCACTTTTGAGAAAGTAAACCAAAGGGCATACATAACCCTAAATAAGCCGGATACCTATAATGCTTTAAGCAGGGAGTTACTTACGGAAATGAGCCAGGCCATTCAAGAATGTGGTAAGGACGAGGACGTAAGGGTAGTGGTAGTGTCAGGCGGTGATGGCAAAGCATTTTCTTCAGGAGCCGATTTAAAAGAAGGGTTAGCCGATACCAATTTGGGGAATGTTTTGAAAACCGTTTATAACCCTTTGATTCTTGGGATGCGGAGTTTACAAAAGCCGATAATCTGTAAAATGAACGGTTTGGCGGCTGGTGCTGGAATGTCGCTAGCTTTGGCTTGTGATGTAATTATAGCTTCTGAAGATGCTTATTTTACAGAACTTTTTGTAGGGATTGGACTGATGCCGGATGCAGGTTCTATGTTTTTTCTTCCGAGACTGGTAGGTCCGCAAAGGGCGTTTGAATTGTGTAGTACAGGCAGGAAAGTTTTCATGGAGGAAGCCGTTAGTATAGGTTTAGTAAACAAGGCAGTGCCACGCACAAATCTTGAACAAGAGGTGGAAGCTTTGGCTGATATCTATGCCAATTCGGCTACGAAGAGTATCGGTATGATGAAGCAGGTTCTCAATCAGTCGTTCAATACGGATTTGGAGTCTGTACTTAATCTTGAGGCGGAAGGACAAACCGCTTGCGGACACTCGGCAGACTTTGCAGAAGGCGTTATGGCATTTATGCAAAAAAGACAGCCGATTTTTAAGGGAAAGTAAAAGGATATTGGTAGGTCCTGTCAGAGAATGGAATTCGCCCTCCCTACATTTAGGAATCAAGCACAATAAACTTTTTATCTTTAGAGGAAAAGTAGTTTGAAAGAAGTCTATGTTCTGCAAAATAAGGAAGCTCCACACCATGTAGTTCTTAGATGATAAGGTACATAATCAAGTATTTTCTTTTTGTCTAGAATTAGTTATCATAAATTTGCAGCTTAATTAGAAAAAAATGTCCGAGGAAAGTAAAGAGAAGAGTCTCAATTTTATAGAAGAAATAGTAGAAAAGGATTTAGAAAGTAAGACCCATAATGGCCGAGTTTTAACTCGTTTTCCTCCTGAGCCCAATGGCTATCTGCACATTGGTCATGCAAAATCTATCTGTCTGAACTTTGGACTTGCTCAAAGATATGGTGGAGGTACAAACTTGCGTTTTGACGATACCAATCCTGTAACTGAGGACACAGAGTATGTAGAGTCTATCAAAAACGATATTAAGTGGCTTGGCTTTGACTGGGTAGAGGAGTTATATGCTTCTGACTATTTTGATACACTCTACGGTTATGCTGTGCAGTTAATTAAAGATGGTTTGGCTTATGTAGATGATAGTACTTCGGAGCAAATGGCTGAGCTAAAAGGTACACCGACTGCTCCGGGAAAACCGAGTCCTTTCAGAGACAGAAGTATTGAAGAGAACCTAGCTCTTTTCGAAGGAATGGCCAAAGGAGAATCTCCGGAGGGTAGCCGCGTTTTAAGAGCCAAAATAGACATGACGTCTAACAACATGCTCATGCGTGATCCTATCATTTACAGGATAAAGTTTGCTGAGCACCATCGTACAGGTAACACCTGGAAAATCTATCCGATGTATGATTTTGCCCATGGGCAATCGGACTCTATAGAAGAGATTACGCACTCTATCTGTACGCTGGAGTTTGTGTCGCACAGAGAAGTGTATGACTGGTTTATAGAGAAGTTGGGTATTTTCCCATCCAAGCAATACGAGTTTGCCCGCCTGAACCTTACGTATACCATAATGAGTAAGCGTAAGCTATTACAATTGGTAAACGAAAAGCATGTAAGCGGTTGGGATGACCCTCGGATGCCAACTCTTTCAGGAATGAGGAGGAGAGGCTATACGCCAAAGGCGATTCGTGATTTTGCTGAAAGGATAGGGATACAAAAACGTGAAAACCTTATAGATGTGAGTCTTCTGGAGTTTTTTGTGCGTGAAGATCTTAATAAACTTTCTACACGTGTAATGGCTGTTTTTGAGCCCCTAAAAGTGGTAGTTACCAATTGGCCTGACGAAAAAGTAGAGGTTTGTACTATTGAGAACAATCCGGAAGATCCGGAAAGCGGACATAGAAAGGTGAACTTTGGTAAAGAAATCTTTATTGAAGCGTCTGATTTTATGGAAGAACCGCCTGCTAAGTATTTCCGTTTAAAACCGGGCGGAATGGTACGTTTGAAAGGAGCTTTCATTATCCAATGCGATGAGGTTATCAAAACCGACGACGGAAGGATTACCGAATTGAGATGTTCTTATGTAGAAAACTCAAAAAGTGGAGAAGATGTAAGTGGTGTGAAGGTTAAAGGAGTTATCCATTGGGTAAATGCAAACGAAGCTTTTGAAGCAGAAATCAGATTGTATGACCGTTTATTTAAAGTAGAAAACCCGGCAGGAGAGGAGGGTGACTTTAAAGACTTTATCAATGAAAACTCACTTACAGTCGTAAAGGCTTTGTTAGAACCATCTCTTCATCAAGCTACTCCGGCAGATAAATACCAATTTATCCGTAATGGTTACTTTGTGAAAGATCCGGACAGTACCGTTGATAATCCAATCTTCAATAAAACGGTTGGACTAAAGGACAGTTTCGGTAAGTAAAGATTTTTAAGATATTATAAGAAGCCCGCGGCACCGCTGTGGGCTTCTCTTTTTTCTATACTTTTCTATTTAATGCATAATTTGAGTTAGTAGGTGCCAAGGAGTCAAATTAAGGATGGTGGTAGGGCTGGTTTGTGTTATATATGACTATGGATTAACTACTTTGAGGTACGGGGATAACATTAGAGCGTTTATCCATGATTGCTCATCTAAATCCTGAATAATCTTTATATTTTGATGCTCAGGAGACCTTTTAAGTGTCCTTAGACGGGAGAGCTCAAGAGAGCCGGGTTCCACACATAATTTATTAAAATCATAGCTCATTCTGTTCCTGAGTAATCATCCGGAAGAAATCTTTATCGAGCAGTTTTTCTGAACAAAGGTTAGTCGGGCGGCGATTCATATCAATCCCTTAAGTCCTGGAGTCGTATCTAGAGCGTCGGATATTCCAGTGTTTCAAATTATGTAGGTAAAGAGAGTCTATTTAATGGTAAGCTTGCTGATAACCCTATTATTACCCCCTTGAAAAGTGGTGGATTTGATCTGGATATTAGTTTGTGGTAAGAAACGAGATTTCGCACTCTCCACTTCGGAGGTAATCTTTTCGCATATCTTATTGATTTCATTACCCTATTTCGGTGTGTTACTTAGAGATAATAAAAGTTACAGTAGACTTATAATGAATATGTTATTTTTTTTTGAATGTGCCTATTTCAATATATGTGGTTAAAAAAAGTTAAAGAAAAAAAAAGTGAAAAAGGAAAAGCTAGTTTTGAACCCATAATACAAGAAAAAGAAAGTTTTTACTTAACGTCAAAGTTTCGGGACGGGAAACTAATCAATGATTTAAAAATCTGACAAATGAAAAAAATAAGCATTTACATTTTATTTCTTCTCGGTTCATTAACAACTTTTGGACAAACGGCCTTAGTTGCTGGCAAAGTAATTGACACTAATAAGCAAATTGTTAATTATGGCAATGCTTTTTTATTATCAAAGGTTGATTCCTCAATCGTAAAGTACACCCCTATAGTAGAAGGGCATTTTACATTTGACCCAATAAATAGGGGAGAATATTTTTTGAAAGTTTCTTGTTTAGGTTTCAATGAGCATATAGAAACTATTTCCTTGACTGTAAATATTTCTTTAACTATTTCTTTGACTGATGAAATTACAAGTTTGGAAGGTGTGACGATAAAATCGCAAAAAAGAATATTTACAAATACAAATGGCAATACTAAGATAAACATTGAAAATTCAGTCTTTTCAGCGATTACAGATCCGGTTGAATTACTTGCTAAGCTGCCAGCAATACAGGTTAGTCAATCAGGTGAAACAATAAATGTGATCGGTAAAGGCGAACCTTTAATCTATTTAGAAAACCAAAGAATTACAATTGCAGATTTAAATGCCATAGCGGTAAATGACATTAAAACAATTGAAATTATAAACAACCCATCTTCTAAATATGAAGCACAGGGAAGAACTGTTATTTTGATAACTCGAAAATCAAATAAAAGAGAAGGCTTAAGAATGGACTTATCGGAGACAGCTATGTTAAGGAAATATTTTACAAATCGAGCTGGGATGGACCTAAGTGTTAAAAGTAAAAAGGTAGAAATAAAAGTAAACTTACAGTACAACAAAATTAAGAATTGGGAAAGCAACGCTTATGAGTTTGGCATCAAAAATCAAAATATCCAATCAAATTATAGCCTGGTAAGTGTTACCAATAGACCTCAGTTTATATTTAGTAGTGGTATTTTTTACCAGATTAATGATGATAGCTATTTTTCAGCAAATACATCTTTAAGGAAGGAAAATTCCAATTTTCCAATTCTAACCAATTCATATTTGAAAGAAGAATCAACAGAAAGCAGAGTTATGACCTCTAATTTGAATAAAAATAATAGAGTTTACTCAACCTCTATGCTGAACTATAATAAAAAGTTTAAGCGTATAAATGGCCAATTATTTTTAGGTTTCCAATACTCTGCATACACCGATGATTTAAAAAGTAGTATTTCAAACAATTATAACAACACAATTGATACTCTCTCACAAAACCGCATGCAAAATAACAATATATCAGTCTTTGCAGGAAGGACAGACTTTGAGAAGAATTTCAGGAACAATTCAAAAATTGAATTGGGAGTAAACCTTTCAAAACCACAATCTAACCCAATTTTGAGTATTGAGAACTACAATCCGATAAGTTCCTCACTTTCAAATTATAAGTATAAAGAAGAAACTTATGCGGCATATTTACAATTATCAGGGCAATTAAAAAAGGTAAATTATTCGTTGGGGTTTAGATTAGAAAAT
>CAZBAV010000036.1:0-24747 GCA_964489955.1 uncultured Lacihabitans sp. | reverse complement strand
GGAATTTCGAGGACAGTACTTCTTTTTTAGTTGACAGAAAAAACACTCAACTTTTCCCCAAATTAGCCATTAACATACCTATTGACAGTTCTAAAAGTATTAGTTTAAAGTACGCAAAAACAATTAGTCGTCCAGATTTTTCACGTGTAAGTCAATTGGTTGTTTACATAAACCCATATTTTGAATGGGCAAGTAACATTAATATTTCCCCAACAATTATAGATGAAGTAGCTGCCAGTTTTCAATACAAAGACTATTCGATAGAACTAAACTATTCCCGACAAGATGGGCCTGTATTTGCTGACTTTATTTATAATCCGGCAACTTCCATTTTAAAAAGAATGGACAGAAATTATAGACTTAGTAAAGAGCTAAATATTACCATTAATGCTCCATTTAAATACAAAAATTGGACTTCTAATACCTCATTTACAAGCGGGATAATGAAGGTGGAAGATCAATCTGCTGTAATGAGGGCCCCAACGCCCTACTTATATGCGTATTCAAATCATCAACTCAAATTACCTGAAGATTTCACCTTTTCCTTGACAGTCTTGGGCTTAACGAAAAGAAGCGACGGGGCTTTTGAACGAAATGCGTTGTTTTCCATCGATACGAGTTTATCGAAAAGCTTTAGTAAAACCTTAACCTGTACGCTAAGTTTCAACAACATTTTTAAAACATTATCAGACAAAGAATCTTTTACAATTAATAACATTGTATCAAACGGAGTTTATTATGACGCCAGGAACATTGCGTTAGTAGTTAAGTATTCGTTTAACAAAATCAAAAATTCAACCTATATAAATAAGGTTGTTGATGAAAGTACTAACAGAATAAATTGACTAAAACTTGGTGAAAAGCCATTGCCACTAAACCTAGTGAGATTTATTATATAACCTACATTAAATGAGTAGCTTAGCAGGTGAGTAAAAACGCAGTCACAAAACTAACCTAACAATAAGCTACTTCTACAATGGCATCTTCTGTAAATTCTCATAAGTTAGAATGCAACGAGGAGTGTTATGTCGGCTTTTTTCGATTTTTGCCACCTTTTATTTTTTGTTTGGTTTCAAAAAATGGGCTGACTCTCCAGGCTATTTTTTATTAATCTGAGTTCGATTAAAATCACATAGGTACATAGATTTAAATTTCTGTAAATCAGCAACAAAAAAGTATACATAGTACTGAAGACTAGCTTCAATGTATGTGAACAGTTTCAGCTGTCTATACTTACTAAAAAAGTATCATTTTTTTCTATGTATCTATGTGGTGTGCACTATAAATCAATACATTAATAATCGAAATGAGGTTATTAAAAAGAGCATAGCATTGCCATGGCTAGAAGACTTTGTATGCTGCAAAAAAGTAGCTGCTTTCAATCCTATTTTGAAAGCGGGTTACAGTGTCGAAATCAGAGAAATCGTGTTGAAATAACCGGTCGCTCTTGTTTTAGGCACAATCAAGTGATAGTTCTAAGATTCTTACGAAGCAGGGATGGTAGGAACAAGATTGGGCTAATTAGATATAGGTTAATGAAAAAAACTGACTCAAAACGAATCAGGTCTTTGTAAATCCGCACAATCTTTATAGAAAGTGAGCTAAAAACGGTTAATATTAAAAGTAGTATCTGGTTCTTGCTGCCAGACTAATTAGGAGATAAAGTACACTCTTCTCTACGTGGGCAAACCTACTTTCTTTTGAAAAAGAAACCTATTTTGTGAAGATGAGTCTAGAGCGACACAAACATAGCCCCTAAAGGATGAGAGTTTATCGTAGAGTAGATTAAGCCCGGACAAAAGCTAAAGAACTTTTCACACAAATTAATCTACCTCTTCCCATCTTAGTTTCCAACCTTTAAGATTAGTAGATTCATTACTTAAAAACCATATGAGTGCTTTATTTTCCCATGTTGTAACTTGGGGTGGAATCTTCGGGCCGCTAAAAATGGCTAAAATAGGTGTTTCTGTTCCGTGTCCATTGAAGATATAAATTTGGTCCATTTTAGCTTCGGTATCAAACTCTTCAAACCAAATCTTTATTCTCTTTCCTTTGCTTACTTCTATTTTCCATTTACAATCACTTCTACCGGAGTATGTGGCTTCTTTGCTCCCGTCTTCTATCACACCTTCTTTGCCGCTTAGTTCTACTACTCCTGAGCAGTATAAAGAACTGGAATCAATAGCCTGAGTTTCGTAATAAATCCATTTATCTTTTTTTGTAGATTTAGCTACAATAAATGAGTCTGCCATGAAAAAGTACGGAGCTGTCAGTTGTAGTAAACTGTCTTTTGGCGTACCGTTATTCCATGACTTTATTTTTACTTTTTCACCCTTTTTGTGATACGTTGCTTGCTCTAGTTTAATTGAAGGGGCTTTGAACGGAATTTTAACCTTAGCGTCATCTTTCAGATTTATGTATGCCTTTGTGTTATCGAAAGATGTAATGTTTTCACCTTCTATTATTTTTTTTATAGTATTAATATTGGGTATTCCAGCACCAAGTTTTCCGACATATAAAGGATTTTCTTTATCTAAAGAAACTGCAGAGTTTTTGAGTATTCTATCCCATTCTTCAGGTTTGATTTGAGGATAAGCCGACGCAAAAGAGGCAATAATACCAGCAATGATAGGTGCAGATGCCGAAGTGGCAGAAAGTGTAGCAGAATATTCACTTAATTTGGGGGCTGTAGTGAAAATAGAATCTCCGGGAGCTGCTATATCTACAAAATTTCCGTAATTAGCAGCAGGCAATTTTTTATTCTCCTTATTAACAGATGTAACATTAATAGACCAGTGAAAGGCTCCCGGCATTTGTGCAACTTCACTTACAAAATTACCAGCAGATGTAATGAGTAAAGCACCTTGTTTTTCGGCTTGCTTTAAGATGAGTTCTTGTTCGGGGTTGAAACTTCCACCGCTCCAGCTACACACTATGATATCTGCTTTTTGTTCAAGTGCATATTTTATTCCTTCATATCCACTGATAATGTAATTGATCTGCTTAAGATCTGAAGAGGTTTTAATGGGAAGTATCTTTACAAAACTAGCATCTTTAGTTAGTTTCTGAATAGTTTGTATTAATATACCCGCAACTTTGGTGCCGTGAGAAAAAGCATTTAAAGCGTGGCTTGGAGGATTTACATCCGAGTCATTGTCTGAAATATCCCAACCGGTTAAATCATCTGTTTTACCATTTTTGTCGTCGTCAATATTATTAGCAATTTCCCTTTTGTTGTTATAAAGATAAGGCTTTAAAGCAAAGTTATTTAAGTCAAAAGCATCATCTATTACAGCAATTGTCACTTGTTTTTTTGCCGTTAAAGGAATGAATTTTTCATTAAAGCCAATAGAAGACCAGACCCAATCGTTTTTTTGAGCTACTGTTAAAAAAGGAAGAAATAAGAGAAAAAATAAAAAACGCATTTAGTACTTATTGTCAATCATAATGGTTTCAGAGCCACCCATTTCTGCATGTGTTCTATTGGTTAGCCCTGGCCCTTGCCCTGCATGAATAGGTGTTCTACCTCTGAGGTCTGGAAGTGCAAATGTTTGTATTCCATTCCCTCCATAATAGGTACCTATAAGGGCGAATAAGGCTTGATTTTGTTGGATAGAAAGTAATTGTCCGTTTAGTTGAGCCCAATACAGAGGAGGAAAGTTGAATGCAAATATGCCTATCTCACCTACAAAAGGATCGGCACCGTTTCTAGATGGAAAAATGCCATATAATGCAATACAATAATTTAATGCAAGGTAAGGTTGCATATTAGACAAGGTTTGCATCGGTTTTGGCATTGTATTTACCCAATTATTGCCGTCCCAGCTTAAAAGCTGGCCAGGAAAAGTACCCGCATTTAGTTTAATGTTGTTTGAAACTATAGAAAGCGGACTGCTAGCTGTAATTTCAGGTACTTGAGTTTGAGAAGGAATCCATTTGGTATTGTCCCAATAGTAAATACCTTTACCTAGAGTAGAATTAGTGTTGTAAATTATAGTTCCTTCTTTAATGGCGAGAACAGGCGACGCATCTGTTAAAGAAACCAAGGAAATCTGAGGAATCTCAATTCCTGCCCTATCAGAGTGAGCTGTAATATTTGCTTGGGAATCTCCGGGGGTGATGAGAGTAAACTGAGCGAATGAATAATTTGTAAAGCAAAGTAAAGTGTAAAGCGTTACACTTAAAGCGATTTTTAGTTTCATAGCTATTCGGCATTGTTAAACCCAAAAATAGCTATAATTCTATAAAAAACCCCTTTTTTAACCCTTTTGTACGGATTATACTTTAAGAAAAATGAAATTAACAGCATACAAAATGGAGTTTACAAGGGTTAAACTCTGTTTTGTATTTTAGCAAAGATGGATAATTTTTTATCTTTAGATTTAGTAAGGCATCCGGGTTTAGATGGAGGCTATACTGTGGGAGTCAGAAGATTAATAGATGATATTTCAGAGAAATCATCTGGTCTCTCAGACAAGCAAAAAATAGAAAAGCAGCCCAATTAATAGCCCGCTGTCCTTGGTCTCGAGACTAAGTGCAGGTGGCTTGGCTAAATTCAAAGTGATAATCTATTTCGGTAGGATTTGATTTAGTAATCATCCGGAAGAGATCTTTACAGAAAAGTTTCTGTGCAGTAAATTAAATCAGACGATCCATATCAATCCTGCAAGGTCCGGAATAGGTAGAGACGTTGCACTGCAACGTCTCATTTTATTTACAATATGATCACGGGCTATTGGGTAGACCGTTCCGTTGTATTTACAAAATATAATCACCGTCTGGTGGTTGGACGTTGCAGTGCAACGTCTCTACATTTGTCATTTTATCCTTGTTGATATATAAGGAGACGCACGGCCGTGCGTCTCTACACGTTCCCCGGAATCCACCAACGTCACCCGGAATCCATGACTGTCCCGACGTCCCATTCCGCCATTAATTTACGTATCGTCCATTCCCTTGAACCCATCAACGTCATCCACCATCCAATGACATTCCATAATGCGTTTGCGTATCGTGTGTGCGTACCGTCCGCATATTCCACCAGACGTTTACGTATAGGTTCATGTGCCTGCGTTCCATTCTCTTAACCGTTAAATAACTTTAACCATTGTGTTCTGTACTTTTCGATATAAATTTGAATACTATAAAAAATACAACTATGAAAATGCGATGCTTAATTCTGCCTATATTTCTTTTCTGTATTTCCTGCGAAAAAAACACCTTACTCTCCCCTAATCTACAAAAGTGTACTTTTTCTGATAATGAATGGTTTGTATATAGTGAGATACATAATATTGAAGGAACAGTAGTGCTGGACAGTTTAGATAAGTTCTTTATTGATTTTAAGGACACAAAAGAAACTGGATGGGAGAGATTGATTGCCTGTAACATGCCTCAAAGTTTTAAGGTTGCTAACAGGAAAGTCAAGATTTCCGGTAATATTTATAGCCACCCCAGAATGGATTATCGCTATGCACCGATAGAATTAACATCTATCAATTTTTCTGAATAAACTAAACCCATTCATGAGGAAACCTATCTCTTTCGCTATATGCTCTACTATTATTCACGCCCAAGAGGTTTTGTAATCTAACAGAACCACCTTAACAAGGCGGGTTAATTCCTTACTAAAAGAAAGTATCATGCTCAGCATTGCACAGGTAGGGCAAAGCTGTGTGGTTAAACCATCATACACATGTCCTTAGACGGGAGTTTAGGGACAGCCGCAGCAAAAACTCATCCCTGTAAAATCCATTTTTCTGTATAATGTCTTACCTGTTTTTTTACTTAAACCGTGGTTTTACCTAGGGTTTACCAAGGTAAAACAGAGGTTATACTTAGATAAACCTCATTAAATGCTTTGTAATTAGTTGACCCAATCTCCTTTACTAGCTAGCTTACTTACATGTAAGTATAAATTAAAGCTATGGAAAAACTTATAAATGGAATGCATGGAGGTTTCGTGGGGCAACATAGTAGGCTATGTGCTCAATGGCCAGCATATTGTGCGGATGGCACCTGCAAAACGGCACAAAAAACCATCTGAAAAGGTGCTGCTCATCCGTAATAAAATGACGCTGGTTTCACAGTTTTTGAGACCTATAAAGCAGGTCATAAACTTTGGTTACAAGAGCCTGGTTCCTGCGGGTAGTAGAGTAGGGAGTTTTCAGAAAGCCCAGTCTAACCTCTTTAAGAATGCTATTAGCATAGATGAGCAGGGGGCTGCCACCTTAAACATGAGTTTGGTTACTATATTTGTTGGGGTTTTACCTGCTGTAAACATCATGGAGGGAAAGCGGCTGCCGAACGGAGATATTGACCTAAGCTGGCATATAGAAGACTACAGGTATATGAAAGCCACGCTGCTATTGTTTTTTTACTAGGATGAAGTGAACAATGAAATGGTACAGACAGCAGTTTCTATGGTTACGGGTCATGCCCATGTGCATCTACCTGCTACCATTAACCCCCATCTACCTGTACATTTGTATGCTTCTGCATTTATATTATGTGATGAGAGCCTGTCCACCTCTACGTATGAAGGTTTATTGTGTATTGACTTTACATTTTAAATGTGGCCTTAGGAAATAGCAGGCTTGTATTCTCACTTCTTTTTTTAGTAATGTCTTTAGTTGCTTCCCGGCCTTGGCAAAGTTTTGGGCTTTTATTTTGCTGTCATTTTTGGGGACATATTATCAGCTTAATGGCTCAGCTGTCCAGAAAGGTGCACTTTACAGAACAACAAAACATTAGGCTGACCGAGCAGAAGGAAAAGCAGGAAATGGTTGCTCAGCTGGCTGAATTGCAGACAACGATACTGAGAAGCCAAATGAATTCCCATTTTGTGTTTAATGTACTTAATTCTATTAAGCTGTTTATACTGGAAAATAAACCTGAAAAAGCCGTTGCCTATCTGAATAGCTTTGCCAGATTTATCCGGAAAATACTTGATAGTAGTATTGATGACAGCAGCACCCTGAAAGAAGAGTTGGATACCATTGGCTTATACCTGAGTATAGAAAGTACCCGGCTAAGCGGAAATTTTACGTATAATCTGGATGCTGATCAAGCTATTAAAACGGAAACCTTAATTTTTCCGGCTTTACTTCTTCAGCCATTTGTGGAAAACGCCTTGTGGCATGGCCTCATGAACTCCGCAAATGAAAAACATCTTAATATTGCCATATATGGGGAGGAGAAATGTATTTATATTGATATAGACGATAACGGCATAGGACTTCAAAAAAGTAAGGAACTAAAGGCGGCTGAAGATAGGAAATCTCACGGTCTTGAAATAACCGAAAGACGGATCAGAGAGTTTAATATGAATAGTAAGTGCAGGATAGAATATAGTATTCGTGAAAAAGTGAAGGAGCTGGAAGGCCCGGGTACAAAAGTAGAAATAAGATATTTTACAGATTACAAACAGAGTGATTTCAATTAAAGCTTAACCCAGGATTGCCTGTACTCCGCACAATGCAATCCTGTTGTAAAAAAGAAACAAAAACCATTTGTTTATACCTGCTCTAAATACAGAGACTGCCAGAGTGAACTTCAGATTAATCCATATTTCCGCCAGTTTATTTATTTGGAAAACAAATCATACGTCTTTCCTGTCCGGATACATAGTTTTTCTACCCATCAATACAAAGCAAAAAGTATATATAATCTCACCATTTAGCTTTGTATTCAATATGCTATGAAATGATTTAAACTTCAATGAATATGAAATACTTATTTACAGTTTCACTCCTATTGGTATCCCCTTTATTGATAGCTCAGCTACAAGTTTTTAGCGAACCAAACGGTTCATTCACAATAACACCCGGCGGCATATTCTCTAAAAAGTCCGGAAGCCCGATAGACAGCACAAATATATCCATAGGAGCTTATGCTCTTAAATCATTAACGGCTTCTGGCACGTCAAGTGACTCAAAAGGGAATATTGGCATTGGTTCACGAGCAGCTTATTTCACTACTACCGGTAATTCTAATATAGCTATTGGTACCAGTGCACTTTTCAATAATTCTACGGGGGAAAGAAATCTGGCAATAGGATCAATTTCTCTCAGTAGGAATACAACAGGCAGTGATAACCTTTCCTTCGGGGTTGCGGCTCTTAGAGATGTTGTGAGTGCTTCCAGAAATGTAGCTGTCGGAAATTACAGTCTAATGAGCAACACAGGCAGCGAAAACAATTCGCTTGGGTATATGGCCCTGCGGAATAACACTTCAGGAATGAGGAATCAGGCATTGGGAACAAGTGCACTTATGTTAAATACCGTAGGCAGTGACAATACTGGAGTTGGATTTCTATCGCTGTACAGCAATACCACTGGCGAGCATAATGTAGCCCTGGGGAATGAAACCCTGTACAGCAATATCGAAGGTGATGAGAATTTAGCCCTGGGAAGCTCTAGTTTAAGATATAACACGAACGGTAACTATAATGTTGGGGTAGGAACTAAGGCTCTTCTTCGCAATTCCACAGGCTCGGCTAATACAGCTTTAGGCCATCATGCTCTTCAAAACAATAGTACGGGAAGCGGAAACGTAGCTGTGGGTTTTGAGTCCATGCTGGAAAGCAGGAGTTCAAGCGGCTCAGTAGCACTGGGCAACAGAGCACTGAGAATGAATAATGGAGGTATAAACAATGTGGCCATAGGAAACGAAAGTCTTTTAAGAAACACCACCGGAAGTGAAAACACCGCTGTGGGATATAAAAGTCTTGTAAATAGTACAATCTCGGGTGAGAATGTGGCGGTGGGTGCTCATGCATTATTTTCTAATACATATTCTGTCCAGAATACGGCTATCGGGAATCAGTCATTATATCATAATGATGGCGGGTATATTAATACTTCTACAGGCTACGCTTCGCTGTATCATAATACTACTGGTTCAAGCAATGTAGCTTCAGGAGCAACTGCTTTAACTAATAATACTACAGGTTCATATAACACTGCTATTGGTACCCATGCACTGATAGCAAACACAGCGGGACAATACAATACGGCAGTTGGTTTTGAAAGTTCCTTCCGAAACTCTTTGGGGATTTACAATGTATCGCTTGGTAATGGGGCTCTTTTTTACAATGTAGTGGGAAGTCGAAATGTAGCTTTAGGCTCTTTTTCCGGTCCGTCAAATACCTTCTATACCAACACCATATGCGTTGGCTATGGGGCTACCGTGAACGGCAGCAATAAGATAAGAATGGGAGATAACAATATTACCTCCGCAGAAATACAAGTTGCTTGGGCGACTACATCTGACAAGAGATACAAAGACGAAATTGAAAGTTTAGATTTGGGTTTAGACTTTGTTAAAGCACTTAAACCCGTTAGTTATGTCCGCAAAAATCAGGAAATACAAAAGCGGGAGCTCGGAGTTATTGCCCAGGAATTAATTGAAACACTTGAAAAGTACGGTTACTCCGAAAAAAACTCAGGAATGGTTTCTTTGGACTCCGAAGGATATTATGCTGTGAGGTATAATGACCTTCTTGCTCCCATTATTAAAGCTATACAGGAGCAACAGTCCCTAATAGAAAGACAAAATGAAGAGATTGTTCTTCTTAAAAGTTACAAAACAAAACTGGTTTCGTTAGAAGCACGCCTGGAAGCACTGGAGAAGATTCCCAAAAGTCTCACAGACTAACCATGTAAACAAATGTTGAATCCTCTCTCGAATAGATAAAACTTAGTTATCTGCTTTCTGTTTTATTAAAAGTTCTTTAGCGTAAGGCAGGTATGCTATATAATTACTCTCACTCCATTCTTTTATGTACTCTCTCATTGGTTGAAGTCCTCCGCTTTCCCACGTCCCAGAAACAATCTAGAACGATAGTTCGAAGATTGCCGACGTAGTAGAGAGGGTGTTTTGTGGTCTTCTAATCACTTGAATAAAGAAGATTATGAAGTTCAGGTAAGCAGTACATACCGTATTAGTCTTAATAGTTTACATATTGCCTAAAATATCGACAACCTAAAGAACTATAACAGGGTAAGACATTGTACTTTTGCTGGGTATATTCTATTAAGATTTAAATCACTATGATATCCAATTACATAAGGAGGTTCATCCTTACCCTGAGTTTACTATTAAGCTTATTTAAGATAAATTATACTTGGGGACAAAATGCAATTTACGAAAAGATAGTTGCAGAAACGAAACATTTAAAAGACAGGAACTTCACCCTTTTTAGTGTTTCAAACATTTCAGCAGGAAGTAGACAGTCTCCCCTGGCGTTGGACTCACTGAAACATCTCGTTTTAAATGAAACAGAATTGCAGAATGTTTTAGATGAAAATCCGCAGTTTATTTCTCTAAATATACCTGTGAACCATTTAAAAAACCATACCATTGATTTGTTATCTAGAAATTTTAAGAGTGATAACTTTCGGGTAAAAAACGCAGCAGGTAAAGTTTTAAAAATAAGAAGTATTAAGCATTACAGAGGAGTAATCAGAGGAGATAATAAGTCTCTAGTTTCTATCAGTATTTCGAATGAAGGCATTAGCGGATTTATATCCAGTGATGCCGGAAACTTTGAAATAGTAAAGAATAAAGAAGCAGAAACCTATTCTTTGATAAACTCAGCTGATGTACCCAATTCATTTATATGTGAAACCAGTGATTTGCCTACTCAGGAAGCAAGTCCCGTAAACATCTCACGAAGAGTTGACAGTGGATTTGTTGGATGCAGAGCTACCTATATTTATTTTGAGGTTGACAATTTGCTTTACAAATCTTTAGGTGGTAGTGTAGAAGCTTCCATAGAATATTTAGAGAGGTTATTTAGTCAGGTTTCAACCATTTTCGAGAATGAGCAGATTGAGATAGGTGTTTCAGAAATAAAGATATGGGATAAGCAAGACCCATATCACAATGCAACTAATTCTGCAGAATATTTGGATAAATTTACTGAACAAATGCGTACAGATGGTTTTAATGGAGATTTAGCTCATTTGTTAACTTCAAAATCAATAGGAGGAAGAGCCTATATAGGCGTTTTATGTAGTAAAGAAATGGGGTTTTCAACAGCAGTTTCCGGAAATCAATCTCCTGTAATACTTCACTATCCTATTTATTCTCCAAATGTATATACAGTGGCTCACGAGCTCGGTCATAATTTTGGTTCTCCTCATACGCACGATTGTTCCTGGCCGGGAGGGCCAATTGATAATTGTGCACCTAATGAGGGAGGGCAATGTCAAACAGGACCTGCCCCAATAAATGGGGAAACCATTATGAGTTATTGTTCCGGAAATAACATTGCTAATGGCTTCGGCCTTCTCCCCGGAAATCTTATTCGGGAGAGAATAGCAACTTGTCATGGTAAAGTAAGCATACCTACAGATTTAAATGTAAGCAGGGTTACAAGCACTCAAGCCTACCTGTACTGGACACATGAAGTGCCTTTATCAGTTTTTAATGTGGAATATAAGGCCCGTAATTCAGACCTATGGAAATCAGTCGAAACTTTTGAAAACCAGGTTAAACTGAGTTTCTTATCTGCCAACACTACGTACGATTGGAGGGTAAAAACGGGATGCTCTGATTTTGTCAGCAGCACTTTTTCCACCAATGGTGAAACTGATTTTTGTGATGCCACATTTGAGAGAACTAATTGTTTTCGTTTTTCAAATATATCTATTGTGAGAGTAAATGCGACAACAATCAGTAGAGCGTCCAGCTGTTCTTTAAAATTTTATAATTTTTCTACAGAGCCTGTATACGATCTTGTTGCAGGTCAAAGCTACTATTTTGAAGTTAACACACATACCCAATATAACAAAGCTACATTGGTAGTATGGATAGATTTTAATAACAATCATATTTTTGAAGAGAATGAAAGAGTATTAAGAATGGCCGCTGGGGATTTCAGAGACAATTTATCAGTTAACTTTAAAATCCCGAAGAGTGTAAACGATTTTAAAAACGTAGTCATGAGACTTTTGCTACATGAGGGAGATGGAGAAAGTTCTCCGTGCGGGAAGTATAATTCTGGCAATGTTATAGACTATCAAGTAAATATTGTTAAATGCAGTTCAGAAAATTTTAATCCTAATATAGAACTGGTAAATCAGGTTGTTTCCGGTACAGAAGCCTTACTCACATGGAGTTCTGAAGCTAATAGCTTCTACACTATTGAGGTAGAACCTATAGAGGTAACTTTTAGGAGGTTTTTTTACACAACAAATCCAAATATTACCATTCAAAATCTATTGCCTGGCACAGCTTATAAGTGGAGAATACGAACCTCCTGTTCTGATTATTTAACGGGGAGCTTTGCTACAGAAAAAGAGGACTACTGTCCAATTACCTACCTGAATCCAGAAAATTGCGAAAAGCATTCTTTATACATCGCTGAAGTAAAAATAGAGAATACTGAACTTCATAATGAAACTCGATGCTCTCCTACTGGCTATACCTATTTTAATAACCAAATCGTGTCACTGGAAATAGGAAAGGACTATACTTTACACATTAAAACAGGTGCGGAGGGAATGGAGTGTGCTGTATGGCTAGATTACGACGGTAACGGTTTTTTTGACATCTCAGAGAAATTGTTTGCCACACAGTGGATTAACGGAAATTATAAAGAGATTAATTTTAAGGTTCCTCAAAATATAAGGTCTATTCTTAAGACAAGGTTAAGAATAATGGTAGGGCATGGAAGTATGGATCAATCGTGCGGATACTTTCACTCCGGCGAAACGGAGGATTATGAAGTGAGTATTATAAATCCTTGTAATGGATTTTGGGTTTCTCATGCTGAGTATGTAAACCCATCCTTTTGTAAGAAGGGTTCCATAAGTATACAATCTACGATAGGTGAGGGAGAGCTTGTAAGAGTAAAATATGCTAAGAATGGAATAGATTATATGGAGGATATAAAGGTCTTACATGGATCCATTACCTTATCAGACTTAGAGTATGGTTCTTATAAGATTAACTCCCTTATTTATGGGGGGTGTGAAATTTTCTCACAATCTGAAATTACGCTAAAAAAACCAGATGAATATTTACTAACTATCAAAGAAGTAGTAAATGCCACTTCTTGTACTGAAAACGATGGGAAATTAACATTTGAAATTCCGATTGCATACGGAAATCATCTGCTTGGATTTGTTAAGGATGGAGTATACGAAAATAGATGGATCTGGATTAACAATCGTACCTTTACACTTGAAAATTTAAAAAAAGGCACTTACGGAGATTTTAAATTTACTAACTCATTATGTTTAACAGAGAGTAATTATTCGTACTCAATTAACTCACCTTCCCAATTGACTGCAAAAGCATCTAATTCAGGTCCGTACCATGAGGGGATGACAATCAAGCTTTCGGCAGAAGGTGGCGACTCCTATAGTTGGACAGGTCCTGAAGACTTTAAGTCATCTCTTCAAAATCCCGAAATTGTTAATGCTTCTGTACGTTCCGGTGGGACATATGAAGTTTGGGTTAAAGATAAGTATGGCTGTGAAGAAAAAGTAGAAACAAAAGTAGTGGTAGATCTGTTGTTGTCAAATCAGGAAGAAAACAGATGGGTAAGCGTTTTTCCTAATCCGGCTGTTAATTACATTAATCTGGAGTCCAATGCAAAGGATTTGACATACTATACTCTTGCGGATAATTATGGAAGAGTAGTAAAATCTTCAAATTTTCATAAAAAAACATCTGTCGCTTTGGAAGGTTTAGCTCCCGGAATGTACTTTATTAAAGTAGCAAATAATGGGAAGGCAAGTACCTTTAAAATAATCGTAATTAAATAGAATCTATTGCTAAGTGCTCTATAAAATAATATAGAGTTGTCCGCTCTACTTAGTCTCCTGACTAAGCAGAAGTGTATATTGGTCTCCTGACCAATTACCTTACCACACTCCAATATCAAAATCGTAACCACTTATTTTTCTTGCATCTAAAATAGGCATATCAGCTAAAGTTACATCTATAAGGACTATACACTTACATAAATTTTCCAAGCACAACATAATCCATACAAAAAACCCCGATACACATAGAATCTCTACTAGGGCGAAGTGTTAAAACAGAAAATACCGCATTCGAGTCTTAACTTCTATCTTTTTACATCTTCATCCTCTGCCTGGGCACATGCTCCTGCAGGTAGAGTTTGCGGTGGGTCATGCTTAGGTATTCGCGAATGTGTCAACTAAGAAAAAGTGTCTGTTGGGCTTCTGATGAAAGTACAAAAAAGCATTTTAAGGGATGCTAATTAGATAGGTTGTTCGGTAAATCTTGTGACTTGTTCTGCTCCATATGGCGGAAGAATCTCCGTTACATTAGTGTCGGTTATTCTTCTATCAGAAACTGAGGAAACTATACGGCTGGTTTTGCTTTGGGGAACCGCCACTTAAAAGACCTGACATGAAAGGTTTTCATGTCAGGTTAGCTATTATTTTGAAATTTAAGCACTTTCCAGAATTTAGCACTTTGATTTCAATTAAACTACTAAAGTCAAAAAAATGTAAGAAAACCACCAACTGATTTGAAATGAATTTTCCCTAGTTATGACTTTTGGCCTTTACGTTTATAATTAAAGGGCTATTTACATTTCCTATGCCGTTTATTGAAAAATCAGTTATAATTGGAATGTTTGCTAAGCCCGATGGAACAAAGGGCATTGTACCCGAAAATGCCCCAATAGGTGTTCCATCAGGCCCTGTAGTAAGGGTAGGTGAGCTGGCAGAAAGTTCTAAATTGCTTTCAAGAAAAGGGCTTACTGACCAAGGATTGGCTACTTTAAAAATACTTTCGGGGTCCGCAGAATTCACATTACCATTATTGGCGGGTAAGCCTGCATGTCTGGTACATAGATTGTTTGAAACTGTTGTACCTTCACAATTGTTTGCTGTTACAACAAAGGAATCCCTATCTCTCATATCAAAAATATTAGCCGTTATTGTACTTGCATCTACATCTTGAAAAAAGAAATTATTTGCTAAATGAGATTGAGCAGGTCCATAAATCGTATTTCTAGAAATAATGCTAGCATCTAAACCGCTAATATATACCCCATCCCCCATGAATATATTATTTGAAATTAAGGTATTCCTAGAATTAAGGTTAGTTGTACCATATCCACTTTCATTCCCTACACCGGCAATCGCTATAATCCTGTTATTTATGATACTAGTACCAGTAGCAACGCTAGTGGTACTCTCAATTGTTTGAAAAGATAGGTTTACTGAAGTTAAAAAATTCCGTTCAATTATACAATTGGAATCCTTAACAAATATAGTACTAGCACGTAAACCCATTACTCTACTCCCCATACTTCCCTGTTCCAAATTTACATGATTCATTGATACTGTTCTTTTGTCAAAACTACTTAATGTACTTAGGCTAAGGTCGTATCCTGTACCGATGAGTGTAACTCTACGATTTATACTTACATCCCCATAATCTGTGTTAGTAGCATTTATAGGTTCAAGATATATAATATCACCAGCTACTGAGGCATCATGAGCGGCTTGCACGGTGGGGTAAATATTTATTCCTGTAGCACCGGGTGATGGATTTACTCTCCGAATAGTCTGAGCTTGTCCTAGAAATGATAGGCAAACAAAAATAAAAATACAATTGATGGTTTTCATAAACTATTTATTTTAAAAGGTTTTATTAATTAAATTATTCGCACCCTCCTTTTTGAGCGGTGAAGACAGTTCCTTTATCTGCAAGAAAGCCGGGGTTAAGCGTTACGCTCTTTCCCGCTAAATAAGTGACCTGTGCACTTCCGGTTATTTTGTTTGTAGCTACTACCAGGCCACTTTGGCCATTGGCTTCTCTTATCAGAACCCCACTGGAATAGTCATCGGCGGTACTCACTAACGTCAAAGCAGTGGCACAAGGAGGAGGACAAATGTCCTGAATGTTAAATTCTACACCCGGGTTATCTTCTATTGTAGGCGAAGAAGAGATTACCCGGATACGATAACCCGTGCCAGTACTAATTGATGATGGGATATTTGCGGTAATGTTACCCGAACTAATCGAAGCTAAAGTTCCAAGTACAGTGGGTGAATCAAAGCTCCCTGCAGCATCAGAAAGCTGAGCTGTAAAAACATTATTAGAAGCATACGTACCAAATGCCTGATAACTGACATTGAAAGGAGCTGTTTTACACCAGGTGGAAGGGGTTTGACTGGTTACGAGGCTAAAGGTATTGGCCACAGTAAAAGGCTTAACACCCACCACACTCCACTGATTTTTATCATCTTTTACTCTGATATAAATGTGGTGAGTCCCTACTGGCAAACTACCCAAAGCAGCCGTAAACGGAATCACTACCGCAGTTCCTGCTGTAACAGGTACAGCAGTAGCGGCACCATAGCCCGGATCGGTGTCAATAAAATATTCCATGGCCACCACGGTAGATGTAGTACGAGTGATAAGACTTTCTTTCAGAAACGGACGGAAAATGACAGTACTCCATTGATTATTTGAATCTTTAGTTCTAACGGTTAAGTAATGAAATCCATCCAAAATGCTGCTTGGTAAGGCTACCGTAAAATTGGCATCAATCGAAGAGCCTGCTGTAACTGGTACAGCAGTAGCAGCACCATAACCCGGATCAGCGTCTATGAAATACTCCATGGCCACCACAGTCGATGTAGCAGGAGGAATAAGACTTTCTTTAAGAAACGGACGAGTAAGGACATAACTCCATTGATTATTTGAATCTTTAACGCGAACTGTCAGATAGTGAAACCCTTCGGAAATGTTGCCGGGCAAAGACACCGAAAAGCTAGCATCTAGCGTAGTGCCCGCTGTAAACGGGACATCAACTCCAAAACCATAACCGGGGTCTGCATCAATAAAATATTCAACTTTTGTCAGGGGTTGTTGAGCATGGAGCTGGCTGCACAAAAGAAGTAAAAGATAAACAAAGTATTGTTTTTTCATGGGGGGGTGTTTATTATTCGGTTTCCTATTGAAGTTTTTTGTTTTCGAGAGTGGTGAGTTTTTGTTCAAAACTTTCCAACATTTTCTTTAAAGTACTAATTTGAGTTTGTTGCTCTTTCACGGCATTAACCAGAGGCATTGCGAAATCAGAATAGGCCAAAGAATAATACCATCAGCCGATTTTTTCAGACCATTGAATGTCAATTTGAGTCTTTCAGTATTTGAACCCCATATTAGCAGTTGAGTCATTGCCACTAGTTTTACCTTCAATGCCACGTGGACTAATAGTAATTGAACCGTCACTAGTTTCCTGAGTAGTGATTTGTGCCTGACTAAATAAAGCTATACCTGAGAATATAACAAATAAGATTATTTTCATAAGTGTTTATTTTTTGGGGTTATTATATGTATTTAATTACTAATTCCAATTATGTTATGAAGCGATTAGTATTTTATGACTTAGGACATGGAGTGTAGAAACTTTCTAATTGTGAATCTATTTCTCCTTAGTAGTAATTCTTTACCATAGTTCGTTTGCTTTGCCGTCTAGAAAAGAAAATTATCTGGTTATTTTAAAACATTAGTTGCCTGGCAGAATGACTTTGTACATAATCCCAATTGACCACAAATTTTAAGATGGTACGGACACTCCCCCAAGACAATCTAGCTTTTTTTGTACTTTTTGAGAGTCGCTGCAATTATGAATCCCTCGCCACTGAAGAGGTGAAATGTAGTATATTTTACATCTTCTGCAAGCATCAATACTTGTTTCGGTACTCTCTTCCTCTCATCGAAACATAATTCGATTTCTGACTGGTATTTATAGAATTAATTTTCATGAAAAGTGTTGTTTAGTTGCCAGGCTGAAATCCCTAAATAATCAGTATACTTGGCTGATAAATAGTTTCTGATATTATACTGGTTATTACAGCTTTAATTACTTTAAACTACCTATAATTTATAATGCAAAATTGTATATTTGAAGTCCGATACACAATACCTCTTTGTAGGTATTTTTTAATGAATATCTGTTACCTACTATTGCGAAATTTTTGAAAATATGCAAAAGAATAACCATACTACCTATCTCCAGTATCTGGAAAAAAAAATTACGAGTTCATATATTGGGAGTTATGATTATTTACAGCAACTGAATGAAGTTACGTCAGTTGAAAATTTCTTTAAAAACTTTTCAGCAACAGCGTTTCTAGCCGATTTTCAGACTGGTCGTTATCTTTACATTGGTGATGGTATTGAAGAAGTTGTAGGACATCCGGTAGAGGCAATTCTCGAAGGAGGGTTAATGCTTACTGCTCATTTAATGCAAGTGCCAGAATATATTGATAAAAAATGTATGATGGAACAAACGAAATTCTATAATAACTTGAATGGAAAAAAAATATCTGAATTTCGTTTCACAAGCATCTTTCCATTACTTGATAAGCAAAAGAAAAAAAGATTTTATCTCCAACAGTATAAACTCATTCAGCAAAGTTCTGATGACTCGATTGTTGGTTTCTATGGGTTTCTTTCTAAAATACCGCTTACAAGTGAAGAAAAAATAATCCAGCAGATAGAGCTTTTAGATAATGAAAAAAAAGTTTGGGAGACCTCCAGTAATTTGGAGTTTTATCTCAATATAGATGAGAACAAACTATTAAGCAAAAGAGAAATTGAGATATTGAAGTGGATTGCAGAAGGATTAAATAGTGAAGAGATTGCCTCCAAACTTTACATAAGCGTACATACAGTCAAAACTCATAGAAAAAATATGCTCAAACGAACCAACTCCTCAAATTCATCCGATTTGGTTCTTTATGGAGTTGAGCATCGTTTGTTGTAAGAGTAAAATAAAGGGAACTATCAAATTTTATCCTGCCCGAATTCCTTCGTCTTCAAGCACAATCGAGAACGAGAGTTCGAAGATTGCCTAAGAGGTAGGGAGTGTGTTTTATGGTCTCTGATCATCTAAAATGAACTTCCTAGTCTTTAGGAGAAAATTGGTATGAAAGAAGGTTATATTATACAAAATCAAGAAGCACCTCACTTTGTGACCTTTACCGTTGTAGATCGGACGGTACGACGTTTCGCTGGATGTTTTATAAGGAAGGTCTACAGAGATATACTTTTAGAAAGTTTAAAATTCTGCCAAGAGCATAAAGGGTTAATTCTTACAGGATATGTTCTGATGCGGATGGCCACCCTTAAAATCACGTTCATTTCATTGCCCAATCCAGTGGTGGTAAACTTTCTGATTTGATTAGATATATTGCCGGGCTCGCGTACCAGAAGTTCACTACACAGAAAATCCTAAAACAGAAAGTTGAAGTAGGTGAAAGTAGGTCTGACTGGATATTAAAGCGATTTGACAGGGTTGGCTTTGCAGCTAAGAGTAATTCTAAAAACAGTGAATATTAATTTTGGCAATCGTCCGGAAGAAATTTTTACAGAAAAGTTTCTATGGAGTAAGCTAATCGGGCTGAGTTTTGCTATATTCACATGAATCCTGTTCGCTCAGGATAGTATCTAAAGCCTCTGATTATTTGTATTCCAGTGCTTCTAATTATGTAGGTAAAGAGAGTTTGTTGAATGCTAGCCTTGCTGCTAACCTTATTATTAACCTCTTGAAAAGTAGTGGATTTGATGTGGATATTGGTTTATGGTAATTCCTTTCAGAGACAGGATTTCACCCAGCTACTTCGTAGGCAATTTTCTAACTCTCGTTCTCGATTATGTATGAATACGTGGGAGGGCGATTTATACCTTTATTTTGATATGCTGCGTAAGATCTCCTGAATAAATTTTATTGGTAGAAAGTCGATTTTATTTAAAAAACCGTCTCTCCGGTCTTGTACTCCGTGCGGTAGGCCTCCGGCGAAAGACCCACTTGATTTCTAAAGACTTTAATAAAGTAAGACGTACTCTCAAAACTCAGATTAAAAGCAATCTCTTTGACTGAAAAATCAGAGGCAAGCAATTGGATTTGGGCGTTTTCTATCTTTTTCCGATGGATGAATTGTACAGGTGTACAAGCCATCTCAGCTTTAAAGATCCGAATCAGATGATCACACGAAAGATGAGCAATACCGGCCAGCTCTGCAAGGGTAAACGATTTTGTAATGTGATTACAAATGTGTTCGGAAACCCTGAGTACACGAAAATCAATAGTAGAGATCAGGTTTTGGGCTTTTGTTAAAAAGCGGGAAAACAACTGTAAAAGAATACCCCTGGTTTCTACCTTTACTGAAAGCTGCTCCGTTTCATGTAAAGCTATATTTTTTGTAAGATAAATAGGATTATCATAAGCTTTCGGATCAAAGATAGGGAGCCCTCGCTGCGGATTTATCTCAAGTAGGCGATCAAAAAGGAGCTTGTCCAGGTCACAAGCCATTACTTCGTACGGAATTATCCAATGCTCCGTAATGTTCCAGAGGGCGTTGGCTTCATAAATATGGATATAAGTTAAGGCAAAGTAATCATCACAATGACAGGAATGCTCGGTAAACGCCGGAACAAAATACAATCTTCCGGGCAGAAGATGGATCTCCTGATTTAGAAACTTAACTCTGGCACTGCCTGCTTTTACAAGATAAAGCCGGGCAAACGGACTTTTTACATTGGCCCAGTTCCAGTCTGCGTGGTGTTCTGCCACACCTATATTTAGTAATAATAACTCTAATCGGGGGAAATCCATCATTTACTGTACAAGCCTTGCTTTTTAGATTGTGAGCAAGTCGTTTTTATTATGCAAAATGTCGAAATAGTTTTATTTAAGCTAGTATTTAAGTGCTTAATTTTGAGGATATATTAAATACTGTTAAATGAAGATTATCTATTTTATATTAATACTTTCTCTTTTTGTCTGGAAGTCAGGATATAGTCAGGAAAATTATCAGGTCAGAGTAAATGGCAATAAAGAAAAGATGGAGACCGGGCAATTTGCTCCAAACTGGGAATCTTTAAAACAGTACAAAACACCGGAATGGTTTAAAAACGCCAAGTTTGGAATATGGGCACACTGGGGGCCTCAATGTCAGCCCGAACAGGGCGACTGGTATGCCAGAGGGATGTATGAAGAAGGAAGCCGTCAATACAAATGGCATGTAGAAAACTATGGGCACCCTTCGGTGTTTGGTTTTAAAGACGTTATTAATGAGTGGAAAGCAGAGAACTGGAATCCTGAACAACTGGTGAGCCTCTACAAAAAAACAGGAGCCCGGTACTTTTTTGCAATGGGCAATCACCACGATAATCTGGATCTGTGGGATAGTAAATATCAGCCCTGGAATTCAGTTAATATGGGGCCGAAACAAGACATTCTTGCCAGGTTTGCAAAGGCCGCCAAAGAAAATGGGTTACCTTTTGGTGTGAGTATTCATTCTGCACATGCCTGGCGGTGGTTTGAAACTGCTCAGCGGGCTGATAAAACAGGCCCTTATGCCGGAGTACCTTACGACGGTAACTTATTAATAGAAAACGGTAACGGAAAATGGTGGGAAGGCTATAATCCTCAGGATTTGTATGCACAAAATCACCCTTTAAGTGAGGGCAGCGAAAATAATGGAAGAATTCATACGCAGTGGGGGTGGGGTGATGGTGCCAATCTGCCAAGTGTGGAGTATACAAATAACTTTTATGACCGTGTACTTGACATGGTGAATACCTACGATCCGGATTTACTTTATTTTGACGATACCGTACTCCCTTTGTATCCCTACAGTGATGCCGGCCTTAAAATTGCCGCTCACTTTTACAATAGAAATATGAAAAATCGCAACGGGAAACTGGAGGCTGTTTTACAGGGAAAGATTTTAAATGAAGATCAGCGAAAAGCCCTGACATGGGATGTAGAAAAAGGAGCACCTGATACGATCATTGAAGACTTCTGGCAAACCTGTACCTGTATTGGGTCATGGCATTATCAGCGGTCTGTCTATGACAAAGATGCTTACAAATCGGCTAAAACAGTAGTTCAGATGCTGGCAGATATTGTAAGCAAAAATGGAAATCTTCTACTGAATATTCCTATCCGGGGTGACGGAAGCATTGATGAAAAAGAAGTGGCCATCCTTGAGGGAATCGGTGAGTGGATGCAGGTAAACAGCGAGGCTATTTATGATACACGGCCCTGGAAGGTTTTTGGAGAAGGTCCTGTAGCGGAGTCTGCCAATCCCCTCAATGCTCAGGGATTTAATGAAGGCAAACACAAACCGTACACTTCGAGTGATATCCGGTTTACCCAAAAAGACGGTAAGCTGTATGCCATTGTTATGGGTTTAGATGCAGAAGCTAAGATACTTATAAAAAATCTGAGTGCTGATAGTCAGAATTATACCGGCAAAATATTATCCGTTGAGTTGCTAGGTCAAGGTAAAGTAGCCTTTAAAAGACGCCCGGAAGGTCTGGAAATTACATTGCCTAAAAGCATTAACAGAGACAAGCCCATTGTTTTTAAAATATATGGGAATAATTAAAATGCCGTAAATCACTCTCCCACGTAAACAGATACCATTGAGAACGATAGTTCGAAGATTGCCGACATAGTCGTGAGGGTGTTTTATGGTTTCTGATCACATAGAATAATAGGAGAAAAATTGGTCTGCAGGAAGCCTATATTATCTAAAAATAAGAAGTACCTCACTGCATTTGTACTCCAGTGCTTCAAACTATGTAGGCAAACCGTCACTAATAGATGTTACTTTGCAGATATGCCTCTATTTTAGATGCAAGAAAGATGAGTGGTTACGATACTAAACAGGAAATTACGAGAGATTCAATGCTGACCACGGTAAGATGCATAATTCTGGAAGCGGGTTAAATATAACACTCAAGGAATTTATAAACTGGAACGAAAGGCTGGATAATAATCAGCTTCTTAATGCCGAAACAAAAAAAACAGATGTGGACTCGATTTGAGTTTCGAAACAAAAATGACAAATTTCTTTACGGCTGGGGGAGAGTATGTAACAAACAATAGTAAGTCAGTGGGTTTTAGTGGCGGTTATATGACAGCCTTTAGAAAATTTACAGAGGAGAACTTAATCATTATTTTCCTTTCAAATGGCTATAAGTATTTTCATGTTGAAGATAGAGTCATTGATAACCTTGCGGACATTATCACTGAGAAACTGATAGAAAAAAAGTTATGGGCTGATGAAGCGGTTTTTGAAAAATGATTAAAAAAAAGCCATAGAAATGTACCATTCGATAAGAAGTGAAAATCCTTCATTACATTTTGAAGACGCTTTACTTACCACAGCCTATGCTTTACTGCAAAGCCCTCACCGGGATAAAGCCGTTAAAGTCTTTGAATAAAACGTGCAAGAAAATCCCCAATCATTCAATGCTTTCGACAGTCTGGCAGAAGGATATTTTCGTAATGGACAATTGGAACTTGCAACGTAAAACTATAAAAGATCTCTTGAACTAAATTCTGACAATGAGAATGCCAAAGGCATACTTATGAAAATTGAAAAAGAATTAAGGTGATGCCTATTTTTTGAGAACACAAAAAACGCCTGGCTCAAAACGAACCTGATCTTTATAAATCCACACAACTTTTATCTAAAGCTAGCCAAAAGCAATCAATATTAAAATTAGTATTTGATTCTTGCCAATAAACTGATTAAGTGACAAAGTACATTCTTCTATCCATTCATAAACCTGCTTTCTTCCCCAAAGCCCTTTTTGCCAAGAACACTCGAAGAAATCTACAGAGAAAAGGTTGATTAGGAACGAGAAGTAGAATGATAAAGCCAAATAATTATTAAACCACTTGTATCAAGATAAACTTGCTTATTTATTTTAGTGGTCAGGAGACTACATCACACCTGTCCTTAGAAAGGAGTGTAAGGACAACAGGGTTACTAAAAAGTATACAAACGCACCCTGGCAAAAATTCCCAATTGAAACGGAGTGGTGTTGCTCATTCCCGGCTTTAACAAAATACCTTGTTAGCGATTCTTTATTTTTTCAATCTAACAAGCAGTCCGTCTAATATCTCGTCTCTTTCATCTAATAAATGATCCTGGATATAAATATCAGGCTTCACGCCTTCTAGTTTCTCACTTCTATTTACTCTCACTATATAGCTTTTAGGTACTTTGACTACAATACCGGTTTCTGGAAGTGGATACGAAAATTGCGAAGCATATAATGTGGGTACGTCACCTGTTTCTTCACCAACAATGTCACCAAATTTATAGTCTTGAATTAGTGCTGCACTTACCGCCGCCATAGAATAGGTTTGCCTGTTTACTAATACATATACTTTGCCTTTAAACCTTTTTGATTTTACTACAGGATTATACGCCGGAAAATCATACTTGAAAATTTGTCCGTCTACTGTTTTTAAAATCTTTCTTGAGTATTCATCGGTAGTGTCTGCCTGCAAAAGGGTATGCTCTTTCAGTATCTTACTGGTCTTGACAGAAAACTCCGAAAACCATTTAAATGGCTTATTTGCAATATGGGAGATTAAGTAATCACTGTAAGCATTGTGTCCACCAGGATTATTTCTTAAATCAATAATCAGTTTTTTACTTTTTGCTCTTTAATTTCAGAGAATGTTGAGTCAATAAATTGCTTAAATAATTTTTCTCCATCTGCCTCGCTACTTCCAAATTGGCCTGCATTCAGGTAGGCAATATTGTCGTACAGTTTTAATGTTTTTTTAGGATTTACAATTTCTCCATTTCGGTTAGTTTCATAATCCATTACCGTGATTGAGCTAATTTCTAAAGTGACTGTTTCGTTATTCCTCTTCTTAACTTGAATTTGCCAATTGTCTTTTCTTCCATTCAATTGGAAAAATAACCT
>CAZBAV010000035.1:23538-43040 GCA_964489955.1 uncultured Lacihabitans sp. | reverse complement strand
CACGCGTGAATAGGTAACCACTCCTTCAAAATCCTGGGCAAATACTCCCATCACTGATAGCACAAAGGCCACACTTAAAACAAAATACTTTTTCATAGTCATTAATTATTTTTTATTCAAAGATTAAAACCCGATAGTTGGAACACCTCTAGATCCTCTTCCTGAGTTGCTCCCGCCACCATTTATATTATAGGTAAAGGTAAGTAAAACATATCTGCCTAATGAGTTGGTTCTGGTTTCTGTAAAGCTGTTACCCGAACCCGATTGGTCAATCACGATGTTTTTACCCAGTAGGTCATTTGCCGAGAATCTTACTTCTGCTCTTTTGTTCTTAAGGATAGTCCTAAAAATAGCCATGTTCCAGATAGGCACTTTTACAACGTCATCGCTATTGGCATATCTATATATTGCGTAATCCATCGTGGTATTGAAACTAAACCAATTAGGTAGAATCCAGTCAAGGGTTGTTGTGTACGTTTGGTTTACATAATTGGCATTCAACTGCGTATTTTGCGAATACTTATTGTTATTATAGTTGATTCTTGCAGATGCTCCAAGGTTAAAGTTATCTCCAAGAACATAGTCTGCCCTTAGCGTATTAGTGTTGCTGAAGGTTTTCTGCTCATTGTTAAGGTTATTTACCAAAGTTTCCGTGGTTCTATAGTTCACAGAAGTATTGAAAGAGATTCTGGTTGATATTGGTCTTATCCTGAATCCGTAATTGGCATTGGCATTTACATTAAAAGCGTTACCATAGTTAATCGGAGTCCTCCTTCTTTCTAAAGTCACAGGGTCAATTTCTATAGCCTCATTGATCATGTCATAGGTATAGCCAATTCCACCACCCGCATAGAAATTAGTAAATTTAAGCTGGTTGAAATCCCTAAAGTTCAATCTCAAATTATGTGAGTTTTGCGGCTTCAGGTTCGGGTTACCAACATAGATATTTAGAGGATTGGAGTTATCCGGAACAGGCGACAATTGGGTCATAGATGGCTCCGAAATATTACTGTTATAGGTTAAGTCCATTGAACGGGCATTGGTAAAGTTATACTGTACCCTTGAATTATATACAGGATTACGAAAAGTCTTCTTAATGATAATATCACGAAGTTCAAGGAAACCATTCAATTCAGATATTTGAAGAGCTACCCCAAAGTTTCCATTCCACTTTTCCTTGCTAATCCTATAATTAAACCCACCTCTATTATAGATATAGTCGTTCTGATACACATTACTTAATGTAGTATCATACAAACGGCGTTCTCCATCTACATTATAAACATCTTTGTTTAGGTCGTTATTTACTTTTTGGTAAGTATAGTTAAACTCTAAGAAATTAGAAGCATTGAGTGGCTCGGTATACGAAAACTCTGCTCCATAATTCATGCGTTTACTAATTTGATTATTAACCTGATTTAAGTATGTGGTGTCTAACTTACCCACACTTTGGTTGAAAATCCCGTTAATGGCATTCAATGTACCATCTGTCTTACTGTCTGTGAGACCAAATGAAAGGGTAGTAGATAAAGTCCTACCTTTTTTTGCAAATCTTGCCTGGTAGTTTAACTGGGAGTTTAAGCTAAGGTTTTTACCATCAGACTCACTTATCCTATTACTACTGTTACGCAATTGGGTTTGTCCGGGAATATAACTTTCCAACTCTCCGTCAAACTCCCTGCTTTGACTGTTAGAGAAGCTAGAAGAATTACCAAAATCTACCCTATTTACCCAACGGATAGTGTTTTTATCATTGATCTTGGTATTCAGTGTTGTATTGAATCGGTGAGAATCTCTGAGGCTGTTCTGTGAGCTTCCGCCAAGTGAACTATATTTTAAATCTCCAACAAAGTTTGTAGATTCGCTTTCACGGTCCATGCTTGTATTATTGTTGCTATAAAAATAGCTACCGTTGAGCTCGGTCTTTTTTGAGAGTTTGTTGTTGAAGTTTGCTCCTCCTGACCAGTTTCTTAGAAGACCGCTTGTCCTACCTCCAAAGCTGCCAAATCCTCCACCTCCAAAGGAGATACCTCCTCCACCTCCCATTCCTCTTCCTGCACCTGAGAACGTAAGTGATTCTTGAAATGAAAACCCTTGCTGGTTGATATTGTTACCGTTTCCAAGAAACGAAATCTGGTTACCATCCCTAAATGTATTATATGACGCTCCAAGGTTATACCTTCCCTTATTATTCCCATCTACTCCGCCACCGGCTGTCACTCTACCAAAACCAAGGTTGGCTTTGTCTTTTTTCAATACGAAGTTTATAGTCTTTTCCTGCTCACCATCATCAATGCCAGTGAATTCTGCTCTATCCGATTTTTTGTCAAAAACCTGTACGGTTTTAATAGCATTTGCAGGAATATTCTTTAGAGCAATTTTCGGGTCTCTTCCAAAAAACTCTTTGTTATTCACCAGGATTCTTGTCACTTGCTCACCTTGGGTACTCACCGTACCGTCTCTTTCTACTTCAATACCATCCATTTTTTTGAGCAAATCCTCTGCCATCGCGTTTTCTTGAACCCTAAAAGCGTCTGCATTGTACTCTATGGTGTCCTTATTAACGGTCACAGCTGCTCTTTCTCCTTTAACCACAAACTCTGTCAGCTCAGTAGCTACGGGTTCCATGATAATTGTGCCTAAGTCAAGGTCTGTTTCCGGTGTAATAAACTTAGAATGTTGAACATGCCCAACATTGGTAATTTGTAGTATAACTCTGTCTTTAGACTTTGCCTTCAGCTCAAAAAGTCCGCCTTCTTTTGTCCTACCGAACGAGAGGGTAGTAGAGTCTTTTGTGTCTACTAATAAAACTGTGCTGTTAACTAAAGGAGTCCCATCTTGGCTAGTCACTTTCCCTTTTATAGTTTGGGAAAATACAGCATGGCCGCACAGAAAGAAAATAGTTAAGTAAAATAGCTTTTTCATGTAAATTTTAATTGTTTGGGTGCATCACAGAACCATCATAATGACCCAAAATTAGGTCATATAATATTAGCACTGGGTTAACCAACTAAAAATTAAGGTTAAATAAGGTTAATGAAAATTTGCATTGCTTGCTGAAGCACCCCAAAAGACTACGAATCTCGGTAAATACGAACCGATTTATTAGACTTTGACTACGGAAAAGAATAAGAAGATACCAAAAATACGAATCTATTGTGTTTCTGCTCTTTAGAAGAGAAAAATATTACGGTCCTCCGAGTTTGCTTGTCACTCTGTTATCCTGAGAAAAAACTGGTCTCCATTTTCGTGTGGAGAGACATCTAGAACTCCAGCCAAAACCAACAGCACCAAAGTCTTGGAAGAGAGCTTTGTATCTATCCCACTTAATTTTGCAAAATCTTGCACAGTAACGCTGGGGTTTTGATCAAGATACTTCATTAGTTTATCCTCCTTGTCGCCGTATTGAAAACGGTAGCTTTTCCCTTTTAATCGTTGCTTAAGAATTTCCTTTACTTCCTTGCTTGCCTGAATAGAGCGGTCTGCATTTCTGACATATAACTTATTGCCTCCCTCTTCGCCTGTGGCATTAAAGAACACTAGATTTTCCTCACTAGGCAGAATATCATAAACCAACACCGCACGACCGTTTTCCAAAACCACTTCTGTCTCACTATAATTTACCAAAGGTGAAACGTACCGCACAAAGCCCCTAGCCATTACAAAACGGTCTTCATCAGGGAATTTTAGGCCAGAAAGCCCTCCGTCATCTGAAACACCAAGTAGAAGTTTACCTCCTTTGGTATTGGCAAAAGCCGCAATTTCCCGCATGATTTTATCGGGATGAGTGCTTTTTAGTTTAAATTCCAGTTGGCTTCCTTCTCCTTCCCTCACCAACCTTTTTAGTTCTTTTAGTTCCATTTTTCGGTATGTTGTCATCTTTTAAGGAACTTTAGGTTAAAAAAGATTCTATTTCTTATTCTGCTCTTTTATGGTATTAACCATACCCAGTAGGGTCTCTTTTCTAGCTTCATCTGCAGGAGGATAAGCGAGTTTAAGTTTTTTAAAATTATCCGAAAGAATCCGGGCCACAACCAGCCTCATGTTCCGTTTGTCGTCGGCTGGGATAACATACCATGGATTTTGGGCAGTAGAGGTTTCGTTTATCATCTCCTCATATGCCCGCATATAATCATCCCAAAAGCCCCGTTCCTTTATATCTCCTTCTTCAAATTTCCAATTTTTTGCAGAGTCTTCTATCCGTTCTATTAGTCTGTTACCTTGTTCTTCTTTAGAAACATTGAGAAAAAACTTAATAACTTTAATTCCATTATTGGCTAGATATTTTTCGAAGTTTCTGATGTCTTCGTAACGTTGTTTCCAGATATTCTTTGTGATTAGCTCTTCCGGAATCCGCTGTTGGCTATGAAGGATATCCTCATGAATTTTAACAACCAGAACCTCCTCATAGTACGAACGGTTAAAAACCTGTACACTTCCTCTTTCTGGTAATTGTTTAAAACACCGCCAGAGGTAGTCGTGGTTTAGCTCTTTTGCTGAGGGTCTTTTGAATGAGTAAAACTTCAAACCCAAAGGGTTCACATTCTTAAAAACAGCTTGCATTGTCCCATCTTTTCCGGCCGCATCCATAGCCTGAAAAATAACTAAGACACCATATTTTGAGTTTGCATATAGCTTAGACTGTTGGTCATCCAAGCTCTCCCGTAGTTTGGCCAATAAATCCTTGTAACTGTCTTTTGAAGAGTAAAAATCGTCTACCTTGGTGGGCGTATCTTTGATTTTAAATTTCTTCTCTACCTTAAAGTCAGAAATCCTAAAGTTTTTCATTGTTGGATGTGGTTGGTCTCTGTAAAAATAAGAATATTTCTATCCATTTTCGCTAATGTCAAAATTAAAAAATGCCATACCCGCGAATAACATATAGACAAACGAAAAAAGCACCCCATATAGAGGTGCTTTCCCGAAAATTCTATTCAAATTTAATATTCGTCTTCATTAAAGAAGAAGTCTTCCTTGGTGGGATAATCAGGCCAAATCTCCTCAATATTTTCATAAGGCTGCCCGTCGTCTTCTAATTCAGACAAGTTTTCAATAACTTCATTCGGGGCTCCAGACCTTATAGAAAAGTCTATCAGTTCATCTTTAGTTGCTGGCCATGGGGCATCTTCCAAATAAGAAACTAGTTCTAGCGTCCAGTACATATTCCCATCGTTTTTAGGTTAAACAAATTCATTTCTCAAATTGGCTGCAAAAGTAAAAAAACTTTAACAGTAAAACGCATATAAGACGAAAAATTGTTTTATTGGTAACAAGATTTTGACATACATTTTTATCTATCTCAATTCCAATCATTTACTAAGTTTCTATGACTACCAAAAAATTAGAAATCTGCTGTTACAGTGTTCAGTCTTGTATAAACGCCCAAGAAGGCGGAGCAAATCGCATAGAATTGTGTGCAAGTATGCCAGAAGGAGGGGTAACACCCTCATATGGAATGCTTAAAGCTGCCTTACAACATGTACAGATACCAATATATGTGATGATACGTCCGAGGGGCGGAGACTTCTTATTTAACCAAACGGAGAAGGAGGCTATGTTAGAGGATATCGCTAAACTTAAAACTCTTAACCCAGGAGGCTTTGTAATTGGGGCTTTAGGTGCCAAAGGCAATCTTGACCTAAAAACCATAGAAAGTCAACTGGCGGCCATAGGAAACTTCCCTGTGACCTTCCATCGGGCATTTGATATGTGTAAAGATCCTGATGCTGCTATAGGAGAGCTGTCTCAGTTAGGAATTGAAAACATTCTTACATCTGGTTTGTACCAAAACGCTGTAGATGGTCTGGAAAATCTAAAACACTTTGTTGACTTGGCAGAAAACAAAATAAATATCATGGCCGGAAGTGGCGTAAGCCCTATTAACATACCACAATTGGCAACTGCAAACGTTCACGCATTCCATTTTTCTGCTAAAAAGATGCACAGCAGTGCCATGGAGTTTAGAAACAATAAAATAAATATGGGTGGTGATAAGTCTGTAGATGAGTTTGCCATATATGAAGCCGACACTTCTTTGGTAAGACAGGCTGTAGATGTTATCCGGGAGCTTTAAAAGTATTACTGAAACAAAATAATTAAGCTCACGCTATGCGTTTTTAGACTTTTCACGTGGTCCAGATGATGCTTTCCGTTATCTTTCTTCATCATATTAAACAAGCCATGTGAAAAGTGTAGCTCAGGAGTTACTTTAAAATACTCTCTAAAGAACTCTAGACCCACACCATATTCTAATGCTAGGTCACTTGTACGCAAAGATTCGTTTCCACTTACCTTATTAGCACCCTTTCTTTTCACAACGTTGGTCTCAAAGCCCCACCGTGCACCTCCGAAAATATACATCCGGGTATTATTCCTCCTCTCTGACTTGTACTTTACATGCATGGGAATTTCTAACCATGCTTTATCATCTTGCGTATCTTCTAAAGGAACATGATCCTTAACATACGTGATGTTCCGCTTATAAATAGCAATATTGAGGGGTGAAAACCGAAAGTCAAAATAGTCGTTGATATAGTAGTTTACCATAGCTCCCGCACGTATAGCCGTGGTATTAGGAGAACTTACAGCATAAATTACACCATCCGGATTATTTGTATTGGCGGCTTCCAGAAAAGACGGACGAAACTTTACATTATAATGCGTATTGGCAAAACCAACATAATAGCCAAAACGGATGGGCTTAGCATCGTAATTCGGCTGGTGTTTGGTTCTTACTTGAGCCTCCGCAGAAAGGCCAAATAAAAAAAGAAAGCACGTAATTATTTCTTTCCTATGTAAACTGAGCATATACCAAAAGTAAGTGTGATGGCTTTGGCATCTACAAATCCAGCTTGTCTATATACTTTCAGAAAGTCTTCTCCGTCAGGAAAAGCCTTCACTGATTCTGGTAGATAGGTATAAGCCGAAGAATCTTTAGAGACCATTCTGCCGATCAAGGGTAAAATCTTAGTAGAGTAGAACCAATAGGCGTGTTTGAAAAAAAAGTTTGTTGGTTTTGAAAACTCCACTACCATGCAGGTTCCTCCGGGCTTTAGCACTCTGTGCATATCTGTAAGACCTTTTAGGAGGTTTTCAAAATTCCTTACTCCGAAAGAAACGATAACCGTATTGAATGTATTGTCTTGGAAGAGCAGTTTTTCAGAATCTCCCAGCTGCATTTCTATTTTATCTTGCAAACCTAAACTTGCAATTTTCTTTTTACCTTCCTCCAACATTCCTTTTGAAATGTCAACTCCGATAATTTTACTTGGTTTGAGTATTTTGTTGGCCTCTATGGCTAGGTCACCAGTTCCTGTAGCAATATCAAGAATAAGCTCATTGTTATTCTTTTTAAGCATAGACAAAGCCTTCTTTCTCCAATAAATGTCTATCCCACCACTCAACACTCGGTTAAGTAGATCATACTTACCCGAAACGTTATCAAACATCTCCGAAACCTGCTCCTTTTTTGAGCCCTCACTATCTTTATACGGAACTACAGTACTCATAAACTTTTGTTGATTTTGGCCACTAAACCGGGACCTTCATAAATAAACCCTGAATAAACCTGTACCAATGCAGCACCGGCTTCCAATTTTTCTTTTGCATCCTCTGCAGTTTGGATTCCTCCTACTCCTATAATTTGGATGTCACTTTTACTTCTTATATATCGTATTACTTCCGTAGAGCGATCTTTTAGCGGTTTGCCAGAAAGCCCTCCAGCTCCAATTGCTTCTACTTCTTCTTTCATACTCTTTAAGTCTGCCCGCGAAAGCGTAGTATTGGTAGCAATAATACCAGCTATTTTAGACTCTTGTACTATTTCTATAATATCATCCAGTTGAGAGTCTGTTAAATCCGGAGCAATTTTCAAAAAAATAGGACGTGCCGGACTGCTATTCTCCTTTTGCAAGGCCGAAAGTATTTCTAAAAGTGGCCCCTTTTCCTGTAAATCCCTAAGGCCAGGCGTGTTTGGAGAAGATACATTTACTACGAAATAATCTACCAAATCTTTTAGAGCCCTAAAGGTAATAAGGTAGTCATTAAGAGCTAAGGCATTGTCCGTTACTTTATTCTTACCTAGGTTTCCTCCAACAATGATTTTCGATTTTCGATTTTTTAGGTTTTTTACCAAGGCATCAATTCCCGCATTATTAAAACCCATACGGTTTACCAACGCTTCGTCTTTTTTTAGACGAAATAGACGTGGTTTAGGATTGCCATCCTGAGCTTTGGGAGTTACTGTTCCTACTTCTACAAATCCAAATCCCAAAGCGTCCAGTTCGTCTATCCAGCGACCATTCTTATCAAATCCAGCAGCTAAACCAACTGCATTTTTGAACGTGAGGCCAGCAAAGTTCACAGGCTTATTCACCTCATAAACACTCTTCAGTAGACTTTTTGCACCCGGGATTTTGCAAAAAAACTTTAACAAACCCATTGTAAAGTAATGAGCTTTTTCGGCTTCCATCTGTGTAACTACAGGAAAAATGAGGCTTTTATAGAGGGACAAGTACCAAACCGTTTAATGGGGCAAAAATACGGGTATTTATCAGGTTTGGCAAAAGTATAATAGAATATTCTCTGCAATGGCTCAAAACTGCAAAGCCTATTCCTCCGCTTCTTTAATGTCTTCTGGTTTATAAAAAGCGGGTAATTGGATGTTATATTTCACGGCCAATATGCGGATAAACACAATAACTCCGATACAGATAAAAGTGGTGAAATTTGAGTGCCATCCCGCCCATTTAATCAGAAAATAGGTTCCCGCCCCAAAGATACAAGCCACTGCATACAACTCTTTACGAAAAATAAGCGGTACATGATTTAATAGCACATCGCGAATTACCCCTCCAAAACAAGCAGTAATAGTACCCAATGTAATACAAAGGACAGGATTAAATCCCTTTGCTTCCGCTATTTCTACTCCAGCAATCGTAAAAAGACCAATGCCTAATGCATCAAAAAGAAAAAGTGTAGTTGGGAGTTTTCTAATGTATTTATGAAAGAACATAGTACCCAAGGCCGTAAAGAAAATCAGGAGAAGGATGCTTTCACTATACAGCCAACCTACAGGCACATTACCAATTAGCAGATCTCGGAGAGTACCTCCACCAATAGAAGTCACAAAAGCAATTACCAGAACTCCAAATGCATCAAGCCGCTTATTCATGGCCATTGTAGCACCAGAAACGGCAAAAGAAAAAGTGCCTAGTACGTTGATAATTTTCAGAACTTCATCCTCCATAACCTTATATTAAAGTATACAAAGGTGATAGAGTTTTTTGAAATAATCAATTATACTACTTCTCTATTGCAAATTTTATAGATTCCCCACCACATCCGAAGGAAAATTGGAGTAGATGACATTCTTAACATTCTTCCCTTGTTCTAAAGCTTGTGTGAGAAATTCCATTGAGTAATTACTATATGGATTTCCCTCGCAGTCTATGGTATAAAACGCAACTCCACCGCTTCCCATCATAAAGTTGGTATATAAAAGATTCTTGTTTTGAACCTTAATAGCAGACACATATCCTAAGTAGTTTCCTTTGTGGGCATTTGTTTTCTTATCCTCATCGGCCTTTTGGAACAGATCTTGTGCCCAAGAAACCGATGTACTATTACAATGGTTTTTCACTTTCTCTAATGAGGCTTTTACGTCTGATAAGTCAACTTCTCTGTTTACCTTATCTGGTTTACAAGCCATTAAAAAAAGTAGCAAGAAGAAAGTACTATATTTCATTATGATTAAATTTGGGTAAACCGCCCTCCAGATTGGGCCCGAAATAGTTTACCAAAACTATAACCCCAAATTGGGAACGCAAAACAAAAATTAGCTAACGGTCAAAAAGTTAGAGGCTAGGCATTGAACATACTATTTTGTAGGTTTTAAATGTTTCTCCAGAAACCTCTCCATTGTTCCATAAAAGTCAAAAAGGTTGTTTTGATTATAAAAACCGTGACCTTCGTTGTCCTTTACAATATACTCTACTTCCACTCCTCGCTTTCTGAGAGCTTCTACCATTTGGTCACTTTCTGCTTTTTTTACCCGTGGGTCGTTTGCCCCTTGAACCACTAATAAGGGAGTCTTAATATTCTGGACATGCAAAACAGGGGATACTTCAGCAAGCAAAAGGCTATCTTTTACCGGGTCTCCAATCATCTCATGTAGTTGGGTCAATTGCGACTTCCAATAGGGCGGAATACTATTCATGAAGGTAAACAAGTTGCTCACTCCTACATAGTCAACCGCCGCAGCGTATAGGTCTGGTGTAAACGTGATGCCGGCCAATGTGGCATATCCACCGTAACTGCCACCATAAATCGCAATCCGTTTTTTATCGACTATTCCCTCTTTTATTAGCCAGTTAACACCATCGGTGATGTCATCCTGCATAGCTTTGCCCCATTGCTTAAAACCAGCCTCCCAAAACTTTTTCCCATAACCTGTACTGCCTCTAAAATCCATTTGTAAAACAGCATATCCCCTATTTGCTAAAAATTGGATCTCTCTATTAAAAAACATGGCATCTCTATCCCATGGACCGCCATGAGGATTAACTACCACTGGTAAGTTTTTGGGAATTACGCCCTTAGGAAGTGTCAAATACCCGCTAATCTCTAAGCCGTCTCTAGCTTTGTAACTAATAGGTTTTACAGGGCTCATGTGCTTTTCATCAATCCACGGAAACGGCTCAGCCACCAATTTGGTATCCTTAGTTTTAAAGTTAAATATGTAATATTTAGCCGGGGCTCGCTCATTACTTACCCAAACAATTCCCAGTGTCCGTGCATCATCATGACTTACAATTTCTGTTTCGTAACCTTTAAACTTCCTATCTAATTCAGTTTGTATTTCTTCCCAGTGTTTATCAAAAAAGTGTTTCCTCTCTTTTTCAGCTTGCCAATATACAGAAGTGAGCTCCTGTTTCTTATTATCATAATTTATTATGCTTAAGTCATATTTACTGTCGGCATACAGTTCTCTTAGTTCTTTCTTTTTGCTTGGATCATATTCTACCAAAGCCACCTTATCACGACCAACACTACTAAGAGCGTAAATTATTCTATTGTTCTTATCGAAATATTCTGGAGAGAATTGGTCTCTAAACGAAACCGTGACTAAGTCTACAAAGTTTTCATTTTCGGAAGCTCTATAACTCCATTTAACATTTACTCCAACTTTCTTCTTAGCTAACCTTATCACCCCATTATTATCAGTAACCCAGCCCTCAAAATTCTCTTTGTTATTATAAAGCAGTGTTAATTCTCCCGTTTCAATATCCAGTAAATAGGGATCAAAACACTCACTTACACGCTTATTCATTTTTATAATAAGCTTCTCTTTTACTTCAAGTAAATCATCAACAATGTCTGTTCTTACGCTTGGGAAGGGCGTCAAGGCTTTTAGATCTGTTCCATCTGCATTTACAGAAAATAGTTGGTCGTTTTCGTCTCCGCCCGTGTCTTGCATGTAAACAATTCTAGAGCCTTTCCAAAAGTAGGTATAAATGCTCCGTAAGGTATCTCTGGTAACACATATGGCTGTAGTGTCTCCCACTTTTTGCACATAAATATTGGTCATTCCTTTATAGTCTGCACGGTAACTAAAGTACTTTCCATCTGGAGAAATACGAAATGAATTCTTTTCCCCATTTCTAAAGAAACTCTCCATTTCTAAAAGGGGTGCGGGTTTTTCTTGACAAGAGAAAAGAATTGGGGAGCACACCACCAAGGTAATCAGAATGTAAAGTCGGAACATAATAGGGTTTCTTTGAAATACGTTAGATGGCAGTTTAATATTGTGGTGGACTAGAGCTTGTTTTTTGTTGAATCCATTGTGCTCGAAACCGGTAAGCAATACGTGAAACTTAAGTAGTTAATTTCTGATATTGATTGCCCATGAAACGATATCTCTATTTTAAGGCATAATCGCCACACAAAAACCTTCACCTCTAGCTATCATTTTAATCAGATTAAAAAGCATCTTTGAGTCCGCTCTGACTAAGTTTCGTAAGAAAATTGTCGGAGCAACTCATAACCATATCTAGATAGAGTTGATTGAACATGAAAAGAAAGCTTGAAAGAGGCTTCTTAAGAATGGTGTTTGCTTTAAAGCAATATGTTAGACTATTTTCGGGAAAATTGGAGGTAAAATAGATTATTTCTCTAAAATGACAAAAAAGAGCAGAGTATTTATCTACTTAATTTTTAATTATTTAAAGCTTTTATCTATTTTTGCAGGAAATTTCAGAAAAAACACATTTCAAATATGAGTACTGTAGAAACCTACATTCCTTACAAAGTAAAGGATATATCATTGGCCGACTGGGGTCGTAAAGAAATTACACTTGCCGAAGCAGAAATGCCGGGCTTGATGGAAATCCGTAAAGAGTATGGTCCTTCTAAGCCGCTTAAAGGTGCTAGAGTAGCCGGATGTCTTCACATGACTATTCAAACTGCCGTTCTTATCGAAACTTTGGTAGAACTAGGTGCTGAAGTTACTTGGTCTTCATGCAATATCTTCTCTACACAAGATCACGCTGCGGCTGCTATAGCTGCTGCAGGAATTCAAGTGTACGCTTGGAAAGGAATGACTGCTGAAGAATTTGATTGGTGTATTGAGCAGACTCTTTTCTTTGGTGAAGGAAAGCAGCCGCTTAACATGATTTTGGATGATGGTGGAGACCTTACTAACATGGTTTTTGACGTATATCCTGAGCTAGTAGCAGGTATCAAAGGTCTTTCTGAAGAAACCACTACGGGTGTGCATCGTCTTTACGAAAGAAAGAAAAACGGAACACTCCTTCTTCCTTCTATCAACGTAAACGACTCTGTTACAAAATCTAAATTCGATAACAAATACGGCTGTAGAGAATCTCTTGTAGACGCTATCCGTAGAGCTACCGATCTTATGCTTGCCGGAAAAGTGGCTGTAGTAGCCGGATATGGTGACGTGGGTAAAGGTTCTGCAGACTCACTTAGAGGAGCAGGTTGCAGAGTTATGGTTACTGAAATTGACCCGATCTGTGCTCTCCAGGCAGCAATGGACGGTTACGAAGTAGTTACTATGGATGAGGCGGTAACACGTGCTCAAATCTTTGTAACGGCTACCGGTAACTTTAATATTATTCAAGGGAAACACTTCTCTAAAATGAGAGACAAGGCTGTGGTTTGTAACATCGGTCACTTCGATAACGAAATCGATATGGCTTGGTTAAATGAAAACCATGGCAACACTAAAACGACTATCAAGCCTCAGGTAGATATGTACAATATCAATGGAAACGATATTATTATCCTAGCCGAAGGTAGATTGGTAAACTTGGGTTGTGCTATGGGTCACCCATCATTTGTGATGTCATGTTCATTCTCAAACCAGACACTTGCTCAGCTAGAACTTTGGTTAAACACAGACAAATATGAGAAAGACGTTTATGTACTTCCTAAGCATTTAGATGAGAAGGTTGCTGCTTTCCACCTAGGTCATGTTGGAGCAAAACTTGAAACGCTTTCGCAAGAACAAGCAGAATACATCGGTGTAACGGTTGAAGGACCGTTTAAGTCGGAAATGTATAGATACTAAAAGTTTTGAGCTATGAGTCTTGAGACAAGAGTTTCGAGCTATCAGCTTCGAGAGAATTACAATCTGATTTTATAAAAATCCGCCTCAGAAATGGGGCGGATTTTTTGTTTTATTCAATAATTATACAAAATAAAAACCTCGTGTTTTAAAGATATAGTTTCTCAAATTGCAAATAGTTGATTATCTTTAAAATGCAAAAATCTCCCTATGGCCTTGTTTACTACTATAACCGCTGTATTGGCTGCCAAATGTACGCTCTCATATTTAACGGAATGCATTATTGACCATTCTTCAGGCATAGCTCTGCAAAGCATACCCAAACTGGGCGAACGCCTCAAAAAGCAGTTTGCCGATACCCAGCCCGAAGTAAACGGGCATTTGCAGAAAGCCATTTTAAGCTCGCACTGGATGGCCACATTGGTATTTGTAGAGCAAATGCATAAAAAAGGTTTACTAGATGAAGCTTACAATAACCTGTATCAGACTATCAAAGCAGAGCTGAAAAAACTACAGGACAAAGACTATCATCCCGACGAAATCAGCCCGGATGCCTACGATGCCGCCAAGCTCATTAAGCTGCCCAAAGAAGAAGAGGTTATCCGTGAGTTGCGGACTTCTGTGATGCAGTTTCATCTGGATCAGTTGACTAAAAAGACCGGAAACATCGAAAATTTGACCGACTATAGACGCTTTACGGTGTTTATACAAGACGGCTGGATAGAAGAAAAACTGGACTGGTTTTCTCTGATGACAGCTTTTCTGAACCAGCTCTTAAAAGGTAATAACAATAACGCCAAAGATTCTTTTCAGAATCAGACCTTGGCTGAAATAAAGCTAAAACTAGAAGACTTTGAAAAATATGTGGATACTTGTGTTGCTGGTATAGGCAAAGAACGTTTTCAGGATTTTGAAAAAACATTTTTTACGGAGATAGCCCTGATGCAGGAGTCACTTACTGACATCAAGAAAATAGCAATAGAAACTCTTAATGTAGCAAAAGAGGCGAAAGCAGGGGTGTTGGAAATGCGAAACAAGTTAGGACAAACCCGCCAATTAAACTTGAACCTGTTTGAACACTATCGGAACCTTAAAACAGAAATATTTATCCTAAAAAAAGAAGTAGATGAACTTGAGCAGGAAAAGAAAGAAGAGATGGAACTTATAGAGGAGGAGATAGACAAACGAAAGAAAATACGTTTTGAAGAACGTTATAACTCTTTTGGTACGAAACAACTCCAAAAACGCTCTTTGATAGATGAAAAACAAAAGGAGTTGGAGGTTTTTATAGTAAATATCCAGAAAGTCTGGCTCAGTGTATATGCGGAAAGCAGTCCCCGCCTGATACAAGCCCGGGAGGCTCTGGAAGCCGGAGACTTGGATGCTGCCAACCGAATATTAGATATAGATGCCTTAAAGCACGATGCCGACTTGATAGAGAAGTTGGATACCGTACTACTACAAAAAAAAGAATCCCTGGCACAGGAATTTATGACTAAAGCCAATCTTACACTTACACAGAAATCCTCCCCGGACTGGTTTGAGCTGTGTGACCAATACTATGCTCAAGCCGTAAAACTCCACTCCTCGTATGATACCCATTTTACTTATGGTAACTTTTTAGGGGTACACAAGCAGTATAACCAAGTAGAAAAAGAGTATAAAAGGGCTTGGGAATATGCAATTAATGATTCGGCGAAAGCACAGATTCTAAATAATATAGGAAATTTACAAGCCAGTACAAATAAGGAGGAGATGGCGGAAGAGAGTTATACAGAAGCATTAGAAATCTTTAGAAGGCTGGCGGATGCAAATCCTCAAACCTATCTTCCGTATGCAGCGACGACTCTAAATAATCTTGGGGTTTTACAAAACGATACAAGTAAGTGGGGCAAGGCAGAAGAGAGTTACACAGAAGCATTGGAAATACGTAGAAGGTTGGCGGAAACCAATCCTCAAACTTATCTGCTGGATGTAGCGACGACCCTGGGTAATGTGGGCAATTTACAGGCGAATACAAAAAAGTTGAGCAAGGCGGAAGAGAGTTACACAGAAGCATTGGTAATCTACAGTAAGCTAGCGGATGCAAATCCTCATCCCTACTTACCGTATGTAGCGATGACCCTGAATAATCTGGGGAATTTACAAAAAAATAAAAATAAGCTTAACAAGGCGGAAGAGTGTTACACAGAAGCGTTGAAAGTCTACAGGAAACTGGCAGCTGAGAGTCCTCAAACTTATTTGCGAAAAGTAGCTAATACCCTGACTAACCTAGGGATTTTAAACGAGGAAAGGAAAGAGTTCGATAAGGCGGAAGATAGTTATAAGGAGGCTCTGGAAATAGGAAGAAAGCTAGCGGCTAAGAACCCTCAAACTCATCTGCCACAGGTAGCAATGATTCTGAATAATCTAGGAAGTTTACAAGGGAAAGTAAATGACTTGGTTCAAGCGGAGAGAAGCCTCACAGAAGTACTGCAAATTTATAGAGAGTTAGAAAAGGTAAAACCTCAAATTTACCTACCTCTTGTAGCTCAGGCTCTAAATAATCTAGGAACATTCCAAATGCATAAGAAAGAGCTAGACAAAGCAGAGATGAGTTATACAGAGGCTCTGATAATAAGACGAAAGCTAGAGGTTGAGAACTCTAAAACTTATCTCCCAAGTGTATTTAGAACCCTAAATGATTTGGGAACTCTACAAATGTATAAAAATGATTTGGGTAAGGCAGAAGAGAGTTACACAAAAGCAGCGGAAATCTACAGCAAGGTAATAGATGCAATACCTCAAAACTATCTTCCGAATGTAGCGGCGGGCCTTAATAATCTGGGGTATTTGTACGCGGATAAAAACAACTTAGGCAAGGCAGAAGGGAGTTACAGAGAAGCACTAAAAATTTACGAAAAGCTAGCGGCTAATAATCCCCAAACCTACTTGCAGGACATATATATGATTCTAAATAGTCTATTGTCTTTAAAAAGTAATGGAAGTCAGTCAGATAAGGCAATAGACATTTACCTAGAAGTACTGGAAATTTATAGAAGATTGGCGACTGTCAATCCTCAAACCTATTTGGTTGGTATATCGATGATTCTGAATAAGCTTGGAGACCTAAAAAGGACTACAAATAAGTTGGATGAAGCTTTTAAATTTTACGTAGAAGCACTGGAGATTTATATGAAGTTGGGAGGTGAAAAGCATCAAAGCTATCAACCGGATGTGGCAAGAGTCTTGTATAATCTTGGGCTTTTAAAAAGGGAAACAGGTAAGCTGGAGGATGCGGAAGAAAGTTTCGTAAAAGCATTAGAAATATGGAGAAAGTTGACGGATAACAATCCTCAAGCCTTTCTTCCAGATTTGGTACAGACACTAGATAATCTTGGTTTTATACAGGCAAATACAATCCAGTTTGATAAGGCGGTAGAAAGTTACACAGAAGCACTGAAAATTTACAAAAAACTGGCAAACTTCAACCCTCAAACTTATCTTTCGAATGTAGCGATAACCTTGTATAGTCTGGGAGTTTCTCAAGTAAACACAGATCAGTTGGATAAGGCGGAAGAGAGTTATACAGAAGCAGCAGAAATCCAGAGAAGATTAGTGGCTGTGAATCCTCAAACTCATCTGCCAAGTTTAGCTAATACCTTAAATAATCTGGCAAATTTGCAAGCGGCAAAAGATAAACTACCCGAAGCGGAAGCAAGTTATCGGGAAGTATTGAAAATCATAAGGGATTTGGCGGCTATCAAACCTCAAACCTACCTTCCGAATCTAGCGACAGTACTAGGTAATCAGGGAATTTTACAAGCGAGTAAACATAGCTTAATTGAGGCGGAGGAATGTTACGCAGAGGCATTGGAAATCTGGAGAAGGTTGGAGGCTTCAAATCCTCAAACCTATCTTTTGGAGCTAGCTAAAACATTGACAAATCTAGGTGCTTTACAAGCGACAAAAAAAGAGTTGAATAAGGTGGAGGAAAGTTTCGTAGAAGCATTCGAAATCCTAAATAAATTGTCACTAAACAATCCTCAATGGTTTTCTGTAGATTATGCAAAGTCAGCGATTAACCTTGCCATTTTTTATAGATACAGCAAAACTGACAGGGATAAATCTATCTATTTTGCTAAACTTGCTATTCAATATTCCTCTCCTTATTCTGCTACCGTACCTTTTGCCGCACAAGGACAAAAAAGAGCTGAGGAGATATTAGAGGAGTGGGCAAATGAGTAAAGCATAGTTTTATAAAACCCGACCGTCCTGTTTTAGTTACTGCAAAATTGAACAAGAAAAGTGTCCCGTCCTAAAATAGCGTTACAAATAACAAAAAAACTACATATTCAAGAAAACCATTTACCCAAAGAACAGCCCCTCTTGCTAGCAAAGAAACAAATAGTTTCAGCTCCTTTATCCAAAGACTTTGGCCTTAAAAAAGGAGGCAAAACTGCGTATCACGTTTCTTTAAGAAAAAATTACCTATTTTTGGGAATTACATAAACCTTAGATATTTTGAGAACGACTATAATTGCTACTGGTTCTGCAACACCAGAAAGGAGAATACAAAATAGCTTTTTTTTAGACCGTCAGTTTTTAAATCCTGATGGCACAGTTATGCCAAAACCTGTAGAGGAAATTGTGGCTAAACTGGAGCAGATTACGGGAATTAAAGAAAGAGGTTATATTTCTGAGAAAGGAGACTCCGTGCCACTAATGGCAGAAGCAGCAGAAAACACCATACAAACCTGGGGAAAAGACCGTAACCAAATAGACGGCATTATAGTGGCTCACAATGCTGGAAACATGCTGGAAGGACGTGACGGTTTCCATACCGTACCCAATATGGCAGCCTTACTTAAGCACCGCTTAGGTATAACCAACCATGAGTGTTTTGCATACGATATTCTCTTCGGATGCCCTGGTTGGATACAGGGTCTTATTCAAGCACACCAAGCTTTAGAAGCCGGCGATGCTAAAAATGTACTGATTTTGGCAGTAGAAGTGGCTTCCAGATTACTAGACCCCAGCGACTTAGACTCTATGATTTTAGCCGATGGCAGTGCAGCCGCCATCCTCAGCAAAGAAGAGGGCGAAAAGGGCATCATTTCTTACGCTACGTTTTCTCATGCTTTGGACGATATTTCGTGTATCTATCTGGACAAATCTTACAATAAAGAAATTACCGCACCTACGCTTTTCAAGATGAACGGCAAAGATGTCTATAAATACGCTACCGTTTGGGTACCTCGAATTATTAAGAAAGCTTTAGATAAAGCAAACCTTACGGCAGCGGATGTAGATATGTTTCTTTTCCACCAAGCCAACGGGAAAATGCTTCATGCTTTTGCCAATAATTTGGCAGAAATGTACCAAATAGAAGGATTAGACTTTAGTAATAAAATACCAACTACTATTCAGTTTACGGGAAACACTTCGGTGGCGACAGTTCCTACCATGCTGGATCTTATTCTAAAAGGAAAATTGGAAGGATACGAAATCAAGCCTGGAATGAAAGTTGTTTTTGCTTCTGTAGGAGCAGGTATGCATTGTAACGCCATGGTTTATCAATTCTAATGAGGAGACCTCCATTTCACCAGTTTAACGGCCATTTACAGACCATAATTCCTAGCCTTTTCAGGAAGGTCATCATACCCTATAAAAGAGAAAGACTTGAACTTGCCGATGGCGATTTTCTGGATTTGGACTGGCACATAAAAGGCTCAAAAAAGCTAATCATTGTTACCCATGGACTAGAGGGAAATTCACACCGCCCGTATGTTACAGGAATGCTGAAACTCTTTGGAGAAAATGGTTTTGATGGCTTAGGCTGGAACTGCCGCAGTTGTAGTGGAGAAATCAACCGCCTTCCCCGTTTTTACCACCATGGCGATGCCGAAGACCTGCGAGCTGTGGTAGAACATGCCAT
>CAZBAV010000035.1:21216-23528 GCA_964489955.1 uncultured Lacihabitans sp. | reverse complement strand
AAAGGGTATGAAGAGGTTTTTCTTTCGGGAGGCTCCATGGGCGGGAGTTTAACATTACGGCTTTTAGCTGAATTTCCGGAAAAATTACCGAAGCAAGTCGTGGGTGCTTTGGTAAATTCTGTCCCTTTGGATATTTACAGCTCTGTACAGGCTTTAGATACTCCAAACACCCGATTTTACATGAATCGTTTTATCCGAAAACTACATGTAAAAATGCGGCAAAAGGCCCAAATGTTTCCTGAAAACCCATTAGTGCAAACTGGGAATTACTCAGAAATAAAAAACTTTGTGGACTTTGATGGTCGCTATACAGCCCCGCTGCATGGTTATGCTGACGCCTTCGATTTTTATAACAGGGCTTCAACCAAGCCTCTATTAAATAGAATATCCGTTCCTACACTTATTATCCAAGCCGTAAACGACCCTTTTCTGGGTAAGGCTTGTCTGGAAGCTCCGGATTTAAAAAACCCTTTGGTGAAATTAGAAGTAACGCCCAAAGGCGGGCATGTGGGTTTTATGGAAAGCGGACAGTTTTATACCTATACAGAAAGGAAAGCCTTACAGTTCTATAAAAAAATAGAGGGAAAAAGTTAAACTTCTTCCCTCTAAATTCTTAGCCTTCTCCTCCGCCAATCCGTTTTTTCAGATCCTCACCGGCTGTAGATTTGCGGGAGCTTCTCACATTTTGGTTACCAAAATTATAGGTAAATGTAAGGGTTACCCTTCTGGCTGTCCAGCGACTTTGGAGTTGGGTATCCATGTTTGAGTATTTGATATTTCCAGCAAAAAGAGATGTAAGGAAAATATCGTTTACGTTTAGTTTCAACCTTGCTTTTTTGTTCCAAAATGCTTTCTGTACGCCTGCATTTACTGCATATTGGGGTTTTGCCATCCTAATTATACCATATACTATTGGCGAATTATACCACACCGTAGCTTCTGCCGACCAGCTATTTGGCAAAGTGAAAGTATTTCCCGAATAAACATTGTACGCAAAACGGCCATCATTTAGGGAAGCTCCCGCCAAATTCCCATCTTTAAACCTATTGTAGAACAGGTTCACACTATTGTGCATACTCCACCATTTTGTGATAGTGAAAGGCAAAGAAAAGTTAGCCGAGTAGTTTTGCATCCGGGCTATATTTTGGTTAGACTGATAGGTTTCCTTTGTTGCATCGTTTTGTTCCAACACCTCAAAAATCATGTCTTTTGTATCTGCAAAAGCCAGCGATACAGAATAGGTATTCTTAAAAGTATAAGTAACATCATAAGAGTCTGTAAACTGCGGCTTCAATGCCGGGTTTCCTTTTTCAAAAGTATACGGATCCAGGAAGAATAAAAACGGGTTTAGCTGCTGATAGTTAGGCCTGTCCACACGCTTGCTATACGAGTAACGGATCGAGTTGTTTTCGTTAATCGTTTGATTGACAAAAAATGTAGGAAACAGGTTTAGATAATTTCTAGAGTTTATTTCTTTCAATGTAATAGAATTGCCTTCTGATGAAGTATGCTCAAGCCTTAAGCCCCCCTGAAAAGCCCATTTCCCCCATTTATAACCTGCATTTACATAAGCTGCATTTATCCATTCATTGTACTTAAAATGATTGGTTTTTTGTAGGTCGCTTATCCACACATTATTTATGCGGTTCTCAAATTTAAAGTTATTGTCTGTAGACACATATCCGGTTTTGGCACCGAACTCCAACTTTACTTTGTTTTCCATCGGTATCACAAAATCTAGTTTTCCTGAAATGATATTAATGTCTGTTGGCTGGTGCATTCTTTGGTACGAAACACTATCCAGAGCATTTACATTATTATAATACGAGTTTTCAAAGTTTTGATCCGCAGCACTACGGTATCCATTGTAGTCAATATCAAAGCCAACCTCTTTGCCCTTGGTGTTAAACTTATGTTTTAAGTTAAAATTGGCAGAGAAGTTCGTATTCCCCATTTCACGGCTGGACTCCGGAAGCAGATAACTGGAAATCCGCTCCGCTCCATATATTTCCGCAATATTTGTACGGCCTGTACTATTCATTTTCCCATCCCAATTGTTCAAATCCCCCATTACGCCAAGAGTTGTTTTGTCGTTCAGAAAATAGTCCGCTCCTCCTCTTAAAGAATAAAAAACTCCACCACCGATACGCTGCGAGAACTGGTCAAACTCCGATAGCGAGTTTTCATAATTAACTTTCCGAGTAATGTTATTTGAGTTATAATTTCTAGAGCGACCTACATTACCATTACCAAAGAAATTCCATTTGGCATTGCGGTGGTTTAACTAAAGGGTTGTGTTTTCCCTGTACAAG
>CAZBAV010000035.1:0-21206 GCA_964489955.1 uncultured Lacihabitans sp. | reverse complement strand
TTCCCCTGTACAAATCTTTGTGGGAATTGGGCATGACTCCCGAACCAACTGATGCACTATATGTGCCATTTGTTCCATAATTCTTATTTTTCTTGAGCTTAATATTGATAATTCCTGAATTTCCCGCAGCCTCATATTTAGACGAAGGATTGGTAATAATCTCAATGGTCTCTATCTGATCTGATGTCATGTTGTTTAAATACTGAGCCAAAGCCTCGGCCGACATATAGTTTTGCTTCCCATCTATCATCACCAAAACCCCGGTTTTATTACGAAGCTTTATCTGGTCATTTTGACGGTCTACTATTACTCCGGGAGCTTTCTCTAATACCTCCAATGCCGTACTACCGCTACTTACTATACTGTTTTCTACATTGATTACCGTTTTGTCTATTTGTTGCTCAATAAACGGCTTCTTTGCCGTTACGGTTACGGCTTGTAACTCTTTACCCACTTCTTGTAACTTAAGCTCTGGAAAAACCATGTTCGGATTTTCAGCATTGATAGTAAATGTAGGCGTAAACAAGTCCACAAAACCAACAAAAGAAACTTTCAGAAAATACCTATTGTCTTGGATATCTTCAAAATTAAATTTCCCATCTGTGTCTGCAGCTACTGCTTTTACAAATGTGCTATCTGCAGCCTTGTGTAAAAAAATGTTAGCAAATGAAAGGGCTTCTCCTTTATTGTCTTTTAATGTACCTGAAATGGTACGGCCCGTTTTTGATAGGGCGGTGTTGGCAATCGCCATGCAAGTCCATAGCACGGCTAGCACTGTGATAAGTGTCTTTTTCATTATAAGTAATAGCTTTTTCTGACACAAATATGCAGTATTGTGCAATACAAGGTAGTGTCTTATACACAAATGGCTATTTTTCGTGTTGAGTGGAATAAAAAAAAGGGAGCGGTCTTTCCGCTCCCTTTCTTAGGTATAAAAACTAATTACTTAGCCTTCGTTTCCTCCAACTCTTTTCTTAAGGTCTTCCCCTGCCGTTGTTTTTCTTGCACTTCTCACATTTTGGTTACCAAAATTGTAGGTAAAGGTAAGGCCAATTCTTCTGGCATTCCAGCGGTTTGTCACCTTCATATCCATGTTTCCGTGCATTACTTCTGCATTTGTAAATGATGTAAGGAATATGTCACTCACATTAAGTTTAAGCCTTCCTTTTCTTTCCCAAAAAGTCTTCTGCACACCTGCATTTATAGCATATTGAGGACTTGTAATATCTATTATACCAAACAACTGGGGTGAATTAAACCACATACTTGCCTCTGCCGACCAATTGTTCTTTAATGTAAAGGTATTTCCAGTGTAGATATTGTACGCTACACGTCCTTGATTAAATGCCGCTCCACCCACGTTTCCATCTTCAAACTTATTATAATATAGGCTAAAGCTATTGTGCATATTCCACCATTTTGCCACGGTTACGGGCACCGAGAAATTTGCTGAATAATTCCTCATTCTGGACAAGTTTCTTTCTGTTTGATATGCCACTCTTGTTTCATCGTCCTGCTCCAATACCTGTCCCATCATATTACGGGTATCAGAATAGGAAAGTGCCAGGGAATACTGATGCTTTAAGGTATACGTTACCTCATAAGAGTCTGTATACTGCGGTCTCAAAAATGGATTACCTTTTTGGTAGGTATATGGATCCACAAAGAACAAAAACGGGTTCAATTGCTGGTAATTTGGTCGGTCTATACGCTTACTATATGAATAACGGATAGAGTTAGCATCATTAATAGTTTGGTTAGCAAAAAGGGTTGGGAAAACATTGAAATAATTTCTCACGTTTTGCTCCCCAGTTGTAAGCGAGTGCCCGTCTGAGTGTGTATGTTCTCCTCTTAAACCACCTTGGAACATCCATTTACCCCAGACATATCCTGCATTAACATATACCGCATTTATAAGTTCTTTGTATTTAAAATGGTTACTTTTACCTTGATCATTTACCCAACTTCCACCAGTTAGAGTTTTAAACCCAAAATCATTATCTGTAAACACATAACCACTTTTTGCTCCAAATTCCAACTTAACTTTGTTTACGGTTGGCAATACAAAATCTAACTTGCCTGACACAATATTAATGTTAGTAGGCTGACTCATTCTTTGGAACACGGTAACATTAGAGTCTGGCATAAAAAGATACCTATTCTCAAAGTTCTGGTTATCCTTGCTTCTATATCCTGCATAATCTATATCAAAGGTCATTTCCTTTCCTTTTGTATCAAACTTATGCTTTAAGTTAAGATTTCCGGAGAAATTGTTACTGTTAGATTTACTGTTCATTAAAGGGTTCAAACGGGTAGTAATGGTTTCGCTATTTTCATAAATATCGGTGTGTCCATCACTTTTTGACTTTCCATCCCAAAGGTTTATATCTCCCATAACTCCCACAGATGTCTTATCATTTATGAAATAATCTGCACCTGCTCTGGCAGAGTAAAACATTCCTCCACCGGACCTTTGTCCGTATTGGTCAAACTTAGAAACCAAAGACTCAGATCTAGTAGTTCTCAAAATTGTATTATCGCTGTACCATCTGGAGCGACCCACGCTCGCATTTCCGAACAAATTCCACTTTGCATTTTTGTGCGTAAGGTTTAAGCTATTTGATCCCCTCCAAAGGTCATTGGTAGAATTTGGCAAAAGGCCTGTTCCAGCAGAAGCCGTGTAGGTTCCGTTAGTTCCGTGCATTTTGTTTCTTTTGAGCTTTATGTTTATAATACCCGAGTTTCCGGCTGCTTCATATTTAGACGACGGATTGGTTATAATTTCTATAGATTCTATTTGGTCTGAAGCCAAATTATTTAAGTACTGAGCCAAAGCCGTGGCAGACATATAGTTTTGCTTACCATCAATCATTACGAGTACTCCACTCTTGTTTCTAAGACGTATTTGATCATTTTGTCTGTCCACAATAACTCCAGGAGCTTTTTCTAAAACCTCTAAGGCTGTACTTCCACTACCTACAATACTATTTTCTACGTTAAGTACAGTTTTGTCTATCTGCTGCTCTATGAAAGGTTTTTTTGCTACCACCGTCACGGCTTGTAACTCCGTCCCCACTTCCTTTAAAACTAGCGTAGGGAAAACCATATTGGGATTGTCTCCACTGATGACAAAGGTTGGGGTGTAAAAATCTACATATCCTACAAAAGAAGCCTTTAGGAAATACTTATTGTCCACCACATCTTCAAAAAGGAATTTTCCGTCGCCATCTGCCGCCACAGCCTTCACAAAAGTACTGTCAGAAGCTTTATGGAGGAACACATTAGCGAACCCTAGAGCCTCACCTTTTGTGTCTTTTAAAGTACCCGAAATGGTACGTCCTGTTTTTGTAAGATTGTTTTTTTCAACTCCGGTTCCAGCAAAGGACATGGCCGCAACACACATTGCAAGCACAAATAGTAATGTCTTTTTCATAAATAGTAATAGCTTTTTCTACCTCAAAATTGGGGCAAACACCTCTTGTGTTGATATGTTTTTACACAAAAGGCCAGTTTTTAAATTTAAACGGTTTTTGTAGGTAGATGGAAGAATAAACGAAAGGGTTGCATCCATTTCAGGAAGAGACGAGATAAATCACGCCTTACTAAACATCATTTCATCGCAGAGTGTTGGAAGATAGCATGTTCCAATGCGATAAATTATTTACATAAATTAAATCAATTATTTCGATGCTGAAAATCGCATCTTTAAGGTAAGGTTCGGTATTTTTCAAATGGAATTTTCAGCATTGATCCTAACTTTTGGTTCTCTTCGGGATTCATAACTGTATCCACACCATAAATCAGCTTATCCCTCTCTAAGTACCTGAATGTACCAAAGAGCCTGTCCCAAACAGAAAAGATATTTCCATAATTAGAATCTGTATAAGGCACCGTATAGTGGTGGTGAGTATGGTGCATATCAGGTGTTACGATGACCCAACTAAGAGCCTTATCCAAACTTTTGGGCATGCGGATATTGGCATGATTAAATTGAGACAATACTACCGATAAAGATTGATACATAAAAACCAGCCACATAGGTGCCCCTACTAATAATACCGCAATTACCGTAAAAACCAATCTAAAAACACTCTCGCCCGGATGGTGCCGGTTGGCAGTGGTGGTATCTACGTGTAAGTCGCTATGATGTACAATATGGAACATCCACATCCATTTTACTTGGTGTTCTAGCCAATGTATAAAATATGCTCCCACTAAATCCAGCAACATCAGACCCAACAAACCATAAACCCAAAGTGGCATTTCAGGCAGCCAAGCCAGTATTCCGAAATGGCTAGCCACAGCCCAATCCGACGCTTTTACCAGAATAAATGCCAAAGTGAAATTTACCAACACAGTGGTAAGCGTAAAAAAAATATTAAATCCAGCGTGTCTGGTTTTATCATAGTTATGTTTAAAAAGGGGAATAATATATTCTATCATCCAAAAAAAGCCTATTCCACCCACTAAAATGATGGAACGGTGCAAAGTAGGAATAGTAGCAAAATAATCTTTAATGGCTTCCATAGAATATCCCAAGAGTTTTAAAAGTGCAGTATAACAATTTTTTCTTGAAATATTTCAATTAAATATCCATACTTTCTTTCATTCTCGTAAATCCTTACATTTACACAAATTTCTTATTCTATGAATTTTTTAAAGATATCATTCCTTTTCTTTTTTGCACTTACATCCTTGAACAAAAGCTGTGCACAAAATAATCACGCTCCAATTATTACGGGAGCTAATCAAACAGAACAGTATTTGCCCTTGTTAAAGGGTAAGCGGATAGGTGTCACAGCCAACCCAACCAGTATCATCGGTGAAAAACACCTAGTAGATAGCTTATTGAGTCTTGGCATAAATATCACTACAGCGTTTGGCCCTGAGCACGGCTTTAGAGGAAACGCCAGTGCAGGGATTAAGGTAGGTGACGAGAAAGACCCTGCTACAGGAATAAAAATAATTTCATTGTATGGCAAAAAGCGAAAACCTACAGCTGAAGACCTCAAGGATATAGACCTGATGATCTTTGATATACAGGATGTAGGCTGTCGTTTTTACACCTATATTAATGTTCTCCGGGATGTAATGGAAGGCTGTGCAGAAAACAATGTTCCGGTTCTGGTTCTTGATCGCCCAAATCCTAACGGATATCTTATTGATGGCCCAATTCTTGACATGCGTTTAAAATCGGGCATTGGGCAGTTCCCTATTCCCATGACGCACGGAGTAACCATCGGAGAGTTTGCCCATATGATAAATGGAGAAGGCTGGCTTCCGAATGGACTTAAGGCAGATATTACTGTAGTAAAGGTGGCCAACTATAACCACGAAATGGACTATGTATTGCCTGTAAAACCATCTCCCAACCTAAACACCCAACAAAGTATTTTGCTATATCCCGCTACTTGTTTGTTTGAGGGAACCATACTTAGCCAAGGCAGAGGCACCATGATGCCGTTTACCGTCTTGGGTGCTCCTCTACTGAAGGGTAAATATAGTTTTAGCTTTACGCCTAAAAGTATAAAAGGTATGGCAGAAACTCCCTTACATCAAAACATGGAGTGTTATGGATTGGATTTGCGGGAATATGATGTGTCAGAGTTTCGTAAAACAGGAAGAATTAATATCGAATGGATGATTGAGCTATACCAAGCCTACCCTGCCAAAGACAAGTTTTTTGACCGTTCACAAAGTAAGCAGATGAACAACATCGATCTTTTAGCCGGAGTATACGAATTCCGTAAACAAATAGAGTCGGGTATGTCTGCCGACGAAATTCGGGCCACATGGGAGCCCGGTTTAAGCCAATACAAAGAAATGCGTAAGAAGTATTTGCTTTACAAATAGAAACTTTTAATAAAGCTAATTCGTTTAACCTTAAGAGAGGATTATTGAGTACCCTACTCAGGGAGCCAAACGCTCTCTTTTACTTAAAACAGATTTTCTGATGGTAACAGTAAGTGACATAGCACACGAAAAAATAGTTGATCTTAGATCAAAGGAAGGTAAAACCGATTCTCACGGAATACGTGTGGCAGTAGAAGGTGGAGGATGCTCTGGCCTACAATATGATCTTTCATTTGATGCTACTGAGCAACCTAATGACCATATTTTTGAAGATAAAGGAGTTAAGATATTTGTAGATAAGAAAAGCCTATTATATCTATTAGGAACAGAACTAGATTTTAGTGATGGTCTTAACGGAAAAGGATTTTTCTTCAGAAACCCGAATGCCACCCGCACATGTGGGTGTGGTGAGAGTTTTTCAGTATAAAGAATTTAAGCTTGATTGTTTAAGAAGGCCTGCAAGGAAACTTGGGGCCTTTCTTATTTTCTAAGAATCAAGAACTCCACCCTACGGTTTTTAGCTTGTCCTTCGGTGGTTTCGTTAGAAGCCACAGGTTTGTCTTTTCCAAATCCTGTACTTTTTACCCGATCCGGAGATATCTTCTTAGATAGAAAATAATCCTTAACGGCATCTGCCCTCTGTTGTGATAACCGCATATTCACTGCATCAGAGCCCACATTATCTGTGTGTCCTTGTACTTCTATGGCCATATTTGGGTTCTTATTCATTACGCCTATCATACGGTCAAGCTCCAAAAAAGACTCTTTCTCAAGCGTAGCTTTAGCAAACTCAAAGAACACATTATACAAGGTAACGGCCGTTCCTGTTTTAATAGGAGCAACCTCCAAATCCTCAATTTTTATTTCTTTAAACTCTCCAGGAGTACTCAAGTCAATGTTCTTGGAAACCCCTAGTCCATTATCTAAATCTGGCCTAATACCGTATCTCTTACCATATGGAACCAACAGCTTGTACTCTCCAGTCAGAGGGTTAGAGGTAGTTTGACCTAGTTCTTCTCCATCATCAAGATCCTCATAAACAATCTTTGCCTCAATCGGCTTCCCTGTTACTTGGTCAACAACCTTTCCTGTAAGCATCACTACTTTTTTTGGGAGAGTGGATGGGTCTGGAGCTTTTGTAGGATCCGCTACCACAGTAGTCTGCAAGCCTGCATCGGCCACCTGCCTAGGCTCCTCTTTATAATTGAGCTTAACCCTAAAAATATCGTAAAATCCTAGTGAATTACTCTCGCTACATAAGTACGCATATTCTCCAGAAACCTCTATAGAGTAATACATCTCATTCTTTTCGGTATTTATGTCAGGGCCGAGGTTTACAGGCTCTGTCCAAGAATGCCACCCTTTACCTTTGCGTTTAGACATATAAATGTCAAAGCCTCCTTGTCCTCCTTTACGGTCCGAGGCAAAATATAAGGTAGAATTATCTGCAGATAAAAAAGGGCTTTTTTCAGAGTTACTGGTATTGATGTCCTTCCCTATACTTACTGGCTCAGACCAATTCCCCTTTCTATCCATAAGGCTCACGTAAATATCGTCTTCCGCACTTCCCTTTTTATCGCTAAATGAAAGTATCAGTACTTTCCCATTGGTACTCATGCAAGCCGAAAGGTACTTTCCCTTTATCATTTTGCTTAGAGAGGGAATCTCCAGAGCTTCGGGTTGCTGCCAAATGCTACCTTTCTTTTTTATGACCGATATCCCAACTTTATCCGGGTTTATCATGCCTCTCAGAAAGTCGTTTCGGATAATTGCAGTATTCCCATCGGCAGAGATATCAAAGATATCATTATACCTATCACGGTTTATTTGCCTAGGCATTTTCTTAGCCATTCCCCACCGACCATCAGCTGATTTTTCAGAATACCAGACGTCATTAGAATGGCTTTGCCCTTTGGTATTGGATGGGTGTGCAGCACGTACAAAGTACATGGTTTTGCCATCCATTGTAATTAAGGGATGTAACTCATTGTACTGGGAATTTATAGATGACCCAATGGGCTCAACCTTTTGTGCTTCTGCTCCAAAAACCAATAAAAAGAAAAATACAAAATTCCTCATTCCTGTTCTTTATCAGTAAAGTAACGGACTAGCCTTTAAAAAAGTATCCTAAAATGCTTTCACCGTTTCTATAAAGCATTTCACTTTCTCCGGGTCTACATCGGGGTAAACCCCATGTCCAAGATTTGCAATATACCTTTGTTTTCCAAAAGCTACCAACATAGCCTTAGTTTCTCTTTCAACATCAGCAAAAGACCCATACAATGCACATGGATCAAGGTTTCCTTGCAGCGTTTTATTTGGCACCAATTCTCGGGACTCCCTTATGTCCATGTTCCAATCTAAACCTACTACGTCACAGTTTAAAAGTCCCAATTCTTGTCTTGCAAAAAAAGCTCCTTTTGAGAACAGTGTAACGGGTACATTGGTAATAGCATCTGCAATTTTTGCCAGATAAGGTATAGAAAAAGTTCTATACTGCTCTGGCGAAAGTATTCCTGCCCATGAGTCAAACACCTGTACCAAGTCACATCCGTGTTTTATCTTGGTCAGGAGATATTTTATGGTGACATCCGTAATCTTACCCAGCAAAGAATGTGCTAGTTTTGGTTCAGTATATAGTAGTTTCTTCGCCTTCGAGAAAGTTTTTGAGCCTTGTCCCTCTATCATATAACAGAATATAGTAAACGGAGCTCCGGCAAAACCTATTAGGGGCACACGACCGTTAAGCTCTTTTTTTACAATATCCAGTGAGTCAAAAACATAAGCTAAGCGGTCTTCTATGTCTTCTGTATTTAAGGCTTCAATGTCTGCCTCATTTTTTACAGTTTTAGGAAAATATGGCCCTTTTGCTTCTACCATTTCGTATGGCAAGCCCATAGCTTCTGGTATAACCAATATATCCGAAAATATGATGGCTGCATCTACTCCCAGTAAGTCTACAGGTTGCAAGGTCACTTCTGCGGCCATTTCTGGTGTTGTGGCCAACTTAATAAAACTACCAGCTTTGGCTCTTACTTCGCGGTACTCAGGAAGAATTCTACCTGCCTGCCGCATTACCCACACCGGTACCCGCTCTACTTCTAATCCTTTGGCTGCCCTAAGGAGCAAATCGTTTTTCAATTCCATACCACAAAAGTACAGAAACTTAGTCAATCAAGTAAATTTAAACTACAGACCAAATGAATTATCATTAATTTTGGAAATCAGATAGGTCTGTTCTTAAGAAATAATACGCAAATGAGAGTTTTCTTTTTCCTACTTCTATTGTCATTGGGTGCACAGGCTCAGCAAAAAACCTATTGTAACCCCATGAATCTTGATTATGGTTATACACCCATACCCAATTTTAGCGAATGGGGACGCCATAGAGCTACAGCGGATCCAGTGATAGTGAACTACAAGAACGATTATTATCTTTTCAGCACAAACCAGTGGGGTTATTGGTGGAGTCATGATATGTTAAACTGGAATTTTGTAGAAAAAAAATTTCTCCGCCCTTGGAACGGTGGAGTATACGACGAGCTCTGTGCTCCGGCAGTGGGAATAATGGGCGACACTATGATAGTTATGGGTTCTACATACACCGATAATTTTACTATTTGGATGAGTACAGACCCCAAAAACAACGATTGGAGACCCCTTGTAGACTCCTTTTCTTTAGGTGGCTGGGATCCCTCTTTCTTCACCGATGATGATGGAAGAATATATATGTATAATGGCTCAAGTAATCGCTTCCCAATGTACGGAATAGAACTCACTCGAAATGGGCTTAAACCCATAGGTACACGGAAAGAAATGTACCTACTAGAACCGTGGCGTTACGGCTGGCAACGTTTTGGCGAGCTATTGGACAATACATTCCTAGACCCTTTCATAGAAGGTTCACATATGACCAAACACAATGGCAAATACTATCTCCAATACGGGGCTCCTGGTACAGAGTTTAGTGGATATGCCGATGGCTTGTTGGTGGGAGATCACCCATTAGGGCCTTTTCAGGCACAGTCAGACCCACTTAGTTATAAGCTGGGAGGTTTTGCCCGTGGTGCAGGTCACGGAGCCACTTTCCAGGATAATAATCAAGATTATTGGCATGTAAGCACTATAGTGCTTTCTGTAAAAAATACATTTGAACGCAGACTGGGGGTTTGGCCTACCGGTTTTGACCAAGATGGTGTAATGTGGTGTAACACTGCTTATGGAGACTATCCTACCTATTTGCCGTCCGCTGAAGAACGCAAAACCTCTCTACAGCCCAAATGGATGTTATTAAATTATAAAAAACCTGTGTTGGTGTCTTCTTCGTTGGGCGGATATAACCCCAACAATGCCGTAGACGAGAACATAAAGACCTATTGGAGTGCAACATCGGGTAATAAAGGTGAGTGGATCCAAACCGACCTAGGCAATGTATCTATAGTAAACGCAATACAGATTAACTATGCCGACCAAGATGTGGACTCTGACCGCCTAGGCAAACGGATAGACCAATATCATCAGTATGTTTTGCATTACTCTTTGGATGGTAAAAAATGGAAAACACTGGTAGACAAGAGCAAGAACAAAACCGATGTCCCACATGATTATGTGGAGCTAAGCACACCTGTCGAGGCTCGTTATATAAAACTTGAGAACATACACATGCCTACAGGCAAATTTGCTCTCAGTGGTTTACGTATTTTCGGAAACGGAAAGGGGGAGAAGGCAAAAGACGTGAAACAATTTATGGTTTTGCGTACCGAAAAAGACAAACGCTCTGCCTATATAAAATGGAGCCCGGTAGATAACGCATACGCCTACAACATTTACTATGGCACTCATCCAGATAAGCTCTACAACTCTTTTATGGTGCATGATAACAATGAGTATTGGTTTAAGTCAATGGATAGCCAGAAAACTTATTATTTTACCATTGAAGCAATAAATGAAAACGGTATTTCGGAACAATACCCCTTACTAAAAGTGGAGTAGTTTACTTTTTCTCAATAAACTTTACACTTCGAAATATTTTTATCACTGCGGCTTTGTCAGAAATATCAAATGCCTGCATACGGAGACTGTTTAATGTGTCTGCTTTTAAATAAAGACCCATAACATGATATTTTTTATTGTCTGGAGAAGTAACACCTCCGGCTTTTGTGCTTACAATATGACCTTTTTTACCATCAATAACTACTTCTTCAAATATATAATTGGGGTCTTCAGCAGCCATTTGGAAGCTGCCAGAATACCACCCAAAGTCAAAGGAAATAACATCTTGGCTTTTGACAAAAACACCAATATAAGAATCAATGCCTTGTTTCTTTTCATACTTCCAACCCTCAGGTAAATCTACTGTAAAAGAAGAATAGATTCCAGAAGGAAAGACTACTTCTTGCTGTATAATAATTTCTTCCTTGCATGAAAGAAACAGTATTAAAAACAATATAGACAAAAACCGCATAATCATAAATGTTTGAAAGAGAGACTATAAAAACTACTAAACAGTTGTAAAACTAAGAGAAAAAACTGCATTAGAGATGGAAATTGGACTACGGTTTTTCTTTTGCCATTAAAAAAACTGTTTCTTTACATAAACAATATCTAAAGCATGGCAGACTTTTCTTCTAAAAAAGTATCTCTAGTACTGGGTAGTGGTGGAGCCAGGGGTCTTACCCAAATCGGTGTGATTAAAGCACTTGAAGAGCAGGGAGCTGTCATTGATGAAATAGTGGGTTGTTCCATTGGTTCTCTGATAGGAGGTTTTTATGCGAAAGGCGAACTCCACCTTTTCGAGGAGTGGGTAACCAAACTCACTAACACAGATGTTTTAGGGCTATTAGATTTTACATGGCAAAGTACCGGATGGGTCAAAGGCGAAAAAGTCTTGAACAAAGTAAAGCAGATTATTCCTGACGTAGATATAAGAGATTTGCCCATTTTATTTACTGCCGTAGCTACCAATCTAACCCAAGAGTGTGACTACCCTATCTATAAAGGAAGTTTATACGATGCCATCCGTGCTTCTATTTCCATCCCGGGAGTTTTTACCGCAGTAACCCGTAAAAGAGGTAAAATGGTAGACGGAGGTGTGCTCAACCCTCTACCACTAAACTACGTAAAAAAACGTGAAGAGAATATTGTAATAGCCATAAATCTAGAAGCTCCGCCTAGTAATAAAGAGATGGTATTTAAAGATGATTCTATGCTCTCAGTTCTACAACATTCATACTACATCATGCGAAACCAAATCACCAATCTGACCATAGAACTCTATAAACCAGATTATGTGATTCATGTACCAAAAGACACAAGTGGCATTTGGGATTATGGAAAAGCTAAATACCTAATAGAAAAGGGCTATGAAATGACTAACTTAACACTTTTAGAAAGTAAAGCCCAGCAATTAGGATAATCTATTTACCATTTCTTCACAGAGAGCTATGGTACTCTTCACATCATCTATAGTGGTTCGTGGGTTTATCAAACACATCCTTAGAACCACTTGTTTATTTAGTACGGTAGTAACCAACAAGGCCTGTCTACTAGAAACTACTTTCTCAGAAATTTTCTGATTTAAAACATCCAATTGCTTTTCAGTGAAACTTTCTCTTATAGGATTATATCGAAAATTGATGATCGCCAAATTAGCGGGTGAGACTACTTCCCACTTTTCGCTCTTTCTTAAGAAACTTTCCACCTCTTCTGCAAGAGCAATGTTATAGGTTACTGCCTTTCTGAATGCTTTTAAACCAAAGGTCTTCATGGACATATAAAATTTCAACGCCCTGAAACGCCGTGTCAGCTCTATACCTCTATCATAAAAATTAATCTCCGATTCGTTCCCTTCTATGTCCCTTAAATATTCGGGTTTCGATGTGAATGTCCCGCTGAGCCACTTATGGTTACGAACCAAAAGACAACCAATTTCATACGGTTGGTAAAGCCATTTATGCGGATCAATAGTGATAGAGTCTGCCTTTTCTATCCCTTCCAACAAAGACTTTCCGTTTTCTGCCAAAATAGCAGCACCTCCAAAAGCCGCATCTATATGAAACCAAATTTCCTCCGTCTTGCATATTTTTGCTAACTCTTTTAAGGGGTCAACTGTCCCCGTATTCGTGGTTCCTGCAGAGGCTATATAGCAAAAAGGCTGTAGTCCCTCCAACTTATCTTTGGCAATGGCGTTTTTTAGCTTGTTTACCGAAACCTTGAACTCCATGTCGGTTGGTATAATACGGATTTGCTCTTTTTTGAAACCAAGCATCCTTATAGCCTTTATGTTAGAAGAATGAGCCTGATCAGATAAATATATTACCGCCTTAGAGAAATCATCACCACACTTTACATTACGAGCTGTAATAAGAGCTGTAAGATTAGCCATAGAACCACCACTAGTAAAAATCCCTCCTCCAGTTTTTACCGGAAACCCAAATAATTTAAGTAGCCAGTTCATAGAAACTATTTCTACTTCAGCAGCAGCGGGAGATGCAGCCCATCCACCTGCAAAAATGTTAAATCCTGTAGCCAGCGTGTCACCCATGGCACTTATAAAGTTACTGGGTCCAGGCACAAAAGAATAAGACCTTGGATGCGATACAATATTACTATGCACGAGCACCTCCTTTAGCACAAAATCTAATACTGCTTTGGGGTCAGTTGGGTCTTCTGGAATTTCCTCATCAAGCAAAGCATCCATCTCTTTTCGGCTAGCCATTGCCACTGGATATTTGCTATTCTGGGTATCGAAATGTTCTACAACCGCGTCTATTACTTCATACCCATAAGTGAGCATTTCTTCCTTGGTAAGTTCTAATTTATGCACCTATTCTTTCTTTTGAGGCCGCAAAAATACACCTAAAACCTTATTTAAGCAGAAAAGATTTTCTTATTGTATGTTTTTAACATTAGCACCCACATAACAAAGGGCTAAATTAGCCTCTCCCTTTAAATACACGCTTCCAGAGTAGGGAGTCTAGCAGTAATAAAATGCCTACAGCCAAAATACTGGCGGCATACAAGGGCGGAACGCCGGATATAGATATAGCAAAAGTACGGGGAAAAGAAAATCCGAAACCTTCCTCTGAGCCTGTACCAAAAGTTACGATAACTAAAGATACAGCCACCATGGCCACCCAAGCCCAGGTGCCAATAAGGGGTTTGGGTTTAGCTGGAGACTGTATTTTCTGCATGATTTGGGCAGAAAAGTCCGACCCTAACTGTATCGATTTTTGGTTTTTAAGTATCGTTTCTAAAGAATCTACCTCTGTTTTCTCTGCTTGTTCAGCAGCATATACCTTTTCCATAACCACCAAGGAGAAATCTTTGGGAGCTTGGTTAATAGAAGCCGATTTTAATAAGTTTTCTATCTTTTTCATTCTGAAAAACGCTATAGTAAAAACTTCAATTTGCCTTGCAAAGTTTTCTTCGCCCTGAATAACTTTACTTTAACATTGGTTTCTGAGAAACCAGAAATATCCGCTATTTCCTTAATAGAACTCCCGTTCATATAAAACAGCGTTATCATTAAACTCTCATTAGGAGGCAGACTATCTATGGCTTTTGCCACAAAACTCTCCTGTTCGCCCTCCATTAATTTGGAAACGGGACTATCCTCTGTATATTGTATCTCTTCTGCTTCTCTATCAATAGAAAAGAACTTCCGCTTCTTAGACTTATCAACCGCCACCCGATAAATGATGGTATACAACCACGTTGAGAACTTGGCTTTGGCCTCATATCTGTGAATTTGTTGGTAAGCCTTCACAAAACCCTCTTGTGACGCATCCTTGGCATCTTCTTCGTCCTTCGTGACTTTATAAGCTATAGTAAAAGCCATGTTTTGGTATTTTTCTACAAGAAAACGAAACGAATGACTATCGCCATTCTTTACTCTCGCTATATACATGAGGTCTTCATTTTCTACCATCCAACTATCCTAGTCTGCTCATATGACAGAACAATAATAAAAAAGGTTACAGATTTTTCTAAATTCTTTTCCTTTAACCAAGAAGAACTTAAAATAAGACATCACCAGAAGCGAGAGATTGCGTACCAATATGAATAAAAGTGTTTAGCAATTATCTTCCACCAATACAATAAAACTATCTCCTTAAATGCATACTCTCTATTTTTTAATATATCTTAGGGGTTTACTAGTATGAAGAAAGACTTTAATTCCCCTTGGCGTATAACCGCCTCTACCATTTACAAAAAACCTTCTGACTCCAAGATTTTGGGTTCTGCTGACTTAGATGTTACAGAGCTAGAAGCATATATAAATCAAAAGCGAAAAGAGGGTCTAAAGATTACTTTAACCCATTTCTTCACACTTGCCACAGGCCGAGCTATAGAGAACGATATCCCCGAGTTTAACACCTATTTACGCAGAGGAAAGGTTGTGTCTTTTGAAGAGCTTACAGCCGGAGTAAGCCTTAAAATGCCAAGCGGCGACATGAGCTCTATAAAAGTACCTAACCCCGGCAAAAAGACCTATACCCAGGTTTATAAGGAATTAAACACCAGCATAGAAGATGCGATAAAAGGGACAGAAACCAAAACCAACAAAATGAAAAATATGTTGGCCTATATTCCATGGCCATTCAGGTCATGGATATTCTCCTTGCTACGCTTTGTCACAGTTACGCTCTCATTACCTTTACCTGGCATAAATTCACAGTCATTCGGTACGTACATAATCTCAAATGTAGGCACGTTAGGTTTAGATGGCGGCTACCCAGCTCTGATGCCTACCGGAAACATCAGTTTAGTGGTAATTATGGGGAGAGTTCGAGATATGCCCTGGGTACACAATGGACAGATTGTTCCACGTAGGATAATGAAGATTTCGGCAGCATTAGACCACCGCGTAGTAGACGCTTCTCACGGAGGCAAGCTATTTAACTTTTACCGTAAGGCAATCAGGAATCCTGAAATGTTCGAATGAGCTTCTTAACCTCTTAGTTTCTTCAATGCATGGTTAGAAAACACAAACTCATCTAACTCCTTCACATCTGCATCCAGAATAGTTTTGCTATTCCCTTCCCAAATCTTCTTACCTTGATAAAGAAATTTTATGTTTTCCCCAATAGAAAGCACCGAGTTCATGTCATGCGTAATTACCACTGTGGTGGTTTTGTACTCGTGCGTTATTTCTTGGATTAATTCGTCTATTTTTATTGATGTGAGCGGATCTAATCCACTATTTGGCTCATCACAAAAAAGATATTTGGGATTTAAAACTATAGCTCGGGCTATGCCCACACGCTTTTTCATCCCTCCTGAGATCTCAGATGGCATCCGATTACTGGCTCCTTCTAGACCCACGCGGTGCAAGCAAAACTCTACACGGTCATTTTTCTCAGACTCAGACTGTGTTGTAAGCATATCTAGCGGAAACTTCACATTTTGGTAAACGGTCTGACTGTCAAATAAAGCTCCGCCCTGGAAAAGCACTCCCATTTCTCTACGCAGATCTATTCGTTCTTTTTCAGATTTACCAAGAAACTCCCTATTATTATAAAGAACGCTACCAGACTCCGGAGTTACTAAGTCTAACATACATTTTAGGAGTACACTCTTACCTGTACCACTAGCACCAATAACTAGGCTAGTTTCTCCTTCTTTAAAAACGCCAGACACATTGTCCAAAACTTGGCGACCGTTAAAGCTCTTGCTTATGTTTTTTATTTCTATCATGTAAGAAGTTCTGCTAAAAGGTAGTCGGCCACCAAAATGGCTATACAACTATTGGTAACTGCTTTAGTGGAAACCTTGCCCACCTCCAGTGCACCTCCCGTTGTATAAAATCCTTTATAAGAAGAAATGGTAGCTATTAAGAACCCAAAAACCGCCGATTTTATGATTGGGATTACTACGTTAAAGGGGATAAAAGAAAAACGTATCCCATAAATATACTCCTCTGGTGTAATTATTCCAGTGGCTGTACCTGCCAAATAACCTCCCGAAATACCAATAAAACCTGCCAAAATAGCCAAAATAGGAAACATCACTACCGCTGCAAGAACCTTGGGTAAAACCAGGTATGAAGCCGCATTTATCCCCATCACCTCCAGTGCTTCTATTTGTTCAGTGATACGCATGGTGCCCAGCTCACTGGCTATATTAGAGCCCACTTTCCCCGCCAAAATCACACAAATAAATGTAGATGAAAGCTCCAAAAGCATCATATCCCTCACAATATTACTCACAATGTAAGTGGGAATGATGGGACTTACTAGGTTGGCATTTATCTGCACGCAAGTAACAGCTCCAATGAAAAATGCTACAATACAAACTATCAGAAGAGAGTCTATGCCTATCATCAGACACTCATCAAAAAACCTTTTCCAATATACTTTAAAGCTCTCTCTTCGGGTAAACAACTCACCCATGAAGATAAAAAACTTACCTAGTTTTTTAAGCATCACACTTTTAATTCAATGTTCGTGCAAAGTTAAGCATCATTTGCGATAATTATTCTTAAAGCATAACGGTAGATTGACAGAAAATGTTAAATTTTGCATTCAAAAATAGAAATTGATGGAAAAGCTAGTGGTGGTAAGCGGGGGAAGCAAAGGAATTGGAAAAGCAGTAGCACATAAATTTTTAAGCAAAGGCTATACTGTGGTCACCTGCTCCAGAAGTAATGTAAACTTAGAAAATCTAAAAACAGAATTGGGTTCTGAAAAGCTCCACACGTTTGTGGCAGATATGTCACAAAAAGAAGAGGTAAAAGCATTTGGTACTTTCATAAAAAGCCTCAATTTACCACTTGCGGCCCTCGTTAACAATGCCGGCGTATTTATTCCCGGCAAGATATTGGAGGAGGATGAAGAAAATCTTGAAACCCAAATTAACACCAATGTTTATAGTGCCTATTACCTTACCCGAGAATTAAGACCCATTCTGACCCAAACCCACGTTTTTAACATTTGCTCAATAGCTTCATTAGTGGCTTATCCTTACAGTGGTTCATATTCTATATCTAAATTTGCCTTATTAGGCTTTAGTAAAAGTCTACGAGAAGAACTAAAAAACACACAAAACAAAGTTACCTCCGTTATGCCTGGTGCTACATTTACCGACAGCTGGGCTGGCACAGACCAACCTGAAAGTCGCTTTATAAAAGCCTCGGATGTGGCAGATGCTATCTGGAGTGCGTATAAACTTTCGGAATCAGCCGTTTTGGAGGAGCTAGTCATACGGCCACAATTGGGCGACTTGTAACCATAAAATGCTCATCGTTACATTTCCCTTTAAATCCACTTCTCGGTCAAGTATTTCCAATATCTTTTGGGTAAGTGCTGTACATGCAGTTTAGTATTTGCCCGCTCTTTTATATTCGTTTTCTCAAAATATGTTTTCCAAAGTGCTTGGTAATTATCTTCTGTCTCATGGAAAAGTCCATTAGATTTAACCTTAAAATCTTGATGAGGATAAAAAAAATCGGAAGAATGCAAGTCATAGTATAAAGCATAGTTCCGCCTTAAGTCATAAATCATCCATTTCTGGTCTTGGAAACGGTTCACAAAATGCTTTCGTATTAAAGGTAAAACATCGAAATCAGGTTCAATTTTGACAAAAAAGAGTCCGTCTTCCAACTTTTCAAAACGAACAAAAGCCTCCATCCTGTGTTTTTCTCTACCTACAGATCGGGTAATTTTAGAAACTTCCAGAATCATTGGATCTCCATAATCTGCAATTGCCTGAGGGTTTGCCAAAACCTGTCTTACAAAATGCAGGATTAAGGTTTCCCGATCTGGCCTTTCCGAAAGAAAAGTGCAAATAAGGGGATGCAGTCCTTCTTGCCCAAGCAAAATCTCCAAGCGTTTTAAAACCCTGCCTGCTTTTTCCCCAGATGTATAAACGATATGTTCCCCTGCAAAAAAATCAGGCTGGGCTTCTTTTTCCATCACAATTTTTACGTCCTTGAATTTATATTCAAAAACTTCAAATATTGAGGTAAAAAGCCCCTCTAAACTTCCATCATAAAGGAGTGTCTTCATGAAAAAAGTGATAACTGGGGACTTAAAGATTTGCGAAATTTAGAGTTACTAACTTCTAGCAGCTTTAACCTCAGATCCTCTTGGTCTAATTGAGAACTGAAACCACTTTTTATAAAGTATTTAGCCCTATTTACTGCCACGCCCAATTTCTTCAGATGTTCCAGATTCAGGTTTCTAAAACGGCGGGCTTCCAGAATCTTGTTTACAGACTGGACTCCTATACCCGGAATCCGCAAAAGCATTTCTTTCTCCACGGTATTAATCTCTACAGGAAACTTATCCAGATTCCGAAGTGCCCAAGAAAGTTTTGGATCTATTTGTAAATCCAGAAAAGGGTTTTTATCATCTACTATTTCATCTGCCATAAAACCGTAAAACCGCATGAGCCAATCGGCTTGGTATAGCCTATTCTCCCGAATTATGGGCACTTGCGTATCTAAAGAAGGCAATCTGGAATCGGCTATAACCGGCACGTAACCCGAATAATAGACCCTTTTAAGTCTATAGTTCCTGTAAAAGTGATCTGCCACTTTTATAATTTTCTGGTCGCTCTCGCCCGTGGCACCTACTATCATTTGCGTGCTTTGTCCTGCTGGAGCATACTTTGGGGTACTTTTAAAGAGTTTTACCTCATCTTTATACAATGCGATTTCGTTCTTTACAAACTCCATGGGTTTGGTCATTTCCTCATGGTTCTTTTCTGGAGCCAGGAGCTTTAACCCACTTTTAGTAGGTATTTCTATATTCATACTTAGCCTATCGGCATAGAGGCCTGCCTCTTTCATAAGTTCGTCCGAAGCTCCCGGTATGCTTTTCAGGTGGATATACCCGTTAAAATTCTGCTCCAAACGTAATTTTTTAGCTACCCTTACCAAACGCTCCATAGTATAATCGGCATTTTTAAATATTCCTGAACTCAAAAATAGTCCTTCTATATAGTTCCTCCGATAAAAATTTATAGTTAGGTCCACCACTTCTTCTACCGTGAAAGCAGCCCGTTTTATATCGTTTGAACTTCGGGTTACACAATAAGCACAATCATAAATACAATGATTGGTTAATAATATCTTTAGAAGGGAAACACACCGGCCATCTGGAGTGTAGGTATGGCATATTCCGGGCACAGAACTATCTCCCAAACCTTTGTTGGTATTTTTTCTGTTTCCCCCACTAGAAGAACATGAAACATCATACTTTGCGGCATCAGCCAATACTTCCAACTTTTCCTTTATCCTGTCGAAATTCATATTATACTCATTTCACTCCAATAATACTGGTTAAAAAACATCAAAGAGGATGAATAAATTTTTGATTAACCGCTAAAAATTATAGCAAAGTAGATTACAGAATCCTCCATTGTCTTTTATCCTTACACAATTTTATCCTTCTCCTGAACTACGGAGATTATTTGGTTAATACAAATTCCGTTTACGTATTGCTTTATCACAAAGACTTACAGACAACGAAAAGGCTTTTGTTTGTAAATTCTTAATACAAACTCATTATCTTTAAGCCGTTTTTTACATGATTAGCAGTGGCTCACGATTATAAAAGTTTAGCAAAAAGATTCAAGGGGGAAATTCATACTGGAAAGGTCATGAGGACACTGTATGCAACCGATGCCTCCGCCTACCGTGAGATGCCTTTGGCTGTCACTTTCCCTAAAGATCCTGAGGACGTAAAAACCTTAATAGATTTTGCTTTAGACGAAAGGCTGACACTTATACCTCGTGCTGCAGGGACTTCTCTTGCCGGACAAGTGGTTGGTAAAGGAGTTATAGTGGACATTTCTCGCACTTTTACCCAAATATTAGAAGTAAACAAGGAAGAAGCTTGGGTAAGACTCCAACCAGGCGTGGTTAGGGATGAATTAAACATGCACCTGAAGTCATATGGTTTATATTATGGCCCGGAAACTTCCACGGCCAATCGGGCTATGATTGGCGGCATGGTAGGCAACAATTCATGTGGTTCTAACTCCATTGTATATGGCAGTGCCAGAGACCACCTATTAGAAGTAAGTGGTTTTTTAAGTGACGGCAGTTTTGTAACTTTTACCGACGTCTCAAAAGAAGATTTCATAAGAAGGATAAGATCCATCCACGAAAAAAAGAGTTGGTCACTGGAAGAAAAAATCTACGTACATATCTTCAAGACGCTTCAAAATCTGGATAATCAGGATGAAATACGTTCACAGTTCCCTAAACGTACGATCACTAGGAGAAACACCGGATATGCTATTGATGAGCTGCTTGAAACCGATGTTTTCACTCCTGAATCTACAGAACCTTTTAATTTCTGTAAACTTATAGCGGGTTCAGAAGGGACATTAATGTTCATAACCGA
>CAZBAV010000034.1:26568-43308 GCA_964489955.1 uncultured Lacihabitans sp. | reverse complement strand
CTAAAAATACATGTAAACCCTCTGCCTCCCGCTTACCAGGGCGTGGTGGCAGTACACTGCCAAACCGTGGACGAATCCCTTCGGGCAAATCTTGTCGCACTTGATTATTCCCCATCGGCGGTAGAGCTAATAGACCATTACATACTGGAATGTACCAAGGCAAATAAAGAGCAATCGGCCAACCGCTTTTTTGTAGAAGGAGATCCGGGTGCTATTCTTTGTGTAGAAATATCGCGTGATACGGAAGAAGAGATCAGGACAGTAGCAGCACTCTTAGAAACCGAAATGAGAGAAAAGGGCTTTGGCTACCACTTCCCCCTTATTTTAGGTTCAGACGTAAAGAAAATATGGTCTTTACGAAAAGCTGGTTTGGGCTTACTTTCTAACCTCCCGGGAGACGAAAAAGCAGTAGCTGTAATAGAGGACACGGCCGTAGACGTCCAAGATTTACCTGATTTCATAGCAGAATTTAACATAATTCTGGATGAAAATGGAATGTTCTGCGTACATTATGCCCATGCTGGTACAGGGGAATTGCACTTACGACCAATAATAAACCTGAAGACCCATGAAGGAAAGGCTCAGTTTAGAAAGGTTGCCGAAGAAATATCTACCCTTGTAAAAAAATACAAGGGATCGCTTTCGGGAGAACATGGTGATGGCCGTTTAAGAGGTGAGTTTATTAAAGAACAAATTGGTGATCACAATTACCAACTCATTAAAGAGTTAAAAAACGTTTGGGACAAGAAACACATATTTAATGCCGGCAAGATAGTAGACACTCCTCCTATGGATGAGTTTTTAAGATATTACCCAGGCCAAAAAACTCCTGAATTCAATACTACTTTCCGTTTTAAAGATCAAGATATTTTGCAGCATGCCGAACAATGCAATGGTTCGGGAGATTGTCGTAAAAGCCACTTAAGTGGTGGTACAATGTGCCCCTCTTATATGGCCACAAAAAGCGAAAAAGATACCACAAGAGCCAGGGCGAATATCTTAAGGGAGACCCTTACACGCTCCGATAAAATCAACCGCTTTGACTCCTCAGAAATAAAAGAAGTTCTGGATCTTTGTTTAGCTTGTAAAGCTTGTAAGTCTGAGTGCCCGTCTAATGTGGATATGGCCAAACTAAAAATGGAGTTTTTGCATCAGTATTACAAAGATAACGGCGTACCTATACGCTCATGGCTGGTAGGAAATTATCCTAAATTAAACCGCATAGCATCCAAAGTTCCGTCTCTCTACAACTTTGTTTTTAAAAACCAAAACCTAAGGAAAATCGCAAATACATTAGTAGGTTTCCATCCCAAACGAACTATGCCCTTACTTGGTAAGGAAACACTAAAAACGTGGTTTACTAAAGAGTATGGACAGCGAGCAGGTGACTCTGATAAAAAAATCTATTTGTTTATAGATGAGTTTACCAACTATAACGACGTAGAGATTGGCAAGAAAGCAGTGAAAATTCTCCTAAAGTTAGGTTTTTCTGTTGACGCTCTAGAGCATGTAGATTCTGGCAGGTCTTACCTGTCAAAGGGTTTATTAAACCAAGCTAAAGAATTGGCAACTGCCAATGTTGAATGCTTTGCTCCTCATGTATCACAAGATAGTCCCTTGATAGGTATAGAGCCAAGTGCTATATTAACTTTCAGGGATGAGTACCCAGATCTTGTACCCGAAAATCTATCTAAAAAAGCGGCAGAACTAGCAAAAAATGTCCTGACTTTTGAGGAATTCATTGGTAGCTTAGTAGATAAAAAAGAAATAAACTCCACTCTGTTTACAGAAGAGAAAAAGCTCATAAAACTTCACGGACATTGCCAACAAAAAGCGGTAAGCTCTTTAGTGCCCAGTAAGAAAATGTTGGGCTTACCCAAAAATTATCAAGTTCAACTAATCCCGAGTGGATGCTGCGGCATGGCCGGCTCTTTCGGCTATGAAAAAGAACACTACAACCTATCGATGGAAATTGGGGAGTTAGTCCTTTTCCCAACGGTAAGGAAGCAAGAGTCCGACGTGATTATAGCAGCTGCAGGAACCAGTTGCAGACACCAAATACATGACGGAACATCTAAAACTGCATACCACCCTATTGAAATACTTTGGGAAGCTTTTGTAGATTAAAACCACTAATAAGAACTTAATTTTTACAGGGGCTTTCTCGCTAGTATCAACAAAAACGCTATTTTTACAACTAAAATGAGTTGGCATGCAAATACAAAACCATACTTTTGTAGTTTCCGGTGGAGCCTCTGGCTTGGGTGAAGCAACTACGCGGATGATTCTGGAGAACGGGGGACGTGCAGTAATATTAGATATTAATGAGGCACAAGGGACTGACCTCGAGAAAGACTTAGGAGATTCTACGTTGTTCGTAAAAACTGATATCACAAGCGAAAGTGAGGTAGAAAGTGCTCTTAAAGAAGCTATTTCTAAATTTGGAAACTTACATGGTCTAATTAATTGTGCAGGTTTGGGCCCCGCAAAAAGAATCCTTGGTCGAGAAAGTATCCACGATTTGGCTTTTTTCAAAAAGATTATAGATGTGAACCTGGTGGGCAGTTTCAATACGCTTCGATTAGCAGCTGGACACTTCCAGAACAACATTCCAGATGAAGGTGGCGAAAGGGGAATTATCATTAATACCGCTTCTGTAGCTGCATATGAAGGCCAAATAGGGCAGGCCGCTTACTCGGCATCTAAAGGCGGTATTGTAGCCATGACATTGCCAATCGCAAGGGAGTTGGCCAGAGTAGGAATAAGAGTAATGACCATTGCCCCTGGGATTTTTGAAACTCCCTTACTAGCGGGTTATACCCAAGAAGTGAGGGACTCCTTAGGGAGCCAAGTCCCATTCCCTTCTCGTTTGGGCAAGCCTTCGGAATATGCAGACTTAGTAAAACACATTATTGGAAACACCATGTTAAATGGCGAAGTAATTCGCTTAGATGGAGCCATACGTATGGCTGCCAAATAAATAGAATATTTCAGATAAAGCTTCGTTAAATCCAAAGGGGTTAACCGTAAAATATATACTAGATGAAAAAAGGATACATCCTGCTAGTTTTCTGTTTCTTGTTTCCGGCCATTAGCTTTGCTACACACTTGAGGGCTGGTGAAATCACTATTACAAGGGTTTCTACAACCCAACTTACTTACAGAGTTACTCTTGTAACCTATACAGATGAAATAGGCGGCAAAGCGGCAAATGATGCCCAAGAAAGAGTACATTTCAATTTCGGCTTTGCCACTAATACCATAGAAAGGCTTACTGTAACCCGAAAGCAGAAAGTTGTATTAAATAATAGTACAGTACGGAACGTGTATGACACAACCTACACCTTTCCTGCACCGGGATTTTACACCATCGGTTGCGGTATAGTAAACCGTAACCAAAATACGGTAAACTTTAGTGGTGACTCCCAAAACATCAGCTTTTTTGTTCAAACTTCCATACTTATTAACTCTAACATTGGTTTTAATTCTTCTCCTATATTGTTTAATCCTCCTCTTGATTCGGCGGCTGTGGGTCATAGGTATGTACATAACCCAGGTGCGTTTGATATGGACGGAGACTCACTTTCCTATAAGCTTACCGTTCCGAGGCGAGATCTAGGGCAAGAAACTGGCCAAGGCGAATTTATTAATGAATACCTAGAACCCACTAGTATAGGAACCAGTCCTGTGCTAAACCAAGCAGGGACAGGTCCAGCAACACTCACTATAAATCCAAGAACCGGTGATTTAATATGGGATGTCCCCCGACAGGCAGGTCAATACAATGTGGCTTTTGTGGTAGAAGAATGGCGGAAAGGCTTCGATGGAACATATATAAAAATAGGTGAAATTGTGCGGGATATGCAGATAATCGTGGTAGAAACAGACAATTTACCTCCCAAAATAACTGTCCCTGATGAAATATGTGTTGAGGCGGGAGAAACCATAGAATTCGAGGTGATCGGAGAAGACCCCAACCAGCAACAGTTACGTCTATCTTCTACAGGTGGTGTATACAACATTGATGCCGGTGGAAATGTGGTGCAAATGGTTGCTCCAGAGCCTGCCAAATTTACATCTACACCCAATATAAGTAGAGTCACGGGTACGTTCCAGTGGGTGACTAACTGTGCCCACGCAAGGGAGCAACCTTACAATGTAGTTTTTAAAGTAGAAGACACCCCTGGCAGGTTCTCTACTCAGCTAGTTGACATAAAAACTACGAATATAAAAATCTTACCTCCACGGGCTAAGGCACTCACCGCAGTAGAAAGCGATGCGGGTAATGTACTCACGTGGACCGCACCTGGAGCTTGTAAAGAGAATGCAAAAATCTTAGTCTATCGCAAAAATGGCTGTAGCGGACTCAACCCTGGACTCTGTTCTCCTGGTATGCCTGCATCATGGGGTTACACCCTTATTGGAGAAGTTCCTGCCACCCAAACCACATTTACAGATACCAAAATAGAGAAAGGCGAAATTTATAGTTACAGGCTTGTAACAGAAATTGCAGAAAACACATTTATTAACCTTAGGAGTGCCCCATCTATTGAGTTCTGTATTGGAGCAGACTTTAAAAGTGGTTCTAGTGTCATTACCAAAGTCTCGGTAGAGGAAACATCCACCACTAGTGGTAAAATTCAGGTGTCATGGTCAAAACCTATTGGTGTAGATCTTAGCTCTTTAGTAGGATCATTTCAGTATCGTCTATATCGTGCTACAGGAATTGGAGGAGATAACTACCAAGTAGTCCATACCCAAACTACTACCTTTGTTAACCCGGCAGATACACTGTTTTTAGATCAAAATCTTAATACCCGAGACCTAGTGTACCGATATAAAGTAGAGTTCTATACAAGTGGCACCACTCTTACTGGTTCATCTAACCCTTCTTCTAGCGTTAAGTTATCCGCAGTTACGGGAGATAAATCCGTGCCTTTGAGTTGGGAAGCCAACACCAGCTGGAGCAATAACAACCAAAAGCATTACGTATATAGGCAAAACCCTAGCAATCCGGAGATTTATAATCTTGTAAAGAAAATTGATGTAGGAGATCAAGCAACTTTCCGTTTTACAGATACAGGAGAAGACACAGAGCTTGAAGATGGCGACATATCACAAACACTAGAAAACGGCGAAGAATACTGCTACTATGTGCTTACACACGGGCAATATGAGGACTTACAGATGCTGGGCATACTACCCAATAAATCGCAGGTAGCATGTGCCGTTCCGCTGGACAGGTCTCCACCATGTACTCCAACGCTGAATGCATCAGCTACCTTTGATTGTTCACGTCTTGACCCTGCGGATTTTTGTAATGATAACACGTTTGTAAATCAAATAACATGGAGTAACCCTGCTGAAGCGGATGGGGAGCCATGCCGTACAGATATTGTTTCTTACGATATTTACTACTCTAGATACGAATTACAGGAACCTCAATTGGTGGCTAGTGTAAGTTCAGGAAATGTGTTCACACACCGTAGAAACCGAAAAGATGGGTTTGCGGGTTGCTATGTGATAGAAGCCAAAAACTCGCTCGGTCTAACTAGTATGAGAAGCAATCAAATCTGTTTCGACAATTGTGAGACTCTGACATTCCCGAATGTGTTTTCACCCAATGGAGACGGCAAAAATGACACCTTCACCCCCATGCGTTGTGCTGCCTTTATTAAACAAACAAGGATTAGCGTTTTTAATGCACATGGTTTACGGGTAAGAGAGATCGTGTCTGAAACAATTGAATGGGACGGTAAAGACAATTCAGGGAAAGACCTGCCTTCAGGAACATACTACTACACCATTTCTGTTGATTTCGAGAGACTTTCAGTAGAAGGAAGCACAAAAGAATTTAAGGGTTATGTAACCTTAATCCGATAGTAAGGGCACACAAGCCCTTACTATTATACTATTATGTTGAACATTAAAACCATTCATGGAGCGGTACTTTACTAAAAGCCAAAGCGGGTTAGAACAATTCCAAAACCTTGTTTTACCTAATTCTAAAATAATTATTACTTGCCACCAAAGTCCCGACGGCGATGCATTTGGTTCCTCTCTTGGCTTAAAGTTTTTTTTGGAAAAACGGGGTTGTACAAACGTAACCGTTATTAGTCCGACAGATTATGCAGAATATATTGCATGGATACCGGGAGTACCCGACATACAAGTATATGCTAAAGGTAAGTACAAAACACAGATTGAAGAAGCTGACTGCATCTTCTGCTTAGATTTTTCTTCTGCTTCGCGTTTAAAAGATATGGCAGATGAGGTACTAGCCTCTCCTGCTATAAAAATTATTATAGATCACCACGAAAATCCAGAAGATTTCGGAACACTCTATTATTGGAACGTAAAAGCATCCTCTACATGCGAACTAGTCTACTCGATGATTGAGGATTTGGGGCAAACTAATCTTATTGGTTTGGAATCTGCCACTTGTTTGTACACTGGTCTATTAACCGACTCCGGGTCTTTCAGGTTTCCTTCTACTACGCCTAAAGTACACCTTATTGCTGCGGCACTACTTGCCAAAGGAGTTAACCCTAACGAAGTACACCGACAGCTGTATGACAACAAGCCTTTTGAAAAGCTAAAATTCCTAGGTTATGTATTGGATAATAAGCTGGTCTATCTTCCCGAGTACCGAGTAGCTTACATAACACTTACCATAGAAGAATTTGAGAGATTTAACTCAAATCCAAGAGATACAGATGGCTTGGTGAATTATGGTCTTACTATTGAGGGGGTGGCCATGTCTGTACTATTTGCGGAAAGAGACGGTATAATAAAGATATCGTTCCGTTCTATCCACAATTTCTCAGTGGAAGAGCTTGCCCGTAAGTATTTTGAAGGTGGAGGGCATAAAAATGCTTCCGGTGGTAGAAGTACACTTACATTGGAAGAAACTGTAGAAAAATTCCTAACTTTGCTGCCCGAATTCAAAACAAAATTACTTTCGCAACCAAAATAAGTATTTGATCTTTTTTTAAAACTACAATAATGAAATTAAGAATTGCACTATTTGCATTAGTATTAGCAAGCGTATTTGCTTGCAATAAGTACAAGGTTTCTACAACAGAGGATGGAGACCGCATTGTTTACCACGAAAAAGGTAAATCAAAGAGACTTCCTAAAGAAGGAGACATCATAAACTTTGATTTAGAAATAAAAACAGCCAAAGATTCTGTTTTGCAAAGTTCTTACAAACAAGGTGTTCCCATTACTGCTCCTCTTATGAAAGGCCAATTTAAAGGTTCTTTTGAAAACGGACTTTTCCATATTTCTGAAGGAGATAGTGCTACGGTGCTTGTAAAAGCAGACACTTTGTTTAAATATATTGGACAGCCCGTTCCTGTTGAAATTGGTGCTGGTTCTGATATCCACTTTGTGGTAAGGATGCATAAAGTGCAGTCAGAAGAAGAACGTAAGAAAGAAATTGCTGACAACAAAGCCAATGAGCCGAAGTATATCAAGGAATATGTGGCCAAGAATATGAAAAACGCTTTGCAAACTACAACAGGCGGAATTCATTATGTTGAGAATACAGTTGGTACGGGTCCACAAGTACAAGCAGGAGATACGGTAGAAGTAGCATATGTAGGTAAATTTATGGACCATAAAATCTTTGACCAATCATCTTTTCCTCTAGTTGTTGACGCACCCGGTATAATACCAGGGTGGGGTATAGCGTTAAAGACTATGAAGGTTGGTGGAAAAAGTACCTTTATCATTCCGTCTGAACTAGGTTATGGCGAAATGGGATCGGGTCCAATAGCTCCCAACACACCGCTTGTGTTTGAAATTACAGTAAAAGAAAAAAAGTAACATGTTAAAAAAAGTATTCTTATTTTTAGTTCTTGGAGGCATCGTAAGCTCTTGTGTTAAAGATTTACCAGAATCGGATATCACAATACTAAATAGAGAGCAAGGAAAACTTATGGAGGAGTATTTCAAATCTAACGGCGTTAATGCCCGTAAATTTGAATTCTATGACCAAAGGTACGGTGATTGGTATCCGGTATATGCCACTTTTGATACTCGCGGGGATACTGTTTTCACAGGTAATGTACTTGATGCCTACTTGGTTTCTTATGCCATAAGCACTTTGGATAACCGCCCTGTGCTTAGTGAAGACTCTGCTATGATATATCCTGGCACAGACGCATACTCTAAAAAAATACAGGGTATACAGGTAACCACAAGTATTCATGGAATAGGAGGAAATGCTACTTTCTTAATTCCATCTAGCTTAGGTTATGGTACTACGCCTCCGTCTGGAGTAGAGAACAACGCTATTTTGAAGATTACGTCTAGACTCCATAGTAGATTAAATGAGAGTCAGCAAATTGCATATTTTATTAGTAAAAACAAGTTTGTAGCAGACCAAGTTACATCTACAGGATTGGCAATAAAGAAAACCCATACTACTACAGACAGTTTGGTTACAAAAGCCAATGTTACTGTACGCTATACGGGTAAGTATACAAACGGCTCTATCTTTGACCAAAACGTATCTACTGCGGGAGCAACTTTCGCTGTAGCTGGTGTAGTTCCTGGTTTTTCTGAAGCTTTAAAACTAATGCGTGTTGGAGAAAAGGCTACGGCTATTCTTCCATCGGCTATAGGATATGGAGCTAACGGAAACGCGAGCATTCCGCCAAACATGCCTTTGGTGTTTGATATTGAGATAATAAGCCAACAATAAAAAAACGGGAGCAAATGCTCCCGTTTTTTGTTTATCTAATCTAAGATTATAATCTCTTTAAGATTTCTTCTCCCATTTCTATCGTTCCTAGGATTTTATCTTTAGGAGTGGTTTCATCGGCAATATCTCCAGTACGGAAACCATCCTTCAAGACTTGATCTACGGCTGCTATCACGGCTTCCGATTCTTCTTTTAAACCAAATGAAATATCGAGAAGTAAAGCCGCAGACAGCACAGAAGCCATAGGGTTAGCTAAGTTCTTTCCTGTAATATCGTGTGCCGAACCGTGTATAGGCTCATAAACACCTGTGCTTTCACCCACAGAAGCAGATGCCAGCATTCCCATTGAACCTGCTATTTGCGAGGCCTCATCAGTCAAGATATCACCAAAAAGGTTTCCTAATACTACCACATCGAAACGCTTAGGGTCTTTTACTAGCAACATTGCTGCTGCATCTATAAATTGGTGTTCCACCTTTACCTCCGGATAATCCTGAGCTACTTCATTTATGGTTTCTCTCCAAAGTCTGCTAGATTCCAGCACATTGGCTTTATCCACAGACATCAGCTTTTTACCACGAGTCATAGCCGCTTCAAAAGCCTTGCGAGCTATTCTTTCTACTTCGTATTTGTGGTAAATCATTAGGTCTGAAGCAGAATCTGCATCACGCTCCTTTTTTCCAAAATATACATCCCCAGTAAGCTCTCTAAAGAAAAGGATATCAGCCCCTTTTAGTATTTCGGGCTTAATACTGGATGCAGAAAGTAACTCATCGAACAATTTTATAGGACGCAAATTTGCAAACAAGCCCAATTCTTTACGCATTTTTAGCAATCCTTGCTCTGGTCTTACTTTAGCATGAGGATCGTTATCATATTTTGCATGACCCACAGCCCCAAAAAGAACGGCATCAGAAGCACGCATTTTTTCTAGTGTTTCATCCGGGAGCGGCTCTCCTGTAGCTTCTATTGCCACGTGTCCGATTAGAGCTTCATCATACGTAAAATCATGCCCGAACTTAGTAGCAATCTTCTCCAAAACCTTCTTTCCTACTTGGGTCACTTCTTGCCCGATACCGTCACCAGGAACTACCAATATGTGTTTTTTCATCAATATAAATTTTAAGTTTTTATTTAGCTACAGCAAGTAAGCAGCCGTATTATTAAACAGAAATTAAGTTTAGCATCTTTTGAGTGGCCTCTATGGCAGAAACCGTTTGGTCTGAGTCTAAGCCACGAGTTTTTGTGTTTTTCCCTTGAATATCCCATGTGATAATGGTTTCGCATAAGGCATCTGTCTTCCCGCCAGGAGGGATACGTACAAAGTAATCCGTTAGTTGCGGTAAATCTACTCCCTTCTTCTTAAAAACATGTTTAAGGGCATTCATAAATGCATCGTACTGGCCATCACCCTGTGCACTTTCCTGAAAGACTTCCCCACCTATTTCTATTAAGAGAGTTGCAGAAGGCTTCAGGTTTTTAGAATGTGTAAGTACATAGTTTAAAATCTTAATGTTTTCGGACAAAGACTCTCTGTCCAACACATCTGAAATAATATAGGGCAGATCGTCTTTTGTAACATTTTCTTTACGGTCGCCAAGAGCAATTACCCGTGCCGTAACCTTCTTCAGCTCTTCATCATTGAGCGTAATTCCCAAATCCTGAAGATTCTTCTCTATGTTAGCCTTACCCGAGGTTTTGCCCAAAGCGTAGGAAGTTTTACGGCCAAACCTCTCCGGCGTAAGCTCACTTACGTAAAGGTTATTCTTTTTGTCACCATCGGCATGCACACCAGCCGTCTGAGTGAATACATTCTCACCTACAATTGGCTTGTTTTCTGGCACCCTCATACCCGAAAACGTTTCTACCATTTTACTTATTGAATATAGTGAGGCTTCTGAAACACCCGTAGAAAATTCCGGCAAGAAATCGTTGATGGCTGCTACAGTACTAGCCAGGGTGGCATTTCCTGTACGCTCTCCCATACCATTTACGGTTAAGTGGAGACCTTTTGCTCCGCCCCGGATAGCTGCTAGAGCATTAGCCGTTCCAAGGTCATAATCATTGTGGGCATGGAAATCGAAATGCGAAAGCGGATACTTTTTCACAATTTCCTGTACAAAAGCAAAGCTTTCTTCCGGAGTTAAAATCCCTAAAGTATCGGGCAAAAGTATTCGCTTTAAAGGGAGGCTAGTTAGAAAATCTAGAAACGAAAACACATAATCCCTGGAGTGACGCATACCGTTACTCCAGTCTTCCAGATAAACATTTACTGAAATACCTCGTTTTCCTGCCTCTTCTACTACATGGGCAATCTCCGCAAAATGTTGTTCCGGAGTTTTACCCAATTGGTGCGTGAGGTGGTTTAGGGAACCTTTGGTTAGTAAATTCATTACTTTTGCCCCAGCTTTTTCCATCCACTCTATAGAGGCCAGCCCGTCTACGAAGGTAAGTACCTCTATTTTTTCTAGGAAGCCTGTTTCATTAGCCCAATTAGTAATTCCTTTTACAGCAAGTAATTCCCCGTCTGAAACTCTGGCCGAAGCCACCTCTAGGCGGTCTACTTTTACATCACTTAAAAGTATTTTAGCAAGTGCTAATTTTTCAGCTGCCGAAAAGGATACACCATTTGTTTGTTCTCCATCCCGAAGGGTGGTGTCCATTATTTCTATTCTGCCCATTTGTTCTCAAACTGCCCCAAAGCGTATTTATATCCTGGTTTTCTCAAAAGCGTCTATTTCTTCCTTTATAGAAACGAGATAATCTATATCATCAAAACCATTAATCAGGTTATTCTTCTTATATCCATTTATCTGGAATGATTCGCTCTCACCCGTAACAAGTAAGGTGACTTTTTGCTCTGGTAGATTTACCTCTACTTCTGTGTTTGGGTCTGCTTCTATAGCTTTCAGAATTTTATCTAGAAACTCCGGGCTTATAGTTACTGGTAAGATTCCAACATTTAAGGAGTTTCCTTTAAAAATGTCTGCAAAAAAGCTTGAAATCACACATCTGAATCCATAATCGTAAATGGCCCAAGCAGCGTGTTCCCGACTGGAGCCAGAGCCGAAATTACGTCCTGCCACAAGGATTTTACCCGAATAAGTAGGATTGTTTAACACAAAATCTGCTTTGGGTGTGTCGTCACCATTGTATCTCCAATCCCTGAAAAGGTTGTCTCCAAAGCCCTCTCTTTTCGTTGCTTTTAGGAAACGGGCTGGTATGATCTGATCTGTATCTACGTTCTCTAAAGGTAAAGGAACACAGGTAGACTTTAATATATTGAAACTATCGTATGCCATTTTATTTAAGTTTTAAGCAATGAGTGGTGAGTTCCGAGCTAAATCTGCAACATTTAACCTTCATTACTAATCATTTATTATTATCAATTATAAAAGCTCTCTTGGGTCTGTAACTACTCCCGTAACCGCAGCAGCGGCGGCAACCAATGGCGACGCTAATAGGGTTTTGGAGTTTGGTCCTTGTCTCCCCTCAAAGTTTCTGTTAGAAGTAGAAACGGCAAGTTTTCCAGCCGGCACCTTGTCGTCATTCATAGCCAAGCAAGCCGAACACCCAGGCTGACGTAGCTCAAAGCCTGCATCTACCAAGATATCATAAATACCTTCTTCACGGATGTCTTTCTCTACTTGGTGAGAGCCAGGAACCAACCAAGCGGTTATATTGCTTGCCTTTTTACGTCCCTTTACAATTGATGCAAAAGCCCTAAAGTCTTCTATACGACCATTAGTACAGCTGCCTAGAAAGACATAATCAACTTCTTTACCTATCATGCTTTCGCCCTCTTGGAAGCCCATATAATTCAATGACTTCTTGTAGCTGGCTTCACCATCCAGTACTTTATTGGCTAACGGAATAGGCTGAGATATACCTTGACCTAGGCCTGGATTAGTACCAAAAGTAATTTGAGGCTCTATATCTTCGGCCGGGTAGTTAAGTTCAAGGTCAAACTCTGCTCCATTGTCTGTTTTTAGAGTCTTCCAGTGCTCTACCCACTTATCCCACTCTGCTCCTTTAGGAGCTTTTTCGCGGCCTTTCAAAAAAGCGAAGGTAGTTTCGTCCGGAGCTATCATACCACCACGGGCACCCATTTCTATAGACATATTACAAACCGTCATTCGGCCTTCCATACTCATGTTTTCAAATACTTCACCGGCGTATTCGGCGAAATATCCTGTGGCACCAGAAGCAGAAATCTGAGCTATAATAAATAATGTAACATCTTTTGGTGTTACTCCTTTGCCCAGCTTACCATTTATAGTAACCCGCATTTTCTTAGGCTTAGGCTGCATGATACATTGCGTACCCAGTACCATTTCTACTTCAGAAGTACCAATACCAAACGCTATACAACCAAACGCACCGTGAGTAGAAGTATGTGAGTCACCGCAAACAATGGTCATACCCGGTAAGGTAATGCCGTTCTCTGGCCCCACCACATGAACGATACCGTTCTTATTGTGACCCAAACCCCAATGAGAAATACCATATTTCGCTGTATTGGTCTCCAATGCTTGCAGCTGATTCGCAGAAAGTGGATCTTCTACGGGTAAATGTTGATTAACAGTGGGTGTATTATGGTCAGCTGTAGCAAAAGTCCTGTATGGATATTTTACCCCAATTCCTCTATTTTCTAACCCAAGAAAAGCTACCGGACTTGTTACTTCATGTATAAAGTGGCGGTCAATAAAAAGTACGTCTGGGCCATCTTGGATACTGCGTACCACATGGGCGTCCCAAACTTTGTCAAAAAGTGTTTTGTTTGCCATAGTTATAGATTTACGCTGTAAAGGTGATGTAAATAAATAGGAGAATCAAGATTGCCCAAGTTCAAAAAATAAAAAAATTAGTCCAAAAAATCAATTTGGACTAGTTAGAAGCAAGTTTACTTCACAAAAGGGGACTTAGTGCTTTATCACTGGCTCCGCATCGTCCAGGATATAATTACACTCTTCCAAATTATCGGCATTAAGTCTAAACACACCTTTGACGGTCCAGACCTCATCTGTATTATATCTCCTTTTGGTCTTAAGCTTTAACTCAATGATAGTCTCTGGTCCAGATCCTCCACAAAAGAAACACTGAGCCATAGGAGTGGCGGAGAGCACATAAATGTTTTCTGCAGGATTTAAAGGAATCATATACCCTTTTATTTTAATTTCCTTTCCTTCCAAAGCCTTTACCTTTGGACCAAACGTGGGAAACAGAAAATACATATCTTCTTTCTCTATAAACTTCCGTTTGAACTTGACATCTGTAAGATCCTTCCATCCAATAGTGTCCGTCCAAAAAATGGACATAATCGCAAACAACAAAAGAGGCTTCATCATATTTTATTATTTATTAGCGTTATACCTACCCTTCAAAAAAATGAAGGGTTTCTACATCTAATTACTCTATAGTCTATCCTATCTACAGGTCTCGCTTAAACTGGCGATAAAAAACTCCTGTTAAAATATCAAAAACGAATCAGTTTACTACTTATTCCTTCTCTACAATGGACAAAGATATCATTAATTATTTTTTTGCAACGTTGTTGCATTTGCAAAATTACATATTATATTTGCAAGAAAAAAAATAGTATGATAAAAAAGCAAGGAATTGCGTTGAACATCGTCTCTATGCTACTCTTACATACGCTTTGTTGTGGACTTCCACTAATTCTTAGCCTCGGAGGGAGTTTTGCTTTGTACTTCACACTAAAGTCCTACACTTCTTGGGTGTTGGTATTTTATATTGTCAGTACGCTTTACTCCGTATACTACCTTTACAATAACAAGTCTAACCAAATCAGTCAAATCAAATTAAAACGTGTGATTTTTATCCTATTCACTGCACTTACCTTTGGTATGTATCTCTACTTTCATACAAATGCTTTTAAGACAGAAGAAGAGGTCATGAAACAAAAACACATAGAAAGAGTTTTAAATAGAAAGACCAAGTAAGTTTTAACTAATACAACAAAAGAGTATTGATAACTAAAATAGAGAACATATGAGAACACTAACCTATTTCCTACTTGCGGCCATTACGTTTATATCTTGCTCTAAGGATAAGGATAAAGAAATATTATCGGAGGCCTATGAAATACACAAAGAGCTGAGGGATATACAAAAAGACATAATTTCTAAAATACCAACCTTAGATAGTTTAGCCATACATAAAGCGGATGCCGCATTAATTAAAAAGGAATACCTAGATTGGAAGAAAGACATTTTAGAAGTGCCAGGCTTTCCCCATATACACCTTCAAGGCGACGACCACTCGCATGAACACCATTCTCAAAAGCAGCTACCAGCAACAGAAATCCTAGAAATACAAAAAGATTCTAAGGAAAAAGCAAAGCGAATACAAGCTCAAATTGACAGCCTTTTGTAAGCAGATTATTTTTTAGCGTAATCTAATATTTGATTCCAAACCCTAAAAACGTTTCCGGAACAGATTTTTTCTATGTCTTTATCGGAATAACCTCTTCTTACTAACTCCGCTAACAGGTTAGGGTAGTCTGCCACGTCTTTTAATCCCGTTGGCAACGTATCTCCTACCCCATCAAAGTCAGAGCCAAACCCCACATGGTCAACACCTGCTATAGACACGATATGATCTATGTGATCCGCCACCCGAGAAACGTCTGAGAACACACTTTTATCCTTAGCCAAAATCTTGTTAGCCTCTTCATTTACCTGATCCTCTCTAACACCTTTGGCCCGCAGCTCTCCCACTAATTTTCCATAATACTTAGTACGGCGAGCAGCAACTTCTGAATCTAGGAAAGTGGTTCCAAAACTGACCATTATCACTCCCCCATTCCTTTTCATTTCGGCAATCATCTCGTCAGACATGTTCCGCTCCCAACCAGGTGTAAATTTCCTTGCGGAAGAGTGTGATGCTATTACCGGTACTTTTGTAATGCCCAAAACATCATAAAAAGCTTTATCTGAAATATGCGAAACATCTACCATCATGCCCACTCTATTCATTTCTGCTACTACCTCCTTACCAAACGGACTTAAACCTCCCCAAGTACCTGTAGTATCATAGCTGGAGTCACTTATGTCATTATCCTTAGAGTGCGTAAGCGTAACATAACTTATGCCCTTATTTCTATATAACGCCACGTCTCCAATTTCCGAAATGGGAGACCCGTTTTCCATACCCATGGGTAAGGCTATTTTCCCTTTAGAAACAATACTCTGTATCTCAGATGGTGTTCGTGCTACCTCAAAATACTCATGATTCTCTTTCCCTATGTAATCTATCATCGCAACAAGAGAGTCAGCCAACAATTTGGCTTCAGAAACTGTCTTATTTGCAGGAATGTATATGGACATAAAGGGAGCATCCAAACCTCCTTTTTTTGCTCTCACATAGTCAAAATCGCCATTCTTACTTTCTATTGGAATACCAACAAACTCTTTTTCGAGTTTAAAATTTAGCACCTTGAGCCTATAGGGTAAATCTACATGCCCATCAGCAATAATATATTTATCTGCTAATTCCTTGCCCTTTTTTAAATGTGATGGACCTTCGGATACTTTACACGCTAAAACAAAAAAAGAGATAAAAACAGTAAGCAATCTATTCATATGTCACAGGGTTTTTACAATTATCGAGTCCGTAGTAATGGTATTGCTTGCATTTCCCGCCCTGTCACGAATGGTAATATCAAACTTAAGTGTATCATTTCTATATGGATAAAATGCGTGGTAAATTTCCACTCCGCTATAATGTAAAGTTCCTTCCAAAGGACCTGGCTTATCTGAGAAAAGGCGGTGAAAATATCCAGATTGTGAATCTGCTGTGGTAAAAGGTTCATAAACCCCACGGTTCTTCCTATACTGCTTTACGATATAATTATAGCCATCGCCATTTTTTCTTAATGAGTCTATCTCCCACTGCTCGTAACCTAAGTCTCCATCGCCATCCTTAAACTTTACTGAGATTACCACAGAGTCTTTGTATCCTCCGGTAAACTGATCTAACCTGGGTACAGAAATAATCTTAGCAAACTC
>CAZBAV010000034.1:0-26558 GCA_964489955.1 uncultured Lacihabitans sp. | reverse complement strand
ATAGAAGGCGAGTTCGGGTAATCTGGCACACTAAAGCAGCCCAAAATAAGTAGTGAACAGAATATTGGCAGTAGAATCTTAAAAAAACGCATAGTTTAAACTTACTTTTGTAAAAATAATAAAAATACTATTAGATGAGCATTCGGCAAGAATTAAAGTCGGCTTTAATTCAGCTAGACCCAAAAAACGGAGGGTTTCAAGACTTGGCGTTGGAGGTATTCAGATTCCAATATGCCCAAAATCCCATTTACAGACAGTACGCCCAAAGCTTAAAAAAAACGCCTACTGTCGTGGATCGTATTGAAAAAATCCCCTTTTTACCTATTGAGCTTTTTAAAAGCCACCAAATACTTAGTGGTCCACAAGAACCTCAAATGGTCTTTGCCAGTAGTGGAACCACTTCCACAGAAACCAGCAAACACTATGTATCTGACCTTTCCTTATATGAGACTCTCAGCCGTAGCACATTTGAGCAATTTTACGGCCCTTTGACGGACTACCATATTTTTGCTTTGCTTCCGTCTTATCTGGAACGAAATAATTCGTCATTGGTATACATGGTACAGAACTTTATTTACCATAGCTTCAGTACCCTAGGTGGCTTCTTTTTAGACAACCCTCTTGAAATGGTGCACCAAATAACCGATGCAGCAAAAGATAAACGTAAAGTGCTCTTGCTCGGTGTTACCTTTGCCTTACTTGACCTGGCGGAAAACAGAGAGGCTTCTGAAGTATTAAAATCCGTCTCACACAAGCTTACTGTGATGGAAACAGGCGGTATGAAAGGTAAACGAAAAGAACTGATTAGAGAAGAGCTACACGAACAACTCACCGAAGCGTGGAGCGTGCCTACTATACATTCTGAATACGGCATGACGGAACTCCTATCGCAGGGATATAGCAAAGGAGCTGGTTGGTTTTCTTTACCGAAGAGCATGAAAGTGCTGATAAGAGAGGTAAATGATCCCTTTTCTTTCTACCCTCATTTTGCAGTTGGAGAAAAACAGGACTATATTCACCAAAAAACCGGCGGAATAAATGTGATAGACCTGGCAAATATAGACTCCTGTTCATTCATAGAAACAAAAGATTTGGGTGTATTCTCCTCCGATTATGACCAGTTTTCCATTTCCGGCCGGTTTGACAATTCAGATTTACGCGGCTGCAATTTATTGGTAGGCTGATTATTTTTTTTAGAATACCTAAATGTAACATTCTGTGGAACTCTAGTATGAGTACCATTTAATATACTAGCCTGAAATTAGTGATATGTACTAAATATAGTATTTAAACTATGCTTTTGACTTCTTAGTAAAAGATCTACTGCAAGCATTGGACAAATCCTGAAAACTTACCGGAGCAAGATAAAACGTAAATATTCTTCTGCTATTTCACAAACAATTCCATAAGCAATACATTGCCAAAAATAAACTTTCAGAAGAAATAGTGTAACCTTTCAGAAACTGGTTCTGTCATATGTACAAAACAAAATGATTAATACTATGGGACCAGGAGAAACCTTTGGAGCACTTATAGCGGGAGTAACAATATTGGGATATGTGTTTTTTACCGCCAAACATCGTGAAAGAATGTCTATGATAGACAAAGGAGTAGATGCCAGTATTTTTAGTTCGGGTAGAACCTCTATCAACTTTACACTCAAACTCGGAATGCTAGCTGTAGGAATAGCTTTAGGAATTCTTGCCGGAGAGTTTTTACACAAAGTGTTTAGAATGGAAAGTGGTGTAGCTTTTACATCCATGATGTTTCTTTGTGGCGGTCTTAGTCTTATTGCTAGCTACTTTATAGAAAAGAAGGATACAGATACGCAAAACTGAAAAAATACGTCCCGACATTTTCACGTCGGGACATCCTCTTCTTTACAAAAAAATCATTCCCAATTCATTTCCTTTTCTAAGGCAAATACCAGCAATTTGCATGGATAATCCATGCCCAAAAACTAATGAAAAAGCTATTACTCTTAATCTTTACACTATGTGTAGGACAAATTACTGTTGCCCAAAATTTACAACATACAGTCCAAGGAATTTTGCAGGACTCTATTAAAAATATCCCTCTGGAATTTGCAACCGTAGCACTTTTACAAAACTCCCAAGTTATAAAAGCCGGATACTCCAATGAAAAAGGGGTATTTCGTTTTGAAGCCATTAGCACGGGAGACTATACCCTTCGTATTACTGCTGTGGGGTACAAAAATTACGAAAAAAAGTTATCTTTTTCTGAAAGTCCACAAATAGAAACTTATTTCTTACAGCCTAGTACAAGTACTTTAGCTGAGGTAAAAGTAGTGGCCACTAAACCCTTGATTATCCAAGAAGCAGACCGTCTCAGCTACGATTTAGATGCCGACCCTGAAAGCAAAGCAATGAACGTACTGGATATGATGCGAAAAATTCCTTATCTGTCCTTAGATGCCGACGATAATCTGTCGTTAAAAAATAGCTTTGATTTTAGAATATTTATAAATGGGAGACCTTCAGCTATGCTTATGAGGAATTACAAAGATGTACTTAAAACTATGCCCGCATCGTCTATAAAGCGGATAGAAGTCATCACTACTCCGCCTTCAAAATATGACGGCGAAGGTTTGTCCGGAATTATAAACATAATTACACATAAACAGCTTGATAGCGGCTATATGGGAAACATAAACACAAGCCACAGATTCCCTATAGGAGGTCCTAACTTAGGCGGTACACTTACTGCAAAGCGTGGAAAATGGGGTCTCTCAACTTTCGCAGGAGGCAGCAAGTATTACAACCCACTCTATTCTTATACCAACGAAAGAAATAGCATTAGGCAAAACCCTAATTCTTTGATCCAAACCGGAAGACAAAAGAGTAATTCTACCAGTGGCTACCTTGGCACGGAACTCAGCTTTGAAATAGATACCTTAAACCTTTTGACAGCCCAGTTTAATTACAACGGCAATAAAAACTTTTCTAACAAAAGACAAAGTTCAGACCTTACTTCAAACTCCGAAATTATCCAAGCCTACAAACTATTGGATGAAGGACAAGCAAATGGGTCGGGAATGGATGCAGGTATAAATTACCAGAAAAACTCAAAAGCGGATAAAAGCAGAATGCTAACCTTCTCTTATTTATATTCTAAATCTAACAACATGGCTCTTAACAACATTAGCTTCACTGAAAGAATAGGATATAATTTACTAGATTACAGACAAGAGAATGAACAAACTACACGGGAAAACACAGCTCAAATAGATTATGTCTATCCTTTTAAAAAGCTAGTTGTAGAAAGTGGAATCAAGACTATTCTTAGAAACAACACCAGTGCTTTTCTTCAAGGTAACGAAACAGAAAACAACTTTACCAACTCTCAAAACATTTATGGAGCATACGGTTCCTTCAGATACAGTAGTGCCAAATGGAGTATTTCTGGTGGATTCCGCCTTGAAAGAACGACCTTAAATGCAGATTTCGAATCGGCTAACCAACAAGTTCACCAAGCATACAACAACCTTTTGCCTACCTTAAGTTTCAACCGTAAAATGGGCAAAAATTCACTTGGTTTAAGTTATTTGGAACGTATACAAAGACCCGGAATTTACCAATTGAATCCATTTATAGACCGCTCTAACCCGAACATAGAACGGACAGGGAATCCAGACTTACACCCTTCTGTAATGCAGGATTTAAGCATAAAATATAGTTATTCTGGAAAGACCTTTGTCCATGTTTCTGTAGGGTATCTAAATATAAAGGATATGCTATTTCCTGTCATCCTGTATGATGCCGTAACCAACATCAGCCGACACTCTTACGACAATGTAGGCAAGGCCCAACTCCTGCCAGTTATCATTGTGAGTCTAAACCGCCAATTTAAAGGCGTCTGGAACGCCAGTCTGAACGGGCAGTGGACAAAGGGAACAGTAAAAGGCATAGTAAACGGAGAAGAGATAGTAAATAGCGGAACTATGTACGGCACACACGGAAACGTGGGATTCCGTAGCCCTAAAGGATGGCGGTGGAACGTAAATGCAGGATATAATGGGCCATCTGTTAACATTCAGGAAACGCGACTTGGGTACTTCCACTCGTCTTTAAGTGTAAACAAAGATGTAGTAAAAAACAAACTGTCGGTTTCCATGATTATCAGTAATCCTTTCTCTAAGTACCGAAAAAATATTACAGAAGGCTTTGGCCCCGATTTTACACAGTACTATGAGCAGCAAAACTATTTCCGGTCGGCACAAGTGAGCCTCAACTACAAATTCGGAGAAATGAAAGGCAGCGTCCGCAAAAACCAAAGAGGAATCAGGAATGATGACGTAAAAAAATGATTAAATCTGAGCAAAAAAAGGCTTCCAAACCAAGTTTGGAAGCCTTTTACTTTACAAAAATAATTTTTATCACTTCCAACCTCCACCTAAGGCTCTATACAACTCCACAGTAGAATTAAGCTTTTGGAGTTGAGTAGTTATCACAGTCAATTGGGCATTTAATGCGTTTTGCTTAGCCGTAATTACTTCTAAATAATTGGCCATTCCGTTCCTTAGTAACTCCTCGGAATACACAGTAGACTGCTCATAAAGAGCCAATTCCTTTTCTTTTAAGCCAATCTTTTGCGAAGCATTCTGGTAATTGTATAAGGCATCAGAAACTTCCTTACTAGCCGTAATCAAACTCTTTTGGTATGCTATAAACGCTTGTTCCTGACTAGCCAAAGCTACTTCTTTCTGGGTTTTAAGATTTCTCCGGTTAAAAATAGGCTGGCTTAAACCCGAAATGATGTTTGAATACAAGGAATTAATACTCCAAAGCTCTTTGGTATCAATACTCTGGAAACCACCAGTAGCAGTAATTTTCAGTGCAGGATAAAAATTACTTTTTGCCACATTTACATTTTCAAAAGCTTTAACCAAAGCGGCCTCAGCTGCTTTTACATCCGGACGGTTTTCTAGAAGCTGACCAGGAACCCCTGTATTTATTCCTAAATCGAAAGATTGTTGGTTTAAAGCACTGCGGTTTAAAGCCTGAGGTGATTCTCCCAAAAGTACGCTTAATATGTTTTCATTAAGCTTTATAGAATTTTCAAGATCCAGAAGCAAAGCTTGTGCATTTACTAATAAAGCCTCGTTTTGGTTTACAGCCACTTCACTAACTATCCCAGCCGTTTTTAGTAACTTGTTTGTTTCTACTCCTTCCTCTCTATTACGGATGGTTTCTTCCGTTACGCGGCGTTGTTCATCCAGAGCAATCAGATTAAAATACGTATTGGCTACGGATGCAATAATGCTTGTAGAAGCTGCCTGGTGTGCATTTACTGAACGCATATAATCTGCCACAAAACCTCTTTTTGTACTTCTTATTTTACCCCATATATCGGCTTCCCAAGAGAAATTACCCGTAATATCAAACTGATTCAGAGTCTGGCTACCTACAATCCGTCCAAACTGTGTATTGGCCGATGTTTTAGTAAACGTATGATTAACTCCAAGTCCAAAAGTAGGAAAAAAACCAGCCTGTCCTTGTTTCACATACGCCTCAGCAATGGCCACGTTTTGGATGGCTGTACGGATATCCAGATTATTGGTCAATGCCTTATTGATGTATCCTTTCAAGATATCATCTTTAAAAAACTCCTTCCACGATACCGCCGCCATAGTGGTGGTGTCGTCTGTGATTTGATCCGCTTTATAATGGTTGCTAACCTCTATACTGTCGGGTCTTTTATAGTCTTTTGCCACAAAACAGGATTGGATAGCCAGTCCGCTTGCTACAAACACTACACCTATAAATATGTTTTTCATTTGCTAATCCTTTTTCGACCTCAGCTGTCGGAGCGAAAGCATGAAACGTATCATGCCCTTGCGACTAAAGCCCGGTCATTTTTATTTTTTACTTGAATACCCCACCATTCAAATAGTGGACCATAGTTTACTCCTCCTTCTTGTCAAACACTACAGGTTTAATCTTTTCCTGAATACTTTGGAACACCACAAACAATACCGGAATGATAAACACCCCAAGTATGGTTCCAATCAACAAACCAAATGCAGCTCCTGTACCTATAGAACGGTTACCTATAGAACCCACACCCGAAGCAAATACCAAAGGCATTAAACCAAGAATAAAGGCAAAAGAGGTCATCAAAATTGGTCTTAAACGGGCTGTGGCTCCATTAATAGCAGCTTGTATTATGGTTTCGCCATGTCTGCGTCTTTGAGCTGCAAACTCCACAATAAGGATGGCATTTTTGGCCAAAAGTCCCACAAGCATCACCAACGCAATCTGGAAATAAATGTTATTCTCTAATCCTGCCATTTTTTGCGAGAAATACGCTCCCATTATACCCACAGGAAGAGACAAAATCACCGATAAAGGCAAGATGTAACTCTCATACTGGGCTGAAAGAATAAAGTACACAAATACCACGCAAAGAATAAAAATTAACAGAGTCTGTGAACCAGAACGAACCTCCTCACGAGTAAGACCAGTAAAGTCAATACCAAAATCTGTATTAAGGTTGGCATCAGACACTTCATTTATGGCACGGATGGCATCACCTGTAGAGAAACCTGGATTAGTTGCACCCGAAATATTTGAAGAAGTAAAGAGGTTAAATCTGGTTACAGACTGCGGACCATAAACTCTTTCCATGGTAATAAACTGCGTAATTGGAGCCATTTGTCCGGTTGAAGTAGTCACAAAAATGTTATTTAGTGCTCCTTCATCTCTCCTATCTTCTGGAAGTGCCTGAATCATGACACGGTATTGCTTACCAAAACGTACAAAATCTGCTGCATAAATACCTCCGATGTATCCCTGCAAAGCAGAGAAGATACCACTGATAGTTACACCCGAGCGTTTAGCACGCTCCACATCCACTTTTACTTCATATTGCGGATAATTTGTGTTTAATGATGTTTGAACATACTGTATTTCCGGACGTTTGGCCAGCTCCCCCATATACTCTTGGGCAGCCACATCCAAATCTTTAATACTTCCTCCTGTCTTATCTAGTAACTTCAGCTCGAAACCTGAAGACATACCAAAACCAGGAATACTTGGAGGCTGGAAAAACACCATCTGAGCATCTTTAAACTCTGAATTAGCCAGACCAAACAACTGCTTAATGATGTTGTTTATTGCCGTCTCCTTATCTGTTCTCTTATCAAATGGGTCCAACCTAATCAAGAACATACCGTAGTTAGAACCTGCACCTGAAAGGAAACTGTTACCTACGTTAGCGGTAATGTTATTAATCCCTTTTATGTGTTTAGCTTTCCCTTCAAATTCACGTGTAAGCGTATACACACGGTCAAGCGATGCACCCGGAGGCAATTCTACGTTACCAAAAAGGAAGCCTCGGTCTTCATTTGGTACAAAACCAGAAGGCATTGTTTTATTGGAATAGTAAATAATCCCTAGACTCAAAGCTAGAATTAGGGTTGTAACCCACTTATTTTTGAATAAGAAGTTAAAAGATTTACCATATTTGGCCGTTATGGCGTCGAAAGCATTATTAAAGGCATCAAAGAATCTTTTCACAAAGTTCTTTTTCTTATTTCCTTCTTCATGAGGCTTAAGGAACATAGCACAAAGTGCAGGGCTAAGCGTAAGTGCATTTACCGCTGAAATGATGATAGCCACAATTAGCGTTATACCAAATTGCTTGTAGAATACCCCTGTTGGCCCAGAAATGAAAGTTACAGGCACAAAAACAGCCGCCATTACAAGTGTAATAGAAACAATAGCTGTAGAAATCTCGCTCATAGTACTTATGGTAGCTTCCTTGGCTCCCATGTGCGTAGTCTCCATCTTTGCGTGTACAGCTTCTACCACCACAATGGCGTCATCTACCACAATACCAATGGCCAAAACCAAAGCAAAAAGAGTAAGTAAGTTAAGCGAAAAGCCAAACAAACTCAAGAAAAAGAATGTACCAATGATGGCTACAGGTACTGCAATAAGCGGAATTAAAGTGGTTTTTACATCTTGCAAGAAAATAAATACCACAATAAACACAAGAAGGAAAGCTTCTATAAGTGTGCTTACCACTTTAGCAATAGATGCATCCAAGAAAGCATTGGTATCAAAGTTTATTGTATAGTGCAATCCATCGGGCATTTGCTGCTGTAGTTTTTCTAACTCAGCCTTAAGGTCTTTATTTATTTGCTGGGCATTGGAACCTGGCGTCTGATAAATAGCCAGTGTCATGGCGGGTTGGCGGTTTAGCTCGGCACTTCCTGAATACGACAAAGAACCCAACTCTACTTTTGCTACATCTTTCAAAAACAGTGATTGCCCGCTTGGTAAAGCTTTTACAACAATGTTTTCGTATTCCGTTTCTGTCCTATACTTCCCACTGTATTTAATTACATACTGGAAGACTCCACCATCATTTTCTCCAAACTGCCCCGCAGCGGCTTCCAAGCTTTGCTCATTTATGGCTGCTGTAATTTGTGCGGGAACCAGTCCGTAGGCTTGCATTTTTACTGGGTCTAGCCAAATCCTCATGGAATAGAGTTTCTGTCCAAACGCGGTTGCATCACCTACTCCATTTACCCTCTTCAATACCGGAACTACGTTTATGTTAAGGTAGTTTTGGATATAAGTGGCGTCAAAAAGTTTATTGGTAGAATAAAACGATAAGAACATTAGAGCCGAAGTCTGCTGCTTTTGGGTGGTCACACCAGATCTCGTTACTTCCACTGGTAATAGTGGCGTAGCTCGGGAAACCCTGTTTTGAACGTTTACAGCAGCAATATCAGGGTCAACTCCCTGATGAAAAACTACTTGTATCGTAGCCGACCCATTGTTGGAGGCTGTAGAAGAAATAAAGTCCATGCCTTCTACTCCGTTTACCTGCTCTTCAATAGGTACTATAACGCTTTCTAATACTGTCTGGGCATTGGCTCCAGGATAATTAGCCATCACCTGCACTGTAGGCGGAGCAATTTCAGGATACTGAGTTACTGGCAAGATAGCCAAACCCAAACCTCCCAAAATTACTATCAAAATAGATATCACGGTAGCCAGTACCGGTCTTTCAATAAATGTTTTTAACATGTTAGAAGAATGTTTTAAGGCTGCCTAGGAATTCGTCTAAATCTACTTTTTTAGGCTTTATAGCGGCCTTATCCTTTATTTTGTTTACACCTTGGGTTACCACCAAATCGCCGGGTTTCACACCCTCTTCTATAACAACAAGGTTATTTGCCCTATCTGCAATTTTCACCATAGTAAGGCGTGCCGTATCTTGGGCCACAGTGTATACATAAATAATTCCCTGACGTTCAAAAGTGGCCATTTCAGGAAAGACGATTGCATCCGAATACGTTTTTGGAATACGTATTTTGCCCGAATTTCCGTTGCTTAACAAGCCTTGGCTGTTGGCAAACGTTACACGGAACTGTATACTACCGGTGGCAGCGTCTATTTGACCTGTAACGGCTTGCACTTTCCCTTTTTCGGAGTAAATCTGCCCGTTGGCCAAAACTAAATCCACTGCAGGTATATTATTCAGTTTTTCCTTAACTGTATTACCTGGTGTACTTTCTAAGAAGTCCAGATACTCCTTTTCGTTCATAGAAAAGTAAGCATACAACTGGCTTACATCGGATACCGTGGTAAGTGGAATTTGGTCTGTCGGGCCTACCAAACTTCCTTCACGAAAAGGCAATGCACCAACCACACCTGAAATCGGGCTACGCACTATAGAAAAATTAATGTTTTCCTGTAATCCTCTAAGGTTTGACTTTGCCTGTCCTTCTGAAGCCACTGCTTGGGCCAGAGCCGCTTGGGCACGTACCACATTGGCTTTAGCTGTCTCTAACTGTACTCCTCCAATGATGTTTTTCTCTACAAGAGGTGCAAGCTTTTTAACTTCTACTTCTGCTACCTCTACAGCTGCTCTGGCAGCCTCCACATTGGAAGTACTTGCAGATACTCCTGCTTTGGCAGCATCTGCACTTTGTGTTAAAATGTTGGTTTCTAACTGAAACAAGGGAGCTCCTTTGCTTACTCTTTGGCCTTCATCTACATATAATTTCTGGATGTATCCTTGTATTTTAGCTCGAACATCGTTGTTATTTATACCTCGGATGCTTACAGGAAACTCTTGGTAAGCAGTTACAGCTCTTTGCGTTACTTCTATTACCGGAAATTCGGCTGGTCCTTGGACTTGGTTTTGATTATTACTTTTGCAAGAATAAAGGGTTACTAACCCTAAAAGTGGAATGAGTTTCTTCATGAAACGGCTAATAGTTTTTGTATCTATATTAAAACTAAATTAGAAGGGGAAAAATTCTCCTTGTCCGTCTAAAAGTGATAAAAAGGTGTTATTTGTAGATTAAGTTTTTAGCCTATTCTTCTAAATAAGTTAGATACAAGAAAATATAGGTGCTTTCCTAACTATTACAATGCTTGGAACTTGAGTCCTAAGGACAGTTTGGTGAAGTCAAAAAAGTTAAGATAACTATTCCCTACACCACTGAATAGATACAAGTCATTTGTACTTAGCTCGTAAAACGCAGTAATTCTTCTTCTTGTATTAGAAGCCCCTACCACCATAGAGACTCTTTGGCCTGCAAAAACATGGAACCTGAGTTTTGTAGAAAAAGTATAATACCCATCTGGGTACCTATCCGGATTTTTAACCCAATAGTCATTACCCATTATGGTATTAACATATAAACCCGTAGTTAGGGGTTCGAAGGAGTATTTGCCACCAAAGTCCCTTTTGAATGGAATATAATTTTGTTTCAAAGTATAAGAAATCTTTACTTTTTCGGTAGAAAATCGTGGTACAACACCTACCAGAAAATCAGTTTCCCATTGTTTCTTTTTGCCGTAATCCCATCCCATACCAGCTGCAATTACCCCCATACCTCCGGCAAACTGCATTTTACCATATTTAGGCATAAGTTTCAGCCAATTCTGCTCGGCTTTATTCAAGCGTTCATGGACTTCCTCTGCGTTTTGTGTCTTAGCTTCTTTGGGTAGAAGTAGAATGATAAGAAGTATATTAATAACTAAAAGCCTCATATTCATACTGGTTATTATCATTAACAGAAAACACATAGAACTCTCTCTTTCTTATAGCTGATGTACCATAATACATTATGCCATCGTTGAACAAATTACTTTCTATGAATCTATGCTCATGGGCATGCATACAAAAAAGAGGTTCCCGAGACCTTGCGACATAATTTTGGAATACATGAGCAACATTATTGTTAAACTGCTCATTGAAGGGTCTCACATGCATAGCAAAAATCGTGTTTTTATAGGGCACGAGTGTATCGTCTAGTTCTTTTTGGAGAAAGCCGAAATCGGGTACAGGGCGGGAGTAGTCGTACTCCAGAGCATTGGTGTTTAAACAAACAAATTTGGTAGGTCCAGCCACAAAAGAGAAGTTTAGCTCTCCAAAAACTTGTGTAAATATGGCTTCGCCATTGGCTAGACAGTCGTGATTACCAATTAAAACCACATAAGGAACTTTCAAGCCGTTCATGATATCACGCATCCACAAGAACTCCTTAGTTAGGCCAAAGTCGGTGATGTCACCACCGTGAATGACAAAGTCTATGTCGTCTCGTGAATTGATGTGTTTAACAAACTCTTCAGTTTCGTCATAATTTCGCTGCGTATCGCCAATAAATGCAAATCGGATTGATTTTTTATCTTTACAAAGTGTCTCAATCTTTGCAATGTTTTTTCTGTTAATATCCGTTTCCCCTGTAATTCTTCCATCGTAAGGATGAAAATCAAACATATTGCACCCTTCTAATAAAAGAGCTAAACCTAACCACAAATACTTTCTCACTATTTCAATCAATTATTCCGCCAATAGTAAGTCCAACATAGCTAGAACAGCTGCTGGTTCTCCTTATGGCACTCTAAAACACTGAAGCCGACAAAATCATACTTGAAACCGATATCCGACTAGTAAAACAGCAGTATGCAGAGGTACAACAGAAAGAAGTATGAGCACAAAAAAACGGCAGCAAACCGAAGTCCACTGCCGCCTTTAAAGCAAATAAGAATATCTTAGTAAGAACCGATATAGCTAGAACCTGATTGTCCTGTCAATATAGCTCCTTTAATTACTTCTTTAGTTTTTACGTTTACTACGTATAGTCTACCTGCCTCTCCAGTTGGAGTAAGAGGAACGTACACGTAGTCTCCACTTACTGCTAGGTTCTGGAATTGTCCAAAGTTTAGACCTGCCTCATAGTCGTTAGCTATTTTTGTAGCTGTCTTTGCATTTAGATCAACTATTGCCACATATCCACCGCCTGTAGATTGTCTGTAAAGAACTAGTGCAAGACCGTCTTTTACATATCTCCAAGCTTGGATACTAGTACCTGTAAGACCTAAAGCTTGGTCTAAGCTAAAATGATAGCTATTGTCATAGGTGTTAGTATTCTTGTTTATTCTTAAAATATCCTGACCACCTGTAGCTGTGGCTTGGTAGATATGACCATCAGCACCTACAAACTGTGTGGTGTTACGGTATCCATGGTTATTTGTCTTGCTTACTTCAGAATAAATCAATTTCGGATTTTGAAGCGATGGGTAATCTACCACAAGAGTAGTTGTGCCAATAGCTCTGTTTGCGTTATCATTGGCCCAAGTAGGAGCCCCTGCCGCAGTGTAAGAAAGTTTAGTAGGGTCAATTTTACTTACATTACATCCAATAAAGATTTTAGTTTTTTCCTGGTTAAGAACAGGAACATCAATTCTACCTACTGAGTACCCTTGAGCTTCAAGTTCAGCTGAGAAAGGAAAATCAAACTCTGTAGAGTTAGGTACTTTAGGGTTAACAAGATCAATTATTGCAATTCTAACCTTACCTCTTGTATATTTAAATACGTGGTTAGGAGCAGCTCCTTCCGTTACTGTAGTACTACCAGTAAGGTGTACACCAATACCGATACCTTCAGCAGCTTTATTCCAACGTGGAGACGTTCCAAGTATATCAGAAAGGTCAAGCTCATTACCTGTGTCTTGGTAGTTGTTTGTACCTTTTACTGAATATTTGTTGAATACACCACCATCATCTCCTGTATATTGGATGTTGTATAACTCAGTACCATCATCTGAAGCCTGAACACGAGCAGTACGAGCAGATCTTACTCCAACACCGTTCTGATAAATATTTACAGAAAACTGAGGGTCAATAGCCTGAGCATGCGTAATTCCGTATACCATAGTTCCTCCGTTTCCGGCAGTACCAGTTGCATCAGGAATGGAAGCAGTAAGTGAGATAAACTCCCTTGCATTTGTTTCCCCATTTCCATCATCAGGGTTTTTGCTATCGCTTTCGCACGCCGTCATTGTTCCTAAAACAACAAACGAACTTAAAAGAGCTGCTTTAAACAGGTTTTTTTTCATATTGATCTTTTATTTATAAAAATTTACTAATTGTATAATTCAGTTTTATTGAGATGCTTCTTCCCGGCTTCTGTACACCGAAATTGTCATATATTTCGGCATTAAGAGCGTTTTTCACATCTAAGCTCACTACCAACTTTTGGCTAGGAAAACGGTAACTGGCTCCTAGATCATGATGGAATTGTGCTGGAGTAGTAAACCACTCAGACTCCATCCATACGGTTTTAAATGGTGCCACATAACCCGTATTGTAATAGAGGTTAAGAATTGATTTCTTTTGGAATTTGTCGTTTAACCTATACTGTACACTTCCGTTTACGGTGAAGAAAGGTTCATTCGGAAGCTGTAGATTGTACAAATCGTGAGGTTTACCACTTGCATCCAACGCTTGCTTAAATAAGGAATTAAACTTAGAGAAGTTGACTAAGGCGTTTAGCTTATTGTTGTATATGTAAATAATCTCAGCCTCAAATCCTCTAGATTGTGTTTTTCCTAAGTTAATGTACTTGGTTACTTCAATATCTCCATCACTTTCTCTTCCAGGAATTATAGCGTCCTCTACGGCTTGCTGGGCAATTTTCTCAAAACCATTTCTCCAAAATGCACTTGCGTAGAGACTAACCCTATGCTTTCCTTTTTCTATGGTGCCATACCTTGCACCTATATTGTAGTTCACATTTTTTTCAGGAAGTAAATTAGGGTTTGCTAGAATGTTATTTTCTGGATCACCATAAATCTGGCTTTCCAGTGGCATCACATAAGAGTTTTCGGTAGAACCAATGATGTACATTAGGGGAATAATATTGTACGAAACCGTGGCACCATATCCCTTGTTATTCCTTACGGTTCGGTCACTCACCCTGTTTACTATCGTCTCATTGTTCACTACAAGTAACTCGGGCTTAACCACAGTTGTAGCATTGATAGTATATTTACCCAGTACATTAAATTTCAGCTTATTATTAAGTACTTGAGCTTCATAATTAGCAGCCAAAATGTTATTGGTAACAGTATTTACGGTTACCATTTCTTTGGCTACCGGAGTAAGCAGGTTGTTATCGTCTCTATTGGTAGATTCTAATTTGTGATTAACCGATATCCTATGTCCTGGAATAAACATGTAGGATAAGTTTGTCCGCATATTGGTGATTTGACGATTTACCTCAGTCCAGCTTTTAGCTCCCTGCTGACCCATACCCGGTGTTGGCGGCACTGGAATCTCTACCCCATTACGGATGAGCATACGAGGATTTCCATCCCAATTGTAAATTTGACCCACAGTATCTTGTACAACTGTAGATCTATAGCTTCTTACTGCATTTACATTTAAAGACAGCCCCTTTACAAACAAATCTTTCTTGTTGTAATTCAAGCTTAAAACGTGGGCTTCGTATTCAGAAAAACGACCTACATATGGACGTGCCATTGTGGTCCCGTGAGGAATGTCACTGTACGTATCAGAAATGTTATATCCTAAGAAAAACTGGTCGGCCCATTTGACATTGGTAAAACCGAATTCAAAACGTGCCCCAATAGATTTATAGGCATCATTAAATCTTTTTGCCCTATAATATCTTTCCAGTGTGCGGTCTGGATGTACAAACTTTGAAAACTTACCCCAGGTGGTGTAGCTGTTGTCTGTATTAATATAAAAACCTGACGCCCTAACAGTAAACCCCGATTTTTTATTTCTGTAAATCCCCGACAAGTCAGCCTGATAAGTATTAAAGGAGCCATACGATGCCGCTGCCGTAATGTTATTCTGTGAGGCATCTTTCTTAAGTACCACATTTATGGCTCCACCCACGTAATCGCCTGTAAGATGCGAAGGAAGTACACCTTTATATACTTCTATACGCTCTATCATTGTAGGCGGAATGTTATTCAGGTTAAAAGACGAACCGTATGTAGATATTTCTATGCCATCAAGGAAAATACCCACCGCACTGCCAGACATCCCGTTTAGATTATACTCTACTCTTGAACCCACACCTCCGTTCTGGCGTACCCGCACACCTACTGCCCGGTCTAAAAGTTCATTTGTAGTAAGGTTTCTTAGAGAAGCTTCTTTAGTTTCTATAATAGCCACCGCAAAACCATCTGTTTCTAGAGCTTTCTTCTCTGTTTTACCTACCACTTTTACCTCGTCCAGATCAATATCTGTACGTGGGTTTACCTCTATATCCAGTTTTATCTCACTCCTATTAATATCTACATGTACCTTCTTCGTTTCAATTTCCACAGAAGACACTACAATTTCTTTCTTACCAAACGGAATGCTCTTTAACTCATAATTCCCACGATCGTCAGTCATTACAGCAGTGGTAGTACCAGCCAATTGCACGGTTGCAAAACTTACCGACTCACCTCCCTTTTGGAGTATCCGACCTTTTAATGTAGCAGTCTGGGAGAAAACTGAAAGAGATAAGAGAAAACAAAAAGCAATTGTAAAGAGTATTTTCATATATTCACTATTTCTAGATAAAGCAGCACTCCTTGCGGGTTGGGCATACTCCAAGTGTAACACTAACTAGACTAAATCTAAATAATGTCCAAAATTAGACTAGTTCTAAACAAGATGACAACTAAATAGGAAAATTTTAAGATGAATTATTAGAAAAGTACAATTATTTATTCCAATTGCACCTTAATTATATCAACTACGTTATGTTAAAAAAAATGCAAAAAATACACTTGTATACTAAATACAGGAGAGTTCCCCTTTTAGTGAAAGCCAGAAAACTATTAGAAGTTAAGATTTTGAACTATCAGGATAGTCCTTTTCTCAGAAAAAAAGTATATCATTACACTTAGTCTCATTTTCTACTACTAAAACTTGACATTTCATAACTATGATGCGGTACCAACTAAGCATCCTCCTGTTTTGCCTAATCGGCACTTTACAAGCACAGTTCAAAGTTACTGAGAGCCATACTCTTTTTACAGAACCTCATACTCCAGAAGCTCACGCTTCTACAATAGTAGAAACTGTAAATGGAAGCTTGCTAGCTGCCTGGTTTGCCGGGGAATATGAAAGTCATAAAGACGTGGGTATTTATCTTGCAAAATACAATGGAAAAACATGGACAAAGGCACAACAAGTAGCCTATGCCGAAACGATAAAAGGTAAAACCTATCCTTGTTGGAATCCAGTATTGGTAAAAAACAAAGACAACACCATTTTCTTATACTACAAAGTAGGCCCCAACCCTCGGGAATGGTGGGGAATGGTAAAAAAATCGTTTGATGGGGGAAACACATGGTCTAAGGCAGAAAAACTACCATCTGGCTTTCTAGGACCTGTGCGGGTGAAATCCTTAGAACTTCCAAATGGCAGTTTTTTGCACCCTTCCAGTACTGAAACCCCTGATACAGATTATTGGAGCATGCACTTCGAGATTTCGGACAAAAATGGAGAGAATTGGAAAAACATACCCGTAGCATGTGACTCCTTCCAAGTCATCCAGCCTACGCTCATTACATTACCCGACAATAAGCTCATGATGATGGCCAGGAGCAGACATAATAAAGTTATTGCTTCGCAGTCAGCAGACTGGGGTAAAACATGGTCTAAACTTTATCCAATAGACTTACCTAACCCTAACTCTGGTATTGATGCTATAAACACTGGAAAAAGTGAATACGTAATGGTTTACAATCCGCTTCGCAGTGGTAAAGACTGGTGGGAAGGACGTAACCAATTAGTATTGGGTCATAGTACTAACGGGCACAATTGGAGCGAAATCCTCAGCCTGGAGGATCATGAGAAAGGAGAGTTCAGTTACCCTGCTATAATAAAAACTACAGACGGCAAAATCCACATCACTTACACTTTCAATAGAAAACACATTAAGCACATTGTAGTGGAAAATTAAGAATATTTCCACTACAAGAACTCAGCTAACCCTCAATCCGGTTATGAATCAGCCTAATTGTTACATCTACAATTGGTATCAGGTATAGTAAAATAAAACCTACCATAAATACATTGTATCCTTTAATAAGTGCTTTATTCTTAATCATCTTAAAGAACAATGTATGCCCCACACACAAAACAGGCAGCATACATAAGACGCCAGGCAATAAATAAATATCCTTCATAAATACATGAACTCTACCAAAAAGAGAAAAACATACCGAAAACAGTAGATACCCTGTAACAAAAAGAAGTATTACCCAAGAATCGTCTTCCCCTAGTGTTTTCCAGCGTTTATGACGCAGGTCTCGAAATACAATATAAAACATTGACCCCAAGCCCAATAGTAGCACCAAACTTGGTAATATGGCCACAGCTAGCACTACACGTCCAACTGTAATCATCGCAGGACTAGTTGTCCTCCACTCTTTCGGCCAATTCTCAAAGTACAAATAATGAGTACGCCCATAAATCTGTGAAAAATGCGACGTCAAATGTTTTATGGTAGGTAGCCCATCAGCTACAAGAATCCTTGGATTCTTTATTAGATCAAAATAATGGAATGTGAAGTACCCAGAGAGTATATTGTTTATCCCACCATAGGGTAAGATTATACTGTCTTGATACAGATGAGGAAGTTCATACAAATGAGTATTATAAGTAAATGCTTTACCATACTTTTTAATATTGGTATAATAACCGTTGAAGAAAAACGCCGCACCAAAAGTTAAAACAACAGCTGCTACGAGAGTTCCCAAGTATCCCTTTCTCAGTGAAAATGAATAGTTTTTATGTACAATAGCTAGCACTAGGAATGTAATCGTAGTTCCTATAAAATAAACCCCAAAGTTCAACTTAGACATGGCTCCAAAAACCAAGGCAACAATCACCAAAACCGAATGCTTTAGAGTTGGCTTTTTAAACAATTTCAAAACAGAATACATCCCCAGCGTACCAAAGAAAATAATAACTCCATCATTAGTTGCCTGGCTAAATAATGTAACCATGTGCGGGTTAAAAGCTACCAATGCAAAAGCAATTACTTTCACACCTTCATTAAACTTCATCCCCAATGCATATCTTCTAAGAATAATAAATGTCCCAATACCGAAAACAGTATTTAACAGCTGGGCAGATATATATTTCCATGTTTGGGACTCCAAACTAAACAATTTCCAAATCTGAGCACAAAGAAAATGGTATAGTTTCGGGTGATAGCATTGCCAGCACTGTTCAGACTCTGGTAAAACCCCAAATTGTGAGATTAGCTCCATCACAGTAAAATGGTCGTCATTGGCAGATCCATTATTAGCAAACGCCAGAATCACCATTAAACACACCGATATAAAAAAGATGATGTTTATCATCTTATTTCCACTTATCTGCATAAAAAACCTATGTAAAAATTTTATATTTAGCTATTCCATTTCTATGTAGAAAATATTGTACCGAGGTCTTTAAGCATCCTAATCCGTATATAGTACTACGTTTAAAATTTATAGATGAAGCCTCCTCAAAGTACTTAGTAGGACAGGTAACTTCTGCTATTTCGAAATTCTTATTAAAAATCTGGCAAATCATCTGGTTATCAAAAACGAAATCATCAGAATTAGCCTCCAAGTTGATACTCTTTATTACTTCGGCAGAAAACGCTCTGTAACCTGTATGGTACTCCGACAATTTTTGATTAATAATTACATTTTGAGTAAATGTAAGAAAGCGGTTTGCTATGTATTTGTACATCGGCATCCCGCCCTTAAGAGCCCCCTTCCCTAAAATACGGGAAGCCATGACTACAGGATATAGACCTTCTGCAATAATACTCACCATCGACCTAATCAAAAGCGGTGTATATTGGTAATCTGGATGCACCATAATTACAATGTCTCCCCCAAGTTCTAGTGCTTTTGCATAACAACTCTTTTGGTTACCTCCATATCCCCTGTTCTTTTCATGCTCAACCACATGTTGGATTCCTATTCTTCTTGCCACCTCCACGGTGTCATCTTTTGAACAATCATCTACTAAAACCACCTCGTCCACAATATCAAATGGTATTTCTTTGTAGGTCTTTTCAAGAGTGGCAGATGCATTATAAGCGGGAAACACAACAACTACCTTCTGGCTATTAAACATAAATATGATAAAATTATTGATATAACTATTTAGCTAATCCTATCGGAAATAGGAATCACATACAATCCAGTAATAATGTAGACCAGATATATTTTGCTTTGCAAGATACTGTCATAATCCCATTATACCAAACAGACCTTGCTGCCACAATTACCTTATTAAGAACAATTAATAAAAAAACAACAAATGCTTTTCTTAAAAAAGGGGTTAGAGCATGTTTTACAGATAATAAATACAACAAACACCCTCGGGAGCTTTATGGCGGTTTGCCTGATAATTGAATTACTATCGGTAAAAAGCCCCACAGACATCAAGCTTAGCAGGGACTCTAAAAATATAACAAAACAGCTAATTAGGATGTATAGTTATCTACAGACTACTGTTATGATATTGGAAGAAGATTTGCATTTTCCCCAAAAAATATTTAATTTTAAAATGCAAAAGAAAAAATACCCATGGAATATTTTGTTGTACTGGTTGTCCTAGCTCTTTTCTCGGGTATTGGTCTAGCTTCGTTTGAAAAGTTAAAAGGCTTTACTGTCAGAGTCTTTAATTCCTATATTTACACAGGTGCTCTATTCTATTTCTTGGTACTACCTCTCGTTTTTACCTTTATATTATTAGATTTAATGCAGTTAGAAAGCATATATAGCCCTGCCCTCATTGCTACGTTCTCCCTTCTATATTATAGTATGGTTAGAATAAAAGTTTCTTCTGAAAGTAAAACAGCTCAGTAACACAAGTTATTTTACGCTCACTTGTAGCCTCCTTCGTTTGGTTAAAGTAAATGGCTTACTAAAAAAATATATAGCAAGCCCCCGCTTTATAATGAATTGCAAGGCCCTTAGCGGAGAATTTCTAAGAAAAAAACCAATTGCTAGTCCTTCAAAATATTAAGAAAAACTTACTTATAGAAAGGCTTTTAAGTATAAAAACACCAATATGCAAAAAATCTGTAAAGCCTCACTTTCTATAACTACAGGTAAAGTCTTTCTAGCAAGGCTTTTACTCAACACTTTTAACCTAATTAACTCACACTAGCTCCGTTCCAAACTTCTTTGTGTGGTTGCAAAAGAGATAGGCTTCCGTCTTTATCTTCTGCCATAAGTATCATACCTTGTGACTCTACTCCCATCATAGCACGAGGGGCTAAGTTTGCAATGAAAGTCACCTGTTTCCCAATCATTTCCTCAGCGGAGAAATGCTCAGCTATACCGCTAAGAATTGTACGCTTCTCAAAGCCATCATCTATCAAAAACTTCAATAGCTTCTTACTTTTCTTCATTGGTTCAGCTTCCAGAATGGTTCCTATACGGATATCCAATTTGGCAAAATCATCAAATTGTATGGTAGGCTTAAGTTCTGGCACTACCTTTCCTTCTAGTTCGTTCATTTTTTTAGCGTTTAAAAGTTTTTGCACTTGAGCTTCTATTACGGCATCTTCTATTTTCTCAAACAACAGCTCTCCGTTTAAGACTTCTGTTCCAGCCGACACCAAGTCAGCTTTTCCTGCGTCTTCCCAAACTGGTTTTTCATTGGTAAGACTCCAACTAGAGCTGCTAAGCTGTGTATATATCTTTTGTGCCGTAAACGGGATGAAAGGCTCCGAAACTACAGCCAATGTAGCCGTAATCTGGGTTGCGATGTTCATGATCGTTGCAACTCTCTCTGGATTCTCTTTCCAGACTTTCCATGGCTCTGTATCGGCCAGATATTTATTTCCAAGGCGAGCTACTTCCATCATTCCGGCTAAAGCTTCTCTGAACTTATAGTTTTTGAGCGACTCCGATATTTGATCAGGAAGAGTGGCTAAGGTTTTGAGCGTTTCGGAATCAATTTCTTCCATAACTCCTATTTCAGGCACTTTTCCTTCAAAGTATTTCTGAGTAAGTACTACTGTACGGTTAACAAAGTTTCCGTAAATACCTACCAGTTCCGAGTTATTTTTGGTTTGGAAGTCTTTCCAAGTAAAATCATTGTCTTTAGTTTCGGGAGCATTGGCCGTTAATACATAACGAAGAACATCTTGTTTGCCTGGAAATTCCTCCAAATACTCGTGAAGCCATACCGCCCAGTTTCTCGAAGTAGATATTTTATCGTTCTCAAGATTCATAAATTCGTTTGCCGGAACATTATCCGCTAAAATGTAGCTTCCCTCGGCCATACACATGGCAGGGAAAATAATACAGTGAAAAACGATATTGTCCTTACCGATAAAGTTAACCAACTTGGTATCTTTATTTCTCCAGTAATCTTCCCAATTTTTACCCGCAGCGGCAGCCCATTCTTTGGTCATGGAAATGTACCCGATAGGGGCATCAAACCAAACGTAAAGTACTTTCCCTTCAGCATCTTTTAGCGGCACTTTTACGCCCCAGTCGAGGTCACGAGTCATGGCACGAGGCTGCAAACCCTGTTTTAGCCAGGATTGGCACTGACCAAAAACGTTTGTTTTCCACTCTTTGTGTGAGTTTACATACGCCTCTATGTCTGGCTGCATTCTATCCAGTGGCAGATACCAGTTTTTGGTGGCTTTCATTACTGGTTTAGCACCAGAAACGGTAGAGCGAGGATTAATCAGCTCTGTTGGTGAAAGCGAAGAGCCACACTTTTCACACTGATCGCCATAGGCTCCATCGTTATGACAAACCGGGCATTCGCCAACAATGTATCGGTCGGCCAGAAACTGCTGGGCAGTTTCATCAAAATATTGTTCTGTTTCTACTTCGTCAAAATACCCCTTCTCATGAAGATTAGTAAAAAACTCCTGTGAAGTTTCGTGATGAACCGGACTGGTTGTTCTGGAATAAATATCAAAGGAAATACCAAACTCCTCAAATGATTTTTTGATGATTCCGTAATATTTGTCTACCACCTGCTGCGGTGTAATACCTTCCTTTTTTGCTTTAATAGTTATCGGCACGCCGTGCTCGTCTGTTCCGCTGATAAAGGCCACGTCTTCCCCTTTTGACCGCAAATAGCGAACAAAAATGTCAGACGGGATGTAGCATCCGGCCAAGTGTCCAATATGAATAGGGCCGTTTGCGTAAATAAGAGCGGCGGTTACGGTGTATCGCATGTATAAAATCGTTTTAAAAGAAATGCAAATTTAGGGGTTTTGACGGAAAAGATACGTTAAGGCGGATATTAATCGAATTTGGGGAGGACGAGACTTGTGAGATGGATATAGAAACTTACTTAGAAGACTGGCAAACTCTTCCTAAAAAGGACTCTACCAACAAGTTCAATGAGCAATATAGCCCCCTTCTAAACATACCCTATTCGAAAAAACCACGCTATTATCCATATCTTTGTATCTCAAAATTTACTCTCGCTATGAAAAGCACCTTTTACTACCTAAGCATCATACTCCTGATAGCATCATGTACCACCAAAAAGGAAGAACAATCAACGGTTTCAAATGAAGAAGTGTCGGAAGAAAAACTTCTTTGTTTCAGAAATGAATATCCTTTTGAAGATAACTCAGGCAGAATGGACATAGAAGAACTCACTCTGGTTATTACCGGAAATCAAGTGACTGGAATGTACAACTGGCTACCGGCTGAAAAAGATCAAAGAAAAGGTAAATTAACAGGTTCCATCAGCGGCAGTACTATTAATGCCAAATACACCTTTATGCAGGAAGGAGTAGAAGATTCGGCAGACATTATTATTCAAATAGACGACGATAAAGCTTCAGTAGGCGGCAGTGCTACTGAACTGGGCTTATAGGCAGATATTAAGAAAGCAGAGTGCAAATAATCTGAGACTTACTCTATTTTCGGTTTGAGAATATCTTTTAAGTTTCTTATGCTACCAAATATCATATCACAGCAGAGTTTCATAAAAACTCTGCTGAATTCCAGTAACACAAAAGAGTACTATTCCCCCAATCTAAAATAGAATTAGCCTTACTAGTTTAATCCTTCACTTCCACCACAGTCCAGTTTTGGGTACGGCGATTCCATAAAATGCTGTAATCTTTTCCGTGACTTAGCTGATAGGTACGGTAGCCGTTGTAATAAGGTAATCGCAGCCAGCCATGCTTATATATCTCAAACAAAAACACAAACGGCTGCCCTGCTTTAATAGTTGCCTTTGTAAAACTTTTGCCGTCATCACTTAAGAAAACCTCTTCATCTTTATTGCTCTGTATAGTTAGGGCAATCCAGCTTGGGTCATTTTCATCAGGCAGATTATTTCCGGTTCCTGTACTTGGACTAGAAGGTGTATTGGATCCTGGAATATTGGGAGTAGATGGAGTATTAGGTCTGGGAGTTGTGGTTGTAGGACTATTTGGTCTTGGTGTAGTAGTTGTTGGACCACTAGACCTCGGATTAGTGGTTGTAGATGGATTAGTCGTTGTCGATGGGTTTGTTGTAGTAGACGGGTTTGTTGGCGTTGATGGATTAGTCGGTGTTGACGGGTTTGTTGGTATATTTGGATTAGTAGGCGTAGTGGGTTTTGTACTGCTTCCACCCTCAGAAGCTGAAATGTTCCATCCTCTTGTGATAGCATCTACTCTATCTTTTTTCCCGGGATGTGAGTTACTTGCCTTATCCGAAGCTATAGCACTGATAGCAGCTATAGACTCTTGTAAGCTAGCCCCCATTTTATGCATCACATATCCTGAAAAAGCATCAGCTTCAATCTCTTTGGGAGGCGTACTTCCAGTGCTACTTACCACATGGTCATAATAATGATGCCCTATTTCATGTGCCAGAATACTAATAGAAGCCCATTTCGTGGAGGCATAAGCGTCTACATCTTCCAAAAATTCATTATCGTATACTATCCATCTTACTTTATTTATGATAGTCGCATACGCATTTCTAATACCATATTGCTCCCTGATACTAAAGTTTTCATTCCAATTTACCTTAGTGAGCATGTTATTTACGATTGACTTCGCTTCATATACAGACTGAAAATTGGTCTTTAAATAATTCCTAGGCGGCACTTTAAATCCACAACCATTAATTTTTTGAGCACTTGCGGACATTGTCACTACTAGGCAAAGCAAAACACTAAAAATCAGTCTCATAAAATCAGTTTAAAAATGCAGATGTATAATATTTAGGGTCAAAGATATAAAATATTATTCTTTTGTTAGAAATGCCCCGTTTAATAGCTTTACATTTTTGAATAGCACAAAAACTTAAACGAATTCATTTTGTTTTATACATCTTGGATTAATCGCACAATTGTAAACGAGATAAGCACATCCTTAGAGCAGCCAGCTAGCTAAATTAAAGCAACTAAGGCACGAATAAAGCCCATTTAGGAAAGCCTAAAAAAAGATAAAATCTACCAATTGACTTTTAACTATAGTTCATACATAGTTATATCAAGACTCTGAACTTTGTAATCAAAGTTTATCAAAACGGTTGACTTCCTAAAGTATCCCTCTTTTTCATAAATAAACGCTTGATGTACGTTCTTTTTCTTGAAGTATATCGTAAAAAATCCATTCTTATCGGTTTGGGTTAAATATTTATACCTTCCATCATACAGTTTCACCTCTGATAGAGGAATATTTTTTTCATCATAAATATTCCCATAAAAGCAATACAATTTTTTACTAACCTTTCTTTTAGGCTTTTGATAATCCACATGTAAGACCTCTGCATCTTCTGATATCGGCGGAAGTTCCATTTCTTTTCTCCTTTTATCCACTTTATGTTCTTCCACAATAGGGAAAAACATTTGATTACCTCTATTGTCAATTTGCGATTGAGTTCCATACAACTGATAATCATTAGAAAACACTCTAATCCGATCTATTATTAAAGCATAATTATATAACGCCAAATACCCTTTATTCTTAGCTTCTTCTACTTTTGGAAATATGAACTTCATAAAATCAGGGCCTGAATGTTGAATAGCTAAAACTATGGCAATACTCGCATCTTTCGAAATACTATCAGGTGGCGGCCAACCATATTTTGTAAGGAGTTCCTCTACATATTTCCTATGCCCTATATTTATTTCCTCGGCAATCCTAAACTTCTCATTTATGAGTGAGGTATCCGCTTTTATAGCTTGTAATGCAGCAATCTCTTCTCTTATTTTTTGATCTTCAATCTCAATCTTTTCCAAAATCTTGCTAATCTCGGAATAATTCTGTGCCAAACTTGGATTACAAAATGAAAAAAAAACAAGAAAAATCACAGAGCTTAAATATCCATTCATATTTATGTGGGTTATGATTTAATAGTAATTATTATCGTAGAAGTCTATATTGTGTAAATGTGGTATTTATTCAAATTCCATAACAATTGAAATTTATCGCCTTTAATCGCATGAAGTAACGAAACTAAATTAACAATCGTATCCTGTATTTAGCGGTTATCACAAATATTTGTATTTACTTATGCAGGAGAATTGGAGATAAACAAAACAATATTACATCCGATATTAGTTTGAAAATTAGCCACATAACACCTCATTGGTATATCAAGCTTTATATAGAACCTCTAAAACAAAGTCGCTTACTTTACCACAGATACCTTTGTCAAAACTATTGGAAGGCTGCCCAAATCCATCAAGGGATTATCGTAAACTTCTCCTGAGAATACGATTTTAAGTTCCGATACTTTAAATTCATCTGGCAAGTTACAGGGGTAGGCTCTATCAAACGAACCCAAAACCGAAGTGTGCAAACTGAATTTCCCATTGCCTTCTGATTTTACTGTCGCTCTCTCGTCTTTCACTGTTTTATACAAGAACCATTCACCAGAAAACTCACATGTAAATCCGAAAGGTAGTTCGGCTTTATTTACGTCATTTTTACCGCAGGATAGCAATCCTAAAACCAAGAAGATTACAACAATTGTACGCATAAAAAGGTATAGTGTTTTAAATAATTAGACTAATAACTTTTGAAAAGGATTGGAATTCCATTTACACTCTTCTCTTGCTCCCTTTTAAAAATGTATGGCAGTAGTTTGCTTCAGCGAGTAAAAGTGCCCCTAGAATATAAATACCTAATAATAAACTATATATAAACAATAGATTAAGGTGACATAAGACATGCAAGCATGCTTCACATAGCTATTGTGTTAAAAATCAATTTTTCTATGTCCTCTTTTTTAATTTTCATCTATGTGGTTTAAAAA
>CAZBAV010000033.1:3644-43361 GCA_964489955.1 uncultured Lacihabitans sp. | reverse complement strand
CATCGGCATTTATTGCGAGAAGACTTATGCACATGAGTGCCGACTTTAAATCTACTTTTGAGTTCAATCCAAAAACAGAGAAGGAAGATGCCGGTATAGTTTTGTACCAAAGTGATAACAATACCTACAATATCGTAAAGACTTTGGTGGCCGGAAAACCTGTACTGGAAATCAGAAAAAGCAAGAAAGACGGATACGATGTTGTTGCCCAAAAAGACCTAAAAGGCAAAAGCCCTGTTAACCTTGAGGTGAATTTCAGAAACGATAAAATAGATGTTTCATACTCCGAAGGTAAAGATAAACTGCAAACCCTTGCTACAGCTTTAGACGCAAAACACCTTAGTACGCAAACCGCTGGTGGTTTTGTAGGCGTAACCATAGGTATGTATGGCAGCTCAAACGGAACCGAATCTAAGAACTCGGCTACTTTTAAAACATTTGAATATCAAGGTAAAGACAAAGTACTTCCATGATTACTAAACATGCAATGCGTTGGTATGGCCCCAAAGATGCCGTATCGTTAATGGACATTCGTCAGTCGGGAGCCACAGTTGTGGTTTCCGCACTGCATCACATTCCTGTAGGCGAGGTCTGGAGCGAAGAGGAGATCATCCGATATAAAACAAATGTTGAGTGGTCCAATGACACGCTCACGCCGCTTCATTGGGAAGTAGTAGAAAGCCTTCCGGTACACGAAGACATAAAAAAAGGACTTCCTAGCCGTGAAAAGTGGATTGCTAATTATAAAGAATCGTTGAAAAATATTGCTGCTTGTGGTATAAAAACGGTGTGTTACAATTTTATGCCTGTGCTGGATTGGTCACGCACAGAAACCCAGTACATAATGCCCGATGGCGGCAGAGCTTTGCGTTTTGACTGGTTAGAGTTTGCCGTTTTTGATTTACATATTTTAAAGAGGCCTAACGCTGCCGAGAGCTATACTCCTGAATTGGTTCAGGCAGCAGCAGAACTGGCAGCAAGCATTTCTGAAGAAGATTTAAAAAGAATCTCTTCTAACGTACTCATGGGGCTTCCGGGCTCTGACGATGCCTTTGAACTAGATACTTTCCAAGAACTTTTGGATCAATACAAGACCGTGGGCGACCAGGGTTTACGCGAAAACCTCTATTACTTCTTGTCCCAAGTAGCCCCATTTGCCGAAGAATTGGGAATGAAACTGGCCATTCATCCCGATGATCCGCCTTTTCCTCTTCTTGGCTTACCAAGAGTGGTTAGTACAGAAAAGGATCTGGAACAACTTCTGGCAGCATCGAACGTAAGAGCAAACGGTCTTACGTTCTGTACTGGCTCGCTTGGGGTCCGTGAGGACAACGATGTACCAGCCATAGCCAAACGTTTTGCTGACAGAATACATTTCCTGCATTTACGTACAACCAAAAGAGAAAACACACCTTTCGGAAGTTTCCATGAAGCGAGACACTTAGAAGGTGACGTAAACATGTTTAAGGTTCTTTCTGTAATTAAAGAAGAGCACGACCGTCGCAAAGCAAACGGACTGGAGGATTACCGAATACCGATGCGTCCGGACCATGGCCATGCCATTTTAGATGACTTAAATAAAAAAACATATCCCGGTTATACAGCTATTGGTAGACTAAAAGGTCTGGCTGAATTAAGAGGGATAGAATACGCTTTAACTCAATCAACATGAAATTACTTTTCTCAATCCTTATCCTTTGCTTAACATCACTCAACGCTCTAGCTGATGACGGTTACAGGCTGTGGCTGAAATACGATAAAATAACAGATAAAGCACAAAAGTCTTACTATAGCTCACGTCTTAAAACCATTTATGCCGATGTAGCTAATCCTTCGGTTAAAGTGGCAACAGAGGAATTACAGCTAGCAGTAAATAGCCTTTTAGGATTTACGCCTACAGTAAAACCACTTTCTGAAGCGGGTAAAGGATTGGTATTGAAAATAGATGATAAAACCGCTGATATTAATGAAGAAGGTTTTAAAGTTTCTACCGAAAGCAAAGGTATTTCTATAGAAGCCAAATCTGGAGCAGGCGTACTTTACGGCGTATTTCATTTATTGAGAAATATCCAAACGGGAGAAAATATTAATGCCGTTAGCTCACCAGATATTCAGCATAGATTGCTGAACCATTGGGACAATAACAATGGAACCATAGAGCGAGGTTACGCAGGCATGTCCCTCTGGAAATGGTTTGAATTACCTGAAAGAATTGACCCAAGATATATAGATTACGCAAGAGCAAACGCATCAATTGGCATAAACGGAACGGTTTTGAATAACGTAAATGCCAGTGCCAGATTCCTGACAACAGAATACTTAGGCAAAGTACAAGCCTTGGCAGATGCATTCAGACCATACGGAATCAAAGTGTATTTATCGGTAAACTTTGCAACTCCGAAAATTTTAGGAGCAACCAAAGACTCTGACCCCTTAAACCCGGAAGTCAGAAAATGGTGGAAAGAAAAAACAGCTGAAATTTACAAGTTAATACCTGACTTCGGAGGATACCTCGTAAAAGCCAACTCAGAAGGAGAACCTGGACCAATGGATTACGGAAGAACTCACGTAGACGGTGCAAACATGCTTGCCGATGCGGTAAAACCACATAATGGAATCATCATGTGGCGTGCATTTGTGTATGATTTTGACCCTAAAGGCGACCGCTTTAAAGCGGCATACAACGAGTTTAAACCTTTCGATGGAAAATTTGCGGACAACGTCATCATCCAAGTAAAAAATGGCCCAATAGACTTCATGCCTCGCGAGCCCATCTCTCCACTTTTCACCGCAATGGAAAAGACGCCCGTTTCTATGGAGTTTCAACTTACCCAAGAATATTTAGGCTATGCCACTCACATGGTTTACCTCGCTCCAATGTTTAAAGAATGTCTCGATACCGACTCACATGCTAAAGGTAAAGGCTCAACCGTGGCAAATGTACTCAAAGGCGAAACTTTCGGCTATAAACTGACCGCAATGGCTGGTGTGGCCAATACGGGCTCTGATCGCAACTGGACGGGTCATCCTATCACACAGTCTAACTGGTATACCTTGGGTAGATTAGCCTGGAACACTGATATCTACTCTGAAAAAATTGCAGATGAATGGATAAAGCAAACCTTAACCCGAAATCCAGAAGCCATAAAAACCATTGCTACTAGTATGTTAAAATCACGTGATGTATATGTAAACTACACAGCACCGTTTGGCTTGCATCATGTAATGGGAGAAGGCCATCACTTTGGTCCGGAACCTTGGGTAGAAAAAGCTCCAAGACCAGACTGGACAGCCCTTTATTATCATCGTGCTGACGAAAAAGGAATAGGTTTTGACCGCACAAAAACGGGCAGCGATGCCTTGGTTCAATATCCGGAGAAACTGGCAAAACTTTACGAAAACGAAGACACTTGCCCGGAAGACTTTTTGCTTTGGTTTCACCATGTTTCTTGGAATAAAAAACTCAAAAGTGGAAATACCTTTTGGCACGACTTCGTAAAAAGTTTCTATGATGGAGCAGAACAAGTAAAAGATCTTCAAACCGAATGGCAGTCTGTGAAAGCATTCGTACCAAAGGAAACTTTTGAAAACGTGGAAGCACGCTTAAAAACGCAATACAAAGAGGCTATCTGGTGGCGGGATGCATGCGTATTGTACTTTCAGAAATTCAGCAAAATGCCAATTCCGGCACCGTATAAAGCCCCTGAAAGAACCCTGGAAGAAGTTAAGAAATTAGTAGATGTTTACCATATTAAATAAAACTAAAAGTTAAAAACTAATAACTAAAAGCTAAAGTCTGACAACTCATAGCTGATAGCTGACAACTCAAAGAGAATACCAAGAAATGACAACAAATAATAGTAAAAACCCAGCCGTATTTTCACTAGAAAACAAGCTGGCTGTTATAACAGGCGGAGGAGCGGGAATTGGACTGGAAATAGCCCGTTGTATGATAAGTGCCGGGGCAAAAGTGGTAATTACCGGCCGTACTGAATCTCGTTTACAAGAAGCTGTGGCTAATCTTGGTGTTCAGTCATTCTATGCCGTTAACGATGTAACCCAATTAGATACCTTAGAGGGTTTAATTGCTGAAATTGAGTCATTGCATGGTCCCATTGATATTCTAGTAAACAATGCCGGCATAAACCTTAAAAAACCGGCTTTGGAGGTTTCTGACGAAGAGTTTTCGAGCATAATTGACACCAATCTTTCTGCTGTTTTTTCGCTTACAAGAACAGTGGCAAAACGAATGGTAGAAAGACAAAACGGCTCTATTATCATGATTTCTTCTATGGCTGCCTATTATGGAATAGACCGAGTGGTTGCCTACGCCTCGTCTAAAGCGGGTTTAGAAGGTATGGTAAAAGTGCTGGCTTCTGACCTTTCTAAATTCAATGTCAGAGTAAATTCAGTGGCTCCAGGTTTTATAGAAACCAACATGATGAAGGTAGCTTTCGGCTCGGATCCGGACCGCATGAATAAAGCTCTTAACCGTACTCCTATGGGTAAATTCGGAAAACCGGAAGACATAGGCTGGTCAGTAGTTTTCTTAGCATCGGAAGCAGCAAGTTACATAACAGGAGTTTCTTTACGAGTAGATGGCGGAAATGCCATAGGCTTCTAAACCAACAAGTTTATGACAAAAAGAATCATTTCAACCTTAATTATACTGGTCTGGGTTTGTTTACAAACTCAGGCTCAAATCATTTCTAAAACCAAAACTGCTTTTGATTTAAGCACTGCCACCATTTATGTAGACAAAAACGACTTTACTGTAGTAAAAAAGTCGGCAGAGTTTCTTAGTCAAGACATAGAAAAAGTAACAGGAAAGAAAGTTGCAGTGGTAAACTTTCCTGTTAAAGGAAACATGATAATCATAGGCTCTGCAGAAAAATCAGAAGAGGTACAGAAACTTAGAAAATCAAAACAAATTAAAGCCTCCACTGTTTGGGAAGAATACCAAATAAAAGCTCTTAAAAACAAACTTGTTATAGCCGGAAGTGACCGTAGAGGTACGGCTTTCGGAGTCTTTGAGGTTTCCAGACAAATAGGTGTATCTCCTTGGCACTGGTGGGCAGATGTTCCTGTTACACCTCAGACAAACCTGTATCTAAATCCGAAAACAGACATTTCAGACGCTCCAAAAGTAAAATACCGCGGCATTTTCATCAATGACGAAGCCCCGGCATTAAGCGGTTGGAGCAAAGAAAAATTCGGTGGTTTTAACAGCAAGTTTTACGCAAACGTTTTTGAACTGCTGTTACGTCTAAAATCCAATTACATTTGGCCGGCTATGTGGGGTTCTGCCTACTACGATGACGATAAATACGGTGTACAACTGGCCGACGACTACGCTATGGTTATTGGCACCAGCCACCACGAACCCATGGACAGAGCCCATGATGAGTGGAGAAGGTACGGCTCAGGAGCCTGGAATTACGAACAAAACAAAGACAACCTCCAGAAATTTTGGAGTGAGGGTTTTAAACGTTCTTGGAACGAGAAACTCACCACTGTGGGTATGCGTGGCGATGGCGACGAACCCATGAGCCGTGAAACCGCTACAGAACTATTGGAAAATATAGTAAAAGACCAACGCAAAATTATAGAGGAAGTAACAGGAAAACCGGCTGCAGAAACCCCACAAGTCTGGGCATTATACAAAGAAGTACAAGACTACTACGACAAAGGTATGCGTGTACCGGATGATGTAACCTTACTACTTTGCGATGACAACTGGGGCAATTTACGTAAACTTCCAGCTCTGGATGCTACACCAAGAAAAGGTGGTTACGGAATCTACTACCATTACGACTACGTAGGTGGTCCAAGAAACCACAAATGGATAAACACTACACAAATCATCCGAGTTTGGGAACAGATGAATCTTGCCTACCGTCATGGCGTAAAAGACCTTTGGGTGGTAAACGTAGGCGACATAAAACCTATGGAATTTCCTATTTCTTTTTGGTGTGATTTTGCTTGGAATCCAGATAAAATTGGAGCAGAAGATGTACCAAAATATACCGAAAATTGGGCAGCCGCTCAGTTTGGTAAAGAACAATCGGCGGATATTGCTGATATTCTAACCAAATATACCAAATACAATAGCCGTAGAAAACCCGAATTACTGGATGCTAAAACCTACAGTTTAGAAAATTACAATGAGTTTAATCGTGTAAAAAACGAATACAACAAACTCTTAAGCAAAGCTGAAAGTGTAAAGCAAAAACTTCCTGAAAAATATCATGATGCTTATTTCCAGTTGGCTCTTCATCCGGTAAAAGCCATGTCAAATTTGTATGATTTATATTATAATGTAGCTAAAAACAAAAAGGCTTTTAATGCAAACGAAGTACAAGCAAATGAATTTGCCAATGCCGCAAGAAACGCTTTCAAAAATGACTCTTTAATCACTGTAGAATACCACACCCTAAACGGTGGCAAGTGGAATCACATGATGAGTCAAACCCACATAGGGTATACTTCTTGGCAAGAACCGAGGCGTAACATCATGCCAGAAGTGAAATATCTTACTGAGCTAAAAAATAACCTAAGCACTGTTGAGGGAGTAGTAGGACTAAAGTGGGCACAAGTGCCAAAAGAAGAAAAAGGGAAGGTATTCTTTGAGCAAGATAAACTGGTTTCAATTAACGCCCAAAACTTTAGCAAAGCAGTAAATAGCAATGGAATTACGTGGCAAATCTTACCCAATTTAGGAAAGTTTGAAGACGCCGTAAGTACATCGCCGGTAACGGCAAAAACGCAAACGCCGGGAGGAAATGCCCCACATTTACAGTATGACTTTTATACGTATAGTGAAGGCAATTTTGAAATTACGGCTTACTTCTCCCCTTCTCTCAACTTCCATTTTACAGCAGAAGGCTTACAGTATGCCATTTCTGTTGATGACGAAGAACCTCAAATTATCAGTCTGAACAAAGAAGACAAAGACAGCATCAGCGGTATCTGGAATACCTGGGTTTCTGAAGGTATAATAAAGAAAAAAAGTAGCCACAGAATAACGAAAGAAGGAAAACACACCATTAAATATTGGATGGTAAATAACGGCGTAGTCTTACAAAAAATAGTAGCAGATTTTGGAGGGGTAAAACCAAGTTATTTGGGTCCTCCACAAACTTTAAATAACAACCAACCATAATGAAAAACGTAACAAAATCTCTGGGAGTTCTTTTTGCTCTAGGCATAATGGGGAGCTGTGCAACCGCCCAAAAGTCAAATACTAGTACTCTCAAAGACGCATTCAAGAACGACTTTACCATTGGTACCGCATTAAGTGCCGAACAAATTGAAGGCAGAGACAAAAAAGCTGACTCCTTAGTGAGAAAACAGTTCAATGTTTTAACACCGGAAAACATCATGAAAAGCATGTTTGTTCAGCCTCAGTGGGGAAAATTTGACTTTGCCCTTGGCGACAAACTGGTAGATTATGCCAAGAAAAACAACATGCAAGTGGTAGGTCATGCTCTCATTTGGCACAGTCAGCTTCCGGGTTATGTACAACGCATGAAAAGCAAAGACTCCCTGCAAACATTCTTTACAAACCATATCAATACCGTAGCAAAACATTACGACGGAAAAGTGTTTGCCTGGGATGTAGTAAACGAAGCCCTTAACGAAGACGGCACCATGCGTAAATCTGTTTTTCAACGATTATTAGGCGATGATTTCGTTACTGAAGCTTTCCGATTAGCAGAAAAAGCTACGCCAAAAAGCGAACTATATTATAACGACTACAACATTGAACAGCCCGCCAAAAGAGCCGGAACAATCCGTCTTGTAAAACAAATTCAGGAAGCTGGAATAAGAATAGATGGCGTTGGTATTCAAGGACACTGGCATATAGGCAAAGTTCCTTTCGAAGAGATAGAAAAAAGCATTTTAGAATACGCAGCACTTGGAGTTAAGGTTATGTTTACTGAACTGGATATTGAAGTATTACCTCGTGAATTTACGGGTGCTGAAATCAGCCAAAGAATGAAGAACCAAAATGACCCTTCATTAAATCCTTACAAAGCTGGGCTTCCTGAAAATGTACAGCAGCAATTAGCAGATGATTACGCAAAACTGTTTCAACTGTTCTTAAAGCATAAAGACAAAATAGAACGTATCACTTTCTGGGGTGTAAATGACGAGCAAAGCTGGTTAAACGGCTGGCCTGTACCGGGAAGAACCAACTACCCACTGCTTTTTGACAGAAACTATCAACCTAAACCGGCTTACTACAAAGTAATTGCCACGAAACAACCATGAACCAAAAACTATCGGTAATGGAAAAGGTGGGCTATAGTCTGGGAGACTTATCGGCCAACCTCGTTTTTCAAACCTTAATGACTTATCTGGCTTATTTCTATACCGACGTGTATGGACTAAAACCAGAAGTAGCCACACCTATTATTTTCTCAGTAGGAATGGTCGCCGCCTTCACTTTTAATCCGATTATCGGAGCATTGGCAGACCGTACCGTTTCTCGTTGGGGTAAATTCAGACCGTGGATTTTATTTACCGCCATTCCGCTAAGTTTGGCAGCTTTAATGGCGTTTACGACTCCTAATTTTGACGAAAAAGGAAAAGTCCTTTATGCCATTATTACTTACTCTATTTTGCTGTTTTTATATGCAGCCAATAACCTTCCTTATGCCGCTTTGAGTGGTGTAATTACCGGCGATATGGGCGAGAGAAACAGTCTTTCATCTTTCCGTTTTGTGGCGGTTATGGTGGCTCAGTTTTCGGTTCAGTCGCTCATGTATCCTATGATAGAGTACGTGGGTGGTGGCGACAAGGCAGCAGGTTTTTCTAAAGTCATGATTTATTTGGCGGTGATTGGAGCTATCCTTATGCTTATCACGTTTTTTACCACCAAAGAAAGAATTGTCCCAAAACCCGAGCAAAAATCAAGCTTAAGTCAAGACATCAAAGATTTGACTAAAAACCGTCCCTGGCTTATTATGCTGGTGTCTACTGTTTTGGTTTTTATCACATTGGCCATGAAAGGCGGTACGTATTTATATTACTTCGAAAACTACGTGAGTAAAGATGCTCTTTCTACTTTCCTGGCAAATTTCGGGGTGAAAAATCTTGAAAATCCTGCAGCTACAGGTTTCAGTATTTTTAATGGATTGGGCATTATTTTCATGATTATCGGGATTACTCTTTCCAAAAGATTTGCCGATAAATACGGAAAAAGAGATACGTTTAAAGCTTCTCTTTTCCTCTCTGCCATTCCTATTCTTTTGTTTTACATTTTCCCTCCTGAGTCGGTTTGGATTATATTCTTAGCCCAGATTGTACACGGATTATTCTATGGTGTTTCTACACCTTTACTTTGGGCTATGATAGCCGACGTAGCCGACTACAGCGAATGGAAAAACAACCGAAGAGCTACAGCCATTATTTTTTCGGCCATGATGGTTGGACTTAAAGCTGGATTAACCTTAGGACAAACTTTCATTACCGGTCTGCTAGACATCTTTAATTATGTGCCTAATGCTGTACAGACAGATGAAACCGTGCAGGGAATAAAACTAACGGTAAGTGTATTTGCTGCCATTCCGTTTTTATTGGCCATTGGCCTGCTATTTTTCTACGAAATAGATAAGAAGATGGAAGTACAGATAGAAAACGATTTAAAATTAAGAAGAGGGTAACCGTTCTTGTAGAGACGTTGCACGCAACGTCTCTACAAGCAATCATCAATCATTTATAAAGACATGCCAGAAGATAACATAGAACATATAGATTTTAACGACTTAAACCAAAGGGCCATTTCGGCTCCATTGGTAAAGCACATTTATACGGCTGACCCGTCTGCACACGTATTTAATGGACGCATTTACATTTATCCCTCACACGATGTAGATGGCGGCGAAGCTTTTGATGACATTGGGAGCCATTTTCGGATGGAAGATTACCATGTTTTCTCCCTGGACAAACTCGGTGGCGAGGTAACAGACCACGGTTTGGCACTTCACGTAAACGACGTTCTTTGGGCTGAAAAACAAATGTGGGCTCCCGATGCTACAGAGAAAGACGGCAAGTATTACCTCTTTTTTCCAGCCAAAGGATATGATGGTATTTTTAGAATAGGTGTAGCTATCGGAGACCAGCCTGAAGGGCCTTTTGTTCCGCAACCCGAAGCCATAAAAGACAGTATTTCTATAGACCCTGCTGTTTTCAAAGATGATGACGGCAGCTATTATTTGTACGTGGGTGGCATTTGGGGCGGACAATTACAGCGTTGGCATTCAGGCCATTTTGACGCTAGTCAGGCAGACAGTCCCGTTGCCCATTTACCCGCAGATGATCAGCCTGCCTTATGTGCTAAGGTAGCAAAACTAAGCGATGACCTACTAGAACTTGCAGAAACATCTCAAGATGTTCTCATAGTGGACGAAAACGGAAGCCCTTTGCTTCAGGGAGATAATGACCGCCGCTTTTTTGAAGCTGCATGGGTACATAAATATAACAACAAATACTATTTTTCATATTCGACCGGCGACACCCATTTCTTATGCTACGGTATTGGTGACAGTCCATATGGACCTTTCCAATATGCAGGAAGAATTTTGAATCCGGTAGTGGGCTGGACTACGCACCATTCCATTGCAGAATTTGAAGGAAAATGGTATCTCTTTTATCACGACAGTAGCTTGAGCAAAGGAGTAACTCACTTAAGAAGCATAAAAATGGTAGAAATAGAATACGACGAAAACGGTTTCATCAAAACCATTGAACCGTATTTATAATCGTGTGTAGAGACGTACAATTGTACGTCTCATATTAATTGCGAAGACGCATAATTGTGCATCTTTAAAGTCAACCTAATATAAAAATGAAAAAAATATTTGTAGCCTTTTGTCTTCTTATTGCATGTCTTTCGCTCTCCGCCCAAATACGGCTTCCCAAAATCATTTCTGATGGAATGATTTTACAAAGGGATGAAAAACTTAAAATTTGGGGATGGGCATCGCCCAATGAAAAAGTAATGGTACAATTTGACACCAAGAAATACAATACCAAAGCAGATGCAAACGGCAACTGGTCGGTTATCTTACCACCCATGCCTGCCGACAATAAACCACATACCATTACCATAATAGGAAAAAACAGCTTCCTTATAAAGGATGTTTTACTAGGCGATGTATGGTTTTGTAGCGGACAAAGCAATATGGTACATCAAATGGATATTCATGATGTAACTTACGCGAAAGACATTGTAGAAGCCAATTTCTCGGGCATTCGTCAGTTTTTGGTGCCTAATGTAACCAATTTAGTTGCTCCTGCAGCAGAACTCCCTAGCGGAAAGTGGGTTCCTGCCATCGGCGATAAAGTGAGACCTTTTTCCGCGGTTGCCTATTTCTTTGCCCGTCAAATACACCAAAAATACAATGTTCCTATTGGTATTATTAATGCCAGCTGGGGAGGTTCTCCTATCGAGGCCTGGATAAGCGAAGATGGATATAAAGACTTTAATGATATCCTTACTACCATTACCCAGAACAAAGACACTTCATATGTAAATCAGGCTAACCAGGCGGCAGCTGCTTCTTTTCGTCCGCGTAAATCAAACGATTTAGGTCAATTATCTTCTCCAAAGTGGTTTGAAGAAAGCTATGAACCCAAAAACTGGAAACCCATTAATGTACCCGGTTATTGGGAAGATCAAGGGATTCGTAACTTAGACGGCGTAGTTTGGTACAGAAAAACCATAGATGTACCCGCTAATATGACCGGTAAAGAAGCTAAAGTGTGGTTGGGACGTATAGTAGATGCCGACGAGCTTTACATTAACGGCAAGCGTATAGGAAGCACAGGTTATCTGTACCCGCAAAGAAGATACACCGTTCCTGCTGATGTACTAAAATCAGGGAAGAATACACTTACGGTGAGAGTAACCAATAACATGGGCAAAGGCGGATTTGTACCTGACAAACCCTACTGTTTATTTGTAGGCAAAGATACCATAGACCTTAAAGGTACATGGCATTATAAAGTGGGAGAAGTTTTTGAACCCAGATCTTTTGGCAATGGTGGTGGTCCGCAAGGAATTACAGCCATGAATCAGCCAGCAGCTATGTACAACGCTATGGTGCATCCGCTCATTAATTACAACATAAAAGGCGTACTTTGGTACCAAGGTGAAACCAATACCGGGAGGGCCGACCAATATGAATCTATGCTTAACGCTTTGATTTCGGACTGGAGAACACGTTGGAAAAAACCAGAACTTCCTGTTGTTTATGCACAGCTTCCGGGATTTATGGAATATGATTACCTGCCGGCACATGGCGGTTGGGCATTTCACAGGGAGGCTACTTTAAAGGCTTTAAAAATACCCAATACTGCCATGACAGTAAACATTGACTTAGGCGAATGGAACGACATACATCCCGATAATAAGAAAGATGTGGGCGAAAGAATGGCAATCGCTGCTCAAAAAATAGCTTACGGAGAAAACATTGTTCATTCAGGCCCTATCTTCAAGTCTTCTAAAATTGAAGGCAACAAAATCATTCTTGAGTTTGACCATGTAGGAAGTGGTTTAATTACCAACGATGACGAAGCTCCGACAGACATTGCCATAGCAGGAGAAGATAAAAAGTTCAGGTGGGCAAAAACCAAAATAGAGGATAACAAAATCGTAGTTTGGCACGATGACATCTCTGCTCCGAAATACGTAAGATATGCTTGGGCAGATAACCCTGTAAACCCTAATCTCTATAACAAAGAAGGTTTACCTGCATCACCCTTTAGAACGGATAAGTAAAACTAAGGTTTCAAAGAATATACTAATACCTGACCGCCTTCGCGAGTCAGGTATTTTTTTTGATAAATTTTAAACTAAACATTTGGTTAATTATTTTTTATCTCTACATTTGTAGAGACAACTCTATATTTGTAAACAATGATTTTACCAAAAGCCGAAGAGCAACTCATGGAAATTATCTGGGAACACCAGAAAACATTTATGAAAGAAATATTGGATGCTTATCCAGATCCCAAACCAGCAGGCACCACAGTAGCCACGCTATTAAAAAGACTACAAGACAAGAGTTTTGTGACTTATAAGACCTATGGAAACTCACGACAATACCGTGCATTGGTAAAAAAAGAACACTATTTTTCTACACAGGTAAACGGAATGATTAAGAATCATTTTAATGACTCGGCTATGCAGTTTGCATCATTTTTTACCACGGCTACTAACCTCTCTGCAAAAGAACTAGAAGACTTACGAAGCATAATAGATTGCGAACTTAAAAAGAAAGGCAAATGATACTTTATCTTCTAAAAATAATTCTCGCCTCCAGCTTTTTTATATTCCTATACAAGCTACTTTTGGAAGGTGACAGTCAGCATAAAGCCAAGCGGTTTTATCTCATGTTTACCATGATTCTTTCTTTGGTTATTCCTTTCATCACCCTTCCTTATGGGAATGTGAAACCGATAGCTAACTATATAGAAAGCGTACCAATTACAAATACGCCTTGGATACAAACCTCAGAAGTAGTGGCCGAGAAAACCTTTGACTTTTGGCCAATATTACATCTGCTTTATGCAAGTGTGACTTGCGTTTTGTTATTCAGATTTGGAAGAAACTTATTCCGAATTTCGCATTTTATCCGCCGAAATCCAAGAGTGAGATATGGAAACAACTATTTAGTTTTTGTTCCAGAAGATACATTGCCTCATAGCTTTTTTAAGTACATTTTCATTAGTAAAGAAGACTTCAAGCTTTCTGAAATCTTAAAACATGAGCAAGCACACATACAGCAAAAACACAGTTACGACATTCTTTTGGTAGAGATCCTAAAAGCCTTGCTTTGGATTAATCCTGCATTCTATTTCTACCGCAAAGCCCTACTATTAAATCACGAATTTCTGGCAGATGAAGCCGTACTTGAGACAACAGTAATAAGTGATTATCAAACCCTAATTTTTCAATTTGCACAACGCAAACATTCTGTAACTCTTCCAAATAACTTTAACTATTCAATTACAAAAAAACGACTTATAATGATGACCAAAGAAAAAAATCCATTGAAAAGTACTCTAAAAGTGCTGTTAGCCGCCCTACTTATTTGTCCTATAACCTATTTCCTTTCGGAGAAAGTTTCGGCTCAAACCATAAATAAAGTTACAACAACACCAAAACAAGATTCAAAAGCCACAAATATTAGCACTCTCCAAAAAGGAAAAGGGCTTTCAGAAAAAGAAATGAAAGAGTATGAGAATATGGTAGCGAGTACAGAAAGTAAAAGAAGTAAGGGTAATTACAAAAACTTATTCTCGCCCACGGAGGAAGCCAGACTACGAGAACTATATTTATCTATGACTATGGAGCAGCAAAATAAGCAAAAAGTACATTTTTATCTCGCAGTACCTCCTTTGGAAATGATTAAGCTAACCGAAGCCCAGTACCAAACATGGAAAAATGACAAATCCTTCTATCTTACTCTAGATGGGAAATATCTAAAGAATGAAGATTTAGGAAAGTATAAAATTTCTGAAATTGCCTATAATAGCATTCTTAATGTTCGGACAAATCATACTGACCATCAAAGATTTAAGCACAAAGTTCTCCTTTATACCTATGTCAATAACACTCAAGACAAAGACTATACCCCTAATAAATTTTATTTAGTAGTAGAGAAGTAGCATGCTCAATAGTAACAAGAAAAGCCCCGGATTCCCGAGGCTTTTCATATATTATCCACATTTAGAACTGCCGCAATCTTTACATGTAAGACAGCCCTCTTGATACATGAGATTGATAGAATTACAGTTTTGGCACTTTTGCCCTTTTACTTCGGTCTCATCCGGAACAAAACGTTTCAAAGCACGTACCACTCCGTTTTTCCATGTATTTATGGACTCACTGTCTAGCTGCAATGAATTAATCAAGTCTACCACTTTTACGGTAGGCATGCCGTTTCGTAGCACCCCAGAAATAAGTTTGGCGTAGTTCCAGAATACAGGGTCAAACTTATGTGAAAGTCCCTCAATAGTAGTTTTGTAACCTCGCTGATTGGTAAACTGGAAATCATAACGGGAGCTACCGTCCGCATCCCGATTTTTGATTATAAAACCTTCGGTCACCCACCTTGGCAGTAGAATTCCGTCGTCATCATCTGCTAAGCCCGTGAAAATCTCATAAGGGCGGTCATCTATCTTGCCTATGAAAGCAATCCACTTTTCTTTCTTGTTCTGAAAACGTACCACATCTGCTTCCAAGATTAGAGGTCTTTTCAACGGGAAAACACTCACAGTTTCCTCTTCCTTCTTCGGCTCGCTTTTGGCTATCAAAACTCCCGAGCGTGAACCATCACGGTACACAGTTACCCCTTTACAGCCCGCCTCCCAAGCCGTAATATATAGCTCATTTACCAGCTCTTCGGTGGCGTCATTGGGTATGTTTATAGTTACAGAAATAGAATGATCTACCCATTTTTGTATCTGCCCCTGCATTTTTACTTTACTTACCCAATCCACATCGTTAGAAGTGGCCTTATAATAAGGTGACTTTTCTATCAAAGCGTCTATTTCTTCATCACTGTATTTTTTTGTGGTATCCAAACCGTTTACGTCCATCCAAGTCAAAAACTTATGATGGTATACCACGTACTCTTCCCAGGAATCACCCACTTCATCCACAAAATCTACCTTGGCATCCTTATCGTTCGGATTAATTTTCCGACGACGTTTATAAACCGGCATAAATACGGGCTCAATCCCCGACGTGGTTTGTGACATAATAGACGTACTGCCTGTTGGAGCAATGGTTAGCAAAGCTATGTTTCGGCGGCCATGCTCTTGTATATCATTATAAAGTGCCGGATCAGCCTCTTTTATCCTTTGTAGAAACGGATTGTTCTTTTCTCTTTCTGCATCATAAATGGCAAACGCTCCCCTTTCTTTAGCCATCTCTACTGAAGAGCGGTAAGCCCCTAAAGCCAGTGTCTGATGCACTTTGGTAGAAAAAGCTATACCTTCTTCGCTTCCGTAACGGATTCCCAAAGCGGCTAGCATATCTCCTTCAGCAGTAATTCCCACACCCGTTCTACGCCCTTCACGGGCTTTGTGACGTATTTTTAGCCAAAGGTTTCTCTCTATAAGTTTTACCTCATCATCCTCCGGGTCACTATCTATTTTGGCCAAGATTTCATCTACTTTCTCCAGCTCCAAATCTATGATATCGTCCATCATTCTTTGAGCGGCTATGGCGTGTTTTTTAAACAAATCAAAGTCAAAGTAAGCCTCTGCTGTAAATGGATTTACCACATAAGAATACAGATTTATAGCCAGCAAACGACACGAATCATACGGACAAAGTGGGATTTCTCCGCATGGATTAGTAGACACCGTTTTATATCCTAAATCCGCATAACAGTCTGGCAGAGACTCTCTAATTATAGTATCCCAAAATAAGATGCCGGGTTCCGCAGATTTCCATGCATTATGTACAATCTTATCCCAAAGGCTGCTAGCCTCCGCTTCACGCCAAGCCAATGGTTTGTCGCTAAAAACAGGGTACTTATGTGTGTAGCTAGTTTTTCCTTTTACGGCACGCATAAACTCGTCGTCTATTCTCACCGAAACATTGGCACCTGTAATTTTCCCTGCTTCTAATTTTGCATCAATAAAATCTGCTACGTCTGGGTGGTTTATAGATACTGAAAGCATTAAGGCTCCCCTGCGACCATCTTGTGCCACCTCACGGGTAGAGTTAGAATATCGCTCCATAAAAGGAACTAAACCCGTAGAAGTTAAGGCCGAGTTTTTTACATGAGATCCTTTGGGCCGAATATGAGATAAGTCATGCCCCACTCCACCGCGTCGTTTCATCAATTGCACCTGCTCCTGGTCTATTTTCATTATACCACCATAGGAGTCCCCATTATCTCCGGGATTACCAATCACAAAACAGTTTGACAAAGATGCTATCTGGAAAGGGTTACCAATACCCGTCATAGGGCTTCCCTGCGGAATGATGTACTTAAAATCTTTGATAAGGTCTAGCACCTCTTGGTAAGACATTGGGTTGACGTATTTTTCCTCCACCCGAGCAATTTCTGCTGCTATTCGCTCATGCATCTGCTCAGGCGAACGTTCATAAATGTTACCTTCCGAATCTTTAAGAGCGTACTTACTTACCCATACACGGGCAGCCAGTTCATCTCCTTTAAAGTATGCTAAGGCTCCCTCAAAAGCTTCTTCGTTGGTAAATTTCATAGTATGAGTGTCTTGTATTGTCAAATCCATTCTGGTGGCTTTTATGATTATTTAAAATGTAGATAGATAACGGTTTCTTAATACATAAAATTCAAAAAAGTTTTCAGCATAAATTTACAAAATACTAATAAATAGGATATTGCAATTTTAGGTAGGTGAAAAAGTTTACAAATAATTTTACTTTTTTATTTTGTGGCAATTAAAAAGTAGCACAATTATCTCTTTATTAGGGCAGTAGAGAAACCTGAATCTTTTGAGATTTTTTTGAGAAAAAGGACATCTGCTTGTCCCTGTTGAAGAATGATTTTAGCAGTATCTCTGTACTTAACTATCAAATACATAATCTAAGCCATACCCGAGACTAATCACAAACAGATTATATACTGCATGAAGGAGCACCGCATATTTAAACCCATAAACTATACGGATATATCCCAATAGTAGTCCAATGAAAATCTGTGGCCCTGTAAGTATCAAAAAGAATGGCAACAATGAACTACCGTTTTCGTAATTCACCAGGTGCACAAAACCAAAAACCAAACTCGAGACATAGTAAAGCCATCTAAAATAGCTTTTTCTTCTTAGTGGCCCAAGAAAGCCTCGAAAAATCAGCTCTTCTACAGGTGGAGCTAGAAGGACTGCGGCAAAAAGCAATGTCCAGAAATCATAATCTCTAGAAATCACAGCATCAAATAGCTTTGCTTTCTCCAAAACATAAGTCAGCATTCCTATTAAAAAAGCTGCCATTATACAGATGGGCAAAAAATGCCTAATAATGTGTTGCAGCTTATCTTTCTTTGCTAATTCAGGATAATAGGGCTTGTTTGGATTTTTAACAAAATCAATAAAACGGTAAAATAGTAGTTTTTTCATAGTGCGGGTTTTCTAAAAATCAGGCTGCCCTAAAAGCCCCTCGCCAAGCTAAGCCTGACAGAACTTTTAGGGCAGCCTTCAGCAATCTAAAATCTTACTTCACATCTTTAAGCAGCTCTTCTACTGCTTTTTCAAGCTGTTGGTCTTTGCCTTTAGCAATAAGTTCTGGTGAGTTTTTCACTTCGAACTGCGGTTTGGTTTCGTTATTTTCTAACCATTCGCCTGCCTTATTTTTAGCAGAAATAGGCACAGCACCCCACCGGGTTCCATCTGATAGACCTTCCCAACCTGCAAAACTACACGTTCCAGGTACTGGCATACCTACTGTTTTCCCGATTTTCAAATCTGTATAGCCGCACGAAAAACAATGTCCATCGCTATAGTTGGCCTCGTTAAACATTGCTAGGGTTGGTTTTGTCCAGCGGAAAGTAGGCTCATAACCTACCGAACGGTCTTCTGTGGCATAATCCAAGAATTTATCACCTGTAAAGAACATAGCAAGATCAGAAACCAGGTCACCACCACCATTGAAGCGGGTATCCACAATCACACCTTTGCGGTCAGCATATTTACCCATCATTTCTTCATACACGCTCCTATACTGTCCATCATTCATACCAGGAATATGCACATAGCCGAGTGTACCTTTACTTAGACTATCTACCTCAGCTTGGTTTTTCTTCACCCAACGTTTGTAAAGCAACTGGTTTTCTTGACCAATGCTTATAGGTTTCACCGTTATCTGCTCTCTTGTCTTTGTTTTAGGGTCAAAAATTTCCAATAAAGTAAACTTATCTGCTTTACGATTTAGATACCTAGCCAAGTCACGCCCAGCTGAAATGATTTCCCCATCAATTTTCTCAATAATATCTCCTGCTTTTACCGTAAATGCCGACTTATCTAAAGGCCCTTCAGCTAGTACTTCGGTTATCAAAATGCCATCGCCCTTATGCTTATAATCCTGAAAAATACCCAAAGATGCCGTAGCGTCTGCCAGCGGAATAGACCTCGAATATCTAGCTCCGGCATGAGAGACATTTAACTCACCCAATAACTCTGATAGTAGTTCGGCAAACTCGTAACTGTTACCAATATGCGGCACATACGGTGCGTATTCCTTCTTCAATTTATCCCAGTCTACGCCGTGCATTTTGGGAGTATAAAACATCTTTTGCGTTCTCAGCCACACATGTTCAAAAAGAATTTCACGCTCTTTTTCTGAATCCACAGTCATCTCTCCCTCTATTTGTATAGCTTCCCGCTTATTTCCTTCGGGCGTGATTTTAGTTATACGCCCCCCACTTAGTAAATAGAAATTCTTTTGGTCTTTATCCCATACCAAACGCCCCCCGGCAGCATCCAAAGCTATCTCCATTTTGGTTTCCTTTGTACGTAGGTTGGTACTCCAAAGATTACTTCCTTTCTCAAAACGCGACAAATAATAGAGTTTTTCTCCGTCTTTAGAAAGCAATGCGTCTCCCAACGCCGACGAATGGATGGTCAAACGTGCCTTACGGTCATCCAATCCCGCCCAATCTATAGTAAGGGGCTTTACTCCTTTTGTAGTATCTGCTTTTGTGCTATCCTTTTTAGCTGCAGTATCCTTCTTCTTGTCTGCTTCTTTTGCCTTTTCTATCTCTTTCAAAAGGGCAAAATCATCTTTGCTTAAGTTAAATCTTTCCCAGGCATCACGGGTAAGATAAAAACTAAAAACATCATTCTGAGAACCTCCACTGTTTGCATGGCTTTTCATACCGTAGCGGTTACTAAACCACAAAATCTGTTTCCCGTCTGCTGTCCACTTCGGATTAGAATCGTCATAGCCGCTCTTGGTTATGTTTTGCATCGCTTTTTTCCCTTCGGCATCCAAAATTACCACCTCACCATTGGCCATAGTAGGGTTATAACTTGCTACCAACCATTTGCTATCCGGGCTCCAATCGAAATACTGATCGCCATCACGCATGTGGTACAACTGCTGGGGAGTAAGCAAAGTGACCGTCTTTTTACTTTCTATATCTAGTACTTTCAGTGTTCTTCGATCTTCTATGAACGCCAGTTTTTTGCCATCCGGCGATAATTTTGGCAAGTAATTATCATGCTTGTTGGCAACCAAAGTACTTTCGTCTATCAGAGTAGAAGCATAAAACAGCGGCTCTCCACTACGAGCTCTTTTTGCTTGATAAATATCCCATTTACCTTTCCTCTCCGACGCATACACAATAGACTTCCCATCTGGGGCAAACTGCACAAAACGTTCCTGCTCTGGAGTACTGGTAATACGTTTGGTGATCTTACCATCTACCGAAGTCACAAAAACCTCTCCACGGGCTATAAAAGCCACTTCTTTCCCATCAGGAGATACCGAAAACTCACTCACACCACCATTTATAGCAATGAAACTTTCTGTATTGACAATGTTTTGTGTGTATATGTTTATAGACACTTTTTTAGGCTGGCCACCTTCTTGCATCGTGTATATTTCTCCGTCGTAAGAAAAACAAATCGTACCATTTTTAGATGCACTCAAGAAACGCACAGGATGCGTTTTTAGCTTGGTTAATTGCGTTTTTTGGCCTGGATTAGCCAATGCTAACTTAAAGATGTTAAACGTCCCGTTTTCTTCGCTCAGATATAAGATACTCTTATCATTATCTACTAATACGGGCTGGCGGTCTTCTCCATAATATTTAGTAATTTGCGTATGTTTTCCTGATGGAATATCATAACTCCAAATATCACGGGCAATAGCCGACTTTTGGTATTTACGCCATTCGTTTTCTCCGCCTTTTTTGTCATGGTAAAGAATGGTTTTACCGTCTTGGCTATATTGTGCGTATTCTGCAGGAACAGTAAGTACTTGGTCTATCCGCCCACCGGCCACGGGCACAGAATACAACTCAGGCTGTGAACCTGTTGGATACTGACGATGCTGAGCCACGTCTTGCCTTACTCCTCCAAACACTACTGACTTGCCGTCAGGCGTAAAAGTAAAAGGCATTTCGTCACTTGAGTGAAACGTAAGCCTGCGGGCTTCGCCACCGGCTATATCCATCACAAAAACATCGAAGTTTCCATGACGGTCTGATGCAAAAGCTATCTGCTTACTATCAGGACTCCAAACTGCCTGGTGATCATGACCTTCATGAAAAGTGAGCTGGGTAGCAGCACCTCCAGCTGTTGGTACACGGTACAAGTCCCCTTTGTAGGTAAACACAATAGTGCTCCCATCAGGCGAAATGGATGAATAACGTGCCCATTTGGGCGATATTTGGGCTTGGGTAATTTGTACTAAAAGTACAGCAAAGAGTAGGCTTATATATTTCTTCATAATTTTAATAAGTGCAACATTTGCAATTTATCCCAAAAGATAGCAATAAAAAAGCCGCCTGATGTTATCAGGCGGCTTAATTCTATGTTTTATCAACTTAAATCTTTTCAACTTGCAAATACCCAAGTTCTACAGGGGTACTCCGTCCGAAAATCTTTACGCTTACACTTAGTTTCTTCTTCTCGTCGAACACCTCTTCTACAGTTCCTTCGAAACCGTTGAAAGGTCCATCGATTACTTTCACCGTTTCGCTCTTTTCGAAAGCTACTCCAGAATCTATCACTTCTTCCTGCGAATCTTGTACACCAAGTATACGATTTACTTCAGATTGTCTTAAAGGTTCCGGCTCCAGTGAAGCCCCTCCGTTTTTACCTAGGAAACCTATAACACCAGGAATACTCTTTATTAAGTGCAAAACTTCTCCATTGGAAAGATCTGCGTTAACCAGTATGTAACCCGGAAAAAAGTTTTTCTCCCTAACCCTTTTCTTACCGTTACGTACCTCAACTATTTTCTCTGTAGGAATGAGTACTTCGGGAATAAAGTCTGTAAGTTTACGCCTAGCAGCCTCATTCTCTATATAGTTTTTTATCTTTTTCTCTTGCTGGGAAACAGCCCTAACTACATACCAATTGAACTCACTCATAAGTATTGCGAATTATAGAGACTGAAGCAAGAACTCCAACCCTTTGTTGATGATGAAATCTATACCACCCACCACTAAGGCAAAGATAATAGAAGCTACAAGTACTAGAGTTGCACTAGACTGTAACTGTCCCCAACCAGGCCAAGTTACCTCGTTGGTGATTTCATGCCAAGAATCTTTAAAAAACTGAATAAACTTATTCATATTAATAAACCTAAATTTTGCACAGGTACTAGGACTCGAACCCAGACCGACGGTTTTGGAGACCGTAGTTCTACCTTTAAACTATACCTGTTTGTATACAAATCGGGGTGCAAACTTAGTACAATGAATTTACATTTGCAAAAAACTATTTGTTTTTCTTTAAAACTACTTTCAAAGTTAACATTAAACTTATCAAACTCAATATACTTCCTGCTACAAAAGGCATGCCCGGAAAATAAAACGGGGCATTTTCTTTTGTAAAATACCTAAAAAGTCCCAGCATCAACGGCTGTCCTACTATGGCCGCCAGACTCATTAAACTAGTAAGCCCTCCTTGTAGCTCTCCCTGCTCATTGGCTGGCACCCGGCTTGTAATAATACCCTGAAAGGCAGGAGAGGCCAAGCCAGAAAGAGCATTAACCACTATTACGGCATACAACATCCAGCCATCTAACACAAAAGCAAAACCCAATAGGGCTATTGTATTTACTGCCAAACCTATAAACAAAGAGTTCTCTGCCCCGAACTTTGGTATCATAATACGGATAAGCACACCCTGCACCAAGGCCGATAGCAACCCTATAAGGCCTAATGATAAACCAATCTTGGCTTCTGTCCACCCAAATTTCTCCATGGTGTAAAAAGACCAAGTTCCTTGTGTAGCAAAACCAGATACATACACCAAAAACAAAGCTGAAATCAAGGAAAATACAAATGCATTTTTTTTCAGGTTCACTATGCTCCCAATGGGATTTGCCCTCTTGAAATTAAAAGGTCGCCGTTTCTCTTTTGCTAAAGACTCCGGCAGGAAAAAGTAACCATACAGCCAGTTTAGTAAAGAAAGTCCTGCAGCTGCAAAAAACGGGATACGGGTACCCATTTCTCCCAAAACCCCTCCTAGAACGGGCCCAATAATAAAACCCAAACCAAACATAGCTCCGATAAGTCCAAAGTTTTGTGCACGTTTTTCAGGAGGGGAGACATCGGCTATGTAGGCATTAGCTGTAGAGAAACTGGCACCGGTAATACCGGCAATAGCACGCCCTAAAAACAACCACCAAATAGTAGGCGAAAGTGCCTGAAAAATATAGTTTATACCAAACCCAAAAAGAGAAATGAGCAATACAGGCCTACGCCCATATTGGTCACTTAGTCCTCCCATAATAGGCGAAAAAATGAACTGCATAAGTGCATAAACAAACACCAAATATGCCGAATATGTCGAAGACTCGCTTACTGTACCTCCTGTAAGCTCCTGGTATAGAGATGGAGTGATAGGGATTATAAGGCCAATGCCTATGACATCTATCAAAACCGTGATAAGTACGAAAATAAGGGCTCTGGTCGAGGCTGTTTTTTTCAAAGTATAAGTAAGCTCAATACGCAAAAGTAGTTGTTTTGAAGTACTTACAGATGAAGAGAATGTTTAAACTTTTTGTGAAGAATTATTTTTTGTAGATGGCAATGGAAAAACATATCGATATTGAACGATAGAAATGGCTTCAGGCCCGTTCGCTTTCTATTTTAAACCGGAATCCTACACCACGCACACTCTCTAAAACTATAGTAGCGTCTTGAGAAAGATATTTTCTGAGACGACTTATGAAAACATCAAGACTTCTACCGGAAAAGAAGTCGGTTTCTTTCCAGAACAGCTGGAGGATTGCCTCTCTTTTTATAAGATTGCTTCGGTTTTGAAAAAGGTAGTCTAGCAGTTTAGACTCCTTTTCTGTTAAGATTTTTTCGCTATTGTTTATACGCAAAAGCTGATTATGTGGCTCGAAGGTATACAAGCCCAAAGCGTAGCTATTTGGATTGTTTTTTCGTTTGAGAATATTCTGGATTCTGAGTATAAGTTCATCGGCATCGAAAGGCTTTGTGATATAGTCATCAGCACCGAGTTGGAGGCCCCGAATCACATCTTCTTTGAGTGTGCGGGCAGTCACAAACAGAAAAGGTAGCTGAGGATACTTAGCCCTAAGATGTTGAGCAAGTTCAAAGCCGTCCTCTTTTGGAAGCATTATATCCAATATGGCAATGTCAAAACTAGTTGCAGAAAGGAGCTTTCTTGCCTCAAAACCATCTGCAGCTCTGCTAGCGGCAAATCCGCTCAAACTCAAATACTGGGTGAGAATATTGCCTAGGTCGGCATCATCTTCTACTATCAAAACCTTAATCATACAGAAAGTGGTAAACTGATTTTAAACGTACTTCCTTTATTTATTTTGCTGCTTACGCTTATTTTTCCCCCAAGGCTTTCCACTATTTCCAGACTGAGATAAAGCCCCAGGCCCAAGCCCTTGGTATCGTGAATAAGTCCCCCGGAAACACGATAAAACTTGTCGAAAATTTTCTCCTGATGAGCCTCCGCAATTCCAATTCCTTGATCCACAACTTCTATTTCGTAACTGTCTTTGGTCGGGTACGCCTTGAGCATAATCGTGGAACCAGCGGAACTAAACTTCTGTGCATTTTTTAAGAGGTTTTCAATCACCCTTTCCAGCTGGAGCGGATCGGTTTGTATCACACTATTTTTCTTCTCTATATCAAGTTCAAGTTTGTGGGAACTTATAGGAAACTCCGTAGCTATGGTTTGCAAGAGCTGCTCTATATGTACAGGCTGTTTTTCGGAAACCTGCAGTACGGTAGTTTCCATGATATGGTCTATGAGGCTGTGAATTCTACTATTTTGCCGATCAAGAATATCCAGAAATGCTCCTCTTTGTTCGGGAGAATCTATAACCTCCGGTTTTCTCAGGGATTTGGCCACCAAACCTATAGAAGTGAGTGGTGTTTTGAGTTCATGCGAAATATTGTTGGCAAGGTCGGTTTTCATTTCGGCTATTTCCTTTTGGAGAATAAGAGCCTTTAAAACCCTAAAGAATAGAAAAACCACAGCAAGCAACAGGACGATTGCTGCTATGAGCATCCACATCATTTGTTGGAAAACTTCCTGTTTTAAACGAGTAGCCTCGAAATCAATAGAATACTTTACGAAAAGAGTATGTCGCGTGACAAGGCTTTCCTTTTCGTTCTCTACATTGGTTATAATACTTCCGAAAGTATAATTATGAATTTCACGACTGTTTAGAGACTGTCCGGCATAAACAAAAGGTGATGCACCAGAATGAAGAATGGTGTCTGAAATAACATTATTATTGTACACTATTTCACTAAACTGAAACCTGAGTTTGACTTCATCCAGCTCAGGGTAATCTTCACGATGACTTTCTATAAAAACATTACCAAAGTTCCTAGATGAGTCAAGGTAGTGGCTCAGTAGCGAATCAAAGGATGGTTGGTTAAGTGTGCCTTGCTGTTTTTGAAAAATTAAGTCTTTTGTGTAGTCCATTAGAGAGTCTTTTAACGCATCCATTTCAGGCGACTCTACAACAGGATCTATGCTTTTCTTTAGATTAATTAGGTACTCCTTTTTATGTAGGTTATAAGTATTTCTTACCAGATAAAACTGAATGGAACAAAGCCCTATGAGTACAAGTACGCATACAGTGATCAGGGTTCGTATTTTTAGCTTTTGTTCCATTGTGTCAACAAAAATAGAGTAAAAGATATGTGAATTTTAATGAGATGGAGACTTTAACCGTCCATTAACCTTCAGTTAACCGAGTTTGTTTAAGACTTGCCAGACCTTTGTACCAACAAAACAAAAGCATATTATGAAAAAGCTATTATTAACATTTATGAGTGTGGCATTCTCCGCTACCGTATTTGCTCAGTCTTCTGTTACCACCAGTACCAGTACGTCTAGCAACCTTTCCATTTCTGTAAGTCAAAACAAGTCTAGTTACAGCTACTCCGCAGCTTTCGACAAAGAGAAGTCACAAAAGGTGAGAGAGCTTCTCAACAAGCGACTTGGGACAGCTACAGAAGAAACGGAACGAACTGCTATTTGGGAAGGAAAAGGATACGAGGTTGAAATGCGTAGAGGAAAAGTATCCATAGAAGCTTCAAAAGAAAAGCTTACCAAATCTGCTCTATTAAAGCTTGAAGACTTGGGCGAAGAAGTTTCGGAGGTTTTGGGACATCAAAAAACACCTGTGCCGCCTCGCCCGCCTAGAGGAGGAGAGGAATAAAAAGTAGGGCTGTTTGAAAATGACTTTTCAAACAGCCCATTTTACCTTATCAATCTACCCAACTTCTGGCACGGCTTATCGCCTTTTGCCAGCCATGAATATATTTTTCTCTTGTTTCTTCGGCTAGCTTTGGAGACCATTCTTTATCTTTTCCCCAGTTTTGCTTCAGGTCATCCGTATTTTTCCAAAAGCCTACAGCTAGACCTGCTGCATAAGCTGCACCCAAGGCGGTGGTTTCTATCATGGTAGGTCTTATCACAGGGACTTTGAGCATATCTGACTGAAACTGCATAAGCATCTCATTTACCACCATACCCCCATCCACTTTTAAAGATTTTAGAGAAAGTTTAGCGTCTTTTTCCATTGCCGTAAGCACATCGAGGGTTTGGTATGCGGTGGCTTCCAGAACTGCACGGGCTATGTGGCCTTTGTTTACAAATCGGGTAAGACCCGCAATTACGCCACGGGCATCCGCTTCCCAATATGGGGCATAAAGACCCGAAAATGCCGGCACAAAATAAGTATCGCCATTGTCACTAACAGATTCTGCGAGGGTCTGAATATCCTTACTGTTTTTTATGATACCCAAGTTGTCCCTCAGCCATTGTACCAAAGCCCCCGCTATGGCCACAGAACCTTCTAAAGCATATTTCGGTTTTTCATTTTCAAACTGGTAAGCGAGAGTGGTCAGCAGTCCATGGGTAGAGGGTACGATTTCCTCCCCGGTATTCAGTAGCATAAAACAGCCTGTGCCATACGTATTTTTTGCTTCTCCCTTCTCAAAGCAGGTTTGCCCTACAAGTGCAGCCTGCTGGTCTCCCAAAATACCCGATATAGGCACTCCTACAAGAGGCTCCGCCGTAATTTCTCCGTATACCTGGCTGCTCGGGCGTATCTCAGGAAGAGCATTTTTGGGGATATTTAGGATTTCCAGAATTTCATCATCCCACTGGAGTGTATGAAGATTCATCAATTGGGTTCTGGAGGCATTGGTGACATCGGTGATATACAAGGCTCCGCTGGTAAGATTCCAAACCGTACAGGTATCCATATTTCCGAAAAGGGCTAGACCGTTTTCGGCGTCTTCACGTAGTCCTTCTACATTTTCTAGCAGCCACTGAATTTTTAGACTACTGAAATAAGTAGTCAGAGGAAGTCCTGTTTTGGTTCGGAAAAGTTCGGATCCTACAGATTTTTCCAGTTCTTCTACTCTCTTTGCCGCTCGGGTGTCTTGCCACACAATGGCATTGTAGTAAGGTTTGCCTGTACGTTTGTTCCATGCAAGTATGGTTTCTCTTTGGTTGGTTACCCCACAAGCTTTCACGTTATGTAACGGTATATTTTTATCTATCCGAGCCTGAGCAATTACTCTCAGCGTGTTTTTGGATATTTCGGTGGCATCATGCTCTACCCATCCGGCTTGCGGAAAAATCTGCTTATGCTCTTTTTGAGCCATAGAGATAATCTCTCCGTTTTTATTGAAAAAAATACAACGGGTACTGGTGGTACCCTGATCTATGGCAGCAATAACATTCATAGGAAATCTAAAATAAGGTTGAAATTCAAAAATAACTTTTACAATTCTGATTTCAAGGTTTAAAGGAAAACAATTTAAGCTGACCAACAGTTAACCTGGAATCTCCCTCATTTCATCAAACTAGTATTCGCTCAACTCAAGGGATGCTAACTTCCATATTAATAATAACCTACAAAATCTGGAATATAATTTTGCATACAAACCTAAATTTGTAGTTTTGAGTGATTCACATAGCTAGTCTCCACATTTTTAACTAATATGAGGATGTTTTTATTTGCAAGTTTATGGCTTTCAATCAGCCTCTTGACTAACGGTCAGGAGGCTATATCGCTATCCGGAAAGGTAACAGATACAGAAAATGTGGGTATTGCCTACGTAAGTATTTACAACTCTGATAAGCAGGGGGAGATTAGCGATGAGCAAGGGAATTTTACCATCAAAAATTACTCCGATAGTGTTACTTTCAGGGCAGTAGGCTACAAAGATCTAAGGATATCCTTTAATGACTTGAAGAGGAACAGTCATGTTAAATTAGAGGCAAAAGTTGTAGAGCTTTCAGGAATAACAGTTTCTAGCAAAAAGACGATCTGGCTGGGATATTCGGGAGAAAAAGAGGTCGTCACATCTTTTCTTTTAAAATCAGTTGGAAAGTCAGAGAATGGGATATTGATAAAGAACCCGGGTTATATAGCTGCATTTCTGAAGACTGTAAAAGTGAAAGTGGGATTTGAAGGAAGCCCCAAACTTCCTTATAGAATCAATATTTATGCAGTAGATAAAGAGGGCTTTCCTATAGAAAACATCCTAAAAAAAGATATCGTATTTACACCCAAGTCAAGAAAAATGAAATGGCATCAATTTAGGTTGGATGATTAGCAAATACAAATGCCGGAGTATGGTGTCTGTGTAGCTTTAGAGTTCTTAAACCCCTCAACAAAAGAATATACCTTGAACAAGAAATATTCACCCGTCCGTTTAGGATTTTTTAGCACTATGTATCGTCATTTGGCACGGATGGATGAGTATATTGATTGGCATTATTCTAACGCAAGTATTCCCGCAATCTCCTTAGAAATTAGCTTATAAAATGAAAAAACTTTGGTTCATATTTTCTCTATTCTTGTTTTTTGACACAAAAGGACAAAGCTGGATAGTAGTAGTGAAGAATACAGAAAACAAGCCCCTGGCATTTGCAAATGTTATTGTAAATGACGGCTACGGCATTCTTACAGACAGCTTAGGACGATTCAGTTTTTATGATTATGAAAAACCTCAAAAAATGGAGGTTCACAAGGTAGGCTACCAATCAACATACCTGAATCACACGCAGCTTAGGGCTAAACAGGAGATTATTTTAAGCCAGGATACATTTGTTCCTATTTCCAAAACTTTAAGTGGCTCAGAACTTACAATAGGATACAAGGAAAAAGAAAAATTAAAGGAAGATTTTCATTTAAATATCTACAAGAACTATGAAACAGGTGTAGCTTTTAAATACGAAGAAGAATACGAAGGAAAAACTATCACAGGTATCCGTTTGAGAGCTTACTTTATTGGAGGGAAAGGCTTTCCTCTGCGGGTAAACTTGTATGATTTGGATGAGGATGGTCTACCCAAAAACATCCTCCTAAAGGAAGAGCTGGTCATACGACCAACTGACAAAAAAGAATGGTTTGAACTAGAACTGAGTAAGCAAGGTATTAAATTCCCGAAATGCGGCGTAGCGATAACGATAGAACCCCTGAATCCGCAGATGAGGAGAGTCTCGCTTAACAAAGAATATCGGCCGGTGTTGTCGAGTTTTGTAAGTGAGGACTTTAAATGGGTATATAGAGGGAATGCTTGGCCAGTATGGAAAACAGGAGGAGGGAAAACCTATGCCATGCAGTTGAAGATGAGGTAGACAAAAAAAGAGCAGACCTTTCGATCCGCTCTTTTCTATGGTTGAATAGAATATCTTAATTGTAGGAATTCAGCATAACTGGCATAACTAGCATTAGGATGTCTTCGTTTTCGTCTTTTGATGTTGGAATAATTAAACCCGCTCTATTCGGTTGCGAAAGCTCCATAGTAATAGTGGCCGAAGAGATATTGCTTAGCATTTCGGCTAAGAATTTAGCATTAAAGCCAATCTCCATTGGCTCTCCATCAAACTCACAAGCAATTTTTTCTACAGCTTCATTTGAGTAATCTAAGTCCTCTGCAGAAATCACCAATTCATTGCTTTCAATCTTCAAGCGGATTTGGTGCGTAGTTTTGTTAGAGAAGATAGAAATCCTCTTAAGCGTGGCTAAGAAACTAGCCCTTTCCACAATAAGTTTGTGCGGGTTTGCTTTTGGAATTACATTGTCATAATCTGGATAACGCTCGTCTATTAAACGACAAATAAGCTTAATGTTTCCAAAACTAAAGAACGCATTAGAACTACTAAACTCTGTAATAACAGGCACATTATCAGAAGGCAAAGAGCTCTTAATTAAGTTAAGGGCTTTCCTTGGTAAAATGAGCTTATTTTCTGTTTCAGACTGGATATCAAAGCGTTTGTAACGGATAAGTCTGTGCCCATCTGTAGCCACAAATGTGGTATTATCTGCCTGAATATCTATGAAAACTCCGGTCATAGCCGGGCGTAGCTCATCTGTACTTGTGGCAAAAAGTGTATTATTAATAGCTGACGCCAGAATCTCTGAGTTTAGCTCAATATTAAAATTCTTATTTACCTGCGGAGGGCGTGGAAAATCCAGTGGATTTTCTCCGGCAATCTTAAACCGACCATTAGCTGTCACTATCTCCAGACCAAAGGTGTCAGCATTAACGTTTACTGTAATCGGTTGTTCGGGCAAGCTCTTGAGCGTGTCCATAAATAATTTGGCAGGAACGGCTAGAGCCACTTTATCCGAAGAATCAACTACCAACTCGGCCACCATTACGGTTTGCATGTCAGAAGCAGTAACAGTCAGTTGTGTTTTGTCAATCTCGAACAAAAAGTTTTCTAAAATAGGAACTATAGGGTTGGGTGCTATGACCCCGCTTATATAGGAAAGGTTCTTTACCAATTCAGCACTTGATACTTTGAAATTCATCTTAAGGTGATTTTGGACATTCAAATAGTTGGCAAATTTAAGAAATTTGCGGGAAAGTCATACTTTTATGGCTAAGGAAATTTTTCAGTGCTAAATTGGCCCTGACAATTAGCTTTCTGCAGTTAAGCAAAAGAGTTTTCTATTAAGTAGTTTTTCTCAATTTGTTGATAATCTATTTACTCTTAATATCCTGACTCGTATGGTAAAATTCGGAGCCGATGTAATTCTTGGAAGAGTCCCTTCGCAAAAACGTATTGCTTTGGTTACCAACGACGCTGCCACTACCAATGATGGCGTAAAAACAAGAATCTCTCTCCTGAAGGCAGGATGGAATATTGTACTATTATTCTCGCCAGAACACGGGATAGATACCAGCGGAGAAGACGGAAAAAAAATGCTTAATGGCGTGGACAAACTAACAGGATTACCTATAGTGAGCCTGTATGGAGAACATCTGATTCCTACTGCAGAGCAACTCACTGACATAGATGAAATCTGGTTTGATGTCCCGGATGTGGGCTGCCGCTTTTACACTTTTCTATGGACCTTGTCTTATATACTGGAGTCCTCTGCTCTAAGCCAAAAACCACTGCTGGTTCTTGATCGCCCAAATCCCCTTTCCGGACGCTTAAGTTTGGCAGAAGGCCCACTTTTAGACGAAGCAAATTGCGGTTCCTTCATTGGCAGGTGGAATATCCCGCTTAGGCATAGCTGCACCCTAGGCGAACTCGCATTGTATTTTAACCGCACACGTGGCATACAAGCTCCCCTACAAATAGTGTGTTGTGAGGGCTGGGATAGAAACATGTTTTTCCCGGATTGGGGAACGTCTTTTGTGCCTACTTCACCTGCAATGCAAGCCTACGAAAGTATGCACTTTTATCCCGGAACGGGTTTACTAGAAGCTACAAACCTTTCGGAAGGTAGAGGAGGCCCCGCCCCATTTGCCCTCTTTGGAGCACCGTGGCTTAAAGTAAATGCAGAGTGGGTAAGACAAGTAAATAAAAAACTAATTGGGGCAACTTTGGCTACAGAAGACTTTACTCCGTCTATGGGGGAGCACGCAGGGCAGAAATGTGTAGGTTTACGTTTTTATGCAAGTTCCCTAAAAGAAACTCGCCCGGTATGGAACATGCTTTTGGTGCTGAAAGAAATCTATGATAATAACCCGCAGTACTTTAAATGGAGTACCTACCCTACCCATGTAAACCCTACTGGTGAGAACCATTTAGATTTGCTTTTAGGTGTAAAAAACAGTAGTAAAACATTTGACTTAACAAAAACCGCTTTTAACTTATTCTGGCAAGAAGAACTACATATTCCAGACTGGAAAAATGGGCTTGCTCTTTTGTATTAAACGCTGGAAACGATTTATCCTGAAAAGTTAACCATGACTTAACTCCAGCTTCCGCATTAAATTCTTACCTTTCGCAATAAAAAAATGTCTCAAAAAATGCGTTTACTCTTTCTTTTACTTTTAAGTAGTTTTTCGCTTATGGCCCAAAACAACAAAATAGTAGCCCACCGCGGAGCTTGGAAAAACACGGGTGCTCCTCAAAACTCCTTAGCAGCATTAAAACACTCGTTTGAAATGGGTTGTGGCGGCACTGAGTTTGACATTAATATGACCAAAGATGAGGTTCTGGTGATTAACCACGATGCCGATTATTTTGGGACAAATATTGAAGACTTTACCTATGAAGAATTAAATAAGGTAAAACTTAAGAACGGGGAAAACCTTCCGCTACTGGAAGACTTTTTTAAGATGGCGAAAGACTATCCTAACACGATACTTTTTGCTGAAGTAAAACCTTCACCAAGTGGAGCTGCCCGCTCAGAGAAAATGGCCGAAGCGGTTTATAAAATGGCAAAGAAACATAAGCTTTTGAAACAAACCGTTTTCATTAGCTTTAGTTACGAAGCTGTACTCAAACTAGTAGCTTTGGACAAAAAAGCACAGGTGCAATACCTCACAGGAAATAAGTCTCCAAAAGAACTGAAAGAGGCCAAAATACCCGGTTTAGACTATCATTTTTCAGTTTTTGAGAAAAACCCTACTTGGTTAAAAGAGGCAAAAAATTTGCGTTTAAGCACCAACTCCTGGACTGTAAACAAAACGGAAATAATGCAGAAACTCCTGGCCGATGGCGTAGATTATCTTACTACAGATGAACCCGAAATAGCATTAAAATTGGGCAAAAAGTAAAAGGTTTTTTTTAGGTAAGAATAACTGTAAATCATTTATACAAAATAGGGCTTAACATTTCGTCTATGGTCATGAGTAGTTTGACTAACTTCGTTATGTTTTGCTCTATTTTTTTTAGATAAAAAAGAGGGATTTAAGACCTGCTGAGATATTTGTTCAGTTTTTTCTCTAGACTATCTTCATTCTTTCCTCCCCACCAGTATCCCATCACTTTACCATTTTTATCAATCAGAAAATAGTATGGAAATCCGGGTATGTTATAATCCGAAAAAAGTACCTTTTCTTTATTTTTAACTTTCCATACAGACGTACATTTAAAGTCAATTTTGTATCGGCCAGCCATTTCAAACCATTTTTCTCTCAGAGTATCATCTTCATGATGAACAGAGATGATCTTGAGTTTGTCCGCATACTTATCCTGGGCTCTGTTCATTTGGCTGTAGGTAAACCAACAAGGAGCACACCCAATGGATGTAAAATTAATGAGCACATATTTCTGATCTTTATAAGACGATATTTTAAATTCCTCTCCGTTTTTATCATAAGAAACAAAGTCAAAAGCATTATCACCAACTTTTACTTTCCGCTTACTTTGTGAAAAAGCAGTGAAAGAGGATAACAGAAATAGGGTGAGGCAAATTTTCAAACTATATGTAATCGCATTCATTATTAATGTCTTGTGGTGAACATACATTACTCCGAATTTAGACAAATTCGATCCAATTAAGAAAACTTTTATCATTTTTTTGAATAAAGTCATTTACCCCACCCAGTTTTCTCTGTCAAAACTTCGGTATTGAATGGCTTCGGCTAGGTTCTCTATTCTTACTTCCTCTGAGTCTGCAAGGTCAGCAATGGTGCAGGAAATATTAGGACAGATCCGTATTTGAAATTAAAACGCTATTTCAAGGCGAGAAAAAATAAATAACTACATAGTAAAGGGGTATAGAAAGCACTAAAAAAAACTAAAGACGCTTTTAAAAATGAAAGGTTATAAAAGAACATAATACCCTTTGCACCAATATAAAGAGACCATAGTAATGCCACGCCATTCAATAATAGTAATAAATTTTTAATAGGAAAAACTGGTGAAGAACTCTCGCTACTCAGCCAAATAGATGTGATGTAAGCAAAAACTATAAAAACACAGGGTAAGGCGGCGTATACAAATACCAAAAACATTGACTTCACATTTCCCTTTCCTCCCAGTATCTTGCAATAAAAATGCCCTATAATAGCGTTAATGTATAAAAACGCTCCTCCTATACAACCGGAAAGTAACCCAGAAAATAGTATCTGACGCCATCTTAAATAGTAATCTCCATCACTTTTTAAAGAACTGGAAATAGCAACCCATAGCCCAGCAAACAACAACAAAGTTACTAGACCCAATTTATTAGGTTTGCGTAGCTTAAGAAAGAAATCATAAGGAGTAACTAATAGGTCAAAAAACGGAACTTTAAGAATCTTAGATATTGTCATTTTGAATAAAAATTTAATCTAAAAAAACCTTACTGCCTGATGAAGAAATAGCAGATGAACTTAAACATTCATATCTTTCGATTCCCTCTGCACAAATATTACATTTTTTAAATAAGAAAGTCAAGAAAAAATGTATTTTTTTGAGGGTCCTAAACGCGGCCCTTTTCTCTTAATTTTCAGTCAGTTCTGAACAGTTGGTAAAAGCCAGCAGCTCCCAAGTTAAACAACAAGAAATTTGTTGGACTTTTCTTAGTAACAGCTAGACCCTATTCGCGGACTTTCTGCCATTTTTCCAATGCAGTAATGTGCTAAGTATTATTTAAATGTATGAAACCTTCATAGAGACCTCGCAGCGTAAACTCTTAAAGTATATTTAAGCTACTTTTAAAAAAACTATTACTTATACTTTTTTGAAAGTAGGCTGGTTAGTGAACCCCTTTTATTTTTTTGACGCCAGCTAAAACTTTCCTACTACCCGCCCAATTTTCTCTGTCCAAGCAGTAGACAAGACCTCCATGTCTTAAGCATAATTTTGACCACCGATATTTAGAAAGTAAGGGCACCAAACAGTCATTTTTTATTACATTATTGAGTTGTACATGAAATAATTCTACCGCTTAATAAACTTCTCAAAAGAAAGTTAACTAACCTATCGCTTTATTTAATCTAATTTCCCTATATTGAAAGATTAAGTATGTCTAAATAAATTTGGTCGAGTTCTAGATTGCTGTTGGATGCTGTCCCAAATCAACTTAGCTAGCTTATTGTTTCTAATAATTCGCATGCTTGCCTTTCAGGGATGATCCCAGGAAAATTTCGTATTTCCTAAAAGTAAGACTGATAAAACCGTTTTGCTTAATTCGGATTATAGAGTTGGAGAATTTGGTAACCCAATACATGACCATACTATTTTGAAAAAATGTAAGCGTGTTTTTCGAAAAAAATGTTTCCCCAATGATAAAGTTTAAACTTTTTGGTCTGTTGTTCTTTTTGAGTTTTTCATTAACAGCTCAAATGGCAACCAAAACTGAACCTCTAATATTAGGGGTAGAATTTCTTTTCACTCATAAATATAACAAAGAGGATACTACGAAAAAGATTGAAAGTAAAATGATCTTGCTTGTAAGTGATAAAAGGTCAGTATACAATCATGAGACTTATACTAGTACAGAACCGTATCCTGATTTTGTACTCAATGCTCCCCCACCAAGTGCAGAGCAGAGAGAGGCGGCAATGAAGAGAATGGCAGATAATTCGAATAAAATAAGGAAGGTTACGCTGGATGTCAATTCAAAATTCCTTGTAAATGAGCAATATTCATTTATCCATTCTGAAAACAAAATGCTGATGATGAGCAATATATATGGTAATTTCGATTATAAAGTAGAGATCCCAAATCCTGAAATCGATTGGGAGATAAATGATGACGTTCGGGAAATAGGAAGTATTCGTTGTCAAAAAGCTACAGGTTTCTTTAGGGGAAGAAGTTACACAGCGTGGTTTGCTCCCTCTTTACCATTTCCTTTTGGTCCTTGGAAGTTAAAAGGTCTTCCCGGACTTATTTTAGAAGCTACAGACACTACGGGGGAGGTACAGTTCTTATTCAAGGGACTTTTAAAAAATGAAGATGCTAAGGTATTGCACTATGACGGTCTAAATCCTTTAGTAGTAAGTGAAGAGAAGTATAAGGCCGTAAGAGAAAAGTATTTTGAAGACCCAATAGGTCAGGCAAAAAGAAAACTGGAGGCTAATGAAGTAATTAGCGGCTACAGATTTTATAAATATACAGGAGAAACAGTGAAAGGTGAGAATGCATTAAATGCCATAAAGGAAGAGGTTAAAACTAAAATAACTAATCCATTAGAACTAAAAAAGTAATGTGCTAGTCGAATGATTCTTTCAAAATCTCGTGTCTTTTTTTGTATATTATTAGTTTTATATACGGTTTCTGCATTGGGCCAAAGCATCCACATAAATGGATCTGTTAGCGATAGTGGTGGAAATAAAATACATAATGCCACTGTTACCTTATTCGATTCGCAGGACAAGGTTTTGTTCTACAAGTTTAGCGGTGCCGATGGAAAATTTACTTTCCATTTTCCTGATTCAACGAAGTTTCAAAAAATAGTTAAACTGGAAATAAACCTATTTGGGTATAAAAAAATAAGTGCCGACTTTCTAAGGGAAAATTACGATTTTATCTTGGAAGAAAAAGTTAATGAGCTGGACGAAATAAAAATAATTTCTAGAGTTACAAACAAAGGAGACACAACAGCATACAATGTACAGGCATTTAAATCACCTGAAGATAGGAGTATAGGAGATGTAATATCTCGTTTGCCGGGTATGAGCGTTGCGGAGGATGGGACAATAAAATATCGCAATAAAGAATTAAAAGGGTTATACATCCATGGAGATGATCTTATGCAGGAGCGATATGGTCTTGCCACGAAGGCCATAACTCACGATAAGATTAAAAGCATTCAGGTCATTGAAAGATTCCAACCTGTTAGGGTTTTGAAGAACAAGGTCTTTACGGATGATGTTGCCATTAATCTAATTCTTAATGACGAAAATGCCTTGAAAATGTCTGGGAGTGCAATGCTTGGTGTGGGTATACCAAATCTATTGGACATAGGGGCAAACTCCATGCTCTTTAATGCCAAGACAAAGACTATTAATCTAGCCAAGTATAATAACGCAGGAGAGTCTTATCCTGTTGCTGTGCCCCGAGACATTCTAAGTGATGCTACAGTAGGAAATCCAGATGTGCCAGATAAATACTTTAATCGGAACCGATCAGGTATTATCAGTGCTAATTATCTCAGGAACTTAAGAGATACTCTTCAGCTCAAAGTACATTCTCAATTTATCACAGATAATAGATTGATAGACTACTCTTCTGTTGATAAAAATTACTTAGTTGAAGGAGACACCATAACTTTTATCGAAAACCAACTCGTCAACAGAAAACCACGACTGTTTACAAGTTCCTTGTCTTTTGAAAGAAATAAAGCTTCTAAGTATTTAAAAAATGTGGCAAATCTAAAGTTAGGCGTAGAAAATAACGTAGGAAACTTAGAATTCAACGAAAGTGCTTTTGACCAAAATTTGAGAGTGAAAAACGTGTACATAGGAAATGATTTTCATTGGATACCCGTAACTAAAAATAGGAACACTTATAATTTAAAGTGGAATACCTCTTATCAAAAAAGGCCTCAAAATCTGGGTGTTTACACTGGAATAGATAGTTTGACCCTTAATGGAGGAGCTAGTTATAATGCTGTATTTCAGAATGTTGAAAAAGCTTCCTTTAAAAACCAACTTTTACTTGAGTACTTTGTTAATGATAAAAAGAAACTCAAAAAGTCATTCTTGTCTGGCGTACTCAGTGAATTTGAAACTCTTAGCTCCGCTATTACTTTGGAGCAAAACGACGGTAGTTTGAACTTTTACAAAGATGATGTCGGTAATAATTTGAATTGGCACTTAAATCGCCAATATGTTTCAGCCAATTTCCAGATAGAGGATACAAAATTCAGGGTCAATCTGCAATTGCCGATAATACATCAAAAGATTAGATTTAAGCAGGTAGATTACGATATGGATGAGAAACTCACTAAATTGTTTTTTAATCCATCTCTTACTTTCAGATACTTTTTAAATTCTAACAATTACATTAACGCTTTTTACTTTCTCACCAACAATTTTGGTACGATTAATAATGTTTACAGAGGGCTTGTGCTTACCAATTTTAGAGGGCTAAATAGTAATACAGGCAATATTCAAGAATCTCAGGTGCATAGAATGGGACTTTCATACACTTATAGAGATGCAATCAGTATGCTAGATTGTACCATCGGTGCTAACTATTCAATTTATGAAACCAATACAACGTATGCGAAGGAGTACCAAGACAATATTGTGAAGACTGTATTATTGCCATACGCCAATAAGTTTACTGTTTCTCAATATGAGATATCTTTTAGTAAATATATTGATCTGCTAAGAACAAAATTTGAGCTCACATCAATGCACAAAATATATCAATCCAATCAATTTGTGAATGAGATCTTCCTTCCTTATGTGAATAAAAACCTTGCTGTAAATTTGAAAGGTGGAATTAGGTGGCTAAATTATGTTTCGTTAAACTATATTGGCTCGGCCAATTGGTTTTGGGGCGGACAATCTGACAAAGGAGGAGCAAGTGCTTCCGACACTCGCTTTTCAATTTATAATCATCAGTATTCAATTGTAGCAATCCCAAAAGAGAATTTTAATCTTGTCCTTCAGCTAAGACAACAACAAAATCACTCCGAAGGACTAGCAAGATCCAGCTATATTTTTACAGATCTAAAAATGAAATACAACATTCATAAAATTCGAACTGAACTCGAAGGAGAGGTAAACAATATTTTTGATGTTTCAAGATTTGAATCTTATTCTTTGTTAGCAAATCAATTTCATTCAACTAACTATCAATTAAGAGGTCGGATGTTCTTAATTAAGGCCACCTTACTATTTTAACCCGCCCAGTTTTCTCTGTCCAAGCTGCGGTATTGAATGGCTTCGGCTAGATGTTCTATCCTTATTTCCTCAGAGTCTGCAAGGTCTGCAATGGTGCGGGAAACTTTCAATATGCGGTCATAGGCACGGGCAGAAAGACCCAGCTTTTCCATCGCTTTTTTAAGTAAGATACGTCCCGCATCTCCTATCTCACACACCGACTTCACCATTTCGGCTGGCATCATGGCGTTGGAATGAATCTCGGGTAAGTCCTTAAAACGTTCAATCTGAATCTGTCGGGCTTTTACCACACGCTCTCGTATTTGCTCCGAGCTTTCGTTTTTACGCGTGCTGGATATTTGGTCGAAGTTCACAGGAGTTACCTCTACGTGCAGGTCTATCCTATCTAGCAACGGCCCAGAGATTTTGTTGAGGTACTTTTCTACTGTCCCGGGAGGGCATGTACAGTCTTTGTCGGGATGGTTGTAATATCCGCAAGGGC
>CAZBAV010000033.1:0-3634 GCA_964489955.1 uncultured Lacihabitans sp. | reverse complement strand
GGATTCATGCTAGCTATGAGCATAAAACTAGAAGGAAACTCTACAGCCAATCGGGTTCGGGAAATCACCACTTTTCTTTCTTCAAGCGGCTGCCGCATCACTTCTAGAACAGTACGTTTAAACTCAGGCAATTCATCGAGAAATAACACGCCATTGTGAGCAAGCGATATTTCGCCAGGTTGGGGAAAACTTCCTCCACCAACCAGAGCGGCATCGGAAATCGTATGGTGCGGGTTCCGAAAGGGTCTCCTTGAAATCAAAGAAGAAGAGCCGCCCAGTTTACCAGCCACCGAATGAATCTTGGTAGTTTCTAAAGCTTCGGATAAAGTAAGCGGAGGTAATATGCTCGGCAGTCTCTTGGCAAGCATGGTTTTGCCAGCCCCGGGAGGACCAATCATGATGGCATTGTGCCCACCAGCTGCCGCTATTTCCAAAGCCCGTTTTATATTTTCTTGTCCTTGTACATGGCTAAAATCGGCCTCGTATTCATTTATGGTATGGTAAAAAATATCACGAGTGTCTGTAACCAAAGGCTCTATTTCCTGCTCGCCAGTAAGAAAATCAACGGCCTCTTTTATATTAGAAACGCCTATTATATTCAGACTATTTACAATGGACGCCTCCAAAGCATTTTCTTTGGGGAGAATAAACCCTTTTAACTTCTTTGCCCGAGCCTCTATGGCTATTGGCAACACACCTTTTATAGGTCTGAGACTTCCATCCAAAGCTAATTCCCCCAAAATTACATAGTCTTTTAAATCCTTTTCGTAAAGTGTGTTTCCACCAGATGCAAGTAAACACAAAGCTATAGGAAGATCATAGGAAGAGCCCTCTTTACGGATGTCCGCAGGGGCAAGATTTACTATGGTTTTATATCGGGATAGTTCATACCCGCCATTCTTAAGAGCGGCATCTATTCTTTGGAGACTTTCACGGACGGCATTGTCAGGTAAACCCACCACACTCAGCCCAAACCCGCCCTTTAATACGCTCACTTCTACCGTGATAAGCGTAGCACTCACTCCATAAACAGCAGCTCCAAAAGTAGTGGATAACATAGTGGTTCAGTTCAGATTTTGTAAAACAATAGTGTAATAATACGGAAAAGTTTCCACTTTTAAATTAGAACAAGTCCCCCTTCCCTTTTTTGCTTAGTAAATGTATGCCCCTATGGTACAATTCGATTTTAAATAAAATCTTACTTTGGGGGAGTACTTTACTTCCCTAAATGGCTATCCGGCTTTCTCGAGAAACCACACATCAGACTGTCCAAAGAAACTGAGCTGGATATTTGACTACCTGTACTTTTTTACCCAATCATGATTCAGATTCGCACTTTTATTAGAATCTTATAGCTATTTACTAAAGGAGAAATACTATTTTTTGTACCTTAGAGACCCTTACTATTCAACCCCGTTAAATGTCAACTCGGATTTTATGTATAATACTTTTCGGACTATTCTTTTCTTGCAAGAGTCTCGAAAAGGAGCCGGAGGTTATCATAGAACCTATAGCAGATCGGCTCAATGCCCTTCTTGTTCACCCCTCTCCTAGCCCTGAAGCAAAAGCAGTATACGATTTTTTGAGGGAAAACTACGGAAAACAAATACTCTCAGGAGTAATGACTCTGAATAGCTTTGACGAAGTTAAATGGCTAAAAGAAAACACTGGGAAAGAGCCCGCTATCGTTGGTCTGGATTTTATGCATAATAACCGGGATTACAGCTGGTTTGATGAGCATCAACCCATTAAAGATGCCAAAACATACTGGGATAGAAATGGCTTGCCTGCTCTGATGTGGCATTGGCGAGATCCTTCCAAAAAAACCGAAGCTTTTTATACCAGTGACACAGCCTTTGATGTTAGTAAAATAACAGATCCTGATTCCGAAGAATATAAAGCTATAATTAGAGATATTGATTACATCTCTGGCCTCCTCAAAATTCTCCAGCAACAGAAAGTCCCGGTACTGTGGCGTCCGCTACACGAAGCCGCCGGAGCTTGGTTTTGGTGGGGAGCAAAAGGCCCTGAGTCTTGCAAAAAACTATATCAGATCATGTACGACCGCATGGTTAACCAACATGGACTTAACAACCTCATTTGGATTTGGACATACGAAAAAGATGAGTCACTTTGGTATCCGGGAGATTCTTGTGTTGATATTGTGGGTCGTGATATTTACAAGCAGGGCGACCGGTCTTCGCAAGTTGAAGAATATACTAAGGTAAGTAATCATCACAAGTCTTCAAAAATAGTAGCCTTGACCGAATGCGGAACCATTCCTGACGTAGCCCATCTAAAAGCCGACAAAGCTAATTGGTCCTGGTTTATGACCTGGTATGGCGATTTTGTTAGAAACGAGAAACACAATACTCTTACCTCATGGAAATTTGCCATGAACAGCTCCTATGTTATTACTTTAGACGAAATGCCCTCATTAAAAAAATAATAGTATGAAAAAATTAACCCTACTTATCATATTCCTACTCTGCTTTTTGGCAGCAGCCGTTGCCCAAACCAGTCGCTTAGTTGCTGGAAAAGGGAACGTGTATTTTGAAAATGGAAAACCTGCCCAACTTCGCGGAATCAGCCTTTCATGGAGTATCTGGGGCGGAGCTAAATACTACAATACTCAGGTAGTAGATGAACTCATAGATGCTTTCAAATGTAATGTTATCCGTGTTTCTATGGCCGTAGAACCGGACAGCGGCTATCTAAAATACCCCGAGTTACAGTGGAATCGTATTATTCCTGTAGTTGACCATGCCTTAAAACGTGGCGTATATGTAATCATGGACTGGCATGACCACCATGCCGACAAGAACGTGAAAGAAGCGAGCGAATTCTTCGATAAGTTTTCTAAAAAGTACGCTAACAATCCGCTTATAGCTTATGAAATCTGGAATGAACCGGAAGCAATCGAGTGGGCAATCGTAAAAAAGTATGCTCATGATATCATACCTGTGATTCGTAAAAATGATAAAAAAAATCTGATTATCGTAGGCTCTTCCAGGTGGGATCAAGACATAGATGTAGTGGCCAAAGACCCTGTTTTAGGATATGACAATATTGCCTATTCTTTCCACTTTTATGCTAGCGAACCTTACCATCAGGAAGGGCTAAGAAAGCGTGCTACCGAAGCTATAGAGTCCGGGTTACCTGTATTTTTGACAGAATGGGGAGTGGGCGAAGCCAATGGTGACGGGGTTTTTGACTTAGAGAAAAACAAGGTCTGGTTAGATTGGATGGAAAAGTACCAGTTAAGCTGGGCCAACTGGAACATCACCGACAAAAAAGAAACTACCGCCATACTAAATCCAGGTGCTCCCAAGAACGGAAAGTGGAAAGACAAGCACTTATCTCCAGCCGGACTTTACATCAAAAAAGTACTTAGAAACCTGAATAAATAAATGAAAAAAGTTCTGGCATTACTAATAGTATTGGTTCTAACCCAAACCGTATTTGCCGAAATAAAACTTCCCGCATTAGTAGGAAACAATATGGTTTTACAACGAAACCAGGCGATACGTATCTGGGGTTACGGTAACATAGACGAGGAGGTTACGGTACATTTTAATAGGAAAACATTTCGTACCAAAACGGCTCAGGATGGTAAATGGAGCATTTCTTTACC
>CAZBAV010000032.1:38694-43583 GCA_964489955.1 uncultured Lacihabitans sp. | reverse complement strand
CTTTTTGGTGTTCTTATACTCGCTGAACGGATTAAAAGCAAGATGCTTTCTGCTCATTGCCAAACGGCAAAGCGTAGTAAATCCAATCATATACAACCAAATAGTGTTGTGTGTCAAGCTTTGGTCGTCACGCAGGTAATAATCAAAGTCCTGTACAAAATCAGATGTAAGATCGTTAAATGATAAGTCAAAATATCCGTATTTTGTCAGTGCAAAACTTCGCAGATGCTTTAAAAGTGTTTTGTACTTACTGCGTGTGCCATTTACCCGAAGTCCGCTATTAACTTTTTTCTCATAGTCGGACAGGAACTGTTCGTAAAATTTGAAAAAGGTCAGCTCTCCGCTTTCCATACCGAGAAAGGAATTTTTGAGTTTAGCACTGTTTACCGTTCCCTCATTCTTTAGGATTTTAGAATAGCATTCTTTGATATCCAAACGGATTTTATCAAGCTTGCCGTTTACTTCTTGGGATTCACGGCTTTTTCCTAAAACCCTGCCGTACTTCAAATCCCAATTTAATGCAGAAATATCCAACTTGGTACTAAATGCAGACTGTTTACCGTTTACGGTAATCCTGCACATAACTGTAACCTTTCCGTTTTTCTTTGGGGCGTTCTTTTTAAGGTAGAACAATACCTTAAATGTTGATTTTTTTGTCGTTTCCATACTCACAATTCTTAATGATAAAATTAAACTTATGTGAGCCACGGAACAATATGAAAAACTATGCAAAAAGCTGAAGTACAGTATTTTAAAGGTGATGGTTTCTGTTTTTAAAAGTAACGTTTTAGTAACCTTACTTTTGCCTAACCTAGCTTTTTACTGCTTTTTACCTCATTCCCAAAAAATCAAAAAACGATTGTAAAGCCTTTATTTACAATCGTTTTACCTGTTTTCAATCTTTGATGTATTTTTACTGAAAATTTATTTTAAAATATGCTAGTGTGATAACCTAAAATATGGGCAGGACATAAAGGGATTAGCAAATAAAAGAACTTCATCTCTCAAAAATCAACTTGAAAGACATTCTCAAAAGTATCTTCCATACGTATTACCTAAATTCTGCATCATTTGGAAGAATATGTACTTTTTAGTATAACTATATGATAACCAGCAATAGTTATTTTCTACATGGCCGTAGTTTACTTCAGCGAGTAAAAGTGTATTGCAAAATATAAGTATCTAACATTAAACTATATATTGGCAATAGGTTAAGGTGGCTTAAGACATGTTAAGAATGCTTCATAGTTATTGTGTTAAAAATTAATTTTTCTACGTCCTCTTTTCTAGCTTTTTACCTAGGTGGTTTAAAAAATAATCGCCGAAGTAAACCAGAGCCTTTCTGTATCGGCAAGTAATCACCTTAAATAATATCCATTATATCATTTTTACGTTGCCGAGAAATGGGAATAACGGCATTATTCGTAAGGAGAAAATAATTTTCACTTTTGTGGAACTCCTTTATCTTTAGAAGATTGATAATATAGGAGTTATGTACGCGGTAAAACATATGATCGGGCAGTAGTTCTTCTATATATTTGAGTTTTTGAGTCATAAAAATCTCCTTTTTGTCTTCTAGGAAAATCCGACAATAATTCCCGTCGCTTTCACAATAAACAATTTCTTCAGGCTCTAAAAAAACTATCTTTCGATCTACCGAGAGTTTTATTTTCCTCGAAATCCCTTGTAACTCGCTAAGGCGATCTATGGCACTAAGAACCTTTTGTGACAACTCATCCTTTTTAGATGTTGCTTTGTCCAACTTGTTCAAGGTGTTTTCAAGATCATCGGGATCAATAGGCTTTACTAAGTAGTCGGTAACTTCTTGCCGTATAGCCTTTAAAGCGTATTTATCAAAAGCTGTAGTAAAAACTACTTCGAAACTACGTTCTTCATAACGCTCTAAAAAGGCAAAACCGTCTGTTTTCGGCATTTCTACGTCCAAAAACACGACGTCTACACTGTTTTGTGAAAGAAAAGTACATGCATCTTCAACTGAAGTAAAGGTATCTAATACCGTTATTCGGGATGGAAACTGATGTAATTCATACGCCAAAGTAGTCAGTGCTTTGGGTTCGTCGTCGATCAAAATACATTTTAACATAGCGGCTTACATTGTTTTATCTGAAATTATACGGCCATAAACTCATTTAATACTATTGACTTTTAGTAGAGCATGTAGAGATTTTTACCAAGACCTGCGTCCCTCTAGTAAAGTCTTCCCTGCTGGCAATACTAAAACTTATAAAGGCCTTTTGACTTTCGTTAAATTGCTTTATTCGTTCATTTACTAGTACAAGACCATATGATTTCTGGCGGCTGACTTCACTTTTTATCTCTAAAGATTTTTCATATCCTAATCCGTTATCTAAAATCAAAATCTGTACACTATTATCATCACCAAAGACCTTCACTTCTAGTACCTTATCTTTATCTAAGTCTGCCAAGCCTTGCCAAATTGCATTTTCTACAAAAGGCTGTAACAAAAATGATGGAATTTTTATCGAATGGAGGTTAAGGTACTCTTCTACCTCAAACCGATAATCCAGCTTATTCGCAAGACGAACATTTTCAATTTCCAAATACAACTTTAGAATTTTCAATTCCTCGGCAAGTGAGCTTGTTTCCTGCATACTTCCATCTAAAACTTTTCGTATAAACTTCGCAAACTTATTCAGGTAGGAAACCGCTTCCGTGGTGTTATTTTCAATAACAAAAGCCTTTATAGAGTTAAGCACATTAAAGAGAAAATGAGAATTCATTTGGCTACGCATTACATTGTTTTGCAGCTTATAAAGGTTCATTTCCAACTCCTTTATTATATTATCTTGGGTTATTTTTTCAAAAGCTTCCTCCTTCAACCTTAATTTTTCTTGTATTTCCAGATTAAGCTTTACTTGGGTGTCCGAAAGCTGTTTTTGTACATTTAATTTTTCCAGATAAACATTCCTTATTCGTAAACCTAGACCAAGCATAAAAGCTGTAGCTTCTATAATTACGCCAATATAAAAATATGTAATGGGCATGATGTCATCAGCCGATTTGGAGGGAATTTTTGGACTTTCTATAGTCGCTATGATACCAAAAAAAATAAATGCTAAAGTACCTACAAGAAAAAATATATTAAACTGATTTTGAGTATTCCTAGCCCTGTAAATAATATAAAAAGCCACGACTAGATGAATTGGGATAAAAATGAGTTGAAAATAAAAAGCATATTGACTAACGCTAAAATATCCTCCTAAAACTAATCCATAGTATACAAAGCTGAGCCCGAAGAGTATAATAAGGTACGTGTAAACTTTCTTTTGTAAACGTGGAAGGTACTGCGGGATATTTAAAAAATGAATGCCGAAAAGAATATAAAAGCAATGGAAAATTATCTGAATAAAATAATTAAAAACATAATGTACCCCATCATAGTAGAGCTTACCAATTTTGTCTGGCACGGAGGCTTTAGAGAAAACATAAACTGAAAGAGTTAATGTATACAAAGCATAATACATGTAGGTTTTCTCTCGATTATTGAAATACACTATAAGAGAAACGCCACAAAGCACCAGCAAATATGAATACGTAAAAACTCCCGGCAGACTTACCGCGTTTTCGAGATACTTATTCATCAATTGTATTAAACATATATCAAAGATGACTATTTTCTATACTGAAAAGAAGCAATTCTGTATCAAAAGCTGCATTTATTGTATAAACATGCCAGTTATACAATAAAACATACCAACTGTACTAAGTCAAATGTCCCTCATAAAATCTTACCCAAAGAGCTCAAAACAAAACTTAGTTTTACAATTATAAATACTAAAAAAAACATACTCACATTATGAGAAAAATACTAATTGCTTCAATTTTCTGCTTTGTTTACCAAGGCTCAGAAGGTCAAATTTGGAAAAACATAGAAAAGAAAGTAGGAAAGAAAATAGAACAACAAGCGGATAAAAGACTGGAAAGAAAAATAGACAAAACCATTGACAAAGGCTTTAATAAGCTCGAAGATGCCGCGGAAACAAGCACCAATACAGATAAGCCCTCGGCAAAAAACGATTCTAAAACCACAAAAGCTACACCAACTGCAACTCTGGCAGACTCCTACAGCTTCACACTAGGTGTAAGTTACCAAATAGGGACAGCTAACAAAAAAGATAAAATCCAAAACGCTACTATTTGGGTTTCAGACAAAGAATACATTGGTATGAGTACCGCCGCTCAGAAATCTATGTTTATGGTGATGGATGAAGGCCGAATGATTGCTTTCATGGAAGATAAAAAAACTTACATGTCTCTAGGATCTGGCTTTGCAAGCACAATTATGGACGAAGCAAAAAATCAAGCTGATGATGTTGATAATACTGATGTAAAGTTTGAGACAATAGGTTCAGAAAGTATTTTGGGATACAAATGTGATATTTACAAAATATCAACTTCTGACGCTACCTCTAAGGTTTGGATAGCCCCATCTATAGAAGTATCAGGCTTTATGAAGAGTTTTGCAGCAATGAGCAGAAACTCAAAACTTCCTACAAGCGGCCCCACTAAGGGCATGATGCTTAAAATGGAATCAAAAGACAATAAAAGCGGTGAAGTACAAAGTATAGTAGCCACAGAGATACACAAAACACCAAAAAATATTAAAACTGCGGACTATAAAAGTATGGGAGGTTTCTAAATATTGCTTAAAAATGTAAACTAGGGATTTGAGAATTAAAGGGTAAAAAATTACGTGGAGAGAAAACACTTGCCTAGCAGTGATTCATGAGAAACACCTCACTTAAGTAGCATTTTCTAAACCTTATTTCCAAACTTTGGATAAAAATCAAGTTTACTTTTCATACGAAATATGATTGTTATCAACCAGTCATACAGTAGTTGAGACA
>CAZBAV010000032.1:38146-38684 GCA_964489955.1 uncultured Lacihabitans sp. | reverse complement strand
GCGTAAACAAAAGCTTCACTTCCTTTTTTAACAGCTTATTTTTGAGCCATTAAAACATGAAAAACATGAAAAAAATATTTTTAACTTTACTTGTTCTTACCTCTTTGTCATGCGGCAAAAAGAATTCCATAAATCCTCTAAACCCTATGGGGAATTGTAGTAGTCAAATAGAGAACTATTTAAGTGCCATAACTACCTATTCATCCAATCCCTCCGCTAAAAACTGTCAGGAACTTATTAAATCGTTGGACAATCTTGTAAACAATTGTGCCATTTTAACAGCCCAGCAGAAAAAGGAGTACAGAGAAGAACGTGCTTCAATAAGCTGCGATTAAACTTTTATACTCCCAGTAACCCACAAAAAAACCGAAAAGTAGATAAAATTCTACTTTTCGGTTTTCTTTTAAAAATAAGAAGAAAACTTATCCCTGCTTATCATTTACTCGCAATTATCACCGGCTCGTTTTTCCATTTCTACAAAAGTTTTATTGGCCGAGCTTAATATCTGTCCGAGCACTTTTAACTCATATCCGCCTTC
>CAZBAV010000032.1:19419-38136 GCA_964489955.1 uncultured Lacihabitans sp. | reverse complement strand
TTTTGAATAACCGGATTTACAAAGTGGCCCCCATTTTAAGCGAGAGCCAGTAGAATATCCTACATGAACAAACGCCAATTCCTGTCCTGCTATCTTAAATGCAATTCGTGGAAAAGCTACTCCAAATTGCAAATCAATAGGAAGTCCAAGATTAGCGGCAGAATCAAATGTCCCATCCGTCACTTCACTTCTATTCAGCACTCCGCTGGTAGTTATATCCGTTCCATGAAATTTAAAGCCAGCGTCTGCATCAAAACTCACTTTACTTCTTCCTGTAGCCGAAGAACCAGGGTCTGAGATAGTCATTTGGGAAACAAACTGTAATCCTACATCTATAGTCATAGGAATGGGATTAGGAATAGGCCCTAACGGTCCAGGAATAGCTCGAATCGGAAAAGAAATAGCCATTTCAGGCAGTTTAAGGCTGTGCTGTCCACTTTTTCCCCCGGCAGTAGCCATTCTTACAGAAAAGTCGGCTTTAAGGCTTTTGTTGCTTGCATTGAAATCTTTTAATTTGCCATCTTCAATCACAATATGAGTTTGCTGACTAGGCAAAGTAGCCGTCCCTTCTGCCACAAAAGCTGTACTGTTTCCCTTAGACATTTCGAATTTAAAGGAGCATGAATTTATCTTCCCATTTACTAGCTGCGGAGTAATTACAATTTTGTGATCAATACCACCTACGGTAACTTGATGTTCTATAGGTGAAACAGAAAGCCGCCGACCATTCTTAAGAACCTCTGTGCCACCTATACGCAAGGACGAGGCATCACTCCATTCGGGAGAAATATCAAAGGAAATGCTTCCATTTTCAATGACGTCCGTCAGTGCGGCATCTGAGGTCTCTACAACGTAATTATTTCCACTCAAACGTGCAGACTTCACTTTACGCATCAATTCTCCAGGAATGAGGATTACTTCTCCTGCTTTAGGCTGACTTTTGAAAAACTCCTTTTTAAAAGTATACTGTTGAGTACCCTCATTTATGCTCACAATTACTTGTTGAGGCTTTTCATCTATCACAACTGCCTTCTCAGAGTACCTTAACGAAATCTCAGAGGTTCCAGCTTTGTCTACATTGTCTTTGCTGCAGCTCAAAAAAACTATCAATAGAAATATGCTCAAAACTTTATTCATGACTGTGCAATATATTTTGGTTAACAGTCCTAAAAATATAATTTTCGACCTTCCTACTTTGAGTTTTTGTACAGTTGGGAAGAAAAACTTCACAAAGAGCTTAGCCCACAAAACCTACATTGCCAAAATGTAGTAGAAATACATTTCTCAAGATTCTTTAAAAATGTTGATTTTCTTCATTATATAAGCCCAACGCTTCTAAAACTAAAACACTTCTATGTCTTTAAATAATCTAACCCAGTACTACTTTATAATTCTTGGATTCTAAAAAATCGGTAAAAATTTCCTCAGATTTTCGCATCAGTTGATCGTATTGTTTAGCTCCATGACTTATGCGTTTCACTCCAAGTTTTCCAAGTTTTTCGTAGTCTGGTAAGTTGGGAGTGGTAAATACATTGAGCGGGAGTTTTATATTATTTACAAACTCTGTGATATCTTCTTCTTTTTCTATAAGTGGGACAAAAAAACCGTCCGCACCCGCATCCCCATATTCCTTCGAACGAGCAATAGCTTCCTCTAAGGCTTGAGGATGTTTGGTAGTAAAAGTATCTGTACGGGCATTTATAAAAACGTCTGTATTTGACTTTATAGCTTCTATTTTATCAGAAAGTAACTTGCTACTCCCTAGTTCTCTTTTCCCGTTTTTTACTATTCCATCTTCTAAGTTAATCCCTACAACTCCAATATCCACAAGCTTTTTTACATACTTCGCCACTTGCTTTGGATCTGATGAGTAACCAGCCTCAAAATCTACAGAAACAGGAATTTTTACCGATTCTATAATACGTTTCACTACAAAAAACAACTCCTCGAACGGTATTTTCTCACCATCCTCATAACCTAGCGAAAATGCAATTGCATGCGATGATGAACCCAAAGCTTTATAACCGGTTTTTTCTGCGATTTTTGCCGAGTGTGCGTCCCACACATTGCCCAACAAAAGTGGAGTACTTTCCTTGTGAAGTTGCTTAAACAAAGTGAGATTCTTTGACATGATTTTCTTATTTTTAGTTGATATTCTTAAAACGTTACATTTTGCTTCTCTATTACTAGGTTACGTTGCTTTTTAGACTAGAATCAAAACTTCCTATAAACCAAATAGGCCTTTCACTCCCTATTCGTTAGAATTATATCGATTTAAAACTCATAAAAGTGTAGACATTTCATATTCAAACATATTGAATTCAAGCTGTTTGAATATCCATGAAACCAGACTTAAAAATAAATCATCTCTTCTGCATTTTAACTATTTAAGAACTATTTAGCTATCTGATTTTAATAGATATCAGATTTTAGGTATTTTTAGAAGTGCAAAGACTTTACATTATTTTAAACCTGTGTCACCCTAAAAATCAGCGGCAAGTACGACTTAACGTAGTACCTCGTTTATAAAGAAACAAAAATTTTATGACTAACCTAACACGAAAAGAATTCATAAAAAAGTCATCACTTGGAGTCGCAGCGGCTACTTTAACCATGCAAAATGTATTGGGCTCCACTAAAAATATTGAAATGAATAATCTTACGCTAAAAAACGTACGTCTGGAAACGGGTTTCGTTTATGAAGAAAATGAAGTTGTGGCCACAAAAACAGATTTGTTTACTCTTGAGATTTCAGAGGGAAAAATAAAGTCAATACGTGCAAATGAGTCTCAAAATTCAACCGCGGTTGATGCGAAAGGTTATCTGATGTTACCGAATTTCAAGGATATGCACATCCATTTGGATAAAACCGTCTATAGTGACCATTGGCAAGCCGTAAGAAGAAGAAAAGACGGCATAAAAGGGATGATAGCTTTAGAACAAAAGATTATGCCTGAACTACTTAAAAATTCTACACAAAAGGCCGAAAAGATGATTGAATTACTACAATCCCAGGGAAGTTCTTTTGCCAGAAGTCATGTAAACATTGAACCCACTTCAAAACTTCAGTCACTAAAAAACCTACAGAAAGCTTTAGACAACAAAAAAGAATCATTTGGAGCTGAACTAGTGGCGTTTCCTCAACATGGATTGTTTTATACAAACTCGGCTCTCTACATGAAAGAAGCTGCTCAGTCGGGCATAGATTTTATAGGCGGGGTGGATCCCTTTACCATAGACGGAGCCATTGAAAAAACGATAGATTATACCGTTCAACTGGCTTTAGATTATAACAAAGGCATCGATATCCACTTGCATGAATCGGGCGAATCCGGAAATAAAACCATTGCGTATTTAATTCAGAAAGTAAACGAAAACCCCGTTTTAAAAGGCAAAACAGCACTAAGCCACTGCTTTTCTTTGGCAAAATTAAGCCCTACAGAACAAGAAAAAATAGCAGTAGAATTAGCTGAAGCTCAGATAGGAATCATGAGTACAGTTCCGTTTGGCGGACTGATAATGCCTATACCCACACTTCTTAAACACGGTGTAAAAGTGATGGCGGGAAACGACAGTATTGTAGATCACTGGGGGACTTTCGGAACGGGAAGTGTACTGCAAAAAGCAAATTTGGCCGCACAACTTTACGGACAAGTAACCGAGTTTGGATTGACCAGAATGTTACAGTTAGCCACGGGAGGAGTTGTGCCTCTAAATGAGAATGGCAAGCAAATATGGCCCAAAACAAACGATGCAGCCGATTTTGTACTACTAGACGCAAGCTGCTCTGCTGAAGCTGTTTCCCGTATTTCACCTGTAAAAAGCTTATATTTTAAAGGAAAGAAAGTGTATTGATCTACTTCTTTCGCACAATTCTGTAGATATAAAGATTTTCCACCTTGGCTCTCGCCCAAGGTGTTTTTCTTAGGAAATTCAAGGAGGATTTCATAGAAGGGTTTTCATTAAAACAGCGGATGTTAATCTCTTTCCCTAAACCTTCCCAACCTTTATAATACTCCACGAGTTCCTCCAGAATAGTATCCAATCGCTTTCCGTGAAGTGGATTGTTCTTTTGTTCATTCATAGTAACAAATTTACAGCATTAAATGAAAACTTCAATCTCATTTTTGTAAAGTTAAAGCCCATAACTTGTATAAGGATTCTTACACTCGCTATATTTGGGATGAAATAACCTGAAAACTAATGAATGAACTAAAACGTACGATTGTGCATCGTATGACGGGTGAAACCGTAACTTTTATTGAAACTGCTAAGGAAACTAAGGGAGAATATTTACTTATTGAAGTTTCATTACCTCCCAATGGCTACGGTCCTCCGCTACACATTCACGATGAATTTGATGAAGAGTTTGAATGCATAGAAGGTCAGTTAACAATAACCTTGGGAAGAGAGAAACAAGTTCTGATGCCAACACAAAAGGCAATTGCTCCAAAACTCACACCGCATACTTTCACCAATAACCACAACGAACCCGTAACATTTAGAGTTAAACTTACGCCACCAAGTGGTTTTGAAGAATCTATTCGTATTCATTATGGTTTAATGGAAGATGGCCTAACCGATAAAAAAGGGAACCCCAAATCACTCGTACATGCGGCTCTGATTCTAAGCCTACAAAATACATGGCTTACAGGAGTTCCTATCAGCTGGCAACGCAGACTCTTTAAATATCTCGTAAAAAGAGGCCAAAAGAAAAATCAATATGCAGCATTTTTAAAATACGGAGTGGAAATTTAAACCCAAATTGTCCAGTACCCTATCTATTACATCGTTTGACAACTAAAGGACCTGCCCTCTGTTTATATTTTTTGCAACTCTGAAAAGCTTTCTACTACTCTACCAGCCAATGTATAATCTTGTTTTAGAGAGTGCATACTCTTAAAAGCAGTACAGGCTATTCCGGCCCGATGAGCAGCAAGAATCCCATTGGTAGAATCTTCTATCACCATACAGTTTTCGTGTGGTTCTTCCGCTATTTCGGCGGCACGGACAAAGATTTCGGGATCCGGTTTAGACTCTTTTAAATCCGCCCCACTTATCTTTCCTAGGAAATATTGCTGTAGATTAAACCTATCTAAAACCAGGTTTATAGTTGGTAATGAAGCGGAAGAAGCCACAACCAGCTTTATTCCATTTTTGTGGTAAAACTTTATCAACTCTTCCACACCGGGAATGAGCCCAAAATCAGGGTCGTTATGAAATAGATGCTTAAAGAATTTCCGTTTAGAGGTTGTTAATGCATCAGGAGATTCGTTTATACCAAAATGCTCCACCAATAAAACAGCTATTTTATGAGTAGAAAGACCTAGAAAAGTAGCGTATAGTTCCTCAGAAACATCTAATCCAAACTCACTAAACATCTCAAAATACGCTTTCTTATGTAGAGGTTCAGTATCCACAATTACCCCATCCATATCAAACAAAACGGCTTTTAGCAACATCTATTCTTTTTTTCTGCAAAGGTACGGATTGCGAAGGAATGCTGCGTGATAAATAACGAGCGACAAGGAAGTAAAACAAGGAACTTCACCTTAATCAATTAATTCAGTATCATTTATCAGCTATCTTGTTAAAAAAACTTGAGAAATAAAGCAACTGATACTCAATTGCGTTGGTCCAATATGGCCAATTGTGCACTCCCGGACGCTCGATATAATCGTGTGGTATATTCAGATAAAGCAGCTTTTCATGAAGTGCTTTATTTACTCCAAAGAAAAAGTCCCCCGTCCCGCAATCAATAATAATACCCAGTTTACCAGCCTTTATTTTATGAAGTTGGTTCATAACTGTATGGTCTTCCCAAATCTGTTTATTCTCCGAATAATCACCCAAATGCTTTTTCATTTCCCAATTTTCAGGAAATGGAAGGATATCTACTCCCCCACTCATGGAACCGCACGCCCCAAAAACATCTTGGTGACGTATACCTAACCAAAGCCCTCCGTGTCCGCCCATACTGAGACCCGTAATTGCTCTAGCAGCGGGTTCGGGACGAGTTTTATACTTACTATCTATGTACTTTACCAATTCGGAACTTACATAGGTTTCATATCTCATTTTGGGGTTTACGGGGCTATCCCAATACCAGCTATTTTGTCCGTCAGGACATACTATTATTGCTCCGTATCTTGTGGCCAAGTCAGGCAAGTTGGATTTAATCTTTATCCAGTTACTATGATTTCCACTATAACCATGGAGTAAGTACAGGACAGGATACTTTACATCAGCCGCCTTACCATAGTTTTCAGGTAGAATTATTACATTTTTTATCTGCTTGTCCATAGACGGGCTGTAAACCAATACGGTATCAACTGATTGAGCGAAAGTCCTTATAAATCCTAACAACAAAATCAGGACAATAGCAGAATATTTTTTCATGGTCATAGTTCTTTTTTGATAAATATAACAGGATTTAAACAGTGGATATCAATTTTCTTACGGAGAAATCTTCACGCTCTTTATCTGTAAATATTCGATTCCGTCTTTATTCTTCACATATTGGTTGTATACCACCGTTTTAACACTGGGAGAAAACGACGGAGCTCCAATAATCTTTCCGTCTTTGTTTTCAGTTAGGACTTGAGAAATCTTAGTTTCTATATCAAAAACATGGATATTATTATCCGCCACATAGGCTATTTTTTTCCCGTCAGAACTTAGGTTAAATGAATAATCAATAGAATGTTCATTTTGAGATATGTACTCCATTTTTCCGGAATTTATTTCAACTTGTATCAGTTGATTACGGTCATTCTCGTCTTTAGCTAAGGCATAAATGTACTTTCCGTCTGCACTTGCCCGAAGCCAATGCCGGGTATCTGATAGTCCTTTCTCTGAAAATGTTATTCTACGTTGTCTAATCCCTTTGGGTACGTGGGGTCTCTCGCCTTCTTTGCCCACAGCATTTTTGTCCGCTAAAATCTTTTCAGAGTCAATATCCACCACAAAAACTTCGGTAATCTGCTTTCCATCGTTATTGATTACATTTCCTTGAAAAGCCACCGCATGTTTGATGTCTTCACCTTTTGAGTTGGTATAACCATTTATCCAACATTCGTCAAAAGCTTTGTAAATTTCATCAGAGCCCGGAGTAGGATTTCTTATGACATCAGTAACAATTGCAGAATACATTGTACCACTATTATTGCCGGCTCTGGCATCTACTTGTACCTCTTGAGAAATCATCACACCCACCACCCGTAGGTCTGGCTCTACCAATTCGTCATTATAAGTAAAGCTAATTAATTCTCCGTCTCCGCTCCAACAGTGTGAATGCGTTCCGCCACGAAGCGAACCGGGTGTGTAAGGAAAACTTACGTCACGGGCATCATAAAAGAAAGGTATATCGGGAAAGTTGATGTCTAATCCTACACCTGTTCTTCGGCTCATTGCGTATGGTTTTTCCTGATTTGCATCGGGTAATCCATGTATAAAAATCACTTTATCCTCCTTAGGACTGAAAGATGCCGCTCCCACTCCCGGGCCAAAAACAGTTTGGTCTTTTGTGGTATAAATGATCCTTTCCTCCCCTGTTTCTACATTTACAATCCCAATAGTGGAAGTTTCTCCTATTTTGGTATCATCATTTCTTCCATCAAAAACTATCCATTGTCCGTTTTTGGAAAAAACATTGTTGTGGTGAATGGTATGGCCTGATGCCGATACGGTCAATTCATTATTCTTATTTATCATACAACTGTTCAACAATACAAAGCAAATGCACCAAACTCGTTTCATAACATTAAAAATTTTGAGAGTTTGTCTTTAAATCTATTCTAAAATTTTGTCGGATTAACTACCACATGTTTTATGGTCTTGCGTCCGTACGTATAAGTCACATGAACCAGACCATCACTGGATTGGATGATTGCCGGATAAGAGTATCCTGCCCAAGTAGGCTCATTTTCTAATGTAGTCACCACTTTCCAATTTTTGCCGTCTTCTGAGATAGCCAAGTTAAGAATATTCCTGTCTTTGGGTTCAACTCCTTGTTTGGTAGAATGGTTATAAACCAACAAATGGCGTCCATCTTTTAGCGTAACAGCATCCGTTCCTGAATTTGGATTGGGTAAACCTGAAGGTTCTAATGGTGACCATGTTTCTCCGTTATCTTTTGACCAGCTAGTAACTAATACATCTTGAATGGTTCTTGCCAAAATCTGTAAATCTCCATTTTTATGTACTAAAATACTAGGCTGAATGGCATCGTATTCTACTCCATCGTTAATCGGCGGAATCACTCGCCAGCTTTTACCATTGTCCTTGCTTACTTCAAAATAAATACGCCAGTCTCTGCCGTTTGGAGTGCCTCTTCTTTCTAAACTTGTAGGTGAAATAATGGTCCCATCAGCTAGCTGAACCGCCTTATTCTTTACCGGGCCAAGTAAATCACCAACTAGTTCATGCTTACCCATAACAACAGGTTTTGACCATGACTTCCCTTCATCTGAAGAAGTCACATAAGCACCCCACCAAGTATCTACATTAGGCCCTACTTTATAAAAAAGATAGATAGGGCCATCTTTAGGCCGGAACAAAACGGGATTCCATGCAGGAAATTTCAGAGAGTCTGAAACAAACCCATTGGCCACTTCTATTGGCCAGCTCCATTGTCCGTTTTTGTAATGTGCCACACGTATGCCTACATCTTGGTGTTTTTCTTTGGTTCCTGCAAAAAATGCAACCATCAAGCCGTCCTTTGTTTCAAGAATGGTAGATGCATGGCATTGTGCGGTTGGCTTTTGCTCCAAACTATACACAAATCCAGAACTTACAAGTCCCTGCTTTCCGTTAGTAGCCAAAGGCGGAAGAGTGTAGTTCTGTGCAAATGAAAAAAAACTTTTCAAGAAAAAAGTAAACAAAAAAACTATCCTTAAATTAAAGCTATTCATACTCTGTTAATTACTGTTTGTATACTACCTACGCCAATATCAGCACTGAATCAATTACATTTTGTTATTTCCGCTTTGGAAATCTAGCATTTACTTGTCGTAAATACTCCAGTAAATCATGTTTCATTTGTGAACTAATTTTCTGTTGATTTTTACTGATATCATTTTTTTCAGATGGGTCTTTATGTAAGTTGTAAAGTTCTACTCTTTCATCTTCATAATAGTAAATCAACTTATAGTTGTTTTTACGAATTGCAGACTGAGGTTCTGTAAAACTTACATATCCATCCTCTACACCTATTTGTAAGCCTCTAGTTTTGTCTACTTTACCTTCAGGATGATAATATGGAAAGTGCCAAAACAATTCACGATTCTCCAAATCTACATTTGACTTAGTATTTAGGTACGGCATTATTGACTTTCCGTCTATATCCTTTTTTTTGTATTTCATCCCTGCCGCTAACTCGAAAAAAGTAGGGAAAAAATCTGTTTGAATTACCGTTTGCAAGCTTCTTGAGTTTTCTTTTATTACACCAGGATACCTCATTAAAAGTGGAACTCTTAAACCACCTTCATACAAATTCCATTTACTTCCTCTAAAAGGTCTATTAAACGCTACTTCAGGCATACCTCCATTATCGGATGTAAAAATTACTAATGTGTTTTCTTTCAAACCTGCTTCATTCACTGCTTCTAATAACTGACCAGTATAAAAATCTAGAGTCTCCACAAAAGCAGCATATCTAAACCTCTTTTCATCATAGTTTAAACCTAATTGCTCTGATTTTAGTCTATATTTCTCAACTAGCCAGCTCAATGCTGTGTTTAGGGGTGTATGCACAAAGTAATGACTTACAAATAAGAAGAAAGGACTATTGTGTTCTTTCTTTATATAAGAGATTGCCTTATTTGTTACTTCATCTTGAGGAAAACTTTTTTCATTATTTAAGTAATTTTCATTAGTCATTTTTTTATTCCAAACCCCAAAAGTCTCTTCAGCCCAATCAAAACCCTGGCTTCTAGGACCAAAGGCTTCGTTCCAGCCGTTATAGGTCTTATTGTGAGCAGAAACGTGCCATTTTCCAACTATTCCGGTTTCGTATCCAAACGATTTCAACATTTCGGCTATTGTAACTTCTTGTAGGGGAAGGTTCAGTTTATACGGAGGAGGTATTAATGGAAACTCTTTAAACTTATTTGTCCAGGCTGTATCACCTGCTTGGAAGTCGTCAGATGGAAATTTTGTCACGAATTCAAAATTTAATCTAGCGGGAGATTTCCCAGTTAATAATGCGGCTCGGGATGGAGAGCATAAAGGTGCCGCCGAGTAAGCGTCTGTAAACATTATAGACTCACTTGCAAACTTATCAATGTTTGGCGTTTCAATAAATGTGGCTCCATATTCTTTACCGTAACAACCTATATCTGAGTAGCCCAAATCATCTACATAAATCAAAATAATATTAGGCTTTACACTTGGTACTTTCTGAGCCATTAATGGAGAAGTAATAACCAAACTTAAAGAAATCAGAGAAAAAAATCTCTTGATATAAGACTTAGGTAACCGTAAATTAATCATTAAAATGAAGGTTGATAAATTACATCTAGATGGGAAAATAAAAAAGATTAAGAAGATTGCAGCATCTAACTTCTGATGCTACAATCTACTTTTCTCTAAACTCACTTCAAATAGCCGATAAAATAATACGACTATTGTAACGATATCATTTACTTCAGTTTTCTAAAGTTTTCTATCCTATGAAAAGTAAGGTAATTGGCATCATGATTGTTCTTCGCATTTGATTTTCCATCAAAATAGGCTGTTCTGGAAAGCACAATGATGTCTTCTCCCTCAAATGACCAATCTACATATTGAAACCCATGATTTATCACATCGTCGTGTTCAAGTATAGTCTTCACTTCTTTCCAATTTTTTAAATCAGTCGAGCTTTTTAACATTAACACATTCCTGAATCCTGAAGGGTTTCTCTCAGGAAACTTTTTTCTGTATTTTTCAGGTACTACATTGGCTAATGTCCAATATTTTTGGGTTAAAGTGTCGTATTTTATCACAAACTTTTTACTACCTCCATCAAACGGAACAAAACCTGTCTTCGGGTCAAAATTAAGTGTTTTTCCGTCAGAAGATATTTCAACAAAAGCCGCTTTTTCATCTATAGATTTCTTGTTTCCTACCCTTAGCATATTCCACATCTTATTGTCCTTGTCTACCACAAAATTTCCTTCTAACCAACCCAGAAAGTCTCCGTTATTATACGTACTATCATATAATATTGGTGTACTTGCCTGCCATGATTTAGCATTCATAAGGTCGGCATCAACCGGGGCAGACATGACCATAGCTCCATAACGTTTCCCCCATTGAAGTATAGGGCCATGTGCGGTCTCCATAGGTCTCCAAAGCCTTCCATTGTATTCTACTATTGGCATGGGAGCACAGTGAAACTCTCCGGTGAGCAAAACTCCGTTCTCTCTGTTCGTAGGCTCAGACCAGGTTTTTCCGCCATCGGTTGACTTCCTGATTAATACGGTTCCATGATGCCTGTCTGGGCCTAAAAGATATAAATCACCTCTGTGTACGAAAAGTGAACTCCAGAATGCTCCGTGAATTTCTGCCAGATAACGCCAGGTTTTCCCTTTGTTGTTTGAGGTATAAATTCGTGAGGTAGCCTGCTGCCATTCAGAACTTTTTGGCCCAAAAAAATCATGGGAAGCTACATAATCTCCATTTGGCAAAGTCACTAAACTTGGTGAGCCAATGTATCTTTGAGATGAGCTGGGCTCATAGCAAACGATATCGCCAGGAACTGTCTGAGCTTTTAGTGTAACAGATGCTACAAATAAGCCTAAAATGAATACTGCTATTTTTTTCATAGTTTCTTAATAGTTTGGGTTTTGTTGAATAGCGGGATCAGAATCCATCACCACCTGCGGAATAGGGAACAACAAATGGAAAGGCTGAGCATTTTTGCCTCTTGCCTGTGCATCTGAAATAAATTTCCCTGTACGTATTAAATCCATTCTTCTGTGTCCTTCATTGTAAAACTCATGTCCACGTTCTAAAAGAATTAAATCTCTGAAAGCTTCCTTAGTTGTTGCATTTGCAGTACTTAATCCGGCCAATCCCGCTCTTGTTCTTACCTGATTAACTAACTGGATAGCTTCTGCACTTGGACCGTTAAGTTCATTAAGAGCTTCTGCACGGGATAAAAGAATATCTGCCAACCTAATTTCCGGAATATCATTTCCATGAGCAGCTCCAACGTGATTCTGGTCTGGCCAATATTTAAATGACCGAATATTATCGTTTCCTCTTAATTCTATACGTTGATCCGAGCTATTAATATAGTACGTAATCATTAGATTCTTTCTTTTGTCTCCCTCTTCAAAAGTATCATAAAAATCATCATAAATCCTAAATTCGTTAGGCCAATTAAGCCAGGTAGATTTAAAAGAAAGCCCTATTTCCGGAGCTGATTTAAAGTTATCCGGAAACGAGACATTACTCCAGCTATTTGCTGTCAATCTATTAGCAGAAGGAATAGCCGGTCTTACCCAAATATACTCATTGTTGTTTTCATTTTCAACCTTAAACAAATCCTTATATTCTGAAAACAAAGAGTAATTCTTGTAAGAATTAAGAAACTGAGAAGATAGTGTATTTGCTTCGCTCCAGTTTTTGGTATTTAGATAAAACTTTATGAGATAACCAGAAGCTGCTGCTTTATGAGCTCTGTACTTCTGAGGCTCAGATCCAGGATTTGGGAGGTTTTCTAAAGCGAATTTCAATTCAGAAGCTATAAATTGCTTTAACTCTTCTTCTGACGCCCTCGGCAAACTCAACTCTTGCGTAGTGCTGGTTCTTAAAGGTACTGTACCAAAAAAGAAATACAACTTATAATAGCTTACCGCTCTTAAGAATCTAGCTTCTGCTTCAAACAATGTTTTTTCAGATGCTGACAAATTTGAACTCTGACTGTTTTCAAGAACAATGTTTGCATTTCTGATACATTGATAATAGGAATCCCAGTTCTGAATTAAGAAGTCCATGTTTGGCTCCCAATTGTATTCTCTGAAATTACGAATGGTAGCCTCCACATTGTCTCCACTTTGATATAAAATATCGGTCATAAACTCTTGCGGTCCTAAAACATAGATAGAATTATTGCTATTCATGTTTGCGGCCTTTGCGTAGGTTTCGTAAAGCACCGATGTGAGTCCTTCTTTTGTTTTAAGATAGTTCTCAGGTGCCAGTTGAGAGAATACTTCTTCTTTCAAAAAATCTTGGCAGCTCGTTAAAAACATAGCCGATGTAATCCATGTTCCTAACAATATATTTTTTATTATCTTTTTCATACTCTTAAAGGTTTAAGTTAACACCAAACATTATAGTTCTGGCCGTAGGAAATGCATTCCAGTCTATCCTTATTCCGCCACCATTTGGATTTATAGAAGGGTCATATCCTTTATATTTTGTCCACATGGCTAGATTTTGTCCAGTCACAAAAACACCCAAACCTTTTACCACCGAGTTATTGATATTAAAATCATATCCCAATTTCACGGTATTCAGTCTTAAGAAACTGGCATCTTCTACGGTATAGGTATTTACCTCTTTCTTGCCTTGCCCTAATGGGTTTATGAAAGATGGATAAACATTTGAAGGATTAGATGGCGTCCAGCGATTTAAAAGTGGTTCAGAAAGACGATTCCGCATTAGGTTGGCTGGAAAATAGGTATCAACCAGGTTATTATTCAACATTTTAGAGCCCCAGTTTCCATCAAAGAATATATTAAGATTAAAGCCTTTATACCTGAAATTATTAGTCAATGATGCCATAAAATTAGGGAATGGACTTCCTATCACTTGCCTGTCATCCGCATTCACAATCTGATCTCCATTTAAGTCTCTATACTTGAAGTCGCCTGGCTTCACATTGTCTTTTGTGGTACTGAAGTCGTCGCCCTCTTGCCATACTCCATCTATCACATAACCGTAGAAAGCGTACATAGGTAAACCTTCTTTGATAATCGATATGTTTCCTGTTCCACCTGCACTCCCTGTGAAGATTTGGTCAATGCCTCCAAGATTTAAAACTTTGTTATTTAACCAAGTTAAATTAAGTGTTGTTTCCCAAGTAAGTTGCTTTCCGGAAAGGTTGTTGCTATTAATTAACACCTCAAAGCCTCCGTTTCTTACAGAACCGATGTTTGTCATCATTGTGGTGAAACCTGTGGTACGAGGGATCGGAAGATTCAGCAGCATATCTCTGGTGGTTTTGGTAAACCAGTCTAAGCTACCTGTAATTCTATTGCCCCAAATACCAAAGTCAAGACCAAAGTTCAACTGCTCTGATGTTTCCCATTTCAGGTTAGGATTAGGCACACGGTTTGGTGTGGTTGTGCTTACCTGCTGATTTCCAATTATGGCCAATTGTCCGGCAGTATAGGTAGTCATAGACTGATAGTTCCCTATAGCCTGATTTCCGGTTTGCCCCCAACTTGATCTCAGTTTTAGCGATGTTATGTATTCTATATCTTTAATAAACTCTTCGTTTTCTAGTCTCCAGGCAAAAGCAAATGAAGGGAAAACTCCATATTTATTATTTTCACCAAAACGAGAAGAACCATCTATACGCAATGATGCAGTAAGTAAATACTTCTCTGCAATATTGTAATTAACTCTTCCCAAATAAGATAAAAGACTGTTTCTGGATCTTCCGCTGGTTACGATAAAACGGGTAGGATCTCCCAGACTCATGTTATCAGTCTTTGTAGCATCAGAAGGGAATCCGCTACCTTGAGAACTCTCGTCGAAAAAGTTAAATTGCTGAGCTGTAGTACCGAATAGAACGTTTAAATCCTGATTGTTGAAGCTTTTTTTATAGTTTAGTGTAAGTTCAGAAAGAAAACTATTGTTTGTTCCGTTCAAAATACTTGCTATTCCTCCGTTTGCTCGTCCTTCTATAGTCTGTCTGTCAACATAAGTATCTCTTCTTTGTGAGGTGATGTCCGCTCCAAGGTTTAACCTTGCTGTAAAATCTTTCAGGAATTTTACTTCTCCATACACTGTCCCTAATGTTCTATAAAGACTGGATAGTGAAGTCTTCCCGTTTGCAATAGCCAAAGGGTTATCAATGTTCATGTTTTTGGAGAGAACGTAATTGTTGTCCGCATCAAAAATGGAAAGTGTAGGTTCATAGGCTACTGCTGCATAGATAATCCCTGCCCTTTCGTTGAGATCCATACCATTGGCCACGTATGAGTCTGAAACATAAGACGACGTAATGTTTGTCCCAAAAGTGAAATTCTTGTTTGTATGTTCCAGATTTATTCTGGCACTATACCGCTTATTGCTCGAATTTATCAAAACTCCATCCTGATCAAAGTAATTTAAGGATGTATGGTATTTTGTATTTGCATTACCTCCTGAAAACGATATGTTATGATTACTGATGGGAGCATTTTCTCGGTACATTCGTTTCAACCAGTCTGTACCTCCCGAAAACTCACCTATTTTTAAATTTGCACTACCCGCTCCGGCATCAATCAGGCTGTTCATTACGTTCTTGTAGTCGTTTGCACTGAGTAACTCCAAATCATTCATTACATTCTGAACACCATAATACTGATCGTAATTTACTTTTAAGCCACCTTCTTTACCTCTTTTTGTGGTGATAAGAACTACTCCGTTTGCTCCTCTTGACCCGTAAATAGCTGTGGCTGAAGCATCTTTTAAAACTTCTATGGAAGCTATATCGGCTGGATTAATTGAGTTTAAAGGGTTTCTTGCGGTACGCATTCCCGTAAAGTTTGCTCCTGTTCCGCTTACCGTAGAGGAATTGTCAATAGGAAAACCATCTACTACATATAAAGGCGAGTTTCCGGCATTTAACGATCCCATCCCTCTAATGTTTACGGTGATTCCACCTCCGGGTTCACCGCTACTTTGAACAATTTGAACTCCAGAAACTTTTCCGGCAATCAATTGTTCGGCTGAAACATTAACTCCTTTGTTAAAGTCCTTCTCCGTAACACTGGCTACAGAGCCGGTTATATCACTCTTCTTTGCTGTTCCGTATCCAATGACGACAACATCATCCAGAACAGACTGATCAGGTTCAAGTTCAACATCAATTCTTTTCCGATCTAAAATCTCTACTGATTTGGCTAAAAAGCCCACGTAACTAATGTTCAACCTACCCGCAGCCTTGGCTACACTAATGGAGTATTCCCCATCTGAGTTGGTAAGAGATGCAATTGAAGTACCTTCTAGTTTGATGGTTGCCCCGGGGAGGGGTTCTTTGGTATTGGCGTCTATCACCTTTCCAGTGATAACGTCTTGAGCTAGGGTTGTTATCGAAAACAATAGCAAAAGCATCGCCAGTCGAAATTTGACTAGATTTCGATTCATAATCTAATTATTTAAGGTTAATTGGTTTGATTGGTTTTAGCTCTTTTGCCGAGAGCCCAACGGTTTTTATTCATAGGAAAGCCAGATGGCTATTTCTTCATAGGCAATATAATTTTGTATTATTACTTAATTCTCTGATACAACTCTTCAAACTCTTGTAAGAGTGTGTCTAATTTCTCGAATTCTTGGCTGTTAGGCACAGTGCTACCGTTGCGACAAACATTAGAAATACTCAAACCTCTTTTTTGAAGAACATACTTGGCACTTGCAGGGTAAGTGTCATGCATAACATTCATATTTCTCGCAAAAAACTCTTGTACTTTACTTACTTCTTCTGAATCATAGGCATAGTGAACACATAACCAAACCACCAGTTCCGGAAAGTAATTTCCCTGAATACAAGACAAGCCTGCTGAGCCTGCCTTCAATGAATCTACTGCGTGCACCATGTAAGCATCGTATAGTCCAAAGCTTGCAGAATCTGTGCTTGCTGCTAACTTTGCTTTGACTCCTTCAATGTCCAGGCAAGTATCTTTATGGTATTTTATTCTTCCTGTTTTTACAAGTTCTCCCAGAAAATCGGCACTGAGAATCCGTTTATAAGGAACAGGACATTCATAAAATCCAAGAGGTACTTCTTCAGTAAGGGAAATGAGTTTCTTTACATTCTCCTCAAAAACCTCGTCGCTATCGCCTTCCTCGGCCATAAGTCCTGTTATTACAATGACGCTATCCACCCCTATGGCATAAATTTGCTTAACAAATTCCGCTTGGTTTTCTATGGTATCCTGAAAGGTACCTGTAGCTACAATGGGTACGCGTCCGTCTACTTTTTTAACAACGAACGAAACCGACTCCAGCATTTCTTCCTTGGAAAGCTGAAACATTTCACTTGAGAGACAGTTGGCAAACAATCCACCTGCCCCTGCTTCAAGATAAAATTCTATCAAGTCTTCAAGTGTTTTATAATCTATGCTTTTATCTTCTTTAAAAGGCATCAGCATTACCGGAACATATTTCTTATTCATTTCTAAAGTTTATTTTTTTCTTAATTTTTGACTTAAATTACCAACCAGGAAAATAGAAAGTGTTCCCACCACAATAATCATGTTGGCATGCAGAGGATTCTTCAGATATGAAAACTCATCAGGAATCAGGTACGAGAAAGTCATCCACAAAATCACCAGTATTCCTACAATAGTCCCCACTACAGCGTCTTTGTTTCCTACTTTTTTACTGATTAAACCCAACAAGAACAGCCCTAACATTCCACCTGCGAAAATTCCTGAGAGCGTCCACCACACATCCAAAAGACTCTTGATACCAATCATGGCTATACCGCAAAGCATACCTATCAATCCTACGATTACCGTGGCTATGTAAAGCACTTTCAAACTGCCTTTTTCCGAAGCATTCTGATTAAAATAACGTTTATAAATATCTTCTGTAAATACGGTGGCCGAGGCATTCATTCCAGAACTTATGGTACTCATGGCGGCAGAAAGAATTGCTGAAACGATTAGTCCCAATAAGCCTGTAGGAATCATATTTACCATGAAATGAGGCATTACTTTATCGCCATAGTCGGATGGCTGTAGAGTTCCGGCTAGCTGTATTACCTCTGGACTGCTTGAAACCAAGCCTAATTGTTCTGCAGCTGCCTGAAGTTTTATGGTTTGCAATAACTCCGGATTCTGCATGTAATACGTATACAAACATGTACCAATTACAAAAAACAGCAGCGACACCGGAACGTAAATCCAAACACATAACCACACCGATTTATTAGCTTCCTGGGCATTTGTAGCCGTATGGTAACGCTGCACGTAGTTTTGATCCATCCCGAAGTTATTGAGATTAATGAAAAATCCGTACAACAACACTACCCAGAAAGACGAACTCACAAAGTCAAATTCCATGGAGCCGAGACTGAGTTTATTGTCTGCTGTGCCTACCTTTAAAATCTCGCTAAAACCGCCCGGAACTTCTTTTACTACCAAGTAAATGATAATTATAGCTCCCAGCGTTTTCAAAATCCCTTGAACTACCTCTGTCCAGATTACAGCTTCTATACCGCCCATTACGGTGTAAATCACTATACAAATACCTGTTACCACCATAATAGTAACCATGCTATAGCCTGTGAGGGCTTGTAAAGTGAGGGAAATACCGAAGAAAATGGAGCCAATACGTGCCAACTGCGTCAATAAAAAGCAGACCACTGCATAGGTTCTAGCCCATGTGCCAAATCTTTTTTCAAGATTGGTATAAGCGGATACTTCGCCCGTACTTCTGTAAAAAGGAACGAAATATTTCACAGCTATCCATGCGGCCAAAGGCATAGACAGACTGAAGACAAAGGCATTCCAG
>CAZBAV010000032.1:14792-19409 GCA_964489955.1 uncultured Lacihabitans sp. | reverse complement strand
AGGGAACTGGAAAGCCTTTCCGGGAACTCCAAGGAAAGTGTTAGAACTTAAAAATGTGGCATAAATGGATATTCCTATCGCCCAGCCCGGAATTCGTCCGGCGGCTCGGGTGAAATCATCAGCAGAAGTATTTCTTCTGGAGAAATAAACTCCCACCAACACCATTCCTATCAAATAGGCAATGATAATACCGATATCCAATAAGGGTAAATTACTCATAATCGGGTTAAATCTTTATAGGTTTCGTATAAGGTTTCGTATATTTTCTGACGCTCAGGATTCGGTTTGTATGTTTTGGAGATTTGGGCTGCAATATTTTTTTTAGCAGTGGTAACATCTTCATAAAATCCACTTGCTGTAGCCGCAAATATAGCTGACCCCAATGCACAAGTCTGATCGCTATCTACCACCTGAATCTCCACTCCCATTACATCTGCCAAGACTTGTACTACATAAGGCGACTTGTTGGGTATACCTCCCGTAGCTATAACATTCTTTATTGGAATATCAAAAGCGGCAAAACGCTCCATAATAGCCCTAGAACCAAAGGCGGTAGCTTCTACCAGAGCTTTGAAAAAGTGACCTGCATGGGTGTACAGATTAAAGCCCTTTGCCGAGGCCTCTAGCGTAAAATCTGCGTCCGGAGTTCTTCGCCCATTATGATAATCTGTAAAAACCAAATCGTTTTCCTTCAATTCAATTTTTGAAGCTTCGGTGGTTATATAGGCAAAAAAATTATCGTCAAGGTTTTCCTTCAACTCTGAGGTTAAATCATCCCCTAAAATATCAAAGGTTGGCTTCAACATCAGTTTTTTAAACCAATTGTAAATATCTCCAAAAGCCGACTGGCCAGCCTCAAAGCCAATCATTCCCGGATCTATTGAACCATCAACTTGTCCGCAGATACCTTCTACCACGGGCGGCAGATCGGAAGCAGGAACTACCAGCATGTCGCAGGTGGAAGTACCAACTACTTTTACCAAAGTGTAGGGCGAAATCCCTGCTCCTACCGCTCCGTGATGAGCGTCTATGGCTCCTACTGTTATGATCGTGTCTGCGTCGAAGCCAAACTTATCGACAAAATAGGAAGCTAAAGATCCCAAAACTTGATCTGAAGTATAGGTATCGGTATAAAAACGACCTTCAAGTTTTTCAAAACTTACATCCAGGCTATTCAAAAAGTCTTGAGAAGGTAATCCGCCAAATTCTTCATTCCACATGGCTTTATGGCCAGCCGCACAGCGGTTTCTTTTCAGCTCCTCAGGATTAGTTATTCCAGCCAAATACGCAGGAATCCAGTCGGATTGTTCCAGCCAAGTATGTGCTTTCTCGTGGATACTATTGTCTTTTCTGTTAATGCATAAAATCTTAGACCAGAACCACTCCGATGAGTAAATCCCTCCACTGTATTTGGTATAATCTACTTCCCATTTCCCAGCCAGATGATTTATTTCTTCTGCCTCTTTGATAGCCGTATGATCTTTCCACAGAATAAACATTGCGTTCGGGTTTTCCTCAAAACCTTTGGTCAAAGCCAATGGAGTACATTTTTCATCCACAGCCACAGGACTCGAACCTGTGGTATTGGTTGCAATAGCTATTATATCTTCCGGATTTACATTTTTAAGTAATTGACCAAAAACTTCATCAATAGACTCCATGTAATCTAATGGATGCTGACGGTACTGGTCTCTTTCCGGATTACAATATAGCCCTTGTTTCCACCTTTTATAATGTGAAACAGCCGATGTCAGCACCGCTCTGCTCGTGGGATCAACCACTAAACCACGAACCGAGTCGGTACCGAAATCCATGCCTATAACCAAATTCTTTCTCATAAATTAAATTCCGCAGAAATTAACTTTTATTCCAAGACTTTCCAGAGTAGCCGCTTTGATTTCAGCTGCTTTACGCACATCGTAATCTCCATCTACATACACCACCTGAATGTGATTGGCCTTGTGTTTTGCCATCATCTGATCACGACTAACTCCATCAAGTACTCCGTGCATCACCGGCCATTGGGGATCTGTAAGTTGCCAGAGGCGGTCTACTTCATTATCTGGTAATTCTACACATTTTCCTGTGCCAATGTCACACCTGAGTTCGTTATTTTCTATATAAACTCTACTCCACACAATTTTACCTGGACGGCTTACTCCACGAAGCGTCCCACCCCCTTTACGGAAAAACATAGGTGGCTGACGCATACTATCGGCTCCTGCATAACCGCCTTTAAAATGTGATGCCGGTGCGGCTCCTGAAATCAGAAATACCCACACAAACTCGTCTTTGCCATCGATATTGAAGGTTTCGCCATAACGTAAGTCATGTAAGGTATTGTCTCCGTTTAGTCCCAGTTCACGCCATAAATGATAAGTCACGTAACCGTCAATTCCGGCACATTCGTCTACTTCATTAAAATGAGGTAAAGCAACTTCTGGATATAACTCTCGTCCATTTTCCCCAAAAACTGGAGGTCTGTCTGTATTGTTTAGTAATCCTTCAACCAAGTCCGAAGCAGCGGTAAGGTCTTTCAATCCTTGCTGATATTGTATTCCGATCGTATCACATCCAAACTCGTCGGCCAAACGCACCGCAGCTATATACATTTTACATTGTTCCAGTGTTTGTTCCCTTGTTAACTCGTTTACCGGGTCAGTTCCCCAGTCAAACTTCATTCCCTTTGCAAGCATCCAATCCAGCACCGCAGCGGCTTCTACATCTGAAACCGTCAGCATTTTTGCGTAAAGTGTGGACTGGCTCAACCGCTCTTTATAAATGCCCAGAGCCTGAATCATGTCATCCGGCACAATGGCATTATACATACCCATACAGCCTTCATCAAAAACACCCATTATGATTTTATCCTCTTTGATCCGGTTTGCCAAGTTCTTTGCCACAACTAAATCTTTTCCCTTTACAGAACTCTGGTCAAATTGATTTACGTGAGAGTAATCATGCGTGACCTTTCCTGTATCCAACCATTCTTTTAAACGAATGTTGAAAAACTCATCGCTAAAATCTTTGCTCCATAAAAAACTGTAATTCACACCGGCTTTCGTAAGAGATCCTGTAAGGTTAAGTGCTCCCACAAGTCCGGGGTAGGTTCCGTCCCAGTTGGCCACAACCAAAATGGGTCCTTCATGAGAGATTAATCCTGCCAATACGTGATGGCTGTATTGCCAAACGCTCTCGGCTACGATCAAAGGTTGCGTTTTGTCAATTCCTCTAAAAACCTTTACTCCAACATGTTGGTAATCTATAAATCCATGTCCTTTTTCTTCATCATATCCATGGGCTCTTTTAACTGTCCAGCCAAATTTGCCGATAGCCTCCGCCAGGTTTTCTTCCATTTTTTGCTGCATAGGCCAGCATTTAAGGTTTGCCGAAGGGCGGAGATCTCCACTACATATAAGTAATGCCTGATTGTTTTCCATTAGGGTCGAATAATATTTTGATAGTACAAATTTGGGGAGTAAAACCAAACAAACACTTCTCTAAATTTTCATATTTATCCAACATATTATCATATTCTTTTTTTCTATACTTTCAATATTGTAATTTCGTACATAATCTTTCATTTTAGAAAAAGAAAGATTCAACCGAAACTTTATTACCATATAAAGCATCGATATGCTAACAAAAAAATACTTAGATACTCTTACCTATGAAATAATCGGGAGTGCAATTGAAGTTCATAAGATAATGGGTCGCGGATTATTAGAGAGTATTTATCATAAATGTTTAAAGGAGGAGCTTCTTTTAAGAAATATCAATTTCAAATCAGAAATGAGTATTCCTGTAGTCTATAAAAATAAAGCACTGGATATGGACTTCAGATGTGACTTAATAATAGAAAACTGTATTGTTGTTGAATTAAAAGCTGTTCAGGAGATGGTGGGTATCTATGATGCTCAGCTTTTGTCTTATATGAAATTGCTAAAATGTCCTAAGGGTATCCTTATTAATTTCAACTGTTCAAATATCTTCAAAGAAGGACAAAAAACTTTTGTAAACGAATATTTTAATGATTTGCCTTTAAATTAATTTCTGCAGGTAAAAGAAAAGATTATGTTTCACTGTAATGGATTTAAAAAAATAGTATGAATAAATTTTAACAACATAGGTACATATGTAATAAGGAAACAGAGAAATGCCAGCATTTTTCACAAAGGCTAATGTGAAGAAAAACATTTTTTCTCTATGTCTCCTAGCTTCTTATAAAAATCTATGTGGTAAGAGTTTTAAAGTACGTAATAAAGGAATGTTTAATTAGCACGAAGACATCATGAACCTAACACCAAAATTACATATCGTTCCAAAGGCATTAGACAATGCCTTCAGCTTGCGGCATGATGTATTGCCGCACTTTGGAAATGCTTCACTGTAGTGGATTTAAAAAAAATAGTGTGAATAAATTTTAACAACATAGGTACGTATGTAATAAGGAAACATAGAAATGCTAGCATTTTTCACAAAGACTAATGTGAAGAAAAATAATTTTTCTCTATGTCTCCTATTTCTTATAAAAATCTATGTGGTAAGAGTTTTAAAGCACTTAATAAAGGAATGTTTAATTAGCACGAAGACATCATGAACCTAACACCAAAATTA
>CAZBAV010000032.1:5138-14692 GCA_964489955.1 uncultured Lacihabitans sp. | reverse complement strand
TAATAAAGGAATGTTTAATTAGCACGAAGACATCATGAACCTAACACCAAAATTACATATCGTTCCAAAGGCATTAGACAATGCCTTCAGCTTGCGGCATGATGTATTGCCGCACTTTGGAACCCTATGGCATTATCATCCTGAAATAGAGCTTCACTATTTAATAAAGGGCGAAGGAACAAGATTCATTGGGGACCACATTGGCAATTTTCAACAAGATGATCTGATTCTGATGGGTTCAAACCTCCCACACACCTGGAAATGCAACCTGAACGAAACAAATAATGATGACAACGTTGAGGCTCTGGTTCTTCACTTTCATCCGGAAACTTTCGGAAAAGAATTTCTAAGCTTCTCGGAAACCCAAGGCATAAACAAGCTGAACGAGCTTGCTCAAAACGGACTGATGATCTCAGGTCACTCAAAAGAAAAAATCAAACGCCTCTTGTGGCGAATGAAAACGGATCTTGGACTTAATAAGATTATCTACCTTTTCCGCATCTTTAATATTTTGCTTGAAAACAAAGAATACGAAGTCTTGTCTAACAATATAGAGTTGTCAAAATTTAACAAACTGGACGAAAATCGTATTGATAAGATATTCTCTTACACCCTTCAAAATTTTAAAGAAAAGATATTCATTGAAGATGTAGCTCAATTAACCAATTTAAGTGTGACCTCTTTCTGCCGCTATTTTAAAATGACGGCCAACAAGTCCTATTTTGATTTCTTAACAGAGGTACGTCTTAATCATGCTTGCCGGCTGATTGTAGAAACCGACTATACTATTCAAAATATAGCTTTGGATAGTGGATTTGAAAACACTTCTAACTTTTACCGCCACTTCAAAAACGTAAAGGGAATTACACCCAAAGAATACAAAATCCGTTTTATGATGCAGTAAAACTTTGAAAATAGACCTATTAAATCGATTTTTGTGCTTGTAATGACGTAACACATATTACTCATTTTTTAGTTTTTCATTGATAAAATGCTCGGATTAAAACTCGCCACAGACCCACGTTGGGCAAAAATTGCAGAAGATAACCTGGAGGAAATCCTCACTGACCATGCTTGGTGCGAGCAAAAAGCCGCAACCAATGCCATCAGACTAATTATTTACAATTCTGATTTAGACGATTTGGTCTCAGAAATGACAAACATAGCCATTGAAGAGATGCAGCATTTTAAAATGGTGCATGATATCATCATTAAAAGAGGCTATACGCTGGGAGAGGAAAGAAAAGATGATTATGTGGGTCAGCTCATGAAGTTTTGTAAGAAAGACGGCAGCAAAAACCAATCTATGATAGACAGGCTTCTATTTGCAGCCATGATAGAAGCCCGCAGCTGCGAACGCTTCAGAGTTTTATCCCAAAATATTAAGGACGAAGAACTAGCAAGGTTCTATCATGAACTTATGATTTCCGAAGCCACCCACTACACAACATTTCTAAACTTTGCCCGAAAGTATGCTACAGATGTAGATGTAGAAAAACGCTGGAGCGAATGGCTGGAATTTGAAGGAAAGCTAATCCAGAGTTATGGTGATAAAGAGGCTATACATGGATAAGTTTGAGTTATGAAACTCATTATATTAAGATTGAAGCATGATAATAAATAGAATAACTGATTTCAAGATTTAATAAAAATATAAATTATATAACTAAAAAGTGGCTACACTAACGGCCGGAAGACAAACACATGAGTGATTTATTAAAACAACTAAAAGAAGAAGGCTTCAATTTTGCCTCTGTTTTGGCATACATAGAAAGTAAGTATCAGGTGCACCCTACTGCTTTCCAGAATGGAGATGTTTATAACGAATCTACCCAAAATCAGGGAAGTGCAAAAGTATTATACTATGCTAAATTACAAGAATTAAATAAAGAGGATACCTTATCGTTATTTGCAGAACACTACCAAAACGTACTTGAAAACCCTCTTGCCGATAACCACCAAAATATCCGTCAGTTTATGACAAATGGCTGGGAAGGTGTAAAGTTTGAGGGAGAGGCTTTGTCTTAATTGCGACACAAAAGGACATCCCAAGATTATTACTCTTGGGATATCCTTTTGAAGATTTACCACCCTCATGAAGATTGTAAAATAAGTGCAGCCCTAATTACTTATCCGTTCCAAAGCTCACTTCGCCCATTCTTTCCAGACAAAGCTCCCCTCGTCTGCGTTTTACGCCTTTTGGAACAACTTACTACAATTCCAGAAATTTTGATACGCTCACCACTTATAAACATAGGTTTGTATAATTTCGTAAGGAAATCCTCGTAATGTGCAGCTATATCCCGTTTATATCTCCCTTAGGTACAGCAATACCATATTCTAGGTACCACTTTATATACCTAATTACTCTAATTCCTAATTGAGAAGGATAGGCAATTTTATCAACTTCATAAAAAAAACAATATCTAATAATCAAGCACTTGACTCATTTTTTCACTTCTAACGAAAAAAATATTTACTTTTTCATGCAAGATTTCTAACTAACTGGATTTACTAATCGAGTACTCGCAAAAATCATAGTAAAACAAAAAATCAAGTATGAAAAATCTAGTTAATAGTAAATTAGCACTATCTCTCGTTGCCCTAATCGGCTTATTTTTGGTGTCTTGTGACAAAGACAATGACCCTCAGACTCCTGCACAAGCATCTGATGTTAAAGGAACCTATACGGGTAAACTATCGGCCACTCAAGGCACTGCAAAAAAAGAGTACAACTCTACCTTTATTGTAAGAGATACGTTGGTAATATTTGACAGTTTCCCTATTACTGAATTAGTTGCTGCTGTTGTAAAAGATACTGCAAAAACTACTGCCGCAGTTAAAGCTCTTGGAAATGTAAAGTATGAACTAAAATATTCTGGGAAAGTAAACACTGCCAAGGATGGCGTAGATTTAACTTTTACACCTAAAGCCTTATCTATAGAAATCCCGGTTGATAATGCAAAAAAGAAGGCCGTTATCACTTTCAAGGCCGAAAATACCGGACTTTATACAGCAAGAACCAAATCAACGAAGTTCAACTTGGTAGCAGAAAAGATAGTAGTAGACGGAACACAGCTTACTCCTTTTACAACCATTAAGTACGATTTGCCGTCTTCAAACAAGAAATAAAAAACGGAAAGTTTAGGAAGGCTGTACCTCTTTTATGAAGTACAGCCTTTTCTCAAGAAGAAGGACAATATGCCGAAAACAGTAAATACAGAGTACGAACTTGCTAAGCGTCTTCTAAACAAAGACAGACTAAGCTGGAAAGAACTGTATTCCGAATACTCGGGATATTTATCTGCCGTTTGCTATCGATACATTTCCGAGAAAGAAGACGTAAAAGATATCCTTCAAAATAGCTTTATCAAGATGTTTAATGGGATAGAAACTTTTGAATACCGGGGCACAGGCTCCCTTAAAGCTTGGGCTTCAAAAATTGTGGTAAACGAAGCCCTAAAAGTATTACGGGAACAAAAAAAGCTAGATATGAAGACCACAGACTTTGATACTATAGAAATATCCGATGAGGAACCCGACCTCGAATATATACCTACTACAAAGATTCATGAGATGATCTCAGAACTGCCAGTAGGCTATCGTACCGTTTTTAACCTCTTTGTTTTTGAGCAAAAAACGCATAAAGAAATTGCACAGATATTGGAGATTGCTGAAAACTCTTCGGCTTCCCAGTTTCATCGGGCCAAAAATATTCTTGCCCGAAAAATAAGAGAATACAAATCATTTAAAATGGAGGCCGTATGAACGATAAATGGCTAAATACCCTTAAAAACAAAATGGAAAACCACACAGAACCTGCACCAGAAGGTTTGTGGGATGACCTGGATGATATCCTCTTCCAGGAAAAGAAAAACCGTTTTGTCCTTATAAAATCCGATAACGCTAAAGCTCAAAAAGCTCTATTTAAAGTAAAGGAAAAGTATACAAAAATTGCCCGTATAGCTGCTATTATTTTATTGACCTTATCAACCAATTTCATAGATACACGTCTTATCAGAACTCCGCTTTCAAGCATACGTAAAAATCATGATTTAGCCGAAGCAGAGATTCACATTTCTACAAAAAAGAGCCTAAAGAAAACAAGTAAAAAATCTGAAACACAGAAAAAAGAGCCTGAAATAGAAGAACTGGTTACTGAAGATAAGTTACTGGAAAGTAAAAAATTGACAGTAGCACGTCTAGACCATATATCATCTATAATAGAAACAGAAACAAGTATTAAAACGCCGACACTAACTCTTCCCCAATTAGAAGACTTAGAAGTTACCGATAACAATATTTCCCAACCTACTCAAAAACGTTGGGAAGCAAACTTTCTTGCGAGCCAATTTAGTCCCAGTTCTGCCCAACAGCAAAGCGGAATATCTTACATGGCTACCAAGACTATCGAGAGTTCTTCGATGGTAGAAGGAAACACCTATGCGGCCATTTTAAACCGCAATGAGAATGAACCTGTTTATACTGATGTTACACACAAAAGTCCCGTTACCCTGGGAGTGTCAGTACTATACCACCTTAATCCGACACTTAGTGTAGGAAGCGGGTTGATTTACACCAAACTTGTATCACATTTACAAGCAGGTACAGAATCTGACTACATTAGTAACCAGCAAACTTTACATTATATAGGAGTTCCTCTCCAACTTAACTACGCAGCGTTTCAGAGAAAGCGGTTATCTGCATATGTATCCTCCGGAGTTACTATCGAAAAAGGAATTGGCGGTTCTACCACAAACCAATACACCCTAAATCCGGTGAAAGAGCATGGGGAAACCCAGAAGCTTATTGACAAGCACTTGCAAGTATCTGTAAATGCATTAGCAGGTATCCAATACGAGCTTAACTCCAAACTGAGCATTTACTTGGAACCCGGAATAGGCTACTATTTCCAGAATTCCAGTGAACTGAGGACAATATACAAAGAGAAACCTCTTATGCTAAATACAAGAACAGGAATCCGGTTTTCGCTTAACCGTTAAGCCCATAGATTTGAGATTTTCAAGAAACGAAATGCTACAAAAATAAAAAACCTTCAAAATGATACAAAGTAGCGTTTTGGTGCAGTAGAATGTCTAAAGCATAATTCGTGTTAAATCCCCATTTCCACCTGAAAACGCGTGTACCAGTCGTCCGTTTTTGCCGAATTGGAATGCATGTATTGGTTATAAGAAGCCTCTAACTGCAATTTAAATGCATGCTCCCAAATATATTTCGTTAAACCTAATGTATACTGGTTTTGGTTAGGTTGGAGCTGACTTATGGACTTATGTACTTTCTGATTACTAAAACGTCCTATTAATTCGTAATTAGAAGGAAATAGGTAACTGGCTTGGTAGTCAGTTCCATGTCCTACGGATACATAGGCAGTTTGTGTTTTTTCGGCATTCTGTGTTATAGGATTAGCAGAATTTCGGTTCATATAACTCCACATAAGGGCAAAACCTTCGTATTTCATCATGGCGTCTACCAACAAACTAGATTGGCTACGACTTTCAAATAGCTCTTTACCCAACACACCTTGAGTCATCAATGCTTTATGATTGTAATTATAAGCTGCCGAAAAAAGCAATTTCGGACGGCTCTCACGTTCTATATCCCCCTCAAATGTAGAACCAGAACTAGCAAAAGACCCTAAGGGAAAAAGTTCTACTTTTCCTGTATACGAAAGCCCGTCATCCGTATCTACAGTAGTATTTCTTCCGTTTCCGGTACTAAGAGCAAATTTAAAATTATAAGAAAACTTATCCTTAAACTCATTTAAATTATGAGCCTGAAATCCAAAATCACGGTCTATATTAAACTTAGCATTATTTATACTTCGGTCCGTAAGCTGCAAGGCTCCTGATGAATTTACCCTTTGACGGTTTCCCGGAAGCTTGGTTTGTCCAAAACTGAATGTCCAGTAAGAATTTGGCCGATAAAAAACCACAGCATCACGTATAATATTAAGATTTCCCCCATCTTGGATTTCCCCTACGTCACCGGGAGCAAAAGAGAGCTGGATAGCATAAAGAAACTTGGGATTTCCTACATATCCATCAAACCTCAGCCTAAGACGTCTGATATAGGCTCCAACTCCTGTATTACCGTCCTCATCTTCGGCAAAAGAAGCACGATTTTGCATCCGGAAACGTATGTTAAGTTGGAATAGGCTATCCGGAGAAGTCATTCCCAGTCCCCTACCGAAATTATAGTAAGGTAGCACAGATAACTTTACATCATTATCTCTCTTATTTTCTGTTTTCTTTTTAGCTTCAAGATCTTCTTGGGCTATGGTCATAAAACTTATTCCCGCAAAAAGGAATGTAAGTAAACCTCTCTTCATGTATGTAGATAGTAAAACCCTGCAAATGTACACCGAAAAAACCTTGGCAGAAGCCAACTTAATAATTACTTAATCTTATCTCTCACAACACCCAAATAGTCCAGCCAATCTCCTCCCGGAAGCCAATCTGAAATCTTTGAAATAATGGTCGGGGCAAAATCCGCCACAAAAGCATACAATTTACTTTCCTCCACAAAACTTGTTGGAAGATTCATTCCAATTTTAGTAATAATGAGAAGGAAAAGACTCACACCAAATGTAGAAGTTATAGCCCCTAGCAAAGCACCAAGAGCACCATCCAGCATTCCCAAAAAAGTAAGATTAATTCCCTTCTTTACCATCCACCCTACTTTTTGTATAATGAAGAGTGCAGGAAGAAAGACAATAAAAAAACTCAGATAAGGTGAAGCCCACTTAAGGCTATCCTTACCTATGATTCCTTCCACTAACCCTGCACCAAAGTTAAGTAGTTTGAAGCCCAGGATAATAGCCCCAATAAAGGCTGCTATACCAAAAACCTCCATCATTAGTCCTTTCTTGTACCCTTTAAATACCGCAATCCCGATTGGGATAAGAATAATAATATCAAAAGCGGTCATTTCTCTTAGGCAAGGAGTTTTTTAGCCATTTCAGAAATAGCCTTTCCATCGGTTTTTCCAGCCAATTCTTTTGATGCTACACCCATAACTTTCCCTATTTCAGCTGGAGACTTCGCTCCTACCTTTTCTATTATTGCCTTAACAGCAGCTTCCAACTCCGCCTCAGACATGGCGGCAGGAAGATAAGCCTCTATGATAGCTATTTCCGCTAATTCTTTTTCTAACAAATCCGGTCTATTTTGTCCCTGATATATTTCTGCAGAATCTTTACGTTGTTTTACAGCCTTTTGAAGCAATTTCATTTCGTCCGCTTCAGAAATCTCTCCATTAGCTCCCGGCTTCGTTTCTTCTATTAAAATGGCTTTCTTTATATCTCTTAGTGCCAATAACTTAACTTGGTCTTTAGCAAACATTGCCGCTTTTATATCGGCATCTATGGTAGTTTTTAACGACATTATCTTATCTTTTTAACGTTTTGATTTACAAAAGCCCCTAAATTTGGGACATTAAGATTGCAAAAATGACAAAATTATCGGTCAATATCAATAAAATAGCAACTTTAAGGAATTCTAGGGGAGGCAATGTCCCGGATTTACTGAAAGTAGCAAAAGACTGCGAAACCTTTGGTGCACAAGGAATTACTATCCATCCAAGACCAGATGAAAGACACATTAAATACCAAGATGTATTTGATTTGAAGGCACTTGTAACCACCGAATATAATATTGAAGGAAACCCTACAGAAGGACGTTTCCAAGAAGTAGTTTTGGCTGTAAGACCAGAACAGGTTACCTTGGTACCCGATACCTTGGGAGCTTTAACCTCAAACGCTGGCTGGGATACCATAACCCACAAAACCAAGTTAAAAGAGCTGGTTAGTATATACAAATCGGAAGGAATACGGGTTTCTATTTTTGTAGACGCCATACAAGAAATGGTAGAAGCAGCCGCCGAAACCGGCACAGATAGAATAGAACTTTATACAGAGTCTTATGCTACGGACTATCCTCAAAATCCGGAAAAGGCAATTGAAGCCTTTGTAAGAGCGGCCGAAGTAGCCCAAAAAGTGGGCTTAGGATTAAATGCGGGGCATGACTTAAGCTTAGAAAACCTTGCGTATTTCCATAAGAATATTCCCGGTTTACTGGAAGTTTCTATTGGCCATGCCCTGATTTCTGATGCACTTTATTACGGTTTAGAAAACACTATCCAAATGTATTTGAGGAAATTGCAATGAAGCACTTCATTTCACTACTGGCTATTTTATGCGTATTGCAGTCATGCCAATCTAGTAAAACCCTTTCGGTGCAAAGGCTCATACAAAAAAGCAACTGCAATATTCAAAACCAGTATATCTACACAAAGGTAGATATCCCACAACCTTTAGAAACCTTAAATATTGATGAAGATCTGGCAAAATCTTTTTCTACTAAATCACTTAATGTAGCCAATGCTATAGGAGTTCTGAACACTTTAGAAGAGTACAGAACCGCACTGGTGTCTAATGATTCCAGCATAAATAGTCGATTAAAAATCCTGGAGCTTTCTCATTACATCTATCAAAAGATTGACCTTTCTTCTCTCGAAATCTCCGCCATAGCGTCAGAAATTGGCTGTGAAGAAGAACGAATAGAGCAAATTTCCTCCTATTTCGAAGGACAGGTCAACAAGACCGAAACAAAACTTACTGTAGGGGCTATTGCCTTAGGAGCTACAGGTGCTATTCTTACTGGAATACTGTTGGGTAAAGGACGCTACTCAGAATACATAGGCATCATCACTGGGGTATCTGAAGCAGCTTTTGGTGCCGCCATTCTGCTCAATAAGCGTTCTACAGAATTTTATCACCCCAGAAATATCCTCCGTGACATTTGGTTTCCTTCCGAAACATCGGAAATGCTTCCTGCTTCTATATGGTATTACCTGAGGGATAGAGACCCTGCAACAAATAAAAGCCTGAGACAACAGATAAAAGATAAATGGATGAGCTTTGGTGACCTGAAAGATGATGATATCTATTTTGGCACAGGAGGAAAATACACCTTGGATCAGTTAAACCAACGTGCAGAAATGTATGACCAGCTTGAGTCCTACATTACACTGATGAAACAAGATTTAAAGGCTCTTTCGGTAGAAATTGACACGCTTAAACGCAAAAAAAGAATACCTTAAGTTTTTTATTTGTTTGTACATATAATATTGAAAAAACATCCGCACTTACCGTAATTTTGCAGAAAGAAACACGTTCTAAAACCAAACAAAAAACCGAACTATGAAAAATCTAGCATTAAGCATTCTTATGCCACTTCTTGTTTTTGCAGCTATTAGCTGGAAACCGGTAGAAGGGGAATACGCCATAAAATTTAGTACTAAACGAGCGTCCGGAACTATCGGAGGCCTTAAAGGAAAAATTGATTTTGACACAAAGAACATTGCTGCTTCTAAATTTGATGTAACCGTAGATATTAATACCTTGGATTTAGGCTCTGGCTTAAAAACAAAACATGCCAAAGATGAAAACTTTTTTAATGCTGAGAAGTACCAAACCATAGGGTTTAAGTCTGGAGAAATAAAGAAATCCGGCGATACCTATGTGGTAGACGGAA
>CAZBAV010000032.1:0-5128 GCA_964489955.1 uncultured Lacihabitans sp. | reverse complement strand
ATTAAAGCTACAAGTAAAAAAGTATCTATCCCTTTCAGTTTTGTTGAGAACGCAAACTCTGCTACTTTTAAAGGAAACTTTAAAATAAACAGGTTAGATTATGATCTACAAAGAAAAGGTGTGGGTGAAGTGGTTGACATTGAATTGCTAATTCCTGTTAAGAAGTAATTTTTACTATGGGATTAAAGCTCGTCAAAATCCTGATATCAACAGTATTCTTATGTTCAGTAAAATCGTTTGGGCAGGCTTTAAATTTTGATAAAATCAAAGCTAGTATAAGTGATAGGGAGTCAAATCTTTATTATCCTTTTCTAGTCTCTAAATTTAAAGAGTCTCCAAAAGACATGAGCGATGTAGATTTATTACATCTTTACTATGGTAAGAAGTATGATGACAACTTTAATCCCAAGTTTGATAAAGAGTACCTTAATTGTATTCAGAAATCTCAGCCGATAAAAAAGGCCAGTGCTTGTAATAACGCCTTACTGAATGACCCCACTAATTTAGAACTATTGTCTATTGTCTACAATCAACCACAGTCTCTTGAGGAAAAAGAATTACTAAAATATAAATTTAGTTCATTGTGGAAAACAATCAAATTCTACGGTGATGGCAAGTCTGAAGAATCTCCATACCTGGTAAACTCTGTAGGAGAGATTTATACAATTTGCTCTCATATCCTGAATATTAATTTAATGAAATATCAAAGAAGTTCTACTGCTGTAAGAGGGGGAACTATTGATAAGTTTTATACAAAAAGAGACTCCGTTTTCTTTAAAGTTATTTATAACCTAGATAACCTTAAATTAAAGTAAGTCAAAATCAATTAATGTCAAAATCAGCGTTAAAAACAACCTATCTTAGTTTACTATCCAATGTAGTTTTAGCCGCTATTAAATGGACCGCCGGAGTATTGGGTAATTCCTACGCATTAATTGCCGATGCTATCGAGTCCACTTCGGATATTTTTGCTTCTCTATTGGTAGTTTTTGGAATAAAATATTCCAGTCGTCCGGCAGATGAAAACCATCCTTATGGTCATGGAAGAGCAGAACCCTTAATTACATTTTTAGTGGTAGTTTTCTTGTTAGTCTCTGCTTTTATTATCGGGAAAGAGAGTATTAAAAACATACAAACTCCGCACGAAGCACCCAAGGCATTTACCCTATGGATTTTAGCTGGAATAATTCTCTGGAAAGAAGCTTCCTACCAATGGGTTTTGAGAAAAAGTAAGCAAACCAACAGCAGTTCTTTAAAAGCTGAAGCCTGGCACCACCGTGCCGATGCCATCACTTCAGTTGCTGCTTTTATAGGTATTTCTATAGCATTGTATATGGGGAAAGGCTATGAGTCTGCAGATGACTGGGCCGCTTTGCTTGCCTCCGGTTTAATCGTTTATAATGCCTACAAGATATTCCGTCCCGCATTGAGCGAGATAATGGATGAACAAACCTATCCTGAAATGGAGAACGAAATCCGGGAAGTGGCGGCAAACGTGGACGGTGTCTTAGGAACAGAAAAGCTGTACATAAGAAAAGTAGGTATGAAATACCAAGTAGACATGCATGCTACACTTAATGGAGACATTTCAGTACGTGAAGGCCATGATATTTCGCACCGTTTGAAAGATAAGCTACTAGAAGAATTCCCGGAAATAGAAAACGTTTTAATACATATAGAGCCGCATTGTTTGTGAGTAAGTTATGAGTGGGGAGGAATGAGATGTGAGTTTTGGTCTGAACTTTAGTTTAAGAGATATTTAAAAAAATTATAGAATGAGAATTTTCCTTTTTACAATCCTTGCTTTGGTTGGATTTTCTTGCAAGCCAAAAGTTACATTAAAAGAGCAACTGCAAGAAATAGTTGCCCATAAAAATGCTAAAGTCGGAATTGCCATTTTGAATTTACAAACGGGCGAAACCACCGAAATAAACGGAAACGACCGCTTTCCGATGCAGTCCGTTTTCAAATACCATATTGCTGCAAAAGCACTGGACGACGTTGATAAAGGCATATGGAAACTCAATGAACATATTGCAGTAAAAGCTACCGAACTTTTACCTAATACATGGAGCCCGCTTCGAGAAGAATTAGGCATTAAAGACACCCAAATAAGATTAGATACACTTATTTATAACATGGTTTCTAACAGTGATAATAATGCCTGCGATATTATTTTACGACGTATCGGAGGTCCCGAAGCGGTAAATCTGTATTTTAAAAATATGGGTATAGAAAACCTGAATATTGTTTTTAATGAAGAGGATATGCAGAAAGAATGGGGAAACCAATTCGAAAACTATAGTAGTCCCTTAGCAATGGTAGAAGTTTTAGACAAGTTTTACAATAGAAAATACCTCTCCGGCGACCAGCATAATTTCCTTTTTGCACAATTGGTTAACACTACCACCGGTAAAAACCGTCTTAGTGCTGGTGTTAGTTCGGAAAGTACTATTGCACACAAAACAGGTACTTCAGGAAGGAACAGTGAAGGTATATCGGCTGCGACAAATGATGCAGGTTTTATCATCTTGCCTGACGGTAAAGTATACATCGTTGCGGTTTTTGTTTCAGACTCCAAAGAAACCGATGAAATCAACGAAAAAATTATTGCAGATGTAGCCAGAGTCCTGAGCAAGATTAAATAACTTGTAGCATTTAGCAAATTAAACTTACCTTAAAATTCATAATTAAACTTTGAATAATACAAATTGTGGTCATAATTTAGCTGTAAATAAAGCTAAATATCATGAAATCACTAGTTAGTAATCTATTCCTCATCGTAGTGGTATGTTCATGCACTCCCGCACTTTATATGCCCAATACGCAAAATGTACCCCTTCTCTCTGAAAAGGGACAAACCAATATCACTGCCGCATTCAATGGGCAATTGGTAGATGTACAAGCCGCTTATGCAGTACAGAATAATTTTGGCTTAATGCTAAATGGAACATTAGTTCCAAATGAAACAAATGTAAACGGAAATGGAGGTAAAGGAAGTTTCGTCGAACTCGGTGGCGGATATTTCAAACCTCTGAATGAAAAGCTCTTGTTTGAAATTTACGGTTTGGCAGGATTTGGCAAAATGTCAAACTCTCGTGGAGAGATAAGGAACGAACCATTGGAAGGAGGAAATATTGAAAGTAATTTCAGCCGTTTAGGAGTTCAACCTGCCATAGGCTTTAAATCCAAATATTTCTCGGCAGCCTTTTCTAGCCGTATTGCATCACTTAACTATATGAATCCCAATGGTGAGCTGTATTATGCGGGAGAGAACATTACCCAAAAAATAAGGGATAAGAGCAACTATTTTCTTGTAGAACCCGCTCTGACTCTTCGGGGTGGTATAGAAAAAGTGAAACTGCAAGTACAGTTTCATAAAAGCTTTAACCTTACCGATAAGAACTTCCCGATGGAAAACGACCTTAGAGCTACTATCGGTCTGAACTTGCAATTTTAACCGCCATCCAAGCTTCTTTTACTCGGTTTTGGCTTAACATATCTTTCGCTAAAGCAAACAAGTCTGCCTTCGGATGAGCTTTTCTAAAATCCGCTATTTCTTCATCCGAAGGTATTTCACATGCATTGCCTAGACGTCCAAGTTCATTTCCAGTAAATCTTCCTTCTTGTATAGCGTACTCAGGTATAGCATCTACTCCTACCCCTAATTGTATATTAGGTTTGGGAACTTCAAAAATAGCCTCCCCTGAAGCCCTACAATACCAATCGCCGCCCATACGAGCCACCCAATCAGTTTTTGTGGGCTCAATTTTTCCCGTTTCATCCAATAAATCTTCCGAAACATGAGCCATAATCACTTCGCATATTATAAGATTGGCAGCCCCACCCTGGTCACCCATACTAATGATCTGCTTGATTTTACATTCAAAAGCCACTTTAGCCTCGGCTACCCTTGGTGGTTTTACCAAAGAAGAAGCCGCCTCTGTAAATCCTGCTTTTTTAAACTCATTTGTACCCTTTGGGTATTCACAACTAGCCAGAGACATCTGCTCCACCATACTGTAATCTACCATGTTTATCACCACTTCTTCTACCTCATGAACATTATCTAGGGTATCTTTTCCGCTTCCGTCACGCACACGCTTATTGGGTGAAAAAATTACTGTAGGAGGATTGCTGCCGAAGACATTAAAGAAACTGAACGGACTGAGGTTCACTTTGCCCTCTTTATCCACAGTACTCGCAAACGCTATAGGTCTTGGAGCTACTGAACTTAATAAGTACGCATGGAAATCTTTTGTAGAAACGTCTTTGGGGTTTATGGTAAGCATGATTGTTGTATTATTTTTACAAAGCTTTAGCCCCGCTGGGGCAAAAAACATTGTGTTCTATTTTTTTCTTATTATTTACTATCTGAATGTTACTAGGAGCTATCATTAAGCTATCGCTTTCTTTGATCCGGAGTAATACATTTCTTTCTCATAGAGACTACAGCTTTCTTAGCAATTTTAATTGCCAATTTTAAGCACTGTGTCGTAGGTACGTTAAATCATTCTAAGTCTTTAAAGATATAATTTTCATTAAAATCAACTTCGTAATCATTTAGTACGCTCTTGTATTCATCTAAAAATGTAGTATTCTGGTGATGCTTTTTTTGATTGAGAATGTATTTTACCACCGAATCAATCTGAGATTTGCTATTTGAGAATGCACCAAAACCTTCTTGCCATCTAAATGCTTGTTTACAAAGCTTCTCTTTATTAATAAATTCTGAGCTATCTCCCTTTACCATTCGCATTAAATCAGAAATCGACTGTTTCGGATTTAGCCCGATGAACATATGCAAATGGTCAAAACACGAATTTATAGCAATCATTTTATGCCCGTTGTTTTGAACAATCGCCGATATATAAAGATGTAACCGTTCTTCCCACTCCATATCAATCAAGGCTTTCCTAAACTTTACCGCGAAAACAATGTGAATGTATAATTGTGTGTATGTATTTGCCATATTTTATATACATTTAAAATTGAACGGATACATTTTGGGTAGCCCCTACGGGGCAAGAAAACGTCTATTTTAATTTTCTACAAAGCGTTAGCCCCTACGGGGCAAATTTCGTTTTGCCAATTCAATTGTATACAAAGCGTTAACCCCGAAGGGACA
>CAZBAV010000031.1:28947-44675 GCA_964489955.1 uncultured Lacihabitans sp. | reverse complement strand
GGTGGTATCACTACCAAAGCTATTTAAGATGTAATCAAAACTAAATTTCCCGTCTCTTTTAGATATTTTGGCCACGGTTTGTTTTAACTCCACTTTTTCTATGACCAAGTGGCTTTGTATAAGTTTGAACAGGGCCACATCCAAATGTGCTTTTTTTGCATATAAGAGTGTGTCGGAGTTTTGGTCCAGAATAAGAAGGTCATTAAGGTTTACCCAGTCTGGGATACTAAAACTCAACTGTCCGGAAACAGGCGTTCCTATTTGTTCTGAGAGGGTTCCAAAAAGAAGCTTGCTTAAGCGTTTTTGGCCAGGTTTAGAATTAAAATAAACGGTAATTAATACCAAAGCCAACAAAATAGCCAAAAGAGTATAGGCCAGATATTTGAGAGACTTTATTATGGTATTTTTTCCCATTTAGCAGTGTTTGATACAAAAATACTATTAGTGCTTAATATAAACGAAGGGAATTGGGAAATAATGCTTTTTACTTAGTCGAAAGGCAATAAAAAAGAGGCCAAAGCCTCTTTTAATGATGTATTTTGCTTATTTGCCTATAGGGAATGCTAAACCAGCCTGTAGACCGAAAGAGTTGTTTTTGGATGAAACTTTAACTATTCCTATGTTATCCACCATGTTTGTAAAGCCCCTCATATAAGATGCTTCTACAAAACCTTTAACTTTTCCTACAGGGAACTCCACACCGGCACCTAACATACCACCTATGTCAACTTTGTTATAGTTAAGGTCTGCGTTATACGTGAAGTCTATTATGCTCAAGATATTGTTATTCATTTGGTGTCCTACCATAAAACTTAGCACAGGTCCGGCTACTACATATGGTTTTGCAACTCCAGACTCAGAAAATTTATATTTTGCTAGTAGAGGTATGTCTATATAGTCGAGGTCCAGACGAGCGTTTGAAATGCCACCTAAAAGTGTTCCCAGTCCACCTAAGTTAAGACCACTTAAATTTAAACCAGCCAGTTTGGTTCCTCTGCGGGAATACGATACTTCCGGACGAAAAGAGAACTGCGTTCCTAGTGGAATTTCGGCAAAAACACCACCGCCACCCGCAGCACGATATTTAAGGTCTTGGCCTAAAAAATTAAGAACTTCAAAATTAGAAATACTGGAAAGGTTTAATCCTCCTTTTACCCCGATTTCGATTTTTTGAGCATTGGCAAGCTGTACAATAAATAGAAGTAGTGCTACTTTAAAGAGATTTTTCATTTAGTAAAAAAGATAAATTTGTTTATGGCTCTTTAGACGTAGGAAAGTCAAAAAAGTAAAACTTATTTATCGTTAATCGGATGTTAATATCTCTTAACCTGTTCTTGTTTTAATCTTTGTAGTTGAGCAATAGAGAGTTCCACCTCCTGGTTCATGTGCATTTCTTTTGCTCTTTTTATGTATGTTTCCAACAATTCTACCGATTTGGGGTGGTAAGGAAGGGAATAAAATGCTACATTGTATGCCTCCAGATTCTTCTTGTTTACTGCAAGCATATCGGATACCTTAACCAGTAAAAATGGATTAAGAGGAGCTCGGTTCAGCGTTGTTTCGTAGTTGTCCAAGGTTAGACTTTGACTAATTTTCTCTGCTTGTTCCCTAAGTTTTGTATTTACTTCTTGTTGAAGGCTGGTCACCTTTATCGTATTTACTGCTGCCGTATCTCCTGCCGCCTGTAAACGCTCTATAGCCATGGGTACTACGCCCTCTTGCATAAACCATAATCCCAGATTTTGGTTATATAGTGGAGCAAGCTTACTCTTAGAGTCTGTCATAAATGCCAATTGCTTAATTCCCGCTAGTTTGTCTCCACGGTAGAATTCCTGATTGGCAAAAGCCCAGCTCAGCTCCTCAAAAATAGCATTGTTCTTATTTTGTAGGGAGCGTATAGCGGCACCATCTATTTTTGTGCTATTTTGGGTATTGGCATTACTTACGGCATTAAGCAGGTAAGCCGCACTGCCTACATCCAAAACAGAGTCTCTATGTATTTTAAATTCAGAAAAGGAGGTGTTCTGCCCCGTAACACGGTCTATAGCTACATAATTTGCGAGATAACCATTGTCTTTAGAAGTGTGTGATAGGCTACGCATTTCTAATAAGCTTTCCGGCTTTCCATTTTCTATCCAGAAGGCTAAAAAATTGGTGTTTTCAACAGGGCATTTTGGACATATTTGGCGAGCTTTATCTAAGCTGGCCAGAGTACTGTCTACGGCTCCTGCTTTTCTTTGTAAGTGAGCCAAATTGGTGAACAGCCAGTGGTTTTCTGGCATGGTGGATATGGCTTCCTTAAGTTTAAAGACAGCATCAAAATGCATATCTAAAGCCTCTAAACTGCGACTTTCACCTGCTACAGCAAAGGCATCGGCGTTCCGCTGTGTGGCTGCACGGTAAAAATGTAAAGCCGCAAGGTGATTTCCCTGGTCGGTGGCCAAAGAGGCTAGGTATATGTTAGACTTATAATTGGGAGGGTCAAAACGCTCTGCATCTCTAAAGTAGGTTTCGGCAGTATAAAGGTCTCCTTCTGCCAAATAGAAATCGGCTTTTGTATTGCTAAGCCCGCTGCGTATTTGAAAAAGGGAGAAGTTGCTCTTAAGTGAAAAGAAGAAAATAACTACAAAAACAGCTACGATACGGGAAAACAAAAGAGGGCTAAAAGGCGGTTTGTAAATAACCTTGTGGAACGGTAAACCTGCTTTTACCAAAGGTAAGAAATTGATAGCAAAATATACCGCAAAACAAATACCCATTCCCAAGAAGCTAATACTTATAAAGTCTTCTAGAAATGCAACCAATGGGTCATTTACGGTAGCATAGCTTATCATAATGACGCCTCCAGCCACAATGGCCATTCCCAAATACAGCCATAAACCAACCCCGGAAAAGGAGAACCAGCTTCTTTGCTCCGCAATTTTCTTAAAGCCCCATATTCCCAACACGGAATTAAGTATAAAGATAAAAATAGGTGCAGGTATAAAGGCACTCTTTTCAAGTTTACTCGAGTTCTCCAGGAAAATTATAACCGCATTTAAAAGAAAAATGGCAAATACTACCAGAATTTGGACCAAAGAGCTTTTGCCCTTTTCACTATTATTAGAGACTATCCAGAGTAAGCCCTGGAGAATTTCATGTGAGGTGAGAAAAATAAAAAGGAGCGTAATAACTAATGCCCCTGCTATTCCAAAAGCTCCTAATGAGACCAAAGGAGCATTAATAACAGCGTATTGGGATCCTACAAGTACCAAAACAGTCCACACTCCAAACCAAATTAGTATGGTGGGCAGTATAGAGAGCTTTTTGGCATAGAGGTTAGTAGCATAGTAAGTAAGGCCTGCGGTGGCAAAGCCTATAAGAAAAGGCCATTTAGAGACGGTATTAAAGAGGTTTTCTATGCGTAGACTTACCAAAACAGCTCCAAGAACTAGTGCTCCAGCTAAAAACCAGATGCCCCGAAGTCGTGAAAGTCCGGAAAGGATAAGGGAAATACCCACCAAAAGACAGACCAGGAATACATCGTAGGCCACTGTATTTACTTTTGCTATAGAGGGGGCATATTTTTCTGTAACATACCATAAAGGACTGGTAGCAGAGAATGAATAATCGCCGAGAAAATAGGGTGCCGCCGCTATGGTTTTTTCGTGGAGTTCGCTTATTGTATCCCAAGATATGATGTTGGCACTCCCATTTTGCCACAAAAAAACCGTAGAACCCAAGATGGTAATTAAGAACAGGGAGGCTAAAACAGCAACTATTTTATCTTTTGTACTCCAAATTCTCCAGAAATCCATGCCATCATTCATCTTGTGCTTATATTTGTGCTTTAAACGTATTTATAGAAAATATTTATATACATGACCTTACATAAAGAAGCCACGGGAACAATCATTGTAGCACTTATTGCCTCGGCCATATTGTTGGGGGCTACCTATTATTTTGCTCCGGATAGCACTTTTTTAACTACCACTGCGTGGGTGTTAAGTGCATTTTTAATGATAATTGTTTTACAATTTTTCCGTAAACCTACAAGAAAAACGCCAATAAACCCACAGCATATTATAGCTCCTGCTGATGGCAAAGTGGTGGTAATAGAAGAAGTAGAAGAAACCGAGTATTTTAAGGATAAGCGTATCCAGGTTTCTATTTTTATGTCTCCCATAAATGTACATATTAATTTTAACCCTATCTCAGGCATAGTTTCTTATTTTAAGTACCATCCGGGTAAGTATTTGGTGGCATGGCATCCAAAAAGTAGTACAGAAAACGAGCGTACCACTATTGTTACAAAGCATACAAGCGGTACAGAAGTTCTTTTCCGCCAAATAGCAGGGGCTATGGCACGTAGGTTGTGCTGGTATGTAGACAAAGGCTCAGAGGTAAAACAAGGCGAAGAGTTTGGCTTCATTAAATTTGGCTCACGCATAGATATTTTCTTGCCTCTTACAGCTAAAATAAACGTAAAGTTAGACGATAGACCAGTAGGAGGAGAGACTGTAATAGCAGAGCTATAATGCTGCTACAGAGTTTTAATAGCCAGTATACAGAAGCAGGCCTGGACGAAGCCGGTCGGGGTTGTCTGGCTGGTCCGGTGGTAGCTGCAGCCGTGATTTTGCCCAAAGATTATGAGAACGGCTTGCTTAACGATTCTAAGCAGCTCACCAAAGAAGAACGTAACAAACTGCGTATAGAAATTGAAAGGGACGCGGTGGTGTGGGCTGTGGCAGAAGCTTCCAACATAGAAATAGACAAGATAAATATCCTTAAAGCGAGCTTTTTGGCTATGCATCGGGCTGTAGAAAAAATAATGCCGGCATGCTGCCCGGAACATCTTTTAGTAGATGGGAACAGGTTTACACCTTATCCAATGATTCCGCATACCTGTGTAATAAAAGGCGACGCTAAATTTATGTCCATAGCCGCAGCTTCCATATTAGCTAAAACCTATAGGGATGAAATAATGGAGAACCTCGCATTGGAGTTTCCCCAATATAAATGGCATGAAAATGCGGGCTATCCGACCATTTTTCACCGCAAAGCTATCTTAGAACACGGATATACACCTTACCACAGGATGACTTTTAAGGTACGGGTTTAGAGAGTGGAGTCGTGTACCACCACTTTAGTCCAATAATGTGAAAAGTTCTTAATTGCCTCTAAGTGGATAGGATGATTTTCGTACACGCCTACATCTTTAAGGTTTTCAAAAACCACAACAAGGTTATAACTAAAACTATTGTCTACCACAGGACGTGGGTGGGTTGCGGAAGGCTTTCCGTAGCTTAAGGATTTAATGCCTGGGATACGTTTAAGTTCCTCGAAAAACGTGGTAAACTTCTCCCTTTCTTCGTTGGTCAAGTCTTCTCTAAGCCAAAAAAGCACATAGTGCAATATTCCCTTTATCTCAGGCAGTTCGGGTGTTTTACTGCATGACTGCAAGAGGCTGGTTGCACTTGCGGCTAAGGCCACTCCACCTACAAAATTCCTTCTTTTCATATCACATTTTGGGTTTTTACAGGCCGAAAGATAAAACATCTTTATGAATTATTGCAATATTTCCCTTACTTTAGCATTTTTCAAAACCAAGCTTTATTATGCGAAAACTCTTTTTCTTACTTATCATTTCATTCCATGTTCAAGGTCAAATTGCAGCTCCCCAAAAGGATTGGAAACAATTGTTCAATAAAAAGAACCTAAACGGGTGGGATGTTAAGATTAAGGGATATGATTTAAATGACAATTTTGCCAATACGTTTAGTGTTAAAAACAAAAAAGTAGTAGTAAACTACGATGGTTATGACGAGTTTAACCAGCGTTATGGCCATTTGTTTTATAAAACGCCTTACTCTTACTATGTGGTGAAAGTAGAATATCGTTTTACGGGTGAACAAGCCAATGGAGGGGAAGGCTGGGCATTTAGGAACAGCGGTATTATGGTGCATGGACAGCCTGCCAATACGATGTTAAAAGACCAGGATTTCCCTATCTCTATAGAGGTTCAGCTTTTAGGTGGCGATAAAAGTGAACGTACCACCTCTAACCTATGTACTCCGGGCACAAACGTGGTGTATAATGGTAAATTGGACACCAGGCACTGCATAAATTCTAACTCCAAAACTTACTATGGAGACCAGTGGGTTACAGCAGAAGTAGAAGTGCTGGGAGACTCCCTAATCCGGCATTATGTAAACGGTGAGAAAGTAATGGAATATGCCAATCCGCAAATAGGTGGAGGGAACGTTAATCCTTTTGACCCAAAAGTTAAAATTGATGGAAAACTTCTGGATGGAGGTACTATATCTCTCCAAAGCGAAAGCCATCCTGTTGAATTTAGAAAGGTAGAATTACTGAATCTCCAGGGTTGTACAGATCCTAAAGCCAAGAATTACCGATCTTATTTCGTGAAGTCGGATAATAGTCTTTGTAAATATTAAGAGGATTTTATAGAGATTTTTAGATTAATCTAATCTGTATTCTGGGTGTCATAAATCAAGTCGGGGATTCATTAAAAGACTTGACTCTTTAAGAAAGAAGTTTGGATTTTAACTTAAATTTCAGGGATGAAGTGTTTCTAAAGTTAATGTGCAGATTATTATGTACATTTTTATTAGGCTTGGTCAGAAGGATAAACATACCTTCTGATCAAGCCTATTGAGTTTTTTATTACTTGGTAGTGTAGTTCGGTGCTTCTTTGGTAATCATTACGTCATGAGGGTGTGATTCCCTAATACCAGAAGACGTGATTTTAATAAACTTGGCTTCCTGTAAGGTGGCAATATCTTTTGCTCCACAATACCCCATACCAGCCTTAAGACCACCTGCCATTTGGTAAATGATTTCACGGGCAGCTCCTTTATAAGGCACTTTCCCTACAATCCCTTCAGGAACCAGTTTCTTTACATCATCTGTGGCATCTTGGAAATATCTATCTTTAGATCCGTCTTCCATGGCTTCTACTGAGCCCATACCGCGGTACGACTTAAACTTACGTCCTTCAAATATTACAATCTCGCCCGGAGCCTCTTCGGTTCCCGCTAAAACAGAACCCATCATGATGGTACTGGCTCCACCTGCTATGGCTTTGGCAATATCACCGGAAAAACGGATACCACCATCTGCTATTACAGGTACCCCTGTTCCTTTCAATGCCTCGGCACAAAGGTTAACTGCTGATAACTGCGGCATACCAATACCGGCTATAACACGCGTGGTACAAATACTCCCTGGCCCTACACCTACTTTCACTGCATCTGCTCCTGCATCTGCAAGGGCTTTAGCTGCTTCTCCTGTAGCTATATTTCCACAAATCACCTCCAGATTAGGGAATTTGGCTTTTATGCTTTTCAATGCATCAATTACGCCTTTCGAGTGACCATGGGCTGTATCTATACTTACTACATCTACTCCGGCCTTTACAAGAGCAGTTACTCTAGGTTCTAAGTCGGCGGTTACACCCACTGCTGCACCTACCAATAACCTGCCAAGCTTATCTTTGGCAGCATTTGGCTTGTTAAGCTTTTTTAGGATATCTCTGTAAGTGATAAGACCCGCAAGTTTATTGTCTTTATCTACTATAGGAAGCTTCTCTATTTTCTTTTCCATCAAAATATTCTCAGCTTCTTCCAGGCTTATTCCCACTTGAGCAGTGATCAGATTGTTTACAGTCATGATTTCCGCTATAGGGAGGCTTTTGTCTTTCTGAAAGCGTAAATCTCTGTTTGTAACGATGCCTTTAAGTTGGCCGCTTTCATCTATTACAGGGATGCCCCCTACTTTAAACTCTTGCATAATTCTAAGGGCGTCTCCCACTACAGAGTCTATATCAAGAGTGATAGGGTCTATTATCATTCCGCTTTCAGAACGTTTTACCCGGCGTACCTGGTCTGCCTGCTCTTCTATGCTCATGTTTTTGTGAATAATGCCAATACCTCCTTCCTGTGCTATGGCTATAGCCATTTCGTGCTCGGTCACAGTATCCATGGCTGCAGATACCAAAGGAAGGTTCAAAGTGATGTTTTTCGTAAGCTTAGTACGCGTGTCTGTGTCTTTGGGAAGTACCTCAGAATAAGCTGGAACAAGGAGGACGTCGTCGTAGGTGAGTGCTTCAAAAAGAAGCTTAGATGAGTTTATCATGATGCAAACAATACAGGTTATTATTTGCGGTGCAAAGTTAAATAAAAACTAATAACTATCTATAATATGGCCGTATTATTTCTATGTTAATTGATAAGCGAGTGACGAAACGTAGGGTTTTGTTGTTTAGAATTATTTTAAATAGTATATTTGCAGAAACTAATTGATTGAAAAAATATGAAAAAATTTAGTGTATTGGCCCTTTCTATGGCGATATCTATTGGTCTTTTTGCTCAAAAAAATGCGGGGTTCTTTGAAGCCGAAGGGCAGAAGATTGATACCCGTTTTGTAAGAGTACTATTTGCGGGGGAGGGCTCGGAGGACGAAGGTGGAAGTAATGACCTAAGCCAATTGGTTTTTGATAGCAAAGATCCCAAAGGTAAGGCGGTAAAAGTAGTGAGGTTTCAGATATTGACCAAGAATACAGGTTATGATGAAGTGCAAACTAGTAAAGAGCAGGATTTTAAACTAAAGGAAGTCCAAAATGGTGTAAAACTACATATAGAAGTGCCGGTAGAAAACGGAAAGATACAGTTAGCAAAAGCATACGTAGGTAGTCTGGCTTATAACTTTGGAACAAGGGAAACTCGGAATCTACTAAAGGCTACAGACATTTCGGATATAAAATTAAATCTTAAGAGGTTAGACCTTCCAAAATTTACAGCTAACCACAAACCTGGAGATAAAGGTATTATTTACAATGATGGTTACGTGAGTCTTACGCTTTCGTCAAAAGCAAAGCATATTAACTCGGAAACCATCAGTCCTTTCAATGTAAATATAGATGGAGTTATCTCTATAACGCATATAAGAGGTAAGGAGCGTTCAGACAGGGCTGTTACAATAGATCCTGCTTTAGTGGCAAAAAACATATAAAACTGTGGAGCGAGGAGCTCGCAAAAGTCTTCCGTATTTTTAAATACGTATTTGTTTGTTTATAGATTTGCAAAAGAGGCCGCTTGGCCTCTTTTGCTTTTATTGTTTAAAGATTACGGAAGTCATAGTGAGAGAGCCCGCCACCGCCTTATCGTTAAAGAATGTGATCTCATCTTTTGTGTCAGTTGCCCCAAGGCTATAAATTAACGGCCAATAGTGGTCGGGAGTAGGTACGGCCAATTCAGCATCTTTATGTAAAGTTTTGTAGTTGAATAGCGGTTTGTGGTTTTTGTCAGAAATATGTTTTTTAAACACCTCATTCATTTCCAATGCCCAATCAAAACCGTAATTTACATTAAAACCCAAAGAAGGATCGGAACCAGCAGGAATCCGTATCATACGCAGGTTATGTACCATATTACCGCTACCAAGAATTAAAACACCTTTTTTTCTTAAACTTTGTAGCTGCTGTCCAAGCTCATAATGGTAGCTACCCTGCTTGTAGTAGTCTATACTCAATTGAATCATTGGCACATCGGCGTTTGGATACATGTTCTTAACCACAGACCAGCTACCGTGGTCAAAACCCCAATCGTGGTCCAAAACCACGTCTGTGGACTTTATTAGGTTTTTAGTGGTTTTTGCTAGATCAGGCATGCCGGGAGCAGGATACTGCACAGCAAAGAGTTCCTTTGGGAAACCGCCAAAGTCGTGGATGGTCTTCAGCTGTGGTGCTGCTGTTACCATACTACCTTTTGTAAGCCAATGGGCAGAAATACACAATACTGCCTTAGGCTTAGGGAAATCCTTCGCTATTTGTTTCCATTTTTTATTGAACTCATTGTCTTCAATGGCGTTCATGGGACTACCATGACCAATAAATAATACTGGCATTTTGTAATCCTCTTCTTTCAGAGAATCCGAAAGGTTTTTGAGGGACGATAAAGTTGTCAAAGTACCAATTCCTGTTAAAGTTTTTAAAAAGTCTCTCCTAAAAGACATAGTTCTTTAATTTTTATTTATACAACAACATATAATGTAAAAACATTCATTACAATTAATGCCTCTTTTTTTTGATTAATATAAGGTAAATGATTTTTTTGATTATTTGCCGAAATAATTGTACTAAAATAATTTTTGTTTCTTATTATTGTGTCAAAAAGATTAGAAACCTTATTGAGAATTATTATGAGTAAGAAATTTATTATCCAAGTCAGGGTGTTAATGACTGTTTGTCTTGCATTTTTTGGATTAGCCTTTACTTATGCACAGACCACTGTGTCGGGAAAAATAGAAGACGCTAAAACAAAAGAACTATTGGTAGGTGTGAGTGTAGGTGTGAGGGGCACAGTTTCTGGTACAATTTCGGACCAGAGCGGAAACTTTAAGTTAACCACGAACGTAGCTCCTCCTTTTGAGCTAATAATCACCTCTGTAGGTTACAAAACCGCTATTGTGGAGGTTACGGGAAACCAAAATAATATCGTAGTTGCTTTAGAAGAGCAAAGTATAATGGGGCAGGAAATTGTGGTTTCTGCATCCAGGGTTGCAGAAAGTGAGATGAAGTCTCCTGTAACGGTAGAAAAAATAGATCTAAGGACAATTAGGGAAACTACTGCATCCAATTTTTATGATGCCATGGGTAGTATGAAAGGTATAAACCTAACTACACAAGGACTATTGTTTAAATCTGTAAATATGCGTGGATTCGGGTCTACAGGTAACCCAAGGGTTGTGCAAATGATCGATGGAATGGATAACATGTCACCGGCCCTAAACTTCGCTGTAGATAACATCGTAGGTATGCCAGAATTGGATGTAGAATCGGTGGAGATTCTTCCTGGGGCGGCATCTGCACTTTATGGACCAAACTCCATAAACGGTCTAATTTTAATGAATTCAAAAAGCCCTTTCTTATACCAGGGAATAAGTGCTAATGTAAAAACAGGAGTGATGAACGAAAGTGGTAGGACTAAAGCAACTACTCCTTTTTACGATGCTTCTATAAGGTATGCTAAGGCGTTTAATGATAAACTTGCCTTTAAGATTAACTTATCCTACTTAAAAGCAGAGGATTGGCAGGCATATAACTTTACCAACCTTAACGGAGGAACTGGTGTAGCCAACGGTGGAAGAGGCCCGGGAGTTAGTACAGATTACAACGGGACCAACGTGTATGGTGACGAAGTGAGAGCTAATATGAGAACTGTGGCACAGCAGATGGCTGCAAATGGATTAATTCCAGCAGCAGCTGTTGGTATGGTTCCGGATCAATTTGTGAGTAGAACCGGTTTTAAGGAAACCGATATGGCTGATGCCAATACAAGCTCTTTCAAAACCAATTTGGCCTTGCATTACAGACCTACAGAGAAACTAGAAATAATAGGACAATACAACTACGGATTTGGTAGTACCCTTTATACAGGAACGGGTCGCTATACACTTAAAGACTTTAGCATCAGCCAAGCGAAACTAGAGTTAAAAGGTGATAACTTTAATATTAAAGGATATACCACCATGGAAAACTCTGGAAAATCCGCCTTTCTTGGTTTATCCGCAGTTCAGATTCTAAACCAACATAAGGCTCATCCTACTTGGTTCGGAGAGTATGTAGGAACTTATCTGGGAGCTTTGCAACAAGGAGCATCTGCGGATCAAGCACATCTTGCTGCTAGAGGACAGGCAGATATTGGTCTTCCTACCGGGCAGGCGTTAAGAGACAAGGCACAGGAGTTTAACAACCTTCCTATCGTAAATGGAGGTGGAGGTTTCTTGGATAAATCAAACCTTGTTCATTTTGAAGGACTTTACAACTTTAAGAATGAGATTAAGTTCATGGAATTGTTAGTTGGTGCTAATTACAGGCAGTATAACTTAAGGTCAGACGGAACACTGTTTAATGACTTAGATCACGGAAGAGACGGTCGTTTGACCATTGGCGAATATGGAGCGTATGCCCAGGCTGCGAAAAGCTTCTTCAATAACCATTTTAAGCTGATAGGTTCATTAAGATATGACAAGAATGAAAATTTTGATGGCCAATTTTCTCCAAGACTTTCAGGTATTTTCTCGTACGGACAGAGTAATATACGTCTTTCGTATCAAACAGGTTTCAGGATACCAACTACCCAAAACCAATTTATTAACTTAGCTACACCATCTGGTGTTCTTATTGGTGGGCTTCCGGAGTTCGTAAGCAAATATGACTTGGATAAAGGTATTCCTAAGCAGGTTCTTGACCGATTTACAGCAGCAAATGCCGCTGGTAATCCTTTAAGTATATTCTCTGAAGCAGAAAGAGCCTCAATTTTGGCGAAAGCCAAAACTTACGCCACCGCTGCAGTAGAGCAAGCTCGTCCGCAAATAGTAGCAGGAGTTACTGCACAGGTAACTGCAGGAGTTACTGCACAAGTTACTGCAGGAGTAGACCAAGCGATAGCTGCGGGACAAATCCCGGCTTCGCAGAGAGAGGCAGCCATAGCTGCCCAAGTTACAGCCCAGATGGCTTCTCCTCAAGTACAGGCTTTGATATCGGAGAATGTAAAAACAGTTTTCGATCAGCAGGTAGCAGGAGCCACAGCTCAAGTAGCTCCGGCTTATGCGTTAGACGCATTGCCTAAGTATCAAGCTAAGCCATTTAAGCCAGAGAAGATTACTTCCTATGAGATAGGATACAAGGGACTTTTAGCTAAAAGACTATTTGTAGACAGTTACTACTATTGGAGTAAGTATGAAAACTTCATTGGTGGTGCTATAATAGTTGTTCCTACTGGTACCCGTACAGATGGTCTTCCTGCTGTTGCTAATATCGCTGCAGGTCAATTTACGGGGTATTCTAGGCCAACTAATACAGGCGAGACAATTACCGTACAAGGTTGGGCAGCTGCACTGAACTATTCGTTTGATAAAGGCTATAATGCTGGTTTAAATATATCTCATAACCGCCTTGCTGGATTCACAGCTTCTCCAGAGCAGCATTATGCAGGGTTTAATACGCCAGAATATACATATAATGTTTCTTTTGGTAAGAGACTGGGTAGTGGAGACAAGTTTGGTTTCAATGTGAGTTTAAGACATCAGGATGAGTTTGTGTGGGAGTCTAACTTTGCCGTTCCAACCGATGCAACTGTTCCTGAGTTTGGTAACACTACAGTGCCAAAAATAACTAACGTTGATGCTCAGGTAAGTGCAAAGCTTCCTGGTATTAAATCTATTTTGAAGGTAGGTGGAACAAACATCGGAGGCAAGTCATACTTCCAGGCCTTTGGTAGTTCAATGGTAGGAAGTACATACTATGTATCTTTAACATTTGACCAGTTGTTTAACAGATAAGAAATAACAACCTAAAATAAACGAAGGGGCGTTTCTCATATAGAGGACGCCCCTTCTGGTTTTTATAAAGGTGTTGTAAATGAATAGTCTACGCAAGATTTATTCTCTTACAGTCACTTCTCATAAATAGCATTTTACTTTAATGTATTGGCTCTCTGATATGGGTATGATTAGAGTTAGATGTGAGGAAAGAAAATGGGATAAGCTTATCTCCCTTTTAGTTAAAATGTAGGAATACAAATTTAGTCTATCTGCAGCACCAAAATACTACTTCATTTTAACCTTAATACTTCCAAAACCATAGTCCACTATGAGTTTCTCGGTATTTTGCTTCTATTTTGTAATATTTCGTTTCGTTAAGATCTCTAATAAATAATTCGGGTTAAACAAAAAAATAGGGGAGAACACCTTCATCTACCCTTTTGGGTTTCATAGTTAAGGGGTGTACAGATACCCAATCTGTGGAGGCTTCAACAAGGCGTTTACCTTGAAACGAAACCTCATAGGCACGGTAGCATTTTACTCCTTCTAGCTTAGCTATCCAGGTTCTTATTTCTAGTTCATTGCCCAAGAAAGCGGGGGCGAAGTATTCAATGGTGTGCTTTCTTACTACCCATCTTACAGATTCTTGGATATCGTCTGGTGCAGTAGAACACCAATGCTTGTTGGCTACTTCTAAAAGTAGCTGTAAGTAAACAATATTATTTACATGCCCAAGGAAGTCAATATCTTCCGGACTTACAGTATGTGTTAGGCTAAATATTTTTGGTGCCATAGGTCACACAAAAAGCCTTGACCAATATTGGTAAGGCTTGATGGTAAAATCTACAGAGATTTGGATTACTTTAAAGCTTCTGCAATGTTGTCAATAGACACCATTTCCTCTTTAAATGTATACGCACCAGTTTTCTCTGATTTAACAGCTTTGATTACTTTAGCAAAACTTTTCAAAGCCGACTTATCTCTTAGGGTTGCAACTACCTTCTTTGCCATTGTCCTATTCTATTTATAATTACTTAATCTCTTTATGAACCGTTACTTTCCTTAATACAGGATTGTATTTTTTTAATTCTAGCCTTGCGGTAGTGTTCTTACGGTTTTTTGTAGTGATATATCTAGACATACCAGGTACTCCAGATGCCTTGTGCTCAGTACATTCTAATATCACTTGTACTCTATTTCCTTTCTTTGCCATTATCTTTGGATATTTTATCTACTCTAAATCGGGCTGCAAATATAGTATATTTTTTTTATCTAAAAAACTAAACTACAATATTTTGGAAAGTTTCTTGTAGTATTCTTTATTACGATAAACCTATTGGCAATAATTCTGTCTAAGTTAGAGTTATTTTACCTACAATTTAAAGCTTTTGATGATGAAATATTTTGTGGTTATTTTGGGGTTGGTGTCTATCTTGTGGGGATGTACAGGATCGTCTAATGTGTATAAGACACCAGAGATGGAGAATGCACTTAGTAGACATCAACGTGTAGCGGTTTTACCTTTTAAGGTTACGTTTAGCGAGGACTACAAAACGGTATTAAGGGGACGTGAAGGGCGTGAACCCTGGCAGGAGCAAGAGAGGCGTGCTGGTATTGATTTGCAGAAAACTACGTTTGAGAACCTAACAAAGAGGGCAAATAAGAAGGGATACAACGTTACAGTACAGAGTTTCTTAGCTACCAACAAAACATTAGAAGAGGCGGGAGTTAGTTTTTGGGATTTAATGAGTGCAGACAAAGCCCAGGTTGCAAAGCTATTAGGAGTAGACGCTGTTGTTTTTGGTACATCTAATATGGAGTTTGATGTCCGTCGTGGCTTTGGAGGGGGCTTTAGCGGAATGCGGTCTGGCTTAGGCCTGTTTGATGCGGTAAGTGGTGTACAAGTATGGGGAGCAGAGGATATGGAGCATATCTCTAATGCATTTGATAGTCCTCAGGATTTGGCCCGGAGGTCCGTAAATGATTTGGTAAGTTCCATACCATATAAGAGTGGAGCAAAGACCAAGTAGATATTTGATCTTGATATAATTACGAATAGCTAAGTTTAAGACCAGCATGATGGGGATAAAACTTGGCGGGTTTTGCTGGGTTTAGATATAGTTTTCTTATTTTGCAATGGAATAGGAAACAAGATTTATTAATTTAATATGGAAACACAATCTTATCACGGACAAATAGTGTCCGAAGCTAGTGAAAATGAGAAGGCTGCATTTTACAAGAAAACCTACTCTCATGTGGCTGGAGGAGTCCTGGTTTTTGCCATCTTAGAGTATTTTTTAATCCAGTCGCCAGTGGTGGTTAACTTTATGTTAGGCTTAACACAGGGCTATCTCTGGCTTGTGCTTATTGGTGGGTTTATGGCTATAAGTTGGATGGCACAA
>CAZBAV010000031.1:0-28937 GCA_964489955.1 uncultured Lacihabitans sp. | reverse complement strand
TCCTGTAAGCAAAACCAAACAGTATTTAGGATACGGACTTTACATACTTGGTCAGGCCATAATCTTTGTCCCTATGATAGCCATAGTGGTACATATGGGTAATCCAGCTGTTTTACAGCAGGCAGGGTTACTTACTTTAGCCTTGTTTGTGGGTTTAAGTGCTACTGTGTTCTTTACGAACACTGATTTCTCCATCTTGAGAGGAATCTTAGTTATCGGTTTTTTTGTGGCTTTGGGACTTATTGTAGCAGGACTAATTTTCGGTTTTGATCTGGGTCTATGGTTCTCTGGAGCTATGGTGTTGTTAGCTTCTGGTTCTATTCTGTATAATACGCATCAGATCAAGAATGATTTTTATACGAATCAATATGTGGCAGCAGCTCTTTCGCTGTTCTCATCATTGATGTTGTTGTTCTGGTATATCCTAAGAATTTTTATGAGTAGGGATTGAAAAAATGTATTTGTTGTGCAAACAAAAAAGCCCGGAAGTTCCGGGCCTTTTTTTGTTTGCACGCTTGGAGGCATACATCCAAAGAGATTTAGAAAATATATTTATTTTCTGTTAACATTGCATCTGCTATTCTTCTCCTGGCTTCTTTCGTGTTTAAAGGTTCTATTTTAGTAAACCTCTTTAGTCCCATTAGCATAACCCTTAGCTCGTCTCCTTCTGCAAAGGATGAGATAGCCTCACGTCCTGCTATAGTCACTGTGGCTACTGCATTATGGAGGTAAACCAAAGTGATGTCTTTTTGTAAGGTTACGGCTTCCGCACCTTTTGTGTTAGTAAGTTTTTCTAAACGGAGTAATGCAGATTCTGCCACATATACTTCGGTTATTATATCTGCTACATTCATAAGGATCTCTTGCTCATGAGATAACTTCATCATGAACTTCTGTACCGCAGAACCCGCTATCATTAATGCTACTTTCTTCAGGTTTTGGATTACTTTCTTCTCTGCTAAGAAAAGTTCATCGCTGTCATTTGAGCTAAAGTCTGGAATAGAAAGTATTTCTTTACCTACGGCTGTGGCAGGCCCTAACAAGTCTAGCTCGCCTTTCATGGCACGTTTTAGGTACATGTCCAGAATAAGCATACGGTTTATTTCGTTGGTTCCTTCAAAGATCCTGTTAATTCTAGAATCTCTGTAGGCACGATCCATGGGAGCATCGGCAGAGTAGCCCATTCCTCCGTATATCTGAACGCCTTCATCTGTAACATAGTCTAAGGTTTCCGAGCCGTGTACTTTAAGTATGGCACATTCTATAGCGTATTGCTCCAATGCTTTAAGTTTGGCATCTGCATCAGACATTCCAGAAGCTACAAGTGAGTCAATTAAATCATCTATATTCTGGCCAGCTCTGTAGCTTGCGGTTTCGCTTGTCCATATACGGATAGCCATTTCGGCCAATTTGTGCTTTATAGCTCCAAAACGGCCAATTGATATACCAAACTGCTTACGTTCGTTGGCATAGTTCACTGCATGGTTTAAAACACCTTTAGAACCTCCTATGGCGGCTATTGCAAGCTTAATACGACCTACGTTAAGGATGTTTACTGCTATTTTAAAACCATTACCTCTTTCAGAGAGCATGTTTTCCACAGGAACTAGGCAATCGTTAAAGAAAATCTGACGAGTATCTGAGCCTTTAATTCCCATTTTGTGCTCTGGCTCGTTCATGGTTATACCACCAAAAGATTTCTCAATGATAAAAGCTGTAAGATTCTTGTCATCTTCTAATTTGGCAAAAACGATGAAAATGTCTGCAAAACCACCATTGGTGATCCACATTTTTTGGCCATTAATTTTGTAATGTTTTCCATCGGCTGTAAGATCAGCTTTGGTTTTGCCACTGTTTGCATCCGAACCAGAATCGGGCTCAGTAAGACAATATGCGGCTTTCCATTCACCAGAAGCTAGCTTAGGTAGATATTTTTCTTTTTGTTCACTATTTCCGTAGTATAAGATGGGTAAGGTTCCAATGCCAGTATGTGCAGATTGTGCCACAGAAAAAGAATGTCCTGAACCCAAAACTTCTGCCACAAGCATAGAGGTGTTAAAATTCATACCAAAGCCACCGTATTCTTCTGGAACAGCTGTACCCAAAAGACCCAACTCCCCAGCTTTATCCATAAGAGATGAGATAAGCTCAGGTGATTTAGCATTATCGATTTCATCAAGGATAGGATGAATTTCTGTTTTAAGAAAGTCCCTGCAAGTATCTGCAATCATTTGCTGCTCTTCAGAGAATTCTTCGGGAATAAAGATTTGGCTGGCTTGGGTTTCTTTTATTAAAAACTCGCCTCCTTTTATTGCGGTTGACATAACTTAGACATTTGGGATAGGTTAAACAAAATGGTATGCAAGCATACTATATACAAAGTAATAGAAATAAAAAACGTTATGCAAGCATACTATTTATTTTTTTTGGTTTCTTTATGAGCTAAAGGATTAAAACAGAAAAACCGATCGTAAGACCGGTTTTTCTGCTCATTCGAGATTGCGGAAGATGAAATTATTCTGCTTGCAAACTCTCTATAAATTCAGAGAATTCTTTCGTGTAATCTTCGAAGTACTTTCCCGTACCAGGACCGCTAAAGCCTGTGTGTATTTTACGTACAGTACCTTTTTTATCTACAATTATTGTAGTAGGAAAACTCATTACATGATTGAGCTGAGGTAGTTTACTTGCAGCTTCTTCAATGGTTCCGGCCAATAAGATAGGGTAATCTACTTTAAACCGTTCTATAAATCGCTCTATTTTCGGATTCACGTAATCGGGTTTTGTATTCCTCTCAAAAGCCAACCCGATAACTTTAAGATTGGGGTTGGATTTTATGTAATCCATCAAGAATTTAGTTTCATCCAGGCAGTTTGGACACCACGTTCCTAATATCTGTACTACTGTAACTTGGTTTTTGAACTCCGGATCAGCAAGAGATACGGTCTTTCCTTGTATGTTATTGAAGCTAAAATTAAATCTTTTTTGGCCTTCCTTCAGATAGGTTAATTTCGAAGCATCCGGTAAGGTAAAGTTATCGTCTTTGACTCCCTTAAAGGTAGAAGTCTTGGCAAAAGGATGTAGTATCTCTCCGCCTATTAAACTATCACCTTTGATTTTTGCCTTATAAAGATACGCATTAAGCCCTAGAGCCGAAAGATAAAGGCTATCGCCAATTACATTACCCTGTAAGTAGCGGTGATCACCAGTGGAGGTTAGGATAGTACCTGTGGCCTTTCCTTTGTTTACCTCAAAAACTCCTACAGCAGGGGATGTTTTTCCAGAAGTGAGACTAGTAATTTCTATCTTGTACTTTTTTCCAAGGGAGACTGCTGCTGGCTTACCCTTAAAACGGGTGGAATCAGCCTTTGTTCCTACAAAATCTACTTGCCGAATAAGCATATCAGAACCAAGCCTTTTGCTGATGTATCCTGTCATTTTGTTCTTTTGCACTTTGGCTACCAGCAACAGGTCATAAAGATCTATGTGCATAAATACGGTGTCTGACTTATAATAAATTCGGTCAAAAGCTAATTTCTCTTTGGCATTTACAGCATATGCAGTATTGTAGTATCCGTCTTTTTCAAGAGAAATATGAACTGGTATTTTGCCAAAGTTACTAGCAACTTCCAGACGCCATAGTCCTTCGTTTTGGGCAAATGAAAGTATAGGTAGAAACAGTAAGATAAAGATTTTTCTCATTGGGGTTTAATGAATATATGAAGTTTTATTTCTTGTGTTCGTAGGTGACTTTACCTTTGTCGTCATATTCAACAAGTGTGTAAGGGTCACTTAAAGTGTAAAAATTAGAGGGGTATTGGGTTCGTTTTTTTGTGCGGTTACCACCTACGTAATATTCCACCCATACGTCTACTCTTGCACCGTTATCGAACTGGCCTCTCTCTGCTAGCGTGCCGTCTTCATGGAATCGATAGTAGTCGCCTGTGGTTTTTCCAAAGAGGCTAGGCATGATTTCCTTTATTTTTGTGGAGTCTCCTCCGTAATAGCTTATGTCTGACTCTGCATAAAGTCCTTTGTTGAAGGTTTCTTTTCCTATTAAAATTTTATTGCGGTCATACTCCATCCAGCGGCCATCTTTTACACCCAAGTGGTAATAACCTTCTTTTACGAGGTTTTCTCCTCTATACTCTTTGTAAGGTCCGTGTAGGAGACTGTTGGTTTTTGTGTCTCTGGCCGCAACCTCGGTTATACGTTTATTTTTGTGGTCAAACCAAGTGAAAATCCTACGGTAAGGCAGGGGATTTTGGTGATCCTTTAAGATATAAAACTCCCTGTAGTGAAGAGTCCTACCGGAACCACTTTTTAGTATGGTCTTTTCTACCGCTATTCCATGATATTTTTTTCCATCAAAAACCTTAGCTTTCTGTCTTTTCAGGTCTTTAAGGTTTTTTTTGGATTTATCCTTGATGTCTTTCCCATAGTTGGGCATAGTTTCGTTTACAAACTTTTTAGCATCTTCCAGGTTGCTTATTTTGTTGTTACCCGGGAGAGTAAGGTCAGCAGAAGGAAGTTTAAGATCTTTTAGATCGTCTAGGTTGCTTACTTTGTTATTACCTGGAAGAAGTAGATTGGCAGTAGGAAGGGTAACATCAACTGGCACAGTACTTTCTATCTTCTGTTTCAAGGTCATTTTTTTGCGGTCCGCTCGGTGTTGTTCACGAGTTTTGGCTTTGGGAACCACATCTTGTGCCCAAAGGGTCTGCATAGCGAATATGCCAAGTATAAGAAATAGTATCCGCATTAAATTATTATTGAATGATATCAGAAAAGCCTCCCAAAAATAATACCTGATTTTAGATTTGGATGACAATCACGTAAATTTGCACCGTTTTAGGTTTAATTAGAACGTCAATTTATACAAAAAAATTGGAAAAGACAGATAAAATATACGTAGCCGGCCATAGAGGGATGGTTGGCTCTGCAATAGTAAGGAGGTTACAAGACCTGGGATATAACAATATAATATACAGGACTTCGGCAGAGTTGGATTTAAGGGATAGTAGCAAAGTGGAGGCATTTTTGGCAGCAGAAAAGCCAGATTACGTTTTTTTGGCAGCTGCCAAAGTAGGCGGAATTGTAGCTAATAACACTTTCAAAGGCCAATTCTTGTATGAAAACCTGCAAATACAGAATAGTGTAATACATGGGTCGCATTTAGCCGGAGTGAAAAAGCTTATGTTTTTAGGCTCGTCATGTATTTACCCGAAATTTGCTCCGCAGCCTCTTAGAGAAGAATACTTGCTAACAGGCTTACTTGAGCCTACCAATGAACCTTATGCTATTGCCAAAATAGCGGGGATAAAGATGTGTGAGGCTTATAGAGACCAATATGGCAGTAACTTTGTATCTGTAATGCCTACAAACCTCTATGGACCAAATGATAATTACGATTTGAACAACTCGCATGTGCTACCAGCCATGATTAGGAAATTTCACGAAGCAAAAAGAGATGGGAAACCGTCTGTAGAGCTTTGGGGTACGGGTTCGCCTATGCGGGAGTTTTTGCATGCCGATGACCTAGCAGATGCGTGTGTGTACCTTATGGAGAATTATGATGAGAGCACGTTGGTTAATATTGGCACAGGTGAAGACATAACTATAAAAGAACTTGCCGAAACTATAAAAGCTGAGGTAGGTTATGAAGGAGAAATCATCTGGAATACAGAGAAACCGGATGGCACTCCACGCAAACTTATGGATGTGAATAAGCTTCATGATTTGGGCTGGAAACACAGCATTGGGTTAAAAGAAGGTATAGCTAAGGTGTACGCAGACTACAAAGAAGAAGTTACTCAATGAGCCAACAGAAATACGCAGGTATAGGTAGTTTTGTGCTTTTTACATTTTTGCCTTTGGCGTGTTCTTCTTTGGTGACTTATTATCTGTATCAAAACCAGTCTTTACTAGAAGGCTTTGGTCTTTGGCAATGGCTATTAGTTTCATTTTTTTTGGTTTTGGCTTGTGCTTTTGCTATCTGTCCACCTACTTTTCTAGCTGTAGTAATGGGCTTTTTTATGGGTTGGACCGCATTTCCTTTCCTTGTCTTGATAAATCTGGCGGCTATTGCCCTAATCTACGGATTATGCAAAGTCATGCGTTTGGAATGGATCGAAAACTGGCTTCAGCGTGATGGAAAGGCAAAAGAGGTGTGGACAAAACTAAAGGCCAATGAGCTAAAAGTTGTCTTTTTTACGAAGCTTTCACCTCTTTTCCCTTTTGCGGTAACCAATTTGGTCTTTGCTATGTCAGGAGCTAAGTTCCGAAACATACTATTGGGTGGTTTTTTAGGGATGATTCCTCGTACACTGTTGGCAGTCTACGCGGGCAGAGAAACCAAACAACTAGAAGCGGCATTGGAGAATCCGGGAGGGAGCCAACAAGTGTTTATTGCTATCTTAGTTTTTGTATCTCTAGCAGGTATGTTCTACTTCGTGCGGAAGGCATGGTCAGAATGAAATGAGGTAATGTTTTATATCTTTATATTATGGGGAGTATTAATTGGCAGACTTTATATTCAAACAAGCGTTTTCAACAAACATCGGCCACCTCGGCCGCAAGTGGTAGAGGAGACTATATAAGGGATTATGACCGGGTGGTTTTTTCTTCGCAATTCAGGAAACTTCAAAATAAGACGCAGGTTTTCCCACTTCCTGGTGTTTTTTTTGTGCACAATAGGCTTACACACAGTTTAGAAGTGGCTTCTGTAGGACGTAGTCTAGGAAAAGCTGTAGGAGAAAAGCTTACTGCAAAGTATCAAGATCTTTTTTCGTCAGCTGCGGCAGATTTTTATAGGTTCGAGCTTTCTGACGTGATACAAACGGCCTGTTTGGCACATGATATTGGTAACCCGCCTTTCGGCCATTTTGGAGAAGAAGCCATTCGTACTTTTTTTAAAGGCTTGTTTAAAGAGAAAGGAAACCTTGGCTTGTCAGATAATCAACGTCTGGATTTAGAGAAGTTTGAAGGAAATGCCAATGCTTTCAGGATTCTTACAAGCATTTTTGCTCAAACAGGACTTAAACTTACTTATACCACACTCGCCTCTATTGTAAAATATCCAAGTACATCACTTAAAGGCTTTAATAGAGCTAATCTGTTCACAAAGAAATCGGGTTTTTTCGATGAGGAACTGCCTTACTTTGAGTCTGTGGCCAAAGAGTTGGGTCTTGGACAGCAAGAAGAAGGTGTCTGGGCAAGGCATCCGTTTGTGTATTTGGTGGAAGCCGCAGATGATCTTTGCTATAGAATTATAGATCTAGAGGATGCTTACAAACTAAAGGTGGTAGGTTTTCAAGAGGTATGTACGTTACTCTTGCCGCTTTTTGACAATAGCCCGCAAAAAGATTATTTGTACAAAAAGCTAGATGGCTTGGAGAATGAGGAGCAAAAACTCTCTCTTATCAGAGCTTTACTTATTAACCACCTTACTCAACTGTGTGCTGATGCTTTTATGGAGCATGAAGCAGATCTACTGGAAGGAAAAGTGAGAAGATCTCTTATTGATTTGCTTGATGATTCTCTGAAATTACAGCTTAAGGCGGTAGATAAGTTTTCTTTTGAGAGGATTTATAACCACCATTCGGTAGTAGAAAAAGAACTAGCTGGATACCACGTTATTTATGGATTATTAGAGGATTTTGTAGGGGCATTGTTAGAACCAAATTTTGAGAAATCAAAGAAGGTCCTACGGTTGCTACCGGTTTTACCAAAAGATGACAAAGGCCTGTACTTAAACTTATTAGGAATTGTGGATTTTGTATCTGAAATGACAGACAATTCGGCTATGGATTTATATAGAAAAATACGGGGAATACAAGCTCCTTAAGGTACAGTTAAAACTGAAAACCAAACCTAAGCTGGAAACGCTTGATGTTTCTGCTTTCCTGAGAATAGGAGCTACCTTCTACCGTATTAGAAAGAGAGTAACGCTGGTATTTGTATCCAAAGTTTATAAGAAAGGCAGATCCTGATCGTGTCGGAAAAATAAAACCTACTGCAGGATTTACCATCAGCCCACCTTCTTTGGAAGCTCCGTCTTGGTCGTCAAGCCACATAGTTCCCACACCAGCATCTAAGGAGGCCTGGATCTTAGAGGACTTTTCCCCTTTGTCAATCACAATCTGTCTCACTCCCGCAGCTACGGGTACTATTAGAGCTCCCTGGTAGGCATCAAGACCTGTGGTTAAACCAACTGTAGTTTTGGGTTTTATACGCCAGCCGTTAAAAGTCTGGATACTGAAACTTCCTGTGTTTCTTTTTTTTGTACTGACATTTGGCGTAGAAGGGCCAGGCCAGATAGAGGAAGAACTGTAATAATAGGGATAGTATTGTAGGCCTTCTATACTTCGTCCCATCAGGATGGATAACTCTGTTTGGTTTACAAATCGACTGATTTTTTCTTGAGCTTGTACAAGAAAAGGCGATAGCAGCAAAAATATTAATAGCTTTTTCATACTTAGAAGGGTCTTTTTACTTCAATTTTACTTAAAAGGCGGAGACCCGCTGGGTTAGAGTTATCATATTGGTAGAAACCGTCATTACCAACCACAAGTAAGTGGTTTTCTGCTAGCTGTATTACATCAAATGCATGGTGATCTCGGAGGTGCTGAAGCTGTTTTATGTCCAACTCGTTCGCTATATCAAATGATTTTAGCCCATATTGGCCTTCTGCCAAACTCAGTTTTGTGCCTCTTACAGACAAACCATGGGGATTTTGCATTTCGTATGATTTTATTAGAGATGGAGCGGCCAAATTGCCAATGTTTATAACGTGCAGTTGGTTTGGAGCGGCACCGCACCAACCAGCAGACCGCAAGGTTACATAAGCCCGGTTACCTTGCACCACCACCGGGTCACATGCTCGGGCATGATTAAATACCGCCAACTTTGTGGGTTTTGCCGGATTGGCATTGTCATAAATGTGCATACCAGTATTAGAGCCTATGAAAAGCTTGTCGTTATATGGGAAAATGGTTTCAATTCCCCCTCCCAGATTTATGCTGTTTGTGGAGTCTGGCAAGGCTGGATTTTGTATATTATAAACCAATAAATCTTTGTCAGTAACTGCATAAAGGTATTGGTCATATATGGTAAACCGTGCCATAGAACCACCTTGGCCAACACTTCCGGTTGGGCCGGAACTATTGTACATGGCGTCTTTTGTGCCCCATATACCGCCCCAAAAACCGGGGTTGTCGTTTCCACAATTGGTCTTGAAGGTCTCTGTACGCCACTCAAATTTGTAGTCTGCAATCAGGCCAGAGGTTGGGTTGTAGTTCCATGAACGTCCATTCCACATACCATAATTGAATACCTTTTCTCTACGGCCAATTTCATGTACGTTTGTGGGATTTGCTAAACTTAATGCCACTAGGTCTGTGTAATTGTCGGCATAGAGGACATCGTCTTTCACCGCAAAATCAATAACTCCGGGAATAATAACAAAGGCAACCTTCTGGGGAGACTGGGGGTTAGAGTTGTCTATGATATGGATACCTTCTTTGGCTTCGCCAATGAGGAGGTATTGCTTGTAAGCATATATTTTACCCGGGAAAGCAAAGTCTTTTGCTCCTGTAGTAGAGATGCTGTTCTTTAGACTGGAACGGTCGATTGTGGTATACACAGATGCCAGATATGTGCGAGTCTGGGTGCAGTCATCTGAACAACCCGCAGCTACTAAAGCAATGTATAGCAAAAGTAAAAGTCTTTTTATCATAGCAAAAAGAGGAGAGTTTTTTACAGGGACAACCAAACGCGGGAAAAGGTTGTAACCGGAAACAAAAAAAGAGACTACCCAGAATCCGGGCAGTCTCTCCAAACACTCTTCTAACCATTATTTTTCTTCTTTGATAATACTTTCTTTGTCCGAAATAAAACTACGGTTACCAAGTTTCGGCATTTCTGCCACACTTGCAGACTGTACTTTAAGGGAAGCGTAGTTAATGTTGGCATTGCTGGCTTTTAGTAAGCTTTTTTGGCTTACTTTGGCATCTAAATTATTTATACGTCCCTGTAAAAGAACATAGGATTTATCGTCTACGGATAGATATACTCTTTGGTTTTGGATATCTATGGCTGCCTGGCTTCCACCAGAGATATCAAAGGTGGCATTATCCTCAAAACCATATGTTTTCAGTTTGGATCCTTTTTCTATTTTTACCTCGCGGATATTCGGGGTGGTAACTAAAACATACATTTTGTCACTATAATCCTTAAACGGGTCTTTGAAATTAACCTTTAGTTTGCCATTGGTGTTTTTTAAATCAATTTCCCCAAATATGCTCTCTTGTCCGCTAGTGAAAACTTTCACAGACTGCTTTTTACCTTTTAATAATAGTACGGTAAAATTGTTAGCTACATATAACGAATTAAATTGGGATGTGCTATCTAGTACTTGCTGGTAGGGTAAATTATCCCAATTGTCAAACTCATCATTAAATTCAGCTGGTCCAAAGTCACTATTTATTTCCGAATACGGATTGTAGGCCGGGCAATCTATACACTCCAGACGCGAGTTGGAATTTACCTTAAAAGTATATTTATGCAGTTCTTCCTGCGATACGGTGAGGTTATCTATACCATTTATCCAATATCTAAAGTTCTCCACAAAGTCTTCGGTGAATTTAACTAGTTTACCCTTCGGAATTTCTAAAGTTACTTCTACTCTCTGGTCTCTAAAAGCCGCACCTTCGCCAAGAGTAAGAATGTTGTCGAACTTCACTTTCTGTCCGCTTACGATTACGTTATAAGTTACATCCGAAGCATTTTCTTTTGCCTGATTTACGTTTACACCTAAAGCAGATGTTTTTTTGTTTACGACTAGTTCATTGCCGTCTGCACCACTTAAGTAAATACTAGGTCTAAAATCAAAGTTATGATCAATTTTAGGCTCAGCATCTAATACAATGGTTTCAGCTGGGACAGCATGGGATTGGGAATTGTAAACATAATTTCTGTGTGAAAAATTAAGACCATACTGCACACCCATTATGGTGCCTCCGAGAAGTGATGCGAACCATATAGCTCCCAGAACTATCCAAACGTTACGTGTTCCAATCCTTTTGTTAAGTATAAGGGCTATGCCGCCCAGAATTAAAGCCAAAGAAGGAATAAATGCAGTAAAAAAAGCAAAGATAGCCAAGAGCGGTGGGAAGTCTCCAACTAAATAATTTATGACATTTCCGTTGCTTTCAAACCATTCTGGGCTGGTGCTAACACCAAAAAACACAGCCAAGGCAAGTAGTGCAGAAAACGCAGCTGTAATGCCAAGAAAAAGGAGAAAAAGACCAAAGAAAACCCTAAATACGATAGCCAGAGGGCGTCCTAATTTGCCCAAGAAAGAAAAAAGCAAACCAATTAGCCTAAAAGGGAACAAAAAGATTTTAGATAAAGTACCTTCCTGTCTCACAAAGGGTTCGTCTGTTTTGCTTTTTACAGACCTCTCTATGTTTTGGATAGTTACGGGTTGGCCTTCTAGCTGGAGTTTCTGCGTAACTCTATGAGCCATAGGTACTAAAGCCCATAGTAAAATATAGAAGATGACTCCAATAAGTACCAGACCTGATACCACAAACATAATCCGAATGGTTTTTGCATCGGTTTTAAGGTAAGATGCCAGACCGGATGCCACGCCACCAATTACTTTATCATCAGGGTTACGATATAATTTACGAACGGCGGGGCTTTCTTCTAGGTCAAAACGCACAGGCAAGAAGACCCATCCCGCAAAATATGCAACTATGAGAGGGCTTAATAGGAAAGATATTCCGAATGTGAAGAAGTTAACTCCTGCAAATAAGACTAACAAAATAACAGTTGTAAACCCAACCCGTGCCCAAACCACATCAAACTCATATTTATGAGCTAATCCAGCCAAAACACCACCGAGGGCTTTTCTTTTTCCATCTTTGTATAGACCAGTAGATGCTGCTGTGAATGTTTGTGGACGTGGCTGCTGTAGATCTTCGTCGTCTTTAATGGCTTCAAAGTCCGCCACACTACCCATAGAACTTATGATCTTATCCACGTCTTCTAAGCCTATTATACCCGAGTCTTGCTGTTTTGAGTAAAATTTTTCTGCTATACGTGCTTCAATATCTTGTATTATTTCATCGCGGCTTTCGTAGGTAGAGAAATATCTCTTCAGAGACTCCAGATAAGAGTCTAGTTTTTGGTAAGCATCTTCTTCTATTGTGAATAGCACACCAGCAATATTTATTTGTAATGTCTTTTTCATTTTTGGCTTTGAGAGTTTAGGATAATAGCATTCACAGAGGTTTCTAGTTCTTTCCATGTAAAGGATAGCTCACCAAGAAAAGCATGTCCCTTTTCTGTAAGGGAGTAGTATTTGCGTGGAGGGCCTGAAGTAGACTCCCGCCAGCTGTAATTTAGTAGGTCGGCATTTTTTAATCGTGTAAGTAAAGGGTATAAGGTTCCTTCCACTACCATGATTTTGGCGTTTAGTAACTCTTCCAGGATTTCCGAAGCGTAGACTTCGCCACGGGAGATAATCTGGAGGATACAGTATTCCAAAATACCCTTACGCATTTGGACCTGGGCATTTTCAAGATTCATGATATCATGTTTAAAGAGTTAAGTAAAAGGGACCAGCTGTTTGTGCTAATCCCACAATAAATTTTAGAGTAATAGCTTTTTCAAATGCAAATATATAACACGGTACTTTGTATTGCAAGATACTTGGTGAAATATTTTTGAATTTTTGTATTTTCTCTTTTGTTAAGACCATGTTATGACTTTAATACTAGAATATATAGGGGTGGCTTTGGCTTCTACCATTAAGTTTGTGGGAGGGCCAATTCTTGGCGTAGCACGTGGTTTAAGCTGGACAGAGACTAGCCTTAGTTCTGTGGCAGGTATGATGCTGAGTGTACTTGTTGTGGTTTACGGGAGTGGAGCAGCTGCCAGAGTGGGGTCTTGGTTTTTTAAGAAAAAGGGGAAAAGAAAGATTTTCTCCAGAACTACTCGCTTGGCGGTAAAAGTAAAAAGAAGCTTAGGTTTGTGGGGTGTAGCCTTTCTTACGCCTTTCCTATTCACACCAATTCTGGGGACGTTCATTGCTGTGAGTTTTCGTTTCCCGAAGAGAGAGATACTTCTAAAAATGTTGATTTGTGGTATCATCGCAGGATATGTTCAAACCATAGCCTTTGATTTGGCTGGAGATTTTCTTATGCAGTTGAAAGAAAAATTCTTGTAAGTTGCAAATGGACGTAACTCATATTTTTGCAACAGATTCAAAGGTTTTATAAAGAGTAGTTAAGAGGCGGAGAAGTTAGGCTGTTAGTATAAGCCAAGTATTTATCTGTGGTCAACTATAAGAAAAGTCAGCAAGTAGAAAAGAATAGAAAACCCGATGCGATTATACGTAAAAGCAAAAATGCCCGACACTTTCGCATCGGGCATTTTTGTTTATTATTACTGTTGTTGCTGCTCTCCGGTACTCATTACATCATCGTTTTTTACACCTTTAGCCTTTCTTTTTGGTTTCATGGCATCAGGTCCCATTTTACCAATTTTATAGTTCAAGGTTACATTAAAGCCCATGTTATAACGGTAGTCTATGGTCTCCTGCGAGTTTTGGAAAGTCTCTAAGTTAGAAACGAACTTCATCTTGTTAGCAAAGAAGTTTTGGGCATTTAGGCCAATGCTTCCCTTTTTGTTAGCAAACTCTTTCCTGAAACCAAGTGCGTAATGTCCCCATCCGCTTTGGCGACCTTGGGCTATGATACGGCTTCCTTGTCCAAAACCAAAAGCCTGTACTTGCCATCCTTTGTTAAGTGAAAGCTGGCTCATTAAACGACCACTGAAGTTCCATCCACTGTTCTTAAAACCTCTGCTTAAGCCATCTAGTCCTGGAGCAAGTCCATCAAAAGACAATAAGAAGGCATCAAGACCACCATTAAGAGACCATTTTGGAGTGATTTGGTAATTTGCGAAGAAGTTGGCTCCTGTAGCTTGCGACTTCCCAACATTGGCAAATGTGGTTAGGGTAACAAGCTGTCCTTCATCACCTGATGCAGTAGTAAGCTGCGAGATGGCATTATCTGTAAAACGTGTAAATACGGCTAAATTCAAGTAGAATTTCTTGATGGCACCACTTACGCTAGCTTCTACGTTGTTAGAAACTTCAGGGTCCAACTCAGGATTTCCTCTAAAGATAGCTTGCGGATTGGCTCTGTTTACGTTAGGGTTTAACTGCTGCATACCAGGTCTTTGTATTCTTTGGTTATAGGCCAATTTTACCGTGTATTTATTAGCTATAGTCTTAGAGATGTTCACATTTGGGATAAAATTGCTGTAATCCGAAATGTCTAAATCTCCATTTTCTTTTGTGCTAGCCGTAATGCCTGTATACTCATATCTACCACCAACTTTAAACGTATATTTGCTTTTTGTAGAATAGGTATACGCTAAATAAGCCGCTCCGATGTTTTGGTTATAGTTAAGGTCACCTGTGGTAGAACTGCTACCAAACCTGTTTTCGAAATCTGAATCCACACTCCTGAAAATACCTTTCACCCCCGTTTCCAATATTTGGTTTTTCTGGATAGGCGTCATATAATCAGCCTGTAGCGTGAATTCTTGGTTTTTACTATCGTTTAAGTTTTCGAAATGCATTTCGTTGGCAGATATTGGTGTCCTTCTTACTTTGGAGTTGGCTACAGATCTTGAGTATAAGGTAGATATGCTAAACTCCTTCTGCGGCTTAATTACATGTAAGTAGTCCAAGTTAAAATCCATGGAAGTATTAGGCATTTTATTAAGTACATTCATTTTGGATGAATTTACCAGTTGACTGCTGCTACCCACGTTCCTGTAACTTTCGGTAGACAAGTCTTGCTCCCTGTTAAAAGAGAATCCTCCAAAACGAGCTCCTGCCGAAAGGTGTTTGTTTGATGCTATATCATAGTCTGCTCCAAGTGTGTAGCGGCCAAACATCATGCGGTCATCTCCTTTACCAAACTGTGACGTAGAGAAAAGAGTATCTAGTGGCGTGCGTCCTTTAGAGCTTTGGTTAAAGTAGGTTTCAGAAGGGTTAAAGTTAGCCCTTCCCCAGCCACCAAGTGTAAAGCCAAGTTTTCCCATTCTTAAGCTACCATTTAAACCCAGGTTCCCACCTCTGTTACCACCGCCGGCATCTATGCTAAGTTGGTATCCCTCTCAGTTATTCTTTTTGGTAATGATATTTACAATACCGCTAGAACCCTCAGCATCATACTTTGCTGATGGTGATGTGATAACTTCCACCGTTTTTATTTGGTCTGCCGGAATTTGTCTTAGAGCGTCTGCCACGCTGGCAGCCATAATTGTAGATGGTTTATTGTTAATTAAAACCCGTATGTTTGAGCTACCACGAAGCTGCACGTTACCGTCTAAATCCACGGTAAGAAGCGGTACTTTTCTTAGAACCTCTGCAGCATCTGCACCACGGGAGGTTATGTCTCTTTCTGCATTATAAACAAGGCGGTCTACTTTTTCATCTATTAGAGCCGCTTGGCCTGTAACAGATACTTCCTCAAGCATTTTAACATTTGCGGAGAAGACTACATTTCCTAAGTTTACATTCTTTTGGTTATCAGATACGGTAAGGTTAGACACAACTTTGTCTAAATATCCCATAAAAGAGAACTTTACAGCATACTGGCCCGGAGCCAAATTTTTTAATTCGAATTTCCCTTTCTCATCGGTTAAGGTACCGTCTATTGGTTGTGTGAGGTTGGGTAACCTGAAAAGGCTAAGAGTTGCAAATTCTACAGGAGTGTTTAAGGTGCTGTCTACTAATGTTCCTGTAATTTTGCCATCGCCTTTGATTTGATTGTTTTGCCCAAAAGTAATAAGTGTTACTAAAATGAAAGCAATGGTAAGAAATTTACGCATTTGTGTTTTTTGTTAAATAATTTTCAAATGCAAAGCTACAAGCTGTTTAAGAATAGAATCATTCCATTTAGATAAATGGCGTTTAATAGTGGACAAATGGCAAAAAAAAGCGGATGAGATAATCGTATCAAATTGACCTTTAAATCTATTGAATCATGGGTTTGGTCTTGAAAACATTTTTTCCACCATTTTATTTATGAGATTAGCTTTGTAATTAAGGCGTAACTAGAATTTGGAAACGAAAAGATTAAAAGTTAAAAACGAAATTATCTTTAAGGGTTTGTTCTCTTTGGTGTTTTGGTTTTTTTGGTTAGCCCTTCCTTTTTTAAACTCCTTTATGGATGGAGATGAGGACCGCTTGGTAAAGCTAAGAGAGGTTTTTCCTGTAAATTTTTTAGGGGTTATCATCTTTTACTTAAATAGCGAGTTGTTAGCTAGGGTGTTTTTGCAAAAAGGGCGTATTGCTACATATTTTATTTCTTTGGCTATACTGTTTGTGGTGTACCTGGTTTGTTATGTATATCTTAAAGACTACATAATAGATAGGTACCCTATACGGATGTATGATTCTCGTACGCTTTTTCCTGTACTTTTCATTACGGGTATGAGCACCCTTTATAGCTTGGTGGTACATATGCTCACCACGGAAAAACGTAATCAAGAAGCCAATGCTGAAAGAATGGTGTCTGAGCTATCATTTTTACGCTCGCAGATTAGTCCCCACTTTATATTCAATGTTCTCAATAGTATTGTTTACCTAATCCGTACTAAATCGGAAAATGCAGAAAAAGTAACTATTGAGCTTTCTAAGCTTATCCGCTATATGCTTTATGAGTCCGATAATAAGCAAGTTTTTTTGGATCGGGAGGTAGAGTACCTTGAAAATTACATTGGTTTACAGAAAGTTAGGTTTGGGGAAGATGTAGATATTTCTATAGAGCTAGAAGGAAATTATTCGGGTTTATTAATTGAACCTATGTTGTTAATTCCCTTTGTAGAAAACGCTTTTAAGCATGGTGTAGGTTATATAAAAGACCCATTTATAAATGTAAACCTAAGTGTCTCTGAAGACAATAGGATGGTTTTTTGTATAAAGAATAAGATGGCCACAAATCCAGATGAGGAAAAGGACAAAAACTCTGGAATCGGAATCAAAAATGTGAAACGTAGGATAGAGCTGTTATATCCAGAAACGCACGAGTTAACTCTTGGTGCAAATGATGGGATTTTTGAAGTATATTTGAAATTATTCTTAAAAAATACGGAGAAATGAAACTCAAATGTATAGTAGTCGATGACGAATCTATGGGTCGTAAACTCCTGGAAGAGAACATTAATCTTATTCCTTTCTTGGAGTTTGTGGGCTCGGCCAAGAACGCTTTTGAGGCCATGGAGTTGCTTGAAAAAGAGCAAGTAGATCTTATGTTTGTAGATATACAGATGCCCGGCATGACTGGAACAAAGCTGGTGGAGAGTCTAACAAAGAAACCTATGGTTATTTTTGTTACAGCTTATGAAGAATATGCCGTAGAAAGTTATAATCTGGAAGTAGTAGACTACCTCATGAAACCTGTAAGTCTGGAACGCTTTACAAAAGCCGCAAATAAGGCACATGAGAGGTTTTTGTTAGAAACCGCATCTAAAGATCAGGGCAGTACTCAGGACTATTTCTTTGTAAATGTAGAGTACTCGTTGGTAAAGATTAACTTCGACACCATAACGCACATAGAAGGCCTCAAAGATTATATAAAGATTTTTGTGACCACGGCTACCCACCCGATACTCACCAAGTCTACTTTAAAAGGTATAGAAGAAAAGTTGCCACTTTCTAAGTTTCTAAGAGTTCAGAAATCATTTATTGTAAATTTAGAAAAGATAGAGTCTATACGTAATCACCGTATAAACATTGGTAAATATGAGATCCCGGTGAGTGATACCTCTATGCCAGCATTATTAGAAGCCATTAAGTACAATAAGTAAATACCAAAACCTATGAGAAAACAAATATTATTGATGAGCCTTTGTGCTTTGTCTTTTGGAGTTTTAGGCCAGAGACCAGGTGCTGCAGCACCTGCGGGAGATGCTCCGAAAGTTGATTTAAGCAAAAGCAAAAGTGATGCTCCTTCTTCCAAATCCCGTACGCTGGATCCGGATATGAGTGTAGTTACGGAGTCTTCTGTAACTATCAAAGGACAACGTGTACCTTATAAAGCCACAGCAGGAACGCAGCCTGTTTGGGATGATAATGGTAAAGTAATTGCTTCTTGCTTTTATACTTACTATGAAAGAACAGACGTGAAAGACAAGACACGTAGACCACTTATTTTTTCTTTCAATGGCGGCCCAGGTTCGGCTTCGGTTTGGATGCACCTGGCATATACCGGACCAAAGATACTTAACATAGATGACGAGGGCTATCCTGTACAGCCATATGGATATAAAGACAATCCCTATTCAATTCTAGACGTAGCCGATATTATCTTTATAGATCCCGTAAATACTGGATTTAGCCGTATTATAGATTCGTCTGAACCGAAAAGTACTTTCTTTGGAGTAAGGGCAGATATTAAGTATTTGGCAGAATGGCTTAATACGTTTGTGCACAGATCTAACCGTTGGGCTTCGCCTAAATACTTGGTAGGGGAGAGTTACGGAACTAACCGGGTGTCAGGTTTAGCACATGAGTTACAAAATAACCATTGGATGTACCTTAATGGAGTGGTTTTGGTTTCTCCTACTGGTCTAGGGATAGAAAGAGATCAAGTTAATTCTGCTGGATTGAGATTGCCTTACTTTGCCGCCACAGCGTGGTACCATAAGGTTCTAGATAAGTCTTTACAGTCTAAAGACCTTTTAGAAATCCTTCCAGAAATAGAGAAATTTACGATGGATGATTACCTTCCAGCTCTTAACAAAGGAGGTAGTATGACAGATGCAGAGCGTAAGGCTATAGTGGAAAAGGTAGCTAAGTATTCTGGACTAAAACCGGAGGTAATCAGCCAGAACAATCTGCAGATTAGTACCAACCTTTTCTGGAAAGAACTGTTAAGAGATCAGGGATACACAGTAGGTAGATTAGATTCGCGTTATTTAGGTATAGACTCTAAAGATGCTGGAGAAAGACCAGATTTTAACTCTGAGTTAACTTCATGGTTACACTCTTTTACCCCTCCTATTAATATGTATTTGAGAGAGGAGTTAAAGTTTAAGACAGACCTTAAGTACAATATGTTTGGGCCGGTACACCCATGGACACAAGATAGGGTAAACCTTGCAGAAAACCTTAGACTAGCCATGGCTGCCAATCCGTATTTGCATGTACTTACCCAAGCAGGATATTATGATGGAGCTTGTGACTATTTCAACTCTAAGTATAATGTCTGGCAAACAGATGCTAATGGAAAGCTAAAAGATCGTTTTCACTGGAAAGGTTATCGTTCAGGACACATGATGTATCTCAGAAAAGAAGATTTAATTCAAGCAAATGAAGACATCAGGGAGTTTATAAAAGTCTCTACACCAAAAGAGGGGACTCCGGCAAAATATTAAGGCAAAAATTAAATAGAGAAAATGCCCAGATGAAAGTCGGGGCATTTTTTTAGACAGAAACGAAAAAGACCTCCGAAGGAGGTCTTTTTCGTTAGGGAGTAATAGGTTATTCAGTTTTTGTGTCTAATTGGTTTGCTTTGAAAATCTCTGCCAGCTTATTTTGCAGATCCTCGCCTTTCAGGTTTTTGGCAATGATTACGCCATTGGGATCAATCAAGTAGTTTGCAGGAATAGCTCTTACACCATACAATGCCGCAGGAGCACTCTGCCAGTAAAGCAGATCCGATACGTGTGTCCACGTAAGGTTATCTTTTTCAATAGCCTTGAGCCAAGGTTCTTTCTCTTTATCTAATGACACCCCAAAAACATCAAAACCTTTGTCTTTATAGGTTTGGTAAGCCTTTACCACATTGGGATTTTCTTTACGGCAAGGCCCGCACCAAGAAGCCCAAAAATCTAGTAATACATACTTGCCTAATTGGCTGGAAAACTGCACAGGTTTTCCGTCTGTGTTATCCAAGGTAAAATCTGGAGCTTTACGTCCAATACTAAGTTTCTCAAGGGTAACTACATAATTTTTGAGGTTTTCAACGTAAGGCGTGTTTTGTATTTCAGGAGTAAACACAGTAATATTCTTTTGTATTTCGGAGGCCTCTAAGCGGTACGCAAAATTTCGGTACAGTAAGTACGCAGAAACAATAGATGACGGGTTTTCTGAAACAAAAGCACTGATGTTTACATCTCTGCCCGCAGCTTTGAACTTCTCAAATACCTCATTTGCTCTAGAGCCTGTAATAACACTGTTACGATAAAATTTAGCCGTATCCAGTTCTACTTTTACGTTTGTATCCTCTTTATCCAGATACAAAAAGAGAGGGCTTTTATTAGGTATAGTGGTAATGCCATATACTTCGGGCAGTGTAAGGCGGGTAGTTAAGTTATACTTACCGTCTACTACCTTGGCTGAATCTACCGTATAAAAAACTTTATTTTTAAACTGTTGTATGTACACGGTGCCTTTTTGCAGGTCTTTCACGGTTCCGGAAATTTGGACATTTGTTTGGGCTACCGCTGTAGAGTAGAGCAAAACAAGGATGATAGGTAAAGTTTTCATTAGTCTATTAATTTTGTAGAGTATTGAACAAATGTAAACGATTCTTTTTCTTTATTGCAAGGGTGAGGTAGTATATTGTGTGAAATATTTAATTTTTTGTGGCAATTGTTATATTGTGTACTACCTAAGTAGACGTTTTATAGGACAGGCTTCCTATTTTCGGATATGTGGGTCAATGGGTCAAGACTTTCTTTTTAAAGAGAAAAATTGTTACATTTAGGAAACAACGAAGCTTATGATTTTTTCAGAGAAAACACTTTCCGAAGTTATGGAAGTACTCCGCAAGCGGGGTTATACTTATGATTTTAACCTGCTGGAAGAAAACATTTCTTATAAAAAAGACGGAGAAAAAGTAAACATATCGGATATTGTGATTGACAAGGTTTACCGTTTTACCGGTATGAGTGACCTGGATGACGAGTCCACACTCTACGCTATGCGTAACACAAAAGACGGTACGTTAGGAGTGTTTGTAAATGGGTATGGGATTTATTCTGATGCAGCGGCAAATAAAATCCTAAAACAAATACCTATTTATGAGGACGATGAGGATGATTGGTGTAAATGAGTTGGTGGCATTTTAGTATTTTTTGTACTTTTGCTTTCCATCCGAATAAAGAACAATGACAAAAAAGATTTATCTAGATAATGCGGCTACTACACCCATAGATCCGCAGGTGTTGGAGGCCATGATGCCTTATTTAACCGATTTTTTCGGGAACCCTTCTTCTATACACGGGCATGGCCGCAAAGTAAAATCCGCAATTGAAAATGCCAGAAAAACTGTAGCAGGAATCTTAAATACTTCACCGGGAGAGATTTTTTTTACTTCGGGAGGTACAGAAGCCGATAATACAGCCCTTACACAAAGTGTAGAAACACTTGGTGTAAAACATATCATCTCTAGCAAACTAGAGCATCATGCAGTTTTACATACTTTAGAACACCTGGAAGGATTAGGAAAGACAAAGGTAACGTATTTGGAAAACGACAACCAGGGAGTTTTGGACATTAGCGTTCTACCAGCTTTATTGGAGTCTAACCCCAATAGCATGGTTTCTCTCATGCATGGGAACAATGAAATTGCCAATCTTTTGGATTTGCAGAAAGTAGCGGAGATTTGCCAGACGCACGGAGCCGTTTTCCATTCAGATACCGTACAGACAATGGGTCATTTTAAGTTCGACTTGCAGACATTACCTATTGACTTTTTAGTTGGTGCGGCACATAAATTTCATGGACCCAAAGGTGTAGGTTTTCTTTACATTAACGCAAAAAACAAGATTTCTCCATTTATCCATGGTGGTGCACAGGAACGTAATATGCGTGGGGGTACCGAAAACCTTTATGGAATAGTAGGCTTAGCAAAAGCCTTGGAACTGGCTAATTCTAGTTTAGATGAACATATAAGTCATGTAAAAGGGATAAAGTCGAGGATGATTTCTCAACTGAGAGAGAGAATCCCTGGCGTAAGGTTTAACGGTATGTCTGCAGATGTAGATAATAGCCTATATACGGTGTTAAACGTGAGTTTCCCGGAGCACGCAGATAATGAAATGTTACTTTTCAATTTAGATATTGAAGGGATTTCATGTTCGGGCGGAAGTGCTTGTTCTAGTGGAACTGATCAGGGGTCTCATGTTCTAAATGCTTTAAAGTTAGAAAGTGGCCGTGCAAACGTGCGTTTTTCTTTTTGTAAATTCACTACAGAGGAAGAAATAGATAGGACAGTAGATAGCTTAGCTAAAATATTTGGTTAAGTAGATAAGGCTGTAGCCACGACTGCACAATAGTTTTACCTATAATTGGTGCAGTCGTGGCTATAAGACTCAGCGTCCTTTCTTCTTCAATGCCAAATCATGGGCAGTATCATAGTATGTGCGGAGGTTAGTCCAGTCAAACACATCAGATATATTTTCTACTCTGTTTCTTTGCATAATACGTTCCCTGCGGCTTAGGGTAACAAACTTAAACATGATTTCAGCTAGCTGGTCAGCAGCCTTATCAAAGTTACTTTCCTTGCGGTTTACCAGATAAATTCCTACATTTTCGTGGTCAGTCATAAGGTCTTTCATGAAGTCACCAAAGCCAGATAAATCACTTGTTACTGTAGGAATACCCCTTACTATACACTCAAGAGGTGTGTACCCCCACGGTTCGTAATAGCTAGGGAAAATGCCCAAATGACATCCACGTACAAACTGGCTATACTCCATACTAAATAGCGGATTGGTAGAAGAAATAAAGTCTGGATGGTATACAAACTTTACCCTGTCTTGTTGATGATTTTGTAGGTTAGTCCTCTCAAAAAACTTTACTATATCGTCTTTTTCCTTCAGTAAGTGGGTTACTGTTCTTGGCAGGGTTTTAGTTTTCCAGGTTTGTATAGTTCTCCTGAGCCTTAGTCTCCAGTATTCGCTTACGAATTGGTTCAGATCGGGCATGGTAGTATCATCATTTGATGCCGAGTCATAAAACAAGTGTTCTCCAATTTCCCTTTCTATAGATTTACATGTTTGGTTTATTTCTTCCATCACTGCACGCGATTGTAGTACTTGTGGATCTATAGAGTGTACAGGGTTTCTCGTAATAATGAACATTACTACTGTAATATCCAGACCGGACTGTACAATTTTAAAATTAAGCCTTTTAAGAGCCTCCAGAGTAAGGTCATAACCTTTATTTTTAAACTCGTATCGGCCTGATGTGAAAAAATATACGGTGTTGTCTAAGTCCCAAGAATAACTTTGGAAGAAATGCCCCATCACAAACTGGTTTATCTTCTGCTTATACTTTAGGTGTAGATTTTGGAACTCGTGGGTAGCCGCAAAACGGGTAATGTTTAATCCGTTGGGTAGGATTAAGTCACACTGACGGCCAAAAAACACCTCGCATTCCCGGGCAGTTACATCAGATACAGTGGTAAGTACATTGCAATATTGGGCAGAGAGCCGTTCTATCTTTGCCTGAGCTTCTATACCATAATGTTTGGCCTCCTTTTCCCAGTCATAGGTAGGGAGCCTTTCGTAAAAGTCATCTACGTTTCCAGCTATATATCGGCCAAGCATGGTAGCATGTGTAGTAAATACAGTAGCTACATTTACATTCTCTTTTTTAAGATCAAGTAAAGCTGTCGAGGCCATCCATTCATGGAAATGCACAATACATTCTTGGTTTCTAGGCTTGCACTCTACAAAGGTCTTTAGGTAGGACTTAACCATACCTCCAAATGCTATCACGCCATTTACAAGAGACTCGCTATTTAGGGTTGATATTTGGTGTTTTTCCCATAAGTCAAACTTCAGGCTATCTATATTTGCCAGAGCCTGGTTTATGTCAAGTAGGATTATGTTTGGGTTACCGGTAACAAGCCAGCGTCCATAGTGGGCATCTATTCCTTGGGCTTGCAGCTTTTGTGCAACTTTACAGAATACGGAGTCGTCGTCATGTATCTGTTCAAACTCTATACTGGCTGTTTGCTGGAAATATGGACCTATTAAACAGTAATTATCACCCCATTCTTCCACCATAGATGGCACTTTGGACCTTATCACGGTATATATTCCACCCACCTGATTACAGACTTCCCACGCAATTTCAAATAAAATGGGTTGGGCCGTTTCTCGTTTTTCTATCTTAACCGTTTCTTCTTGTTCTTTTTTTAATCGTACTCCAGCCATACTATTTTTAGGTTATGAGAGTTAAGGGTACAAAGTTGTTTTTGTGCCAATTCTCCTAAAAATAATAATAAATAGAATGCGTACTATAAATTATCAGAAAATAATTCTCCCATCCGGTATTTGGGTACGATATTAAGGTGCTTGTAAGCCTTCTCTGTGGCTTCTCTTCCTCTAGCTGTACGCTTTAAGAAACCCTCTTGTATTAGGAAAGGCTCATAAACTTCCTCTATTGTTTCGGCTTCTTCACCCACAGCTGTAGCAATGGTGCTAAGACCTACTGGCCCCCCCTTAAACTTCTCTATAATAGTACTTAGGATACGGTTATCCATATCATCCAAGCCATGCTGGTCTACATCTAGTGCCTGTAAAGCTATTTGTGCTATTTCCACTGTAATTTTCCCAGTTCCTTTCACCTGTGCAAAATCTCGTGTCCTTCGCAAAAGATTATTGGCAATACGTGGCGTACCGCGGCTACGACGGGCTATTTCAAAAGCTCCATCTTCGTCAATAGGTGTATTTAGTATAGCTGCCGAGCGAACAATAATACGTGTAAGGAGGGCAGAATCATAATATTCTAACCTGGAGTTAATTCCAAATCTGGCTCTAAGTGGTGATGTCAGCAAACCCGAACGAGTTGTGGCTCCAACCAAGGTAAAGGGATTAAGGCCAATCTGCACGCTGCGGGCATTAGGGCCACTATCCAGCATGATGTCTATCTTGTAATCCTCCATAGCAGAGTAGAGATACTCTTCTACAATAGGATTTAAGCGGTGTATTTCGTCTATAAAAAGTACGTCATTAGTTTCAAGAGACGTGAGGAGACCCGCCAAATCACTGGGTTTATCCAAAACTGGACCCGATGTAATTTTTAGGTTAGCACCAAGTTCATTAGCTATAATGTGTGACAAAGTAGTTTTTCCTAAACCAGGAGGGCCGTGGAGTAAGACATGATCTAATGCCTCTTTCCTTAACTTGGCAGCCTTTACAAATACCTTTAGGTTTTCTAGAATCTTGTCTTGTCCCGAGAAATCGCCAAAACTAAGAGGACGTAAAGCTCTTTCTATCTCCTTTTCTCCTGAAGATAAGTTTTCGTTTCCGCCTTGTAGATAATCCTCTCTCATAATAAATCCAAACTTACAAAAAATGTGTCAGAACATATAAGACCTTTGGGGAAAGTTCCATCTGATGCCAGCCGAGTAGCTGTTTTGGCTTGGATAGAATGAATCCTTACGGTATTTATAGTTTAGCTCCGCATATATATTGTGCCAAAGCATATACGTGGCAGATGCTTCTACAAAAGTAATTGTGTTCTTAAAGCCTTGACCCACTTTTACGCCATAATCACGAGGTCTGTTTATAATATTTATTTTCTGTATATCTCCACCATAGTTAGTACTGTCTATATCTTCTCCTTTGTTTGCAATAGAGCCAATCACTTTAAGTTGCAGTTTTTGGCTAGGTTGGTAACGTATTATGGCGATGTTTTCTCTGAAATTGGCTCCCAAAGGGTGTGCCATGGGGAGGTTGTAGTTTACAAAATTGGTAAAGGTGGTAAAATGAGAGTATACGTAAGGGCGTACCATGTTGTGTTCGAACTGAAGGTCGAGATTATTCACACCAAAGGCATCAAAGTACTTTCCTCCAATTTGGAAGCCGTATTTCTTAGACCACCAAAGGTCCTCGCTAAACTCCTTTTTGTTATATTCGTCAAGAATAAACTGCCCGTAAAGGCTCGCAGTTTTTAGGAAGTTCCACTTAAAATCCATTCCTACCATGGCATTATCCGAGCTTCCAAGATATCCTTCTATAAAACGGTAGAAAATTATGGGGTTAAGGTAATTTAAGTCAAAACCAATTTTGCGGTTTCCAAACATTACAGATTCAAATAGACCAATATTCAGATTAGGGGTCACATTGAAGTTTAAATGGTGGAACGCCACATATTTTGGCACATTTGTTTTTTGGCTGAATGGTATCGTCTCTATTTGACGATTTGTCATTTGGCCATAAATACTCTGGTATTGGAAACGCCCCAGCCGTAAATCCATTTTTAGTTGCAAGTATGGGGCACTAAAATCACTGAGTATTAATGAACGGACTCCATTTCCTATGAAATTTTTATCGTGCCCAAAGCTTAGTTGTAAGCTTTTAATAGGCCTGAATGTAATGTACCCCAGGGCTTGGAAATAGTTAAGGCTATATTTTAATGTGTCGTCATTCTGAATTTTCACAAAGGACTCGTACGGGAAGGCTCCGTTTTTACGATAGTAATCTATGAAATAGTTATCGGCTACAGTGACATTGTCTGTAAGCATGGTGTAAAAACCGAGCTTATCGTTTATTCGTCCCCGGATTTCTACTCCGCGGGTGTTGTTAGATAATGTCCGTTCTTGTAAGTTGCCATATGCAGAGTTTTGGCCATAGGATAAGTGCAAGATAGGCGATGCGTGGATGTCAAAATCTTCATGTTCTACATGTAGGAAATCACTTTTGGTACGAAAAAAATATTTTAAAAGTGCTTTCTTGGGGCGTAGGGTACTGTCGTCCTTAAAGAACTCCCAATTGTCGGTTTTGATAAACTCTATGTTTTGCCTGTCTGTATACGGTAGTTTATAATAATCACCTGACTTAATTCCTTTGAGGTATTTTGCTACAGCTTCTCGGTTATAGGGTTTAACAGTACTGTGGAATTCATTAGAAAGTCGACCTGTTTTTACCTCAATTCTATCCAAAAAGTATTCGGAATTATGGTTTAAGGGGATAAAAGAAGATTGGGGAAAGGCTGGAGCCGCCACTGCCAACAACACAAAAACAAGAAACCTTTTCAACATTTTTTCTGAATTCATTTTTTACCAAGTGCGAAATTAATCATAAATTGAAAGTGCTGCATGACATTATTTCGATTAATTTTGGAACAAAGCCGCCTGTGTGGAGGTTTTGGAAGTTAAAGAAATGTGTTGATATGAAGACTTTTGATATTCCATCGAAGTTTAAGAGTTCTGTAATCTCAAAGATAAAAGAGACGCGTAGGTCCAAAGATAAGCTTAAGCGAGACTTTAAACCCACTGTCTTAGAGTTTGGTAACCTCACTATTTTGGTGGCAAGACATTTTGGTTTTTGCTATGGAGTAGAAAATGCGGTTGAAATTGCATACAAGACTCTTAATGAAAATCCCGACAAGAGGGTTTTCTTATTGAGCGAAATGATCCATAACCCGGATGTGAACGCCGATTTACAAGCCGAAGGAGTGAGTTTTTTAATGGATACTAAGGGCAACAGGTTGGTAGATTTCAATTCACTTAATGATGAAGATATTGTAATTGTCCCGGCTTTTGGTACCACTATAGAGATACAGGAAGAATTGTCAGGGATGGGTATTAATCCTTATAACTATGATACAACCTGTCCTTTTGTAGAAAAGGTTTGGAATCGTGCAAACCAGATTGGTGAGAGAGGCTATACGGTAGTGGTTCATGGCAAACCAAACCACGAAGAAACTCGTGCTACTTTTTCGCACAGTACATCAAAGGCCAATACTTTAGTTATTAAAGATATAGGAGAAGCAAGACTTTTAGCAAAATATATAAGGAAAGAAAAAGGTAAAGAAGAGTTCTTTTCTGATTTTGATGGACGCTTTTCTGAAGGGTTTGACCCGGAGCAGCATTTGGTCAAATTGGGAGTAGTTAACCAAACCACGATGCTGGCTTCTGAAACCCAGGAAATTGCCAATTATTTAAAGGAGGAGTTAATAGGTTTTTATGGGCTATCAGACATAAGTGTAGTAGACCATTTTGCAAGCACAAAAGACACGCTGTGTTATGCTACAAATGATAATCAGGATGCTACTTACGCCCTTATGCAGGAGGATGCGGACTTGGCTATTGTGGTAGGAGGATATAATAGTTCTAACACTACACATTTGGTAGAGCTGTTGGAGCAAAAATTACCAACTTATTTTATTAAATCGGCTGGAAGTATAAAATCTGAGGAAGAGATTAACCATTTCGATATTCATCTGGGAATAGAAAAGAGCAGTTTCAATTTTGTGGATTTGAATAACCGGCAGCGGTTAATTCTGACTTGTGGGGCTTCCTGTCCGGATGCAGTGGTCGAAGGAGTGCTTAGGAGGCTGCTGCAAGTATTTGGTAAAGAGACAGAACTAGAAGAAAGTCTCGAAAATAGTTTAAAAATGTTTTGATTATTCTAATAAATTATAGTATAATTACGTTCTATTGTTGAACTAAAAAAACTGTATAATTATGTTAGCTTATATCAAAGTTATATTAGTAAAGGTAAGTTTTGACAAGTTGTTGTTTGAGAAAGAGCTAAGAAAGGGAGTAAAAGAACTATTACCAAACGAGATTTTAGACTTGAAGTCGTGGTGTTATGACAAGTTTGGCCAGATGTACTACAATACCCTTGATAGAGTGTTTGCTAGGCCGGCTCTTTCGTAAGTGTCTTAAGTGCCTATAAAAAAGCAACTTCCATTTTTTATGCAGGGAGTTGCTTTTTTATTTCTAAAAAAAATGGATTTTTTTACTAGAAAATGCTTGACACGTATTTAAAAAGGCTCTACTTTTGCACCACCATAAGAGAGACACAGTTTCAAAAATGGTTGAAAAGATTCCTGAATAGCTCAGTTGGTTAGAGCATCTGACTGTTAATCAGAGGGTCGCTGG
>CAZBAV010000030.1:8985-45494 GCA_964489955.1 uncultured Lacihabitans sp. | reverse complement strand
AGGAGCAAATCTGGCCATGCTGTTTATGTATGCTGTGGAGCAGGAATATGATGAAATTGACCTGATGATTGCTACTTTCCAGGAAACCATGATGCGTGCCAGATACTCGTCGATTCCGGTGGTAACGGCTCCGCATTCTCTGGCCTTGGGCGGAGGTTGCGAACTTAACCTCCATGCTGACAAAGTGGTGGCTCATGCCGAATTGTACATGGGTCTTGTAGAACTTGGAGTGGGACTTATCCCCGCAGGTGGAGGAACAAAAGAAATGGCTTTGAGAGCCTCTGACTTGTATCAGCCGGGCGACACAGAATTGAACATTCTTCAGTCGGCATTTATGAACATTGCTCAGGCAAAAGTTTCTACCTCTGCTCATGAGGCTTTCGAGATGAATTATTTAAAGAAAGGCCGTGACCAGATTGTATTGAACCGCAGTCGCTTAATCGCTGAGGCCAAACAAGCCGCGATAGAGTTAGCTGAGAACGGATATACACAGCCGATTCGCCGTACAGACATCAAAGTTCAGGGCCGTACCGGTATTGCCCTTTTCAAAGCCGGAATCAAGTCTATGCGTATGGCTAATTATATCACAGATCACGATGCTCTTATAGCGGAGAAGCTGGCGTACGTAATTTGTGGTGGCGACCTGAGCTATGCACAAACTGTGAGTGAGCAGTATCTGATAGAACTGGAAAGAGAGGCGTTCCTTTCTCTATGTGCCGAAAGAAAAACGATGGAACGTATGCAGGGAATTATCAGCGGCGGCAAAGCACCGAGAAACTAATTTATAACTAAAAGTGAAAAGCAGTCAGCTGACTGCTGAAGGCTGATAGCTAACAGCTTAAAATTAAACAAGAAAACAAAATGGATGCATATATAATAGATGGATACAGATCGCCTGTTGGGAAAGCTCCCAGAGGTGTGTTCAGATTTACTCGTCCGGACGATTTAGCTGCCGATGTAATCAAACATCTAATGGCTAAGAATCCGGAAATAGATCCTCAAAATGTGGATGACCTTATCGTAGGAAATGCTGTTCCTGAAGCCGATCAGGGAATGCAGATGGCTCGTTACATTTCCCTTTTGGCTTTGGGTAAAGAAGTGCCAGGGATTACAATCAACCGCTATTGCGGTAGTGGTGTGGAAGCTGTGGCTATGGCGGTCGGTAAAATACAAGCCGGAATGGCCGATATTGTAATTGCCGGTGGGACAGAATCCATGTCACTTGTACCTACTACAGGGTACAAAACGGCTTTGAATTATAACATTGCTTCGGAACATCCTGATTATTATATCGGGATGGGATTGACGGCAGAGCAGGTTGCACAGAAATATAAAATCAGCCGTGAGGAGCAGGATGAGTTCTCATATCAGTCGCACATGAAAGCTCTGAACGCCCAAAAAGAAGGGTATTTTGATAGTGGAATAGTGCCTATCACCGTAAAAGAAACGTATTTTGATGCCAACAGTGGCAAAAAGAAAACCAAAGAATACACGGTTTCACAAGACGAAGGTCCAAGGGCCGGCACAAGCGTAGAAGCTTTAGCCAAACTAAAACCCGTATTTGCAGCAGGAGGAAGCGTTACGGCAGGGAATTCTTCCCAAACTTCTGACGGGGCTGCTTTCTTATTGGTAGTTTCTGAAAAAGTAGTGAAAGAACTGGGATTAAAGCCAATTGCCAGAATGGTGTCTTACGCTGTGGCAGGAGTAGAACCAAGTCTGATGGGAATAGGCCCTGTAGCGGCTATTCCTAAAGCATTGGCACAAGCAGGTTTAAAACTAGACGATATTGATCAATTTGAACTAAATGAAGCCTTTGCTGCTCAGGCACTGGCCGTAGTAAAAGAATTGGGTATTGACCAAACTAAACTTAACCCGAACGGTGGTGCCATTGCATTAGGCCACGCTTTAGGTTCTACGGGAGGCAGGCTTTCGGTTCAAATCCTAAACGAAATGAAACGCCGTAACCAAAAATACGGTATGGTAACCGCCTGCGTAGGTGGCGGGCAAGGTGTAGCCGGGATTTTTGAGAGGTTGTAAGGAATTTTTGACAATTTTGAAAGGCGTTACGAAAGTGACGCCTTTTTTGTTTGTTGTAAAGAGGAATTATTTAGTATTGTCCCGAAATAAGTCTAAATACGATTTGAAGTTCTTTTGGTTAAAGATAATTTTCGAAATTGAAGAATTAGGTATTACGACCATCTGGTTTTCTTTTCTGTTGAATAAAAAAGTGTAGTTTTTTTGGGAATCGACATAAATCAGAGTACCATTTGTTATAATCGTTTCTTCTTGTAAATGGATAGTGGTTCCTTTGTAGATGTTTTTTTCTTTAATTGCAAGGGCTGTAATTTTGTTGTTTACAAAAATGAAACAGGAGAAAAAACACACATATACTATAATTCTTATTGTTTTAATAGTAAATAAATGATATTGGATTTCTAAAAGCTTCCAATGCTTTTTGGAAAAATTACTTATTAAGGATTGAGCAGTGAAAAAAATAATAACCACTATACTTGAAAAAGCTATTTTATCTAAAGTTATAGAGTTTCGATAGATTAGAGAAACAATTAGACATGCGATAACAAGGTCAAGCATCACAATGAAAGCAATGGTTTTCATGAAATTCCTAAAACTAAATTTTTCTTCAATATTTAAATGGAGAACAAGAGGGATAATAAGAAAAGCCGATATAAAAGGCAGTTGAAAATACTTTGACGCACCAAAAACAGAAATTAGAACTTCGCTAAAGTCTATATACTTGTTAATTAGATGAAAGTCGAAGGTTGCGTAGAATGAATTCAAAATGAACAATCCCAAAAGGGTAAGATATATACTTGCTATAGATAGTATTTTTATTAATTCTTCTATTGATACTTTATTTTCTGTACCCTCCATTTTTGTCATTATGGCTTTTGTTAAAAAAACTTTTAAGTTAGTAAACTATACTATTTTAAAGTGAATTTAATACCCATGACTACTCCTATTGTCAAGAAGCGTTACAATATAAATAGTATTATTCATGACCTTGTAGATAAGAGAGTTGTGTTTATCAATACTGCATTTGTGGCAAAGCAGAATTTTAGAAAGCGGGCACATTTCTTTAAAAGATTGCAATTTGATAATTAAGCTGCTAACAGAGTCTTCAAAGCGAGTGGCTACGACCACATTCCATTCAGAAAGAAGATAGTCTACAATCTTAAAATACATCCTTTCTGCTTCCTCAGACCAGACTACTTCTATATATTATTGGGCTTCAGATAAATACTTTCGCATCTTTTCTTGAACCAAGGCATGAGATTTGACATTATTATCATCAATGTCTTTAAGTCCTTTATCTATAGAAATTCGTTCTGCATCGGTTAGGGTATCAGCCCAATCGCCGTGCTTATAAGCTAAAAAGTCAATATACTTTTTCAAATCTTCTAAGGCATTTTCTGGCAGAGAAGAAATGCTCTTGTTTATCTCAGAAATTAGTGTTCCCATTGCGGTATTTTTCTACTAAGATAATGACCACTTTTTACATATCACACTTTTTCTTTCTGAGGAACGGTATACAGTTCAATGAACTTTTTTTGAATACCTTCTCTTACTTTGATAAAACGCTATAAAAACTATTGATGAAAATTGATTAGGACAGAAAGATGATACATTCAGACTAATTCGTTGGTTTCCAAGGTGTATCTGGGATTTTTTCGAGTTGTTGTAAAGGAGATATTTATTTGATATTTTTGGGAGGGCATTGCGAAAGTGCCGCCTTTTGTTAAGAAACTTTATCTAAGTATTTGACTTTTTAAATCCGCAACAAACTTAAGATGTTACTAGTAAATCACATTTAACAGAATATGAAATTTTATTTGGCCTGTATTTTACTCATTTTAGGAATAAATTGCGAAGCTCAGCTCCGTTTCTCGGGTAGTTCTGCGATAATAGAGAATGTTAAGTTCTATAAAACAACAGATGATTTTCTATCTAGAACACCAACTGCGGAAGATAAATTAGTTGTTTTAAAGGGGAAACAAGCGAGAGAGATTGCAAGTGACTCTTTACGAAATAATATACCTTTGATTATGGCAGATAAAGTGGCTTATAATAATTCATCATTAGAGAAGTTTAGAGAAGGAGAAAGGTCATGGATGCTTGAGTTTAACGGTGATTTTTATTTCAATTTAGGTTATTCTCAGGAAGTAAACAGTTGGGGTGACTGGAGCAGGCTTGACTTAGTGGGTAAATATTGTTTGATTTTTATTAAACCAAAATCATATTTGGACAAACAAATTGGTAAAGGTTACGGTGGAACAGGCGGATTAGCGGGAGCTTTGACAAGAGAATCGTTTAAATGGGGGAAAAATCTTGAGAGTGTAAATAATGAAAAGATGAAAGTTTTATTCATTAATACCTCAAAGCAGTCGAATCCCTATATGTCGAGATTTAAAGGGAGTATCGCATATATTTTAACAAAAAAAGACCTGAGAAACTTGTCTGAACTTTATAGTATTAAATTTGATGAGAAGGAAGCAACCTTTGAAGATGTTGTAGATTTCGTAAAGAAAATTAATAATTTATAGATTTTGTCTCTCAATACTGATTTTATTCTCACAGAGTTTCAACTTACAAGACTCTGCTAAAGACAGGTGGTATTTACATTTTAACCTGAGTGGGTTTAGAATTAGAGGTTTGGTTGGAAAAAAGTATTAGTACGGCTTAATAGAACTAAAGCCTAAGAGGTGCGTTGTAACGTGCAGATACAAGTGCTACTTTGTGTATAGGCCAAGCTCCTGTGGAGTACAGAGAGAAGACTATAGATCCAGTAAATCTCATAGTATTTTACTAGGATAAATTGGGCTAGTTTCTCTTTTTCTAAATAGTGAAAATTTGAGAAAGATAAGTTGAAAAAATCTTATACTAGGTTAGAGTGATTTCAGATAAAGTTCTTAACAAATGTAGATTTTTAAGCACTTTTTGAAAGAAATGATTAGAAATTACTCAGACTAATTTTTATGCCTTCTTTCGTTACGAATTCTCGGAGAAAACGAGTCCTCTTGTCTGCATAAAATCGATTCTTAAAGACTCCTTTTCTCTCGGAACTATTCTTAATGTTTTGCCTTAAACTCTTCTTATACGATGATGTTATTTTATGAATTCTAAGTCGCTCTTAAACAAGTTTTTATATACTATATAGTTATGCTAATTAAAAAATTCTTCTTTTCCTTAGAAAAAATGAGTGCTCATTTTTTTAGCAGAAATTTACCAAAAAGAATAGATATCAAATGACCGGGAATTGGAGGCAAGTCTATCTATAAACGCGTTTACCAGATAATAAATAGTACGATAAAAAAATAACCAAAACTTCCTAAACAACCCATTTTCCCTAATCTTTGTGCATCAATGGTATCATTGATAACGTATTTATTTTAAACGATAAACCAAATTATCATGAACATGAAAGCACTTAAAAATTGTATTTTTCTTATCTTCTTTACTGTAGCTACTACTCATATTGTAGCAGCACAAACAGGGTCTATTACATTGCGAAATCTGGCCACATCATCAAACACAACCTATCAGTTAATTGCAACGCCTGCCGGAGGGGTAATTCACCCTACCAAGGCAAACGTAGTGATAGATCCGGGTACTCAACTATATGACTATTTGGGATATATAACTCGATCCGTTGTATTTAGACGTAATGGTTATTGGTGGCAAGGATATTATAGTGCAAGTCAATCAACTCCAATTGATTTAGCCTATACTTACAGAAGCTTACTTCCTAGTACTAGCCTCACCGTGCCTTGCACGGCTCAATGGGTACCAACAGTTAATAATGGTACAGGCACCTTAGCTCCCGGAGGAACTCCTGTAGACTTCGAGGTTATTGCAGGAGAGTGTTCAAGTGGTGGGCCCGTTGCCAGAAGAGCTTTTGAGATATTTCCAAGGTATATTACCCTTCCTAGAATAAAAACGGATGAGGCTCCAACTACTGCACTAGAAAACGGAATGATGTTTTATGATATAGATGTAAACAAGGTTAAGATTTATGTGGATGGAGAATGGAAGTCTCTTGCTATTGAATAATCTTGGAATTAAAATCGCTCTTTAATGGAATCCATAGCATATAAGTTATAAACTTGAATGCCCTAGTTTACTTAAGCGAGCATTTTCTTAACCACAAACGCGAAACCTAAAAGAGAGAAAATTAATTTTTGCCACAATATCTATGCGAATAATGCTTGTATGCCTTATGTCATCTAAGTCTATCGTTTATATGCGGCTTAATTTTATATGTTTACATTCTAATAAGTATTTCTAATTGCTGGAGTAAACTACAGCCAACTTAAAACAAGAAAGGGGGGAGGGCTACTCCCTTTTCTTATTCTCTTCTATTTCAAACCGTATTCTCTCATTTATATTTACTTTGGCTTTAATAAACGATATTATGCTTGTTCTATATTCTCGGGCGTAAATATTGGCTACGCTATCCGAAAGAAATCCGTGCTGAAAATATGGAGAAGTCTCTTCTATTTCGGCTTCAAGATTTCCTGTATTTTTAACCCTAATAAGGTTTTCGTAAGGTATGGATAAATCAAACCAGTTCACATAGTCCGCATTTAAGGAGTGGGCTTTTATTCTCCCTTTGCTATAGTAATTTATGGCTCCCGCTTGCCCATAGTTATCACACATGATTAATGTTTTCTCCTTATTGGGCATGGAGTTATAAGCTTTTTCTGCCTTTTCTGCCATTTCTTTCCATCCCAGCATATCAGCAAAATCCTGAGGTAAAGAGTATTCCTTGCCATCTTCCCATTTTAGAAGTCCATACTTTCTGTATGAATCAGCATTGGCAATAATTTGTTCGGGTGTTTTGTTCGGGAAAAAGAGCTTAAACATAGGGACAAAAACAATAATCGTATAGACAGGAATTGCCCATTTTATCCATTTTCCATCAAGAACTTGAGATACAAAAACAGACCCGAAAGCGATATAAATAGGAAAAAGACCTATTGCGTAATACGATTTCGCTTTAAAGTACATAAATGCAGTCAGTGTAAATAACAGAGAGTAAAGAAAGACCTTATAATTTTTGAAAGGTTTGTAAAAGAGGAAAGCATAAACAGCACCCATTAATAAGGGAACACTTCCGAAAAAAAACAATACCTGATCTTTTAAGAAATCCAGTCTGTTTACATTTACCAAATGATACTTGGTAAGCTGTTCCATATGATAAAACACCGGGAAATCGTGTTCGTACTGCCAGTAAAGATTAGGTAGAATCAAAATGAAAGCAAAAAGTACAGCGAAGGAAAAACTCTTTTTGGTTAAAACAACCCGCTGATTCGTCAGTAGCAAAGCAGGGATAAGTCCGAACAACAAAAAGGCTATATTGTACTTATTTAAAAAGCCTAATGCAAAACTAAACGCTAAGCAATATAGCCATTTAGTTTGATCGGTTTTAATATATTTGATGACAAAATAATAAACAGCTGTCCAAGAGAGGACATCAAATGAATTAGGTTGAAAAAGGATGTTTAATCTTAAAGTTGCCGAAAGTAATAAGGCCGTCATGCCTATAAACAAGGCAAACAAGTTTCCGCCCAGCTCTTTAATAGTTTTCCAAACCAAAACCAAGGTTAACACGCCAAACAATCCGGGAAAAAATCTCACCCAAAACTCCGAATTTCCGAGAAACTTTATAAGGAGAGAAACCCAGGAAGTTAATGGAGGAACAGATAAGTACCCCCAAGCCAGATGATTTGCTTGATCAAGATGAAGGTACTCGTCACGCTGGAGTTCGTAAACGTCACTTACCAAGGCGTAATGCAGTACAAACTTTAGGAGGATAAACCCTAAGAGAATCCAGATATCTTTTTTCATTTTAAAGTAATAGCTATAACAAAGATACTAAATCCTAACTATAACTATTGACTCAAAAACCAGACAGAACTTACCCTGCTAAAGCTATATGTTCAAATCGTTCTTCCCATTCATCGGGCAGCGTGTAATGTGACACATTAACCTCATTTTCTTGCGATGAGATAAAGAAAGACCTCGCTCTTTTTTCCCACCCCGGGTATTTATAAGCAAGTTTCCTTGATCTATAGTAAAGTACTCTATACCGTACAAAGGCATTTACTAATTCTTCGGGGTTGGGGTGTTCGTTTGCTACTCGAATGTTGGCAACAGTTAACTTTCCTGTTTGCTCAACTCCCAAAATGGCCTGAAAAGCCTTTATGTTCATGAAATCCTTTCCGTGGCCGGCATTGATAAAGTGGTCTATCACCACCTCTGCCAAAGCTTGACTCTTAAAGCGGTTACCATGATACTTGTTCCAGTAGTCTGCACGGTAAATTTCAATTGCTTCTTCACGGGTAAACTCTTTGTCTCCATGTAGAGGTCTATGAATTCCATAACCTTTTCCCTCAAATTTCAGGAGTTTGATTATGTATTTATCAAAAGAAGCGGCGGTTGTTAAAAACGGTAAAAAAATAAAAACTAAAACTAATCTATGGCTTAACAGCATCATATATTCTTTTAGTGAAAAAAAGCAGATTAAGACTTATTTTGGGTGCTTAACTGTTGGTCGACCGACCGAAAATTTATGTATAAATTTCCTTAAATAGATTCTCGAATTTTTTCGGGTTGCAAAAGTACGGCCATTTTTATATTATATCTTTGGTGTAAAGTGAAAATTTTTTAAAGAATATACTTAATTTATATTAATAATTAAAAATATCCTATTTTTGGGAGCATTTTGAAAAATATCTCATCGAATAAGGTGCTTTTATAACTATTCCTGAGGTGGCTGGTTTGTAGATAAACGCAAAAGCTTTGGGATTATTGGGGCGGATTATGGCGTCTCCCAAAAGATGTTTTCGTGTGACAGGCAGACAGGAAAACCTTCTTGTGGTTTACTACAGGTTTGACTAGGCCGTGGTTCTAGTATTTAATAACTAAAAAGGGAGAGTTTTTCTTACTTTTACGGCAATAAGAAAGGCGGTGAAATAAGGTGCTTTATGGATAAAAGTGTACGTTATATGCTCATTGCGGGGCTGAGTTTTGCTGTAATGAACGTTTTTGTGAAGTTTGTTTCTCATATGCCGACCATGGAGGTAGTGTTTTTTCGTTCGGTTTTTAGTTTTGTGGCTTCGTATGTCATCCTTAAAAAAATGGATATCCCAATACTTGGAAGCAATAAAAAGCTTTTATTTTTTCGAGGTTTGGCGGGTTGTTTGGGTTTAGTAGGTTCATACTATACTATCCAGCATATCCCTCTGGCTTCAGCAGTTACGCTAAACTACCTTTCTCCATTGTTTACGGCTGTTATGGGTATTTTCTTGGTGAAACAAAAAGTAAAGCTCCCGCAGTTTTTATTCTTTATCGTTGCCATTTCGGGTGTTTTACTCATTCGAGGTTTTGATCCAAGAGTTAGTTTCTTCGATGTGTTTATGGGTTTAGGTGCCGCTTTTTTTGCAGGCTTGGCTTACAATATTATAGCCTTGTTAAAAACGAGTGAACATCCTCTGGTGATTATGTTCTATTTTCCTTTGGTGACGTTGCCAATTACAGGTGCTTTTTGTTTGTTTAACTGGTATACACCGCAAGGATGGGACTGGTTTTATTTATTATGTATTGGTATTATGACCCAAATAGCCCAATATTATATGACAAAGTCTTACCAAACGGCCAATCTGGCCAAAGTCTCCATTCTTAATTATTTGGGAGTAATTTACGCATTAGTGGCTGGATATTATTTCTTTGGTGAAACATATGATTTACGGTCCCTGTGTGGTATTTTAGTTATAGTTCTGGGTGTTTTATTGAACATTAAATTCTCTCAGAAGAAAGGGAAAGCTCAAGAATAGAGTTTTTGTCCATAAAGAATGCATCTCTCGCACATAGCTGTAGCGAAAAGAAATATTTATCTTAATCCAAAAAGTCCAAAGAAAACCAAAGAGCTTAAAAGTAAGGTGGAGAAAATAAAAATTACAAATGTAGGGCTTTTTGTATAGTGCTAGTAATGAATATGTTGTGATAGTGAATGCTTTTTATTGAAAAAAAACTTAAAAAAAAGTTTTAGAAATTGTTGCTTTAAAAAAAATCCTGCTACCTTTGCAGCCCGAACATTAAGAAACAGATGTTCATGCGGGCGTGGCGGAACTGGTAGACGTGCTAGACTTAGGATCTAGTGCCGCAAGGCGTGGGGGTTCGATTCCCTCCGCCCGTACTTCTTAACCCTCCAACCGTTTGGTTGGAGGGTTTTTTTAATTTTTCAAGGTTTTAACCTCTCTTTAAAAAAATGCAAACAAAGTTTGATAAGGTTTCTTCAACTTTCGGAAATCTAAAGGTGGACGTAAGTGAAGAAGATTATAAGTCGGCCGTTGACAAGAAGATTAAAGAATATGCAAGAACTGCTCAAGTAAAAGGTTTCAGACCTGGTCATGTGCCTATTCCTTATATCAAAAACATTTATGGTAAAAGTGTTTTGGTAGATGAGGTTATAAAAGTTGCTAGCGATGCTGTAAATAAAGTAATCCAAGACGAGAAACTTCTTGTGGTGGGTGAGCCAAAGCCAAAGGACAATTCTTATGAAATAGATTGGAATACTCAAAAAGACTTCACTTTTGATTATGAGATAGGTTTTGCTTCGGACTTTTCAGTAGATTTATCGAATATTCCTGCGGTGGTACAATACGATATTGAGCCAACTGAAGAGCAGGTTACAGAATCAATAGACGGACTTAAGAAAAGGTTTGGAGTAGATAAAGAGCCAGAAGTTTCTGAAGCTGGAGATATTGTTTTTGGGAAATTGACCCAAGAGTCTACAGAGTTTTTCTTCCAGTCTGGAATTCCAACAGAGAAGGTAAAAGAAGATGCTCAGAAACAATTTTTGGGAGTTAAAGCAGGTGACAAAGTAACGTTTGACATACAGTCAGTTTTTGAATCTCCTAAAGAATTAGGTTTTGCTACAGGTAAGTCTGATGAAGATGCTGCTGCTTTGGAAGGAAATTTTGAGTTTGAAGTAGAGCGTATCAGCAGAGTAGAGCCTTCTGAGCTTAATCAGGAACTTTTTGATAAAGTATTAGGAGAAGGGAAAGCTACAGATGAGGCTTCTTTCATAGAGCAAGTAAAAGAAATAATAAAGGAAAACTACAACAGAGAATCTGATTTCTTGTTCGGATTTGAAGTCGAGAAAAGCCTTTTAGATACTGTTTCTATAGAAGTTCCAGAGGCATTCCTTAAAGATTACCTTATAGAAGTAAATGAAGGGAAGTTCTCTGCAGAAGAAGTAGAAGCAGAGTTTACGAAAATCATAAGAGGAATAAAGCTTGATTTTATCCGTAACGAAGTGGCTCGTGGTAATGACATTAAAGTGGAGTACAACGATACATTGGATGAGGTGAAATCTGAAATCCGCGGATATTTTGGAGGTCAAGGTGGTTTTGACGGCATGGAAGAATTTGTAGAAAACATGGCCAAAAAACAATTGGATGGAAAAGATAAAGAAGCTACCAGAAAGTATATTGAGAGGGCTTTTGGACGTAAAGTTCTTGATTTTGTAAAAAGCAAAGTTGCCCGTGAGATTAAAACTGTGAAGGTAGATGAGTTTAGCAAAATAGCCGAAGAGTCTTATAAATAAGCTTTGACGGAATATTTAAAAATCGGGTTAGTGTACAGCTAGCCCGATTTTGTGTTTCATGGCCTTGAACTTTTCGGGTAGATTTGTGCGTTTTTAAGAAATAACATTATAAAGGAGATTAAGATGAATTTCGGAGAAGAATTTAGAAAATATGCCGTGCATCATGCAGGTATCAGTGGGCTTACCATTGATGATTATATGAAACACAATGTAACCAACATGACTCCAAACATCATTGAGGAGCGTCCTATGCGTTTTGCTGCTATAGACGTTTTCTCAAGGTTAATCATGGACAGGATTATTTTTGTGGGAACAGGAATAGATGACCAAATAGCAAACATAGTGGTGGCTCAATTGCTTTTCTTGGAGTCAGTAGATGCCAAGAAAGATATATTGATGTACATAAACAGCCCTGGTGGTTCTGTTTATGCAGGTTTAGGTATGTATGATACAATGCATTATGTAAGGCCAGAAGTTGCCACTATTTGTACTTCTTTGGCTGCATCTATGGGTGCAGTGCTTTTGGCTGGAGGAGCGGCTGGAAAACGTACCGCTTTACCTCATGCCCGTGTAATGATACACCAGCCTAGTGGTGGTGCTCAGGGGCAGTCACGTGATATGGAAATCACTGTAAAACAAATCATAGAATTACGTAAAGAACTATACGAAATCTTAGCCCAGCATACCGGTAAGAGCTTTGAGCAGATAGAAGCAGACTCAGACCGTGACTACTGGATGAAAGCCGAAGAAGCTAAAGCTTATGGCTTAATAGATGAGGTTCTTTACAGAGATAAAAACTAAATGGCAAAAGCAAAGAATTCGTATTGCTCATTCTGTGGGCGTGATGAGAAAGACGTTATGATGCTGCTAGCAGGTGAAAACGGCAGTATCTGTAACGACTGTATAGAGCAGGGGTATGAGGTTATACAGAAAGAAGTCTACGGACGAGGACAAAAGAAAGCCAAGACTTCTAAAAAGCCACTTCCGAAGTTTGAACTAAGGCCTCCATTGGAGCTTAAGAAGTACTTGGATAAGTATATCATAGGCCAGGATGAAGCAAAAAAAGTTCTAACTGTGGCGGTTTATAACCACTACAAACGCTTAATGCAGCCTTCTACAGATGATGATGTGAATATAGAGAAATCTAACATTATCATGGTAGGAGAAACCGGTACGGGTAAAACCTATCTAGCCCGCACGATAGCTAAAATGCTGCAAGTGCCTTTTGCAATAGCCGATGCCACGGTACTTACGGAGGCTGGGTATGTAGGAGAGGACATAGAAAGTATACTTACACGTTTGTTACAAGCATCTGACTATAATGTGGATTTGGCACAGCGTGGTATTGTATATATAGATGAAATTGATAAGATTGCCAGAAAATCAGACAATCCATCTATAACGAGAGACGTAAGTGGAGAAGGCGTACAGCAAGGTTTATTGAAACTTTTGGAAGGTTCTATAGTAGGTGTGCCGCCCCAAGGTGGCCGTAAGCACCCGGATCAGCAACTGGTGCAGGTGAATACAGAGAATATCTTGTTTATCTGTGGAGGAGCTTTTGATGGGATTGCCAGACACATTTCTAAAAGAATAAATAAAGCTCCAATAGGCTTTAAGGTAGATGGAAAGGCAGACTTGAGCTCTGAAGAAAGTTTAATGAAGTATATTACCCAGCAGGATTTAAAATCTTTTGGGTTAATACCTGAGCTTATAGGACGTTTGCCTTTACTTACTTATCTTAATCCATTAGATAGAAACACACTTAAGCGTATTCTTACCGAGCCGCAAAACGCTTTGGTTAAGCAGTATAAGAAGCTTTTCAAGATGGAAGATATAGAGCTTTCTTTTAATGAAGATGCTATAGATTATATTGTAGACCAGGCGGTGAAGTTTAACTTAGGAGCTAGAGGGCTAAGATCTATTTGTGAGGCCATCCTGACCGATGCCATGTTTGAGTTACCTTCAGATAAAAGTATCAAGAAGTATATAGTTACTCTAGAGTATGCCCAGAGTAAGTTTGAGCATTCTGCGTTATATGAAGTAAGGCGGGAAGTGGCTTAATGAGTAATCTCTTGTAAAATGAATAGGGCGGCCAATTGGCCGCCCTATTCATTTTACTTATATCCAAAGTGTTTTCTTATTTCATAGCCTTCAAACTCAAGTCTAAACTCTTTACAGAGTGGGTTAAGTAGCCCATAGAAACATAGTCTACGCCTGTTTCTGCATATTCACGTACATTGTCGGGATTAATGCCTCCAGACGCTTCTACAGGGAAACGGCCATCTATTATTTTAAGGGCTTTCCGGATGTTTTCGTAACTAAAGTTATCAAGCATTATACGTACCACTCCGCCAATCTCTAGGGCCTCTTGGAGTTCATCTAAGTTCCGCACTTCTATTTCTATAGGTAAGTTTAGACCTTTTTCATTGTTATATTTTTGTGCTGAAAGCAAAGCATTTTTTATTCCTCCGGCATAGTCTACATGATTGTCTTTTATCAAAATCATATCAAACAACCCGAAACGGTGGTTAACTCCTCCGCCAATTTTAACTGCCCACTTTTCTAGCAAGCGTATTCCAGGTGTAGTTTTGCGAGTGTCTAATACTTGACATCTGGTTCCTTCCAGCTTATCTACGATGCTGCGGGTTACAGTGGCTATTCCACTCATACGTTGCATACAATTTAGGACAAGGCGTTCGGCAGTAAGGATAGAGCGGTCTGGACCACTTACTATAAATGCTATATCTCCTACTTTCATGAGATCCCCATCTTTCATGAAAACCTCTACTTTTAACTTAGGGTCTACAGTCTCAAAAATGAGTTGTGCCAGTTCTACGCCGGCTAATATTCCATTGTCTTTTACCAAAAGGCGAGCTTTGCTTTCGGCAGTTCCGGGGATAGTAGAAAGAGACGTATGGTCTCCGTCTCGCACGTCTTCCTCTAATGCTAGGTGGATAAACTTTAGCAAATCCTCTTTTTTTACTTCCATAGGTTATCTTTTAAATGACTTAAACAAGCTCCATACTTTCATCATTACCACCCCAAAAACGGCCTCTTTAAAAATCTTTGTAGACATTTTAGAAACCCCGCGTGTGCGGTCTGTGAAAACAATAGGCACCTCTTTTATTTTGAACTTAAACAAGTAGGCATTAAACTTCATCTCTATCTGGAAGGCGTAGCCCACAAAACGTATTTTTTCTAATGGGATAACTCTGAGAACCTCTGCTTTGTAACAGATAAATCCTCCTGTGGGATCCATTATAGGCATCCCCGTAACAAAACGCACATAAATTCCAGCAAAGTAAGACATAAGAACCCGGCTCATAGGCCAGTTAATGACATTTACACCATTTATATAACGGGAGCCAATAGCCACATCGTAACCTTCCTTGGTACAGGCATGTAGTAAACGAATCAGATCTTCCGGGTTGTGCGAAAAGTCAGCATCCATCTCAAAGATATGCTCATACCCTCTTTCTAAAGCCCATTTAAAACCATGTATATAAGCTGTCCCCAAGCCAAGTTTTCCTTTTCTTTCTTCTAAATGGAGGTTACCAATAAACTCAAGCTGAAGGCGTTTCACAATATTGGCGGTACCATCCGGAGAGCCATCATCTACAATGAGCACATGAAAAGACCCAGACAAACTAAGAACCTTCCGTATGATGGGTTCAATGTTCTCAAATTCGTTGTAAGTCGGTATTATTACCAGGTTCCTCATTTTCGGTTGCTTTTTCTAATATTTTTTCGGCTTTTTCTAATACTTTTAGAAACTGCCTTTTGTTGTTTAGATAATAGTCATAGCTCTTACTGAAGCCAGCGGAGTCAATCTTATGTTTTTTGTAGACTTCTTTTTGCAATTGTTTAAAAGCAACCCTTGTGGAGTCTATACTTCTGTAAAAAGTGCGGTCTGCTGTAGATTCTAGCATCTTAATGTCTACAATAATCTCCGCCATTTTTTCTTCACTAAGGATATCTTTTGGTGTGGATTTACACCCAGAAACGGTAAAGAGTAAAATTATTACTATTTTTAAGGCATAGTTTTCCAATAGAAGAAGAGATTTTTATACAAAAATAAGCAAGATAGGGTTTTTGGAAACATTTATTTTACTTAATAATCCTTAAATGTAGGTTTTGAAAGATATAATCAAAAAACTGGTCAAGTACGAAATCAAAATCAGGAAAGCGGTTAATTCTCATTTGAATGGAAACTTTAGCTCGGTTTTTAAGGGAACCGGACTGGAGTTTAGTGACCTGAGAACTTACCAATACGGCGATGAGGTGCGGGCCATTGACTGGATTACCACCGCAAAAGGGCATGGGGCGTACGTGAAAATTTTTAAGGAGGAAAAGGAGCAAACGGTGTTTTTTTTGTTGGACGTGAGTGGTTCGCAAGATGTAGGGCGGGAGGGGAGTCTAAAAATTGATACGGCCAAAGAAATCTGCGGAGTACTTACTTTGTCGGCTGTAAAAGAAACAAGCCAGGTAGGTTTATACTGTTTTTCTGACGCCAAAGAAATATATCTGAGGCCGGACAGCGGCATGAAGCAAGCTTATAACATTATTTCCAGAATTTTTAAACTACAGCCGGCTTCTTCAAAAACAAACATCAGCGAAGCTATATCTTTTGCCCAGAATATTCTAAAGAGAAAAAGTGTAGTAATACTTATTTCAGATTTTTTGGATACCAATTATGAACAAAATCTAAAGGCACTTGCACGCAAACACGATTTGGTTGTTTTACATATCTATGATAGGCGTGAAGTGATGTTACCGGGCCTGGGAATTATTCCTGTATTAGATAAAGAAAGTGGGCGTATGAACTGGGTTGATACCAATTCTACCTCCTTTAAAAGGGGTATGGTCGATGCTTTCGAAGAAAACAAGAAAAAGCTAGCAAAGCTTTGTATTCAAAATAAGGCTAACTATTTAGCTATAGAGTCAGGAGCAGATTATGTGCCGAGTTTAATCCAACTTTTTAGGTTTAGGAAATGAAAAAGATCTGCTTTTTACTATTTCTCAGCACGGCTCTTTTTGGGCAACAACCCTCTGTGGTTTTCTTAAAGGACTCTGTAAAAACAGGCGAAGAGGTTAAAGTGTCTATGTCATATAAGCATCCTAGCGGTTCTGCGGTAGTTTTCCCGGATTCGTCTTCTGACTATGGGTCTTTTGTTTTTGTGTCCTCAGAGTTTTTCCCGACTGTTACGAACAAGAATATCAGTAATGACAGTGTGGTGTATACCTTGGTAAGTTATGAGTTAGGGCGTAAACTTGGTTTAAGACTTTTTGTGCTAGACCGGGCTCGCGGTGTAAAGATTTTCTCGGACTCCGCCACTGTTTTTAGGGAAATATTGGTAGGCCAAAAAGACATAGTAGAGAGAAGCCCCAAGGTTAGCCTTAAGTTTTTCCATGTCCCAGAGGATGTGAACATTCCTAAAATCACATACTATGTTGTAGGGTTCTTGGTAGCTGTGTTTCTCTTGTTTGTTTTTTTTGGGAAGTGGCTTAAAAAGAAATACATACTTTGGAAGTACAATAGCCAGCACCGGAAGTTTGTACTAGCATATAAACGGAGAGCTATGAACCCCAATGTGCCCGACAATATACGGAAGGCTATTTCTGAATGGAAGTCACACATGGAATGGTTAGATAGAAAACCCGTTTCCACTATGTCAACTTCTGAGATTACAGAGCTCTACCAAAATGACCGTCTAGAAAAAGCTTTGAAGGTTTTTGATATGGCCATATATGGTGGCGTGGTGATGGAGCAAATCCCGTTTGCGTATAACATCCTACTGGATTTTGCCACAAATACATATCGGCTACAGAAAAAAGAGCTTGCCACAAAACTATCTGACTGATAGAGAATATTGTAAAACTAAAGAAGGTAGAGTCCAATTATTGTTATGGTTTTTGTCCACCTATGCTAATTTTATTTTAAATTGCCACATATTTCAACATAACCCTAAAGGATTAATATATGGAAAAAAGTATATGGCGGGCCAAACCGATTGGAGCCTATGAAGCCGATATGAAGAAAAGTACCATGAAAAGGGTACTAGGAAAATGGAGCTTAACGGCTATCGGAATTGGTGCCATCATTGGGGGTGGTATATTTGTTTTAACAGGTACTGCGGCCTATTATCACGCAGGTCCAGCATTAGCTTTGTCGTTCGTAGTAGCAGGAATTGCTTGTATTTTTGCTGCACTCTGTTATGCAGAATTTGCTTCTATGTTACCGGTAGAAGGTTCGGCGTATGCATATGCGTACGGAACTGTAGGCGAGCTTTTCGCTTGGCTAATAGGATGGGGTTTGGTACTAGAGTATGCCATGGGTGCTATGACCGTAGCGGTGAGCTGGTCTGGTTATTTCACCAAGATGTTAAAAATGTTTGGGATGAGTATTCCCGAAAACCTAATTACCAACCCTATATCGTATGAGGGAGATGGTTTTGCATTTAATTTGCCAGCATTTATAATAGTTTGGGTAGTTACTTACATTTTAGCTAAAGGTACAAAAGAGGCCGCTAGTACAAATAACCTGATTGTTATCCTCAAGACTTCGGTTGTGTTATTTATTATTTTGGTAGGGGCATTTTATATAAATTTTGAAAACTTAACACCTTTTATTCCTGAAACAACTACGATTATAGGGCCACATGGTACTCCAGAAGTAGCTTATGGATATAAGGGGATAATAATGGGAGCTTCGGCTGTTTTCTTTGCGTATATTGGATTTGATGCTGTATCTACTCAGGCTGCAGAAGCTATTAATCCTAAGAAAGATATCCCATTTGCAATCATAGCATCCCTATTGATTTGTACCGCTCTTTATATCTTAATGTCTGTGGTGCTTACTGGTATGATGAACTATCAAGATTTCGGAACTGTGCCAGATGCACTTACTGCACCTGTTGCTGTAGCATTTGAACAAGCCACAGGGATGACTTGGGCTGTAATTCTTATTACCGTGTCTGCTACAGTTGGTTTGATTTCAGTATTGCTTGTGATGATGTTAGGTCAGTCGAGAATATTCATGGGAATGTCTAAAGATGGTCTTTTACCTCCAGTATTTAAGGATATCAATCAAAACACAAAAACTCCGGTTAAGAATACCATCATCATTGGTGCAGTAGTTTCTTTAGTGGCTGCTCTTACGCCTATCAGTACGCTTGTGCATATGTGTAGTTTTGGTACTTTGTTTGCCTTCTCTATGGTTTGTTTTGCAGTGTGGAGATTAAGATATACGCAACCACATTTAAAGAGGGGCTTTAAAACGCCTATGCTACCAATAATAGCTACTGCGGGTATTGCTACTAATATTTACCTTATCATGAACCTAGAGCGTTCGGCTATTTATATGGCTATCGGTTGGTTAACGCTCGGCTTCTTAGTATACTTCCTTTACGGTAAAAATAATAGTGTACTTAACAGTGGAGGGTATGATGAGTTCGAAGAGAAGAAATAAAATTGGATTTTTATAAAGCAAAAGGCTGCTTCCGTTTGGAGGCAGCTTTTTTTTGCCGTTAATTTCTGCAATCTCTTGCCCTATTTCTTATCTAAATAAAACCATAACTTACGGGCTTAGCTATATTTTCGTAACTTTACGGGTTAAATTTTTTTCGGAGTGAATGATATTGATCTTACTGGGCACGAGAACATAGAAGTATATGGGGCAAGGGAGCATAACCTTAAAAATATAGACGTAAATATTCCCAGAAATAAACTGGTGGTTGTTACAGGTATAAGCGGAAGCGGGAAGTCGTCTTTGGCATTTGATACTATTTACGCCGAAGGCCAGCGACGTTATATGGAAAGTTTCTCTGCATATGCCCGAAGTTTTATCGGGGGTATGGAGAGACCAGACGTAGATAAGATTAACGGTTTGTCTCCCGTAATAAGTATTGAACAAAAAACTACCTCAAAGAACCCTCGTTCTACAGTAGGTACTACCACAGAAATATACGATTTCTTGCGTTTGCTTTATGCACGAGTAGGGATAGCCTATAGCTATGTCACGGGCAAACCCATGATTAAGCAGTCGCAAGACCAAATCATAGACCAAATCTTCCAAAACCATTTAGGGCAAAAACTCAGTATTTTGGCCCCCGTGGTAAAAGGCCGAAAGGGACATTACCGAGAGCTTTTTGTGCAAATATCTAAGATGGGTTATTCCAAAGTGAGAGTGGATGGAGAGGTGCTGGATATTGACCCTAAAATGCAGGTAGATCGTTATAAAATCCACGACATTGAGATAGTGGTGGACCGAATAGTTCCTAAGGCGGAAGATCGTTTTCGGGTGAGCCAGTCTGTAGGTACAGCTCTAAAGTTGGGTAAAGGGTCTGTATTATTGCTTACAGAAAAGAATGAGGTTATTTACTTGTCGCAAAACCTTACGGACCCCGAAGCAGGTATCAGTTATGAGGAGCCCTCACCTAATTCATTTTCTTTTAACTCCCCTTATGGTGCTTGTCCTACCTGTAGTGGTATGGGAACCATAGAAGAGATTACAGAGGAATCTATCATACCAGACAAGAGTCTTTCTATCATGCGTGGAGGTATTGCCCCATTGGGAGAATATCGTGATTTATGGATTTTTAAACAAATAGAAGCTATACTTAAGAAGTTTAAGTCCTCTATAAGTTTGCCGATAGAAAAGATACCTGAGGATGTACTAAAAATGCTTCTTTATGGTAGTGATGAGCCTATACAAGTGGCATCCAAAAAGTATCCAGGAACAGATTGGAACACTAGTTTCGAAGGCATTATCACCTTCTTGAAAAGACAGCAAGAGTCTGACAGCGACAAAATACAAGACTGGTTGCGTGATTTTCTGATTGTTAGAGTGTGTCCGGAGTGTGAAGGCCAAAGATTGAAGAAAGAATCTCTTCATTTTAGGGTGGGGGATATGAATATAGCCCAGCTATCTAAAATGGATATTGATGGCCTTACAGAATGGTTCTCTACCGTAGAAGACCAGCTTAGCGACCGGCAGAATGCTATTGCTACTGAGATTTTGAAGGAAATTAGGAAAAGACTTGGTTTCTTACACGGAATTGGCTTAACATATCTTACCCTTAATCGCCCACTTAAGTCGCTTTCTGGAGGCGAAGCCCAAAGGATAAGACTAGCTACTCAAATAGGGACACAACTTGTAGGGGTGCTTTATATTATGGATGAACCTAGTATAGGTTTACACCAGAGAGATAACGTGAAGCTGATAAAAGCCTTGAAAGATTTGCGGGATTTAGGAAACACTGTTTTGGTTGTGGAACATGACAAAGACATGATGTTGGAGTCGGACTATATCCTGGATGTAGGTCCGGGAGCAGGCAGAAACGGAGGGAAAATAGTAGGACAAGGTTCGCCGGAAGACTTTATAAAGAATGGTGGAATTACGGCGGATTATCTGAGTGACCGGGTTAAAATGGAGATTCCTGCTGAAAGGCGTAAAGGAAATGGTAACCAGATCACTATAAAAGGAGCTACAGGACATAACCTTAAAAATGTAACGTTAAAGTTGCCTTTGGGGATGATAGTTTGTGTGACAGGAGTGAGTGGCAGTGGAAAAAGCTCCTTGATTCATGAAACGTTGTTTCCCTTACTGAACCGTCATTTTTATCGTTCTAAAAGAGAAGCTTTGCCTTACAAGAAAATTGAGGGCTTAGAACATATAGACAAAGTCATAGAAGTGGATCAGTCGCCTATCGGGCGTACACCAAGGAGTAATCCAGCTACGTATACAGGTATGTTTTCAGACATCCGTACGCTTTTTGCCGAGTTACCCGAAGCTAAAATCAGGGGCTACAAACCAGGCCGATTTTCGTTTAATGTGAAAGGCGGACGCTGTGAGGAATGTGAAGGTGCTGGGATGAAAAAGATAGAAATGGAATTTTTGCCAGACGTGCATATCCCGTGTGAAAGCTGTAAAGGGAAGCGTTTTAACCGGGAAACCTTAGAAGTACGTTTTAAAGGGAAATCCATTTCGGACGTCTTAGATATGACGGTAACTGAGGCTCTGGACTTCTTCGAAAGTTTGCCTAGGATTAACCGGAAAATCCAGACGTTGCAAGATGTGGGCTTGGGTTATATTACATTAGGACAGCACGCTACTACCTTATCTGGTGGTGAAGCCCAAAGGGTGAAGTTATCAGAAGAGCTATCTAAGAAAGATACAGGAAAAACGCTTTATATTTTGGACGAACCCACTACTGGTTTGCATTTCCAAGACATAAGAAAGCTTATGGATGTGCTGCAAAAACTGGCAGAAAAAGGGAACAGTATCCTTATAATTGAGCATAATTTAGATGTAATAAAGGTGGCAGACTATATTATAGATATGGGGCCAGATGGAGGAAACAAAGGTGGTACTGTGGTAGCCGAAGGGACACCAGAAAAAGTGGCAAAGGTAGAGGGAAGTTTCACTGGCTATTTCCTTAAAAAAGAACTAGGCTTATGAGGTTAGTAGTTTTAGTTTGTGCTGTTCTTTTTTCGGCTTGTAGCACACCAAAGGGTAGTATAAAAAAGCTAAGTTTCCTGGGAGCAGATTCGGTATTTGTAAATAATACTAATTCTAACTTATATCAGCTTGGAGGAATTTCGGGGATGGATAAAACCGAGGATGGTTTTTTGTGGGTGAGTGACCGTCGGCTTCGGTCTACAGAAAAGAAAGATCAAGTATCTTCGCTGTTTACCTTAAGTTCGGACTTGAAGATTCAAAAAGCTGAACCCTTTTTTGGAATTGAAAATGCAGAGTCTATCAGGGTAGGAGAAAACGGGACGATATACTACTCTTTTGAAACAGACTCGCTTACGGGAGTTGGCTATGTGAACAAGGATGGTGTGCTAAAAAATATCCGAACCTATCCTATACCCGCACATGAGCTAACCGCTCCTAATAGGGGAATAGAGGCACTTTCTGTTAAAGGTGATAGACTTTTCTATGCATTTGAAAACCCCGTAAACGGCTGGGGTACTATCATAAATCATCCGCTTACCAATAAAGGCACAGCTCTTAATTTTAAGTATCCTTTAGATTCTAAAAGTTGTTTTGGGGAAAACCAGCAGCTGGATGAAAATAAAGGGAACGGGATTACGGAAATTTTAAACTTTCCCGGGAAAAGCAACAGAATGCTGGTTTTGGAACGTTGCTATAATGGACGCTCAAACGATATAAGGATTTTTGAAACCAAGATTCCAAAGAGAAATAGTACGCTAAAAAAGAAGGAACTTTTCAGATGGAATCTCCTAGATAACCATGGGGTAAGACCTGATAATATGGAAGGGATGGCCTGGGGTAAAGCTGTAAATGGCAAAAGGATAGTTTATGTCGTTTCTGATGATAATTTTAATCCGAAGTACCAAAGAACTGTAGTCTTAAGGTTGGGAGAATAAATTGAAATTCGGGAGCTAATATAGAGTAGCATTCTAGCTTATAATAAGAATAAATGGAGATTTTGATAGTGAATAAGGTGTTACACGGCATTATTTTTCAATAAAAAAGGGAGCGTAAGCTCCCTTTTTTGCATATATTCATTTTTTATTTTCTAACTCCTCACGGACTACCTCCCGTACCCATTTCTTAATAAAGTACCGTAAAGCAAAAAATACCGCAAGGACTATTCCTGCCTGTATCAACAGTACAACCAGAATACCAAGTGTTTTAATCAGTGATATTTCCATCATTATTTTTCTTCAATTCTTTCTGTAAAGTTAGTCTTAGTAGGTAACGAAAACCTACAAAAAGCAAGCCTATAAATCCCGCAAAAATCAGAGAAGCTAAGAGTACAAAAGATAATTCAGGTAGTCCCATAGGTGCTTTTTTTTTGAAAGTTATAAAACTTTTGGTGAATTCTTATACTTTGGGCGGTAAAAGTTTATACATTACGGGTGTCACAATCCTGGTTAAAACCAAAGAGGATATCAGACCTCCTATGATTACTAAGGCCAATGGAGAATACAATGGAGAATGCTCCAAAACCAAAGGTGTAAGACCACCAATAGCTGTAAGGGTTGTAAGTACAATAGGAATGAACCTAGTTTTTCCCGCTTTCTCTATGGCATCATCTACACTTAGGTGCTCTTCTGTTCGCAGATAATTCGTAAAGTCAACTAATAGAATAGAGTTTTTAACCTCTATACCGGCTAGGGCTATTAAGCCTACCACAGCTGTAAACGAAAGTGTGTTGCCTGTTAAAAACAATATGCCTACTCCTCCAATAACACCAAGGGGAATTACCGAAAGTACGATGAAAGAGGACTTGAAAGTCTTGAACTCCAATATGAGGATTGCCAAAATACCAAAAATGGTGATAATAATAATAGTCCCTAAACCTCCAAAAGTTTCGGCTTTCTGCTCCTCCTCCCCACCAAATTCATAACTGTACCCATCAGGAAACTTCAGTTTTTCCATCTCCTTTTTCACATGAGCCTGCACTTCCGTAGTAGTAAATCCTTCTTGTACAAAAGAAGATACACTGGTGTACCTCTCCTGATCGTGGTGCTGTATCCTATTTGCTGAACTCTCAAAACTCAATGTGGCTAATTGGCCTAGAGGTATCTGAGCTCCCATAGGTGATGGCACATAAATCTTATCAAAAACCTCTTTGGTTACCGGTCCGTTTTGTGGTAAAGCGATAACAATCTCATTGTTTTCCCCATTTTCATCCCGGAAATTACCTAAGGGTACTCCAGAAATTGCCATCCTTATGCTACGGTCTATCTCAGCGGTTGGGATACCATACAGGCCTGCTTTATCCGTGTTAGTTTTTATTCTTAGATCTGTAGCCTTGTTGCTTATGGGATTGTTTACGTAAATAGTACCCGGGATGTTCTTATAAAGCTTTTCTACTCCTTCCGCCAGGCTCTTTAGAGTGTCCAGGTTTTCTCCATAAATTCGGGCTACCAAAGGGGCTTCCACTGGTTTTCCTTGTTCAAACTCTAAGGCTTTAATCTTTGCCCCCGGATATTTGTTCAATTCTTCTCTTAACTGGTTAATATAAGCAGTACGTACGGGTACCTCTGTTCCTTCCTGTAGCTGCACAAAAACCTGCCCGTAGTTAGTAGCTGTACCACCGCGTGGCACCACATTATAGTAAATACGAGGATTATCTGCACCAACATTAGAAGCGTAGGTCTTTACCAGAGGACTTTTTGCAAGCAGTTTCTCGGTATATTTCACCACCCGGTCGGTTTCTTCTAAGGTTGTACCAAGTGGGGTTTCTATGTTTATCAAGAACTGTGGTTTTTCTGACTTAGGGAATACGCTGAGTCCGATAACAGGGATTAGCAATAAACTACCCACAAATAAAGAAGCTGCAATGGCTAAAGTCTTAAAAGGATTTAGGAGAGACCAGTGCAGGATTTTCTGGTAAGAACCGTCTATAGCCTTGTTCATCCATTGTAGAAATCTATTGCCATGCTCTTTTTCTTCTTTTGGCATAAGTAGGCTGGCCAAGAACGGAACAATAGTGAGAGAAACAAAGAGCGATGCCGTAACCGTCATAATTACTGCCATAGGTAAACTCCTAAGGAAGTCACCAGATGCTTCCGGTAGAAAAGTTAAAGGCAAGAAAGCGAATATTAAAGTAGCAGTACACCCCAAAACAGCCAAGGAAATTTGTTTTGTTCCGAGTATAGCGGCTTCCCTTCGGCTGTGTCCTTCTCTGAGGAAACGTGCAATATTTTCTACCACCACTATGGAGTCATCTACCAAGAGACCCAAAGAAATGATTAAGCCCACCACGGAAAGTTGGTTTATGGAATATCCCATTAGGTCAAGCCCTGCTAAACCTATAGCCAAGGATAAAGGGATAGAAATCATTACGATTACCGATGCCCTGAAACCCAGAGGAATAAGTGTAAATAATACCAGTACAATGGCTATTGCAAAATCCCGTCCAAGGCCTTTGAGGCGTTTTGCTACGCTTTCAGCTTGGTCAAAATTCTTCTCGAACTTAATGTTGCCAGGAAGTGTGCTTCCAAATTCTTCTACAATGGGCGAAAGCTTACTATCTATGTCAAAAATATTGGTGCCATACTTTTGAGTAGCTGTTATAAAAATTCCACGCTTGCCATTCAGTCGGGCCAAGTATGAATTTTCTTCGTAATCATAATACACATCTGCTACATCCTTAAGATAGGTTATGCTTCGGCCCGAAGAATTTACAACCGTATTTCGGATTTCGTCTAGGGACTCGTAAGATCCCGATGTTTTAACATTAAGACGTTTGTTTCCTATCTCGATAGCCCCAGCCGGGATATTACGATTTTCCGACTGGATTATTGAGAGAAGTTGGTTAAGCGGGATATTGAATCTGGCCAGTCGGTCTGTATTAACATCTATACGTACCTGTCGTGCAGGTACGGCATGAATTTCCACATCCTTTATGCCATTTATCTTCGTAATTTTATCCTTTAGTCTGTCTGCATGTAAATTCATATCATAGTATGATGCTGACTCAGACAATAAGGCACATTGGATAATACTTACCGTTTCGGGTGTATGTTTAAAAACATCTATAGAATAAATATCTTGAGGAAGTTTACTTCTTAGAGCGTTTATTTCTCGCAAGACCTCATTGTTTTTTTCTTTCTCGTCGGCAGAAAATTCAAACTCTACCATGATAGAGGCCACGCCGTCTGCCGCATAAGAAGCTATACGCTTTATTTCGCCCAGGGAAGCAATTTTCTCTTCTATGGGGTCCACTACCAGCTCCTCCATATCTTCAGGGCTAGTGCCTGGATATACCACCACAATAGCATTAAAAGTTGCCCGCATTTCGGGGTCTTCCGCCTTAGGCATGTTTAATAAAGAACCCACGCCAAGGGCAATGATCATTATGAAAATAATGATAGTAAACTGATGGTTTTTAACCGAAAATTCTGTGATTTTCATAGGTTACTTATATTTACCTGATCTCCATCTGAAACGAAACCACTGCCACGGGTTACTACTTTTTCGCCGACTGCTAAGCCTGACAAAACAGCAACTCCACCACCTTGTATTTTACCTAAGTCTACCTCTCTTTTTCTAACCTTATTCCCCTCCAGCACATACACGTCAGCTTGGTTTCCTTGGGCATTTACTAATGATTCTACAGGCACCACTAAGCTCTTAGAGGTATTACGAGTTCCTACGCCTACTTTAGCCACAAAACCAGATATGAGCCTTTTCCCGTTTGGGTTTATTTCTACCTCTATCTCATATGTTCCTGTGGCCGGATTAATAGTTTGTGCAATTTGGGAGACCCTACCTCCAAAGATTTCACCGGGATAGGCGTCTAGTTCTACCTGGGCTGGGTCTCCAAGCGAAACCTTGACAATATCTCGGTCTGTAAGCCCTAACTTCACCACATACGCTTCGTTTCCGGTACCTAATAGAAACATTGGATTAAATGGTCCTATCAATTCTCCCTGTTCTGAAATCTTTCTCAGAATTCTGCCCGCAGATGGGGCATAAATACGTGATAACTTTAGGTTAAACTGGGCTGCATCACGAGTTTGTGTGGCCATCTCCAGACCACTTTGGGCATCTTGCAGGTTTGTTTGAGTAGCAGCTTCATCTTTAAACAGCTTCTGTACCCGCTCTAAGTCCCGTTGAGCTTTGGCAAAACCAATTTCGGCTTGGTTTACTTGCGACTGTATTTCAGATAAGTCCAACTCTGCCAAAAGTTGTCCAGCCTTAACATAGTCTCCCTCCTTTACATACGATTTCTTAATTAAACCGCCGGTTTTAAAAGCAAGTTTAACTTCGGACTTAGATGTTAACAAACCGGAAGAACTGAGGTTTTCAGTAAAACTTTGCTCAGATACCTCCACAACACTCACAGAGAGTGGAGTAACTTCGGTTTTTGTCTCTTCTTTTTTTGTTCCACAAGCCCACATTAAGACTATTAGGAACGGGAGGATAATGATTTTTTTCATGGAAAATTAATAGTTTAAAGCCGCTGACTTTTTAAGTGCTGCATATTTTACCCAAGTCTCCATTTGACTCAGGGTGAGGGCCAGTTTAGAAACCAGTAAATCGTTTTGCACACTGCCCAGCTCTATGAATATTGCACTGCCATTTTTATACCGGCTTTGGGTTATCTCAAACGCCTTTTGTGTACGTAGTACATCGGCTTCTTTGTTTTTGAGTATGTTTATACTGTTCTGTAGTTCTTGGTAGTTGGCATAGACCTGAAACTCCATTTGTTTTTTTGCTTCGCTAATTCTGTTTTGGAGGATTTCGCCTGAAATTTTGGTCTGCTGGGCTTTCATTTTTTTCTCTCCGGCACTATACAATTGCCAGTTTAAACCCAATTGAGCTACAGTATACGCTTGGTCTCTAAACGTGTATCCAAAACCTTGGAAACCGAGGTTTGCACCAAGAAACACCTGTGGTAAAAGCCTGTTTTTCTCTTGCATAAGAGAGAGGGTTTGGTTGGTCTTTACACCTGAATATAGCTGTGGTAGTTCTGGTCGGTTTTCTAAGGCACTATCTGTGTATCCCGCTAATTCTTCGATAGGTGGGATACCTTTTAGTAAGGCCGTATCTGCCAGTATTTCTGTTTCCAAAGGACGGTTTAGGAGAAAATTGAAATACGCCTTGGCCAATTTTACATTCTTTCCGGCTTCATACTTTTGGGTTTGTAGCTTACTTAGTTCATACTCGGAAGTCAATACCGCGTCCTTTAGAGCCGAGTGGTTTTCTACCAATTTGGTATTTAGCTTTACGTATTCTTGGAGTAAGTTTTCTGAGCTATCAAAAACTTCCAATGCTTTTAAAGACTGTAAATACTTGTAATAAGCTTCTTCAATACTAAACTTGAGCTCATATTCCAGAAAACGTTTTTTTGCCTGTTCGGTAACAAGAAGGTCTTTTTGCAAAGCCACATTGTATCTAAGATTGGTATTAAAAAGCGGCATTTTTATTTCCATTTTTGTGTCATGGAAATTCATAGGTGCCAGCTGCTCACTTGCGTTCTCTATCTGCGGAAAACTGTTACTTTGTGTGAGCTCATTTAACGTTTGGTAAACCGGATTAAGTAAATCTCCAACGGGCAAGTTTATCTTCCGTCCGCCAAACGCCACAGAATAAGTAGGAGCAAAGTTCACCCTTGGGAAGAAATTGGTTTTAGCAATATCTATGCTTTTAATAGCCTTTTCTAACTCCAGGTTTTGCTGTTTTATAGCAAAATTAGAGGCCAAACCCTCCTCTACATAATTTTGCAAAACAGGACTTTGAGCATATATTTGACCACACAGGCCAAGTATAATTCCTATAGAAAATAGCCGTTTCATCGCTGAGTAAGTGCCATATTAGACGTGGCCTTTGCTACCAGTTTACCTTCTGCATTCGTAATCTTTGCTTCTACATGAGCCATAGATTTGCCGCTTCGTACTACCAGTGTACGCACAGTAAGAACTTCGCCTACATTACCTGGTCGTAAAAAGTCCACGTTTAGGTTTATAGCAACAAAAAAACCGTCCTTTCCTAGTGTAAAGGAAGTTACCCCTATAAGCTCGTCTATTATTCCGGCTATTACTCCTCCGTGCAAAATGCCAATAGGATTGGTGAATTCTGGTCTTACCGGTATGGTAAATTCCAGTCCGTCCAGGTGGACATGCGTGAGTGTGTAATTAAGCCATCTGCCGTATGGCGACGGACTCTTGTCTTTAGATTCTTTCCCTATAAATTCACCTATCATAACTTGTAGTTTTTTAATATTTCAATAAATGACCGGAACCCTCCCTCTATTTTCCCGAGCCTTTCAGACTCGTCAAACATATTAGTCCTCTTCCTTAAATAAATGGTGCATAAGCCATGTACAGTAGACCAAATCATCATAGACAACTCGCTTACTTCTGCATCTTTAAAATAGCCTGCAGCTTTACAATCTGCCACTAGTGCCTCCAAGGAAGAGAAAACATTCAAGCCGTCTTCCCAAACACAATCCCTCATTTCTAAGGTTTCTATTGGAGCCGACAACAAGAACATCAGCTCGTACATCTCTGGGTTGCCAAAAGCAAATGCCAGATATTCTCTTCCCAGTTCTGTAAGTCTCTCAAATGGGTCTTCTATTTCTGCTACCTTAACAAAAGCTTTGGCAAATTCCTTAAAAGACTCTTGGTGTAGCTCAAAAAGCAACTCATTTTTATCCTTGAAATAGAGGTAAATAGTGGCTGGACTATACTCTATGTCTTCGGCAATATTCCTAATTGAGGTCTTTTCGAACCCAAACTCCAAAAACAACTTTTTGGCAGAATCCAAAATCCTCTTCCTCATCTCTTCTTTTTCTCTTTCTCTTCTATCCGAAACGCCCATTTAACGGTATGTATAATATTAACAATGCAAATATAATGAACACTGTTTAGTAAAATACAAATAATTTACGAGAAAAATATTTTATTAAGCAGTAAGAATCTTATTATCAGCATTTTTAAAGTGTGCCAAGATGCAGTAGATGGGCAATCTATCTTTGCGATACCGTTATCAGAGCTTTATATTTCTCGGAAAACCTGTATTTCTATTAGATAGATTGTTCCTTTATTCGTTTAAGGTCTTTTGTTGTTTACAAGATAGTGCGAAGACCTAATCTTAAAAATGGCAGCAGAGTCACATTAATTCCTTTAAATAACTTGGTGTTATTAATATTACAGTGATTCAATAAAGGTGTATTTTTCAACATTTTGAGAGAAAAAATGAGACTTCTACAATTTGTTTTTGACTTAAACTTTACGAAATCATAATATTCCCATTACCTTAACGGTTAGTATATTTACAGTTCATTTTTTAATACACTTTATGGGTAGCGTTTCTAATGACGTAGTTTCATTTTTTAAAGACTTGCTTAACTTTGACATGAGCAAGAGTGAGTATTTCTACAATCCCTCAGCTAAAGACCAGAAATCGGATAGTGACATAGAAAAAGCAGAGCTAATAAGTCGTGACCTAAGTTGGATTAAGTTTAATGAGCGGGTATTAGACCAAGTTAAGAATCCTGATTTGAATATTTTTGAGAAATTTAAGTTTTTGGCCATCACAGCTTCCAATCTTGATGAGTTCCTGACCGTACGTGTCGGTAGTCTATATAATTATCTGGATTTTGATAAACCACGGGTAGACTACTCGGGCTTAAGGGAACATGCGTTTAAAAACGTCCTCCTTAACCAGGTGAAAAAGTTTGCAGATGAACGAAACCGTCTTTTTAGGGAAGAGTTAGTGCCGAAATTTGAAGCTAACGGCTTCAAGATTGTTAAATACAATGACCTATCCAAAGATCAGAGGAGGGAGGCTAATCAGTTTTTTGATAATATGGTATATCCTATGCTTACACCAATGGTGTTTGATAGTACACACACATTCCCGATACTGTTACCCAAAGCACTGGTACTTGGGGTGGTTTCTGTAGAGAACCAAACGGCACTTTTTTCGGAGGTAGAAGAGAACAAAAAACTATCTTTTGTACAGATTCCTACCAATCTTCCCAAGTTTTACGAATATGAGGAAGATGAACAAATTTGGTTTTTGCCAACAGAAGAAATCGTTACGGCAAACATTCAGAAGTTGTACAAAAATGTCACTATAGAGTCTGTTGATCTCTTCCGGGTTATTCGTAATGGAGACTTTGAGATAGAAGAAGATGACGAGGTAGATGAGGATTTTGTAAACGACATGAAGGAGAAAATTCGGGGTAGGCAAGCTGGTCGTGTGGTTTGGCTGGTTATAGAAAATACTCCGTCTGACTACATGATGGATACCCTGAAAAGAAAATGGCATATAGATAAATACAATATCCAGGTTAACAATGAACTCATGGACTATACCCGTCTATGGCAGATTGTGAACCACGAAGATTTTAGAGGCTTCATGCCTACACCCCCTGCTACAATACAACCCAACAATCTATCGAAAGATATAAGCATTTTCGAGGTGATAAAGGAAAATGACATCTTGTTACATCACCCTTATAATAACTTCGAACCCGTTCTTAACCTAATAGAGAAGGCGGCTGAGGATCCCAATGTGCTATCAATAAAGCTCACTATTTACCGTTTAGCTAAAAACTCACGTATAACGGCAGCTCTCTTACGAGCAGCTGAAAATGGAAAACATGTTTCAGCTTTGTTTGAGATAAAGGCTCGTTTTGACGAAGAGAATAATATTCGTGAAGCAGAAAAGCTACGTAAAGCAGGCTGTTTTGTTATTTACGGTATAGGTTGGTTTAAAACCCATACCAAACTTATGCTTATTGTGCGAAAAGAAGGCCAAAAGGTGGTTCAGTATGCACACATGGCCAGTGGTAACTATAATGAAGATACTACGAAGTTATACACCGATATTTCTTTACTCACAGCTCGTGAAGAATATACGCATGACATAGCAGAGTTTTTTAATGCTATTACGGGGCATTCTCAACCAGAGTCTTATCAAAACCTAATTACTTCGCCAAAAGATATGCGGAACGCTATTATACGCAAAATCCGCAAAGAGGCAGAAAATGCTCGCTTAGGTTTAGCGTCAGGTATTTGTTTAAAAGTAAACTCTTTGGAAGATATAGAGGTTATACAGGAACTCTATTCGGCATCGCAAGTGGGTGTACACATAGATCTTGTGGTAAGGGGTATCTGCTGCTTAAGACCGGGTAGAGAAGGCTTAAGTGAGAATATAAATGTCCGTTCTCTGGTAGGAAACTATCTGGAACATGCCAGAATACTCTATTTTCATAACAATGGAGAGCCTGAAGTTCTGGTAGGTAGTGCCGACATCATGGTACGGAGTTTTGATAAGCGTATTGAGTCTATTTTTAAGGTGATAGACCCTAAACTTAAAGGGCAGCTCATACATATCCTAAAGCTTAATCTTGAGGATAATTATAATGCGTACGAACTGCAAGAAAACGGAGAGTACGAAAAAGTGGGTCATGCTGAAGATAACATAGTAAATGTCCATAAAATTTTCTTCGACAAAGTGCAACAAGAAACTTTGGAGGAGGTATTGTATTAAGAAAATGATTGTATGAAGAAGCTAATCTATATATTTGGGTTAATTTTGCTTGTCAGCAATACAGCTTGCTCGCAAAACAAAAGAGATAATATGGAAACAGCCGTTTTGGCCGCAGGATGCTTTTGGTGTGTTGAGGCCGTTTTTCAACAATTAAAAGGGGTAGACCATGTAGAGTCTGGCTATACAGGCGGGCATGTGAGAAACCCTACATATGAGCAAGTGTGTGAAGGCACAACCGGCCATGCCGAAGTAATAAAGATTTGGTATGACCCGAATATAATATCATACAAAGACTTGCTGGAGGTATTTTTTAAGACGCATGACCCCACAACCTTAAACCGTCAGGGAGCCGATATTGGCACACAGTATCGTTCTGCCATTTTCTATAAGAATGCGGCAGAAAAAGAACTTTCGGAAGAAATAATTAAGGAGCTGAACGATTCCGGAGCATATCCTACAAAAATAGTTACAAGCCTTGAGCCTCTTACAGACTATTATGTGGCAGAAGACTACCACCAAAATTATTACAGGACAAAAGGAAACAGCAACCCTTATTGCCAAATGGTAGTAAAGCCAAAATTAGATAAATTTGAAAAAGTGTTTAAGGACAAAATAAAGTAAAACATGGGCAGCATTTTTTCTAAGATTGTTTCGGGCGAAATTCCGTCATATAAAATAGCCGAAGATGAGGAGTTTTTAGCTTTTTTAGATGCTTTTCCTGTAGTAAAGGGACATGTATTGGTTATTCCTAAAGAGGAGGTAGACTATATCTTTGATATGGATACCGAAAAGTACCTTCGTTTTATGGCTTTTGCCAAATCTTTAGAGCCTGGTATTAAAAAGACGATTCCTTGTAAGAAAGTGGGTATAGCTGTGGTAGGCTTAGAAGTGCCGCACGCACATATACATCTTATTCCTATTAACGAGATAGCAGATATGGACTTTACTAAAAAAATCATGGTGGCTGCAGATGAAATGGCCCCAATAGCGGAGGCCATTAAAGCAAATATGTAATTTTTGTCCAGATAATATTATGCGGCCTACGGTTTTAACCGTGGGCTTTTTGTTTACCCAAAAAACTGCCATTCCCTGAAAAACTTCGGATTCACTTGTTATCTTTCAGGCTATTTTCCCTTATGAGCTCTATGCCTAACATCCAATCTAAACGCCCTTTCTACCAGTTGCTTTATGTGCAAGTGATTTTCTCCATCCTATTTGGTGTAATTCTGGGGCATTTTTATCCCACAATAGGAGAGCAAATGAAGCCACTAGGGGATGCATTTATTCAGCTCATAAAGATGATTATCGCACCAGTGATTTTCATTACTGTGACCATTGGGATAGCTTCTATGAGTGACACAAAGAAAATTGGGCAAGTAGCAGGCAAGGCTTTCGTCTATTTCTTGACTTTTTCTACACTTGCACTTATTTTAGGCTTGGTCGTAAGTAACCTTTTACAACCAGGAAAGGGTTTAAATATTGATCCAGCTACACTAGATATACACAGTGTTTCTGACTATGTAGACGGAGCCAAGGACTCATCTCTACTAAACTTTGTGTTAAACATAATACCGCAAACTTTAATGAGCCCTTTGAGTGGGACTAATATCCTACAAGTACTATTTGCTGCTATACTTTTTGGTTTGGGGATTTCGCTTACCATTGACAAAAGCAAAATGGTTTTAGATTTCATGCAGGCTTTATCTTACCCAATCTTTAAGGTTGTAAATATTCTTATGAAGTTGGCTCCTATCGGAGCTTTTGGAGCAATGGCCTTCACGATAGGTAAATATGGTCTTGGCTCTATGGCAAACCTCCTATATCTTGTTATAACATTTTACGTGACTTCTTTTTTCTTCATAGTTGTAATATTAGGAGCAGTGGCAAAATATAACGGGTTCTCAATCTTTAAGCTCTTAAAATATCTTAAAGACGAACTATTGCTGGTTTTGGCTACTAGCTCATCAGAGTCTGCTTTACCAACATTAATGCAAAAGTTAGAAAAAGCGGGCTGTGCAAAACCTATAGTGGGCTTAGTGGTGCCTACAGGCTATTCTTTTAATCTTGATGGTACCAACATTTATATGACTTTAGCCGCCTTGTTTATAGCTCAAGCTTGTAATATCCCCTTGAATTTAGAACAGCAGATTTTGCTTTTGTTGGTTGCAATGTTAAGTTCTAAAGGTGCCGCTGGTGTTTCTGGTGCCGGCTTTATTACACTCGCAGCTACCTTGGCAGTCGTACCCGAAGTTCCAATAGCAGGAATGACCTTAATTTTGGGTATAGATAAGTTCATGTCTGAGTGTAGGGCATTAACCAATTTTGTTGGTAATGCAGTAGCAACAATTGTAGTCGCCAGGTGGGAGAACCAACTAGATAGTGAACAACTCCAAAATACGTTACAATAAAACGTATAAAGTTCTGGCAGAGAAATCTAAGCTCTTGTAAAACTATTTCTTTCCCTTAAAAACACAAATCCAATAAAGGCTAAACAAATACCTAATTGTATTGGAATAGAAACGTAAAGGTTAGGTGTATTCATTTGGCTATGAGCCCAAATTATAAGAGCTGCCAGTACCATATATAGGCCTACCGACTTAAATTCGTAGGGTATTGGGTATTTTTTTTGACCTAAGATAAGACAAGACACAACCATTAGAAACGTAGAGATTGTAAACGCTAAAGCACATCCCATATAGCCCATTTTGGGTATCAAAAGTATATTAAGAAGTACTGTTACAAGCATAGCTCCCACAGTAATATAGGTTCCGTACTTCGTATTATCGCTTAATTTAAACCAAATTGCTACATTGTTGTATAAGCCTAGAAACAGGTTAGCTAACAATAACCAAGGCACTACTTCAATACCGCTACGGAAATTCTTGCCTATAAGTAAGCCTATCCAATTTAAATTTAAACTTACACCAACCCAAATTACGATACAAGCTATGGTAAACCACTTGGTGCTGAGGGCTATCAGAGTAGGAGAGTTTTTGTCTCCATTTTTAGAAAAGAACAAGGGCTCAGCCGCATATCGGTAGGCTTGTACCACCAGTGCCATAAAAATAGAAAGCTTATATACCTGGGCATAAATACTAAACGCATCCTCTACGTTTGGATAGTCTGGATAAAAGCCATCTGGAAGAAGTGAACGAAATAGTAACCTGTCTGCAGTAAGGTTAATAGAGCCTGCCAAGCCCATGAGCATAAGAGGGTAGGCGTATTTAACCACAGGTTTAAGTTTTTCCCAAGACCACGTAAAACGGAAACCAGCGAGTTCTTTATAGAGTAGTAAGAGTGTAAGCAAACTGGCTACATAATTGGCCCAAATTAAATAATCTGGTCCATTAGGAATAGAATACAAGTCTGCTGCCCAAGGTTGTAAATTAGGAAAATACCTACCTTCTAAAATGCTTTGCAAGAAAACAACAAAAAACAAAGCTACTCCGATATTCAAGAAAATATTTGATAAACGAATGGCTACAAACTTTTTTGCCTTGCCCTGAGCCCTGAGTTTTGCAAAGGCTACGGCAGAAATGGCATCAACCCATAAAATCACGGCTAGCATGATAATGAGGTGTTGACTACCAGGATAGTTGGCAAGTTCAGATATAGGTGTAGCAAATAGGATAATCAGACCAGATAATACTAGACCTAAAACCAGAACAAATGAGAGGATAAGATTAAAGTACTCCCTTTGGTTTTCTGCTTTAGAAGCGTAGCGAAAGAAGGCGGTTTCCATTCCAAACGTGAAAATCACATTTAAAGGAACCATAAATGCATAGAAGTATGCGTTCTCGGCCAGCATAGACGGGGTCTCAAACATGCGGGTAATAATTGGCATCATCATCCAGTTAAGCAATCGCCCAACAATGGTGCTAATTCCGTACA
>CAZBAV010000030.1:4669-8975 GCA_964489955.1 uncultured Lacihabitans sp. | reverse complement strand
AAGCCGCATCTCCGGCTAGTTTTTTTAGAAACCCCATTTCTTAATTTTTTGCAATTTTCACAAAATATTGTGGCAATTCAAAGAAAACTAGAAACCAGGCTGTCTGAGAAAGTCTGCTTAGCACAGGTAAACGGCATAAAAATGGGCTTTAGTGAAGTAAATAATACTGTTCAATCTGCGATGAAAGTAAACTCAGGAATTCCATATATGCGGTGTCTGGCTTCCCAACTTGGGAAAATAGTCTCAGCCGTTGGTATAAAACAGGTGTTTAAGATTTCTATATCCCCTTTCTTGAAGGGCATAAAGTCACCGCCGCCATCCTTGTAGAAATCGAAATATTGTCTTGCCCGACCTGAGGAAAAAGTGTTGACACTCAAAATATACTTTTGGGGAGCCTTTAAGTTTTGTACTACAACATTTTCAAGTTTCAAGCTGTCATTGAAATTTTGGTTGACATTGTTTTGCAGTAGTATTTCTTTACTTTCAAAATCCCACAGGGTTACGCGATAGTATCCTGCTTCTGGCATTTTGCAACCTAATTGTGTAAGTTTTCCATTTCTGGAAGGACTGAACACAAAACCCAGCTCCCATGGGCCGTCAGTCCCCTTTATGTACGAGAGACCCTCTTCCTTTGATAAGAAATTAGTGACCGTATGTTGTTCAGGTTCGGTGTCTTTTCCGCCGCAACTTAAAATTAGAAAAATTAAAGGAATAAAAAGATGCTTAAGGTTCATAAGGAATTAATTTTCAAGAATGGCCATAATACAAAAATATATAGAAAACCCGTAACGCAATGCGGTCTATGATCTATTTAGCTGAAGAAGAAAGGGGGAGATTAAATTTTGATGGCTTTTTTTCAGAACCGGATTGTAAGGTGAGGTAAACTAAAGAAGCTAAACTGTGGGCTAGTAACATAATGCAAGGGAAACTCTCATTCTACTGTTGTTTTGAAGAACAGAAAAGAATATCGAACTTTGTAGTCTAAAAACCAGAGAATGGCCAAAAGAGGTGTCCTTTATTTTGTTTCGGGTGATACAAACATATATGATGAGTGTATTTATAGTGCTCAAACCTTTAAAAAGCATAATCCGGATATCCCTGTTCAGGTAATTGCGGAGAAGGATTATGCAGGTTTTAATAACACTTGTTTTGATTATGTGGATGTGTATGAAGATCAGACGTTTCCTCTTAAAGCAAAAGTAAAGTATTTGTCGCATAGCCGCTTCCAGCATACTCTGTTTTTGGATGCCGACACCAGAGTGAATGCCAATGTCTCTGAGCTTTTTGAGGTTGCTGAAGAGTATGATCTAGCACTTACTTATGATAATGAGTGTGACTGGAATGCCAATCCCGTACAGTTCTTGAAACAGGAATCTACTGAGTTTAACACAGGATTTTTATTGTACAATGATAGTCCCAAAGTAAAAGAATACCTGAAAGAATGGGAAACTTTGGTAATGCAGCAAGACGAATCCGTTATGCGACCGGGAAACTTCTGCGACCAGATTTATTTTAATTCGTATTTGAAACCCAAGGTCTTACACGATTCTGATTTGAAATTAAAGATATTGCCAAACAATATCTATAATGTACGTCCTTGGTGTTGGAAGAGCCTGAAAGAAAAAGGGGAGTTTGGCAATGTGAAAATTCTACACGCCCACGGTCTCCACCTTTCCTTTACTGCAAAGGTTATAAGAAAAATAAAATCCCTGTTTTAATTTAGTTTTTCTAATTCTTCAGATACAAAGTCCATTAGCTGTTGGATGTACGCTGGTGAAAAGTCGAACTGAATGCCCGCTGCCGCATAAAGTTCTTTGAGACCTTTAGTGTAACCCAAGCTTAATGCATGTGTATATTGCTCTATGGCTTTGGTTGGGTTCTCCTTATAGTTTTTCCAAAGACTAATGGCACCCAATTGGGCCATACCGTATTCAATATAATAAAATGGCACTTCATATATGTGTAATTGCCTCTGCCACAGACTTTCTTTAAATTTCTCTAGTCCGGTCCAGTCGGTTACAGAATCTGCAAATTTATCGTAAATCTCAACCCATTTTGCAGCTCTTTCCTGATCTGTATGGTGAGGATTTAGGTATATCCAATGTTGGAATTTGTCTATTGTAGCTATCCATGGCAAAGCCGAAATCACATCTTGTAAATGCTCTTTCTTGGCACGTTTTAGGTCGGTTTCGTTTTCGAAAAATGCATCCCAATGTTCCATAGAAATTAGCTCCATACTCATAGAGGCTAGTTCGGCTACTTCCATAGGCGGGTTACGATAGGCACTTAAACCCAAACTACGAACCTCGAAAGAGTGTATAGCATGCCCCCCTTCATGTACCATGGTAACCAAATCCCGGAGTGTTCCGGTAGAATTCATGAAAATGAATGGAGCTCCTGTTTCCTCTAAAGGGTAATTATAACCTCCGGGTGCTTTTCCTTTGCGAGAATCCACATCGAAATGCCCCATTTCTCGCATGGTACGTATATAATTCTTGAACGTCGGATTTATGGATTGGAAACATTGTTCAGTCTTATCCAGTAACTGCTCTCCATCTGCAAATGGCTTTAGAGGCTCTTTGTTTTCCGGGTCTACTTTAGAATCCCAAGGGCGGTATTGGGTATAACCGAGCTGCTCTTTTCTTTCTTGTGCCAATTTGTTCACAATAGGTACTACAGCTGTTGCTATGGCATCATGAAAATCTATACAATCTTGGACGGTGTAGTCAAACCGGCCCATGGCCACAAACATATAGTCACGATAGTTGGCAAAACCCGTATTTGTTGCAATTTGGTTTCTTAAACCCTTTAACTCGTTAAAGTTGGAGTCCAGTTTTTCTTTATCGGTATATCTACGTTCTGTACTGGCACGCCATGCTTTTTCTCGCAGCTCTCTATCTGTTTTTAGTAGTAAAGAACCAGCTTGAGGCATAGTCATTTCCTCTCCATCAATAGTTACAGACATTCCACCAGTAATAGACTGGTATTCTGCCTGTTTTAAACTCATTTCAGTAAAAAGCGGAACATTCTCTTCTTTGAAAATCTTTACGGACTCCTTGATTCCACGCATCATTATACTGTAGCCAGGTTCAGAAAGGGGGTATTGCGTATCTAAGTCAATAGTTTTCTGATTTAAACCGTCGGAAAAAGAACTCAGGTGTGGCTGTATATTCTCTACAAAATATTGGTAGGCCTTTTGGAGGGTTTCATCGGCTGTGTTACATGTCATTTTAATATAACGCCAGGCAAAGTCCTCAGATACGCACGATTCGAGCTCACTGCGGTCCGCCAACCATTTTTGGTAAGCTTCCGCTGAGTTTATCTCACGCTCTCTGAGGTCCGAAAAGAAGGGCTGTAAGGCTGCCCAATCTGTGATTACAAAATCAGGACTAAGAAATTTACGGTTTGGTTTTACTGGAAGTGTCATGCTGAAACGTTAAATAAAAAGAACGGTAATTTACGGCTTTCAGTTTCCGCAAAAAATATTTTGAGAATTGAAACTATTTAATAAATGTATTTGTATTTAATGTATAAACATATTTAAACAATCACTTACTATGGCTACTTGGAAAATAGACCCGTCGCATTCAGAAATTCAATTTAAGATTAAGCACCTAATGATTAGCACAGTTACGGGTGAATTTACAGATTTTGATGCTACATTAGAAGCAGAAGACAATTCTTTTGAGAATGGCAGTGTAGCTTTTTCTGCAAAAATAGATTCAATCAATACAAAAAATGGACAAAGAGACGGCCATTTAAAGTCGGCAGATTTCTTTGATGCAGAAAATTACCCAGAACTTACTTTTAAATCTACTTCACTTGACTTATCGGGAGGGGAAGTTGTTCTTAAAGGAGATCTTACTATAAAAGATGTTACAAAACCAGTGAAACTTACAGGAGATGTTGGTGGTGTAGTTAAAGACGGATATGGACAAACCAAAGCAGGTTTTGAAGTTGATGGTAAAATTAACCGTCAGGATTTCGGTCTTACGTGGAGTGCAGTTACAGAAGCAGGCGGAGTAGTAGTAAGTGATGATGTGAAATTGGTTCTTAACGTACAGTTTGTTAAGCAATAAGCTTAGCTTTGATAGCCTTGACTCCGCTTGATGTGACAATGAGTCACTCAAGCGGAGTTTTTTTCAATCTCTGATCTGCACTAAACAGATTATCACGTAGTGAGTCCAATGCGAGCAGGATTTCGACTATACTCAATGTCAGTTCCGGCAAAGCCAAGAACCGTTAATCCAGCATCAAATACGCTTTGATGAAATCATCCAAATCACCATCCATTACAGATTGGATG
>CAZBAV010000030.1:0-4659 GCA_964489955.1 uncultured Lacihabitans sp. | reverse complement strand
CATCTTTCACCAGTTTGTACGGATGGAAAACATAGTTACGTATTTGCGAACCCCACTCAATTTTCTTCTTAGATGCTTCAATGTCTGCCCGAGCAGCATTACGCTTTTCTAATTCTATTTGGTAGAGACGCGACTTAAGCATGTTCATAGCGTGCTCTTTGTTGGCCAACTGACTACGCTCAATTTGGCACACAATCACAATACCGCTGGGTTTGTGAGTAAGCTGCACTTTGGTTTCTACCTTGTTTACGTTCTGTCCACCGGCACCACCTGAGCGGGAAGTTTGCCACTCAATGTCGGCATCTCTCACCTCTACCTCAATGGTGTTGTCTACCAAAGGATACGCATAAACAGAGGCAAATGAAGTATGCCTACGGGCATTGGAGTCAAATGGCGAAATACGTACCAGACGGTGTACTCCGTTTTCTGATTTCAGGTAGCCATAAGCTAGTGGGCCGTCTATCTGCATAGAGGCGGACTTAATACCTGCTCCATCTCCATCCAGCCAGTCTATTTGGCTTACTTTGTAGCCGTGTTTCTGTGCCCACATCAGGTACATACGATACAGCATACTTGCCCAGTCCTGGCTTTCTGTACCGCCAGCTCCTGAGTTGATCTCTATGATAGCAGAGAATTGATCTTCTTCGCCAGACAGCATTTTCTTAAGCTCAAGTTCTTCGATAATGACTACCGTTTTCTTGGCTTCTTCATCTACCTCGCTTTCGTCAACATCTCCTGCCTGGTAAAACTCATAAAGAGTTTCTAAATCACCTATAGAAGAGTCCGCTTCTTCATAGGCTTCTGTCCAGTTTTTTAGGGTCTGGATTTCCTTTACTACGGTTTGTGCATGATCCGAGTCGTTCCAGAACTCGGGTTGGGCCTGTTGATTCTCTAGATCTCCAAGCTTCTCTTTCCGGTTATCGTAGTCAAAGATACCTCCTTAGTGCCGTCAATCTGGCTCTCAAATCTTTCAACGCTTCTGTTGTCATGATTTCCTTAAAATGGTTAATAAAATAAAAATACAAAGGTACAGAGAAAAACCCTATTTCTTTCGGAAATGTTGGGTGATTCTATTGTTCCTAGGGAGGAAATAGTGATGATATGTCAGAAACAAATCAATCTAAAATCTCTTCCAAATTTCCGTTTTTTACGAAGTTTCTCGCGTCTTCGCAGGTTTCGTAAGTGTCAAGGGTTTGCCAGACCTTAACATTTAGCAAGAAAAAATCTATGTTTTTGCCGTGCTTATAAGCGACCTCAGGCCCTATACTTGAAAAGTCGGTGAGAAGGTGTGCATGGATATTTTCGGAGCTTACAAATTTTCTCAAATACTTTTTGTTGTTTAGTTCACACTCTTCTTCGGTTTTCAGTGTTAGAACTTCCACACCTGTATTGTAATTACTTACGTGTAGAATATCTCTATGTAGTCTACCTACAGATATCCCTTTTAAAAGTAAGGAATCCCTTTGTTCTTTTGAACTCATTATGCTGTTTTGTTCGAATGAAGTAAGTCTTTCTTTTTGGTAGTTCAAAGTATAAAAAGGCTTGCCACCTCCCCATATAAATGGGTGATTGAAGTCACTAATAACCAGCTTTCTGTTGGATATTCCTACTTGTCTTTCACTAAAAACACCATTCTCTCTCGCATAGCTAACTAACCAGTTGGAATTCTTTTCCGTTTCTTCGTCTATAAAGTCATGGCTATATTCTTTGCCTTGAAAAACTACATGACTAGATGTGTCCTTACGTCCCGTCGAAAGTTCAAGACTATATTTTCTCGTTCGTAAAGATATCAACTTGCCTATAAAATTGTGCTCTTCAATTTTATCTTCCACTTCTTGTGGTAAATCTCTGTGAAAGTCTTCGGAGATTTGTTTGTATAGAGGTTTGAATGCCTTCCAGCGTTCTTGGTCAAACTCAAAGAGTTGCTTATCTTCCAAAATTTCTACTTGAACGCCTCTACTAGCCAGAGCGAAGAGATGTGGCCTTGCTCCGTCAAAGTCTTTAAGTACTAATTTACAGGCTGCGGCATTGTATAAGTCTTTGGCAAGAGGTTCATTTACTGCTCCAAAAGCACTTTGATAGTGTTGATATGCTTCTTTATATTTTCCTGAAAAGATACATTTCTCCGCCTCGTTTATATGAGGATAGTAGACTTTAAAAAAGTCTTGTTGTGCTTGTACAATGGAAAACGACGAAAGTAGAATGAATAGAAAAACTTTCATATCTATTAGCATATAGTTGGACAACCTAAGTAAATATATTTTTTTGACCTTAAGAAAAAAATAACATTTTATTAACCAAAGAAGTAGTTATGTTGCTTGCTTGGTGTTTGTCGAAAAACATTTCAGGCTTTAAACGCTTTTATATTCCATTCTAAACTAAAATATCTTATTTTTACGACCCTAAAACCAACACATTGGGGATAGACCTGTCCCGATGTTTATAAACAATAAAACTCTGCCATGGGTCGGGGAGTAATTTTTATAATATGAAAGTTGCTGTTGTAGGAGCCACCGGTCTAGTAGGTGGAGAAATCCTAAAAGTTTTGGCGGAAAGAAATTTCCCTGTTTCAGAAATCATCCCTGTAGCTTCTGAGAGAAGTATCGGAAAGAAAATCACTTTTAAAGGCCAAGAATTTACCGTAGTGGGGTATGACGAGGCCATAGCCAAGAAACCGAATGTGGCTATTTTTTCTGCTGGTGGTAGTTCGTCTTTAGAAATGGCTCCTAAGTTTGCGGAGGCAGGCATTACGGTAGTAGACAATTCTTCGGCTTGGAGAATGGATCCTTCTAAGAAGCTGATTGTCCCCGAAGTAAATGCAAATGTATTAACTGCGGAGGATAAGATTATTGCTAATCCTAATTGCTCTACCATACAGATGGTGGTAGTTATGAAGCCTCTTCATGATAAATACAAAATAAAACGTGTGGTAGTTTCTACTTACCAGTCAGTCACCGGTACAGGTAAAGCTGCTGTAGATCAGCTTTTTGCCGAAAGAGCCGGAGATGAGACTGTAGCCAAGGTGTATCCGTATAAAATAGATCTTAATGTGCTTCCTCATATAGATGTTTTCCAAGAAAACGGCTATACTAAGGAGGAGATGAAAATGATTAAGGAGACTAATAAAATAATGGGCGATGACTCTATAAAAGTTACAGCCACTACCGTGCGTATTCCTACTATTGGAGGGCACTCTGAGTCAGTAAATATAGAGTTTGAAAACGATTTTGATCTGGCTACAGTGCGTCAGCTATTGTCGGAAACAGAAGGGGTAATAGTGCAAGATGACCCTGCTAACCTGCAATACCCAATGCCAATAAATGCACATGGCAAAGACGAGGTATTTGTGGGTCGTATCCGTAGAGATGAGTCACAGCCAAACACCCTTAACCTTTGGGTGGTAGCAGATAACCTACGTAAAGGTGCTGCAACCAACGCAGTTCAGATTTCGGAATATTTAGCTAAAAAAGGCTTAATATAAACTTTTTGAGTAATAATGAAGGATCCCGTGCAGTTTGTACGGGATTTTTTTGTTGACTAAGTTTAACGTCTTCTGACCATTTGCCATTAAGTTTGTTTACCAGATAAAGCGGATAGCATGGAAATATTAAAACAGAGCCTCCAATTATACTTCGGTACAGCTAGTCCGAGCGATTTAAGCAATATAGCTTCATTCTTTAAAGAAGAAAGTTATACAAAAGGCGATTTTTTCCTAAAACAAGGGCAAGTATGTGACCGATTGGGCTTTATAAAATCGGGGATGTTTCGTATTTATGTTGATTTAGATACAAAGGAGGTAACTCAATGGATTAGCACAGATAATACTTTCTTAACTGACTTGGCGAGTTTCGTAAACGAAACTCCCGCTCGATGGGCCATTCAAGCACTTGCAGACACAGAGGTTTACAGCATCTCCAAACAAGATTACAAGCAACTAGGGCAAACCATACCGCAATGGCACGCAATGGAGAATTATTTTATAAGTAAATGCTTCGCACAGGTAGAAGACCGTGTTTTTAGTCATCTTAGTATGTCTGCAGAAGAACGCTATCACTCCTTTTATCAAAACAATAGGGAGCTTTTTAATCGTGTTCCATTGCAGTACATTGCCTCTATGCTGGGCATGACTCCCGAAACTTTCAGCAGGATAAGGAAGAAAGAGATTTCTTGATTTTTGTCAAGTGTTTTAAGCACAGTTGGTACCGACCTTTGTTCTATGAAAAAAGAAATCAAAACCCAAGTGCAAATACATGCACCCAAAGAAGTAGTTTGGAGCATCCTCTCCGATTTTGAAAACTACCCGTCTTGGAACCCCTTCATTGTATCATTAGAGGGAAATACAGCAGTTGGCTCCCAGCTAAAAGTACGTATAGTTCCGCCAAAAAGTAAGCCGATGGTTTTTAAGCCAAAGGTAATTTCATACGAAAACAACTTCCATTTTTCTTGGCTTGGTTCACTAGGTATAAAAGGGGTTTTTGACGGTTTGCACGCCTTTAGGTTAGAAGAAAACTCGGATGGAAGTGTCACTTTCCACCAATCAGAAAGTTTTGCAGGTATTCTCGTCCGGTTTATTAATTTGGATAAAACCCGTGAGGGGTTTGAACTGATGAACCAAAAGCTGAAAGTCTTAGCCGAAGAAAAAGCAAAGTGAGTCACTGA
>CAZBAV010000029.1:33637-47182 GCA_964489955.1 uncultured Lacihabitans sp. | reverse complement strand
GACCACTATCATACTGCCAATAGGTCGTTTGCCCAGCAGCAGACTCCCTCCAGTTGGCAGAAGACGTCCCACCATAAGCGGCATTAAAGAACATTACCGGCACATTTAGCCTTGAAACTAGTAAATCCCCCAATTCTCCATAACACCAAGCAGTATATCCTCCAGGTCCAATATCAGTATTAGCATTAACTTTTGTAAAAGAAACATCTTTTAAATATTCGGGGAAATTTGTATACTTACCATAACCTTGGAAATAGTTAGGCTGATATGCATTTACCCTATCATCTTCGGCACCTTTGGCGTTAGGGGTTGCCCCAAAACCTTGTGCATTAGACTGGCCTGCAATCACGAAAACTTCTCCAATACCAACTCTCTCCACCTCTGACTCAAATAGTACGTTTTCGTTCTTTACTCCACGCACCTGCAACCTATACCATCCTCCTGATGCTTGCAGTTTACCAGAGTAAGACTGGCTTGCTACTTTAGAATCTATTGTAATCCAATTTGTGGTCGTACCCTGGCCAGCTACTCTTGCCACTAAACGGGCTTCTACACGATCACATTCTTGGCTAACATTACCAAAAATATTGACAAACCCTAAATTACTATTGTTTCGCTGAAAAATCGCCCTTTCAACAGGAAACTGTATATACAGCTGTCCAAATACCTGTGAACTTAATAAAATTAAAAAAAATACTTTTTTTACAATTGTCGCTGTGCTCATATTCCTGTAAACTGTCTTAAGAAACGTTGGTCATTATCAAAAAATAACCGTAAATCATTAATACCAAATTTTAACATTGTAATTCTTTCTATGCCCATACCAAAAGCGAAACCAGTATACTCCTCGGGATCTATACCTGAGCTTTCTAGCACATTGGGATCGACCATGCCTGAACCGGCAATTTCTACCCATCCAGAATGCTTACAAATGTTACAACCACCACCTCCACAAATAAAACAGGTTACATCTATTTCAGCACTAGGTTCTGTAAAAGGGAAATAGCTTGGTCTAAGTCTTATTTTGGTATCTTTCCCAAACATTTCTTTAGAAAAATGAAGGAGAGTATCTTTCAAGTCTTTAAAGCTTACATTTTTATCTATATATAAACCCTCTACCTGGTGGAACTGGCAATGTGCACGAGCAGAAATCGCTTCATTACGATACACCCTTCCAGCCATTATTGATCTAATCGGTGGCTTTTTCTTATCCATAAGCCTTACTTGCACATTAGAGGTATGGGTACGTAATAAAAGGTCATCTTTACCTTCTGCAGCTTTCTCCACAAAAAAAGTATCCTGCATTTCTCTTGCGGGATGATTTTCGGCAAAGTTAAGTGCGGAGAAATTATACCAATCATACTCCACCTCCGGGCCGTCTTCTGTATTAAAGCCCATCCTTGAAAAAATTTCAACAATCCTCCTTCTAGTAATAGTAAGTGGATGTAAACTTCCCAAATTATGTGGTACAACAGGCAGAGTTAAGTCTTCACCTAAAGCAGAACTTGTATTACTCTCGGCTCCGCTATTTTCTACTAATGACGAGTAGATAGCCTCAAGACTATTTTTTAGGCCATTAAGCTTTTGCCCGAATTCCTTCTTCTCTTCCGAACGGATAGATTTAAACTCTTCAAAAAGCTCATTTAATTTCCCCTTCTTACTCAGGAACCTCAGACGGAATTCTTCAGCGTTTTCTTTAAGGGAAACCCCTAATTCCTCTGCCTCTTTTAGTATGTCTTCTATCTTTTTTAACAACCTGCTCTTTTTTTGAACCGCAAATATAATATTTTGTTCAAAACAAACCCATAAATTATCTTACAATGGATAGAAAACCTTACACGGTACAAAAAATAAAGAGAACTTAATAATCAGTAAACAAAGTATTTACCATCATAAATCACTTTACAATTTGATACTTACGGGCGGCTTCAGACCTTGAATAAAAATTAAAATGCCACCATTCAGTAGTAATTGGAGTAAAGCCCGCTTGTTCCATAACAGTACGTAGCAATATGCGATTATTCAGTTGCTTTAAACTCAGTTTGCCTTCATTAATCATTTGCCGCTCCATTCTAGGATAAGCCAGTTCCCCAAAGAAGTCATATTCTGTACCCATGTCCATAGCCCTTTTTGTATCCAGATCATATATTGTAAGATCTACAGCACATCCGTAGTTATGCAAAGAGGCCTCCTCTGGAGGGCTAACATACTTTTTACGTTCTTGTTCTGGAATAGTATCTAAACTCTGCCATAAAATATGCTGTACACTTTGTGGCCTGGCTGCATCATATACCAGCAGGCGGAGATTAGGATTTAGTTTTTTCAATAAGTTATTAGCTTCCAATAATGCCAAAGCAGGTGCTTCTTGCAAATAAGCCAGTTCTAAAGTCCCGTACACATCCTTAGCGAAAAAATTATCACCCGAGCTATATTTTAGGTTCACAAGAATATCTTGCTCAAAAGATTGTATATCAACCAAACCCTGGCGTATCATAGATTTCTCTATCTCATTTCGTTCCAGGTTCACACTTTTAGGAAAAAACTTCTTAATTTCCTCGGAGGTGAGAGACCTCGGTAAGTCATATTTGTTTTTAGGTACACACGCCCCTAAAAATAAAAAAACAAAGAAAACACCCTTCCTCATACAATTTCTCTTAATCAATTCTATCTAAAAAGTCCTTGTTTACACCTTGAGCATAAATACTAAAAAACAAATAATCCGTATTCAAAACAATTGTAACTAACCAACAATAGTTTAGACGCAGTTTCAGATTCAAAATAACAAAAATACACAGTACAACTTTATCTTATCTTCCAAAAAAAACAGTTACCATCAATATATCAATTGACAAATGACTCCTAATCAACTAATTATTTAAACTACTTAAAAACTGACGAAGCCTGTAGAGCTTTTTCGAAAAAATCTCAAAATAGAGAAAAATAAGGGCAGTATACGATGTTTTGCAGGTATTGAGTCTTGGATGAAGTAGTATTCGGTGCAACAGATAGGCTAAGATTTAAACCTTATGGCTAATATTCCGGTTGTCCTTTGCCCTACTATAAATTATCTTTGCACAAACAACAAAGTATTATATAGAGTGAGAGATTATATAGCAGAGCTAAATGAGCCACAAAGAGAAGCGGTAACACACGAAAATGGCCCATTAATGATTATTGCGGGAGCGGGTTCAGGTAAAACGCGTGTACTTACTTACCGCATAGCCCATCTTATGGGCTCAGGAGTGGACGCTTTCAGTATTTTGGCTCTTACTTTCACCAATAAAGCCGCAGAAGAGATGCGGCACAGGATTCAAAAAATAATTGGACCAGAAGCCAAAAACCTCTGGATGGGTACGTTCCACTCCGTTTTTGCCAAAATACTAAGGATTGATGGGTTTAAACTAGGATATACGTCCAATTTCACCATTTACGATACAGACGACAGCAAATCTTTGCTCCGGTCCATCATAAAAGAAATGAAACTAGACGACAAAACCTATAAAGCCAATTACGTCCTGAACCGTATCTCCGGAGCAAAGAACAATCTAATTTCATGGCAGGCTTATAATGAGAACCCTGTTTTCCAAGCCGAAGATACTGCCGCACAAATGCCTGAACTTGGTCGCATTTACCGTACGTACAGCCAACGTTGTTTTGCCGCCAATGCAATGGATTTTGACGACCTCTTATTTAACACTAACATCCTGTTCCGTGACCACTTGGATATACTAAACAAATACCAGCATAAGTTCAGACATGTGATGGTAGATGAGTTTCAGGATACAAACATTAGCCAGTATCTCATTACCCGTAAACTTTCTGCCGTAACCCAAAATATATGTGTAGTAGGTGACGATGCCCAAAGTATTTACGCTTTCCGGGGAGCTAATATCCAGAACATCCTGAACTTTAAGAAGGACTACCCTGAACTAAAGGTAGTTAAACTGGAACAAAACTACCGTTCTACAAAAAACATCGTAAATGCAGCCAACTCGCTTATCTCTAAAAACAAAACGCAATTGGAGAAAAATATCTTTTCCGACAACGAAGAGGGCGACAGGATAGAGGTACTAAAAGCCATGAGCGATAACGAAGAAGGGCGAATAATATCCAATACGATCTTTGAACAAAAACTAACCGCAGGCCTAAAAAATGAAGATTTTGCAATACTTTATCGTACAAATGCCCAATCACGGGCCTTTGAAGAGGCACTTCGGAAAATAAATATTAAATACCGGATTATAGGTGGGCTTTCTTTTTACCAAAGGAAAGAAATTAAGGATATTTTGGGCTATTTACGGTATACCGTAAATCAACAAGACGAAGAAGCATTTAAACGCATTATCAATCTACCTAAACGGGGGATTGGCGATACCACTGTAGCCAAAATAACAGTGCTGGCCTCAGAAAGTCAGATGAGCATCTGGGATATAGTATCAGAAATAACCCAGCACTTAGAGGGACGTGCTGCCAATGCAATAGAGAGCTTTGCTAATCTTATTCAAAGCTATAAAATCATGCTTGATGCCGATACGGACGCCCATACGCTAGCTCTGCACGTGGCTAAAACCAGCGGACTTTTGCATGAGCTGTATGTAGACAAAACTGTAGAGGGATTAGCTCGCCACGAGAACGTACAAGAACTACTAAACTCCATAAAGCAGTTTGTAGACAATGACGAAAATGAAGACAAGTCGCTTGGAGCATTCCTTCAGACCGTTTCACTCCTCACCAATGCAGATCAAGAGGAAGATGGGGATCCAGATAAAGTTACACTGATGACCATACATGGAGCCAAGGGTCTTGAGTTTAAGCAAGTCTTTGTTGTAGGCTTAGAAGAAAATCTTTTCCCTTCGCAAATGATGATACGCAATCGGGAAGATTTAGAAGAAGAACGCCGTCTTTTTTACGTAGCTATAACGCGTGCAGAAAAGAAACTAACTCTTAGTTACGCCCAACAGCGATATAACTGGGGAAAACTAAATTTCTGTGAGCCGAGTCGCTTTCTGGCAGAAATAGATTCGAAGTTTTTAAAGTATAACGACGCACCTGCACAAAGAACGTATGATAGCGGTCATTTCCAAGCTCCACAACGCAATACTATTGAAAAACGCAATACGGTAGAGAAAAGAGTATCTCCAGCTTCTAACCTTAAGCCTGTAACACGTGCCGCAGCACCAGCTCCAGCCCATGTACCTACAGCAGATTTCCAGCCTTCGGACACCAGTAACTTAAAGGTTGGGGATAAAGTTGAGCACCAAAAATTTGGTTTTGGGCAAGTTTCAAAGATGGATAACCTTGGTCCCACCTCTAAAGCTGTAATACAGTTTGACTCGGAGGGTGAAAAAACCTTACTTTTGAGTTTTGCAAAGCTCAGGATATTGTAAATGAATATCTTAATTGTATATGCTTCTGTAGATGGCCAAACGGAAAAAATCTGTAATTTCATAGCACAGAATTTTGTCGCTTCTGGTTACCTGGTAAACTGTTTTCCTATTGGGGAATGGCAGGGAGACCTAAATGATTATGATCATATTATACTAGCGTCTAGCATTAGGTACGGAATTCACAATGCTGAAATAATACAGCTTGCTAATGAAAATGCTGCTATTTTAAACTCCAAGAGAACAGCATTTATTTCCGTAAATCTTGTGGCTAGAAAAACCGAAAAAAGCTCAGCAGATACTAATCCGTACATTCTAAAATTTCTGGCGGAAAGCAAATGGAAACCTTCGACCGTGAGTGTTTTTGCGGGGAAACTCCACTATGACCTTTACTCTTTCAAAGACCGTTTCATGATTAGGTTGATAATGCTCATTACCAAAGGCCCGCTCCGTACCAAGAAACCCTTTGAGTTTACCGATTGGAATAAAGTAAAGGACTTCTCAGACAGATTCATTGGGCTTCCTATAAAGTAAAAGCCCCATTCAGTGATAAGCGGGGCTTTTATATGCTGTTTTTAGTAGTACATCACGGGCATCCTCCAATCTCAGCTTTGAAGACAGCACCTCCCCCAACAACAAAGCCACTTCCTGCCGCTGGAAGGAGTTCTATAGATTTCCCCGCCCTATAAGTAACATTATTAGAAGCACCAGAAATTACCTGCGAGGACGTAATTGTATTAATAGCGTTCAATTGCCCACTCGTCCCAGGTCCTGTCAAGCTTAAACTAGGTGGACAAGGAGGAGGAGGCCCTAATACAGTTACGGTTTTGGTACAAGAAGACATTTTCCCACAAACAGTTCCTGCTGTAACCAAAGCCTGAAAAGATGTAAATGATGTATTTTGGTAAGAAGTGAGATTTTGCCCCCCTCCATACGACAATGCATACACTGTGTATACACCTGGCGAATACGCACTTAAATCAGGCTCCTGCGTGAACTCAACGATATTTCCTGAAGCATTATTTCTTATTATATATGTATAGTCATATGGAGAACCCGCTCTTGGTACAACATGATAAGTCGGTAAACCCGAGACCGTAACAGTAAAACTAGCTGGTAAAGCGGGACTTGTCGAACTAAATGTCATAACGACTAAAACGTACCTACCTGCTTCCAAAAAAGAACTTAGCGGTGAAGTGTATGGAGGCCCAGATGACTTTACAAAGTTTTCACACGGGTTTGTGGGATTAAAAGGCCCATCGTAAATATTATATACTAGGTTCGTATTATTAAAACCAAAACTATAATTCCCATCTGTTGGGGCTATAAATTCAAATTTCTTAAACCTCGTAACGTTTCCACCGTAGCTAGCACAAGATGAAACATTATTTATAGCTAAATATGAAATAGGATCCGTACTTACAATACTTCCCGACAAAGTAGTAATGGCAGGCCCAATAATCGCAATATCTAACTCCAACTCTGGACTCCCCTCGTTTTCAGTCACTGGTGTGGTGGGAGTAAAAGTAATACTCTCGGGTACGCAGCTAGTGGATATTACAAAATTAACATCACTGATATCAAAGAAGTGGCTGCTTGTAGAGGGTTCTATTTTTATCCTGGCATTATTTGTAATCTGATTAGGAATTACTATGGTATGGATGCCGTCATTTGGCGTACTTGCAGCCAATATATGTGGAAAGGTAAAACCGCCATCTATAGATAGGGAAATTTTTACATTCGTAACACTTAAAGGAGCTGCATTTGTACCATTCACACTCCAAGTAATATCTACAGTATTGGTACCATTATAAAGCCAAAGTGTAGGAGTATTTTGAGAAGTCAGTAAGAAAGGTCCCGAGTTTACTACCGTTACAGTTACATCGTCACTATCCACTCCGCCAGAACCAGGCTTATTGTCTCTAACTGTAAACCTAAACTTCATATTCCTGGCTACTTCAGGCAATGTTTCACCAAAATTATCTGGTGCTTCATTGCCATACTCCAGTATAGCCTCCATATCCGGAAAAATCCGTGAAGTTGTTGTTGCGGACTGTTTACTCCGGAATAAGGGTGCAGTTGTACTAAAAGCCGCTGCATATCCCCCAACTCCAGTAACAAAGCGTCCAAGAGCACCTTTGTCATTAGCTGTTGCTCGATCATTTTGTTCCCAAGTGTAACTTAAAGGATCTGCATCTATATCCGAAGCAGTACCAGTAAGTACAAATGGCGTCCCCTTTGGAATTACGATATTAGCACCTGCATCTGCCACTGGAGGTGTATTACCAGTAGAAACTGGAGCAAAACAGTTACCATATGAGGTTAGGGTAGTTATAAGAATTTCATCTAAAGACGCCGCGTTAAAATAAGATAGTTGTGCCTCTCCAGTTAGAGTATAATTTATAGGATTGGTACAATTATAATGGTAGCCCATGAGAGTAGAACCAGAACCTGGTTCGTAGGCTCCCAGTGAACTCCACCCACCATCACAAAAGGTTGGACTTGAGGCTGTCCCACCAGATGCATTATACGTATGCGGAGCCCAAAATTGGTGACCTACCTCATGCACAAAAACACCTACTACTAAACCATAGTAAACAGATGTCAAGCTTGTATTCCATTCTGTCCATCCTCTGGCCTTTGACCCATCAGCACAGGGATTAGGCCCCGCTTGCCCAGTAATTGAAATGCCCGAACTTGTGTAAATTCCAAAGGTATGCCCTATATCATACTCACTATAATTTAAAGTAGAATTGGAATGCATAGTATTAAAGCCTGCTTGCGAAGCGGCAGCACTAGCAAAATCAAGATCTGGGGTAAATGGATCCGTAGCCGCATTAGTAAAAATGAGGGTATGATCCGTAGTTTTACTAATCAGCTGAAATTGTATTGATGCCTCTAGCTGGTATATAAGGTTTGAACCATTCATTATGGCTACTATTGCGGCTAACGCATTAGCTTGAGAGCCATAATGTGCCGTAAACTCACCTGTAGCAGCGGCTGCCATCCTATATCTTTTGAGTACATCTCCATAGGGATATAGAGTAGGGCTAGCCATTTTGCCTTTGCCTTTCTCCAAAAGTCTATGTGAACTTTCATCTACTGTACCACAATGAAAACCACTTTTATCAACTTCCGCCGCGTTATAGAGCACAAAATTATCAGAATCTATGTCTCCCTCTTGTTCAATAAAGAAGTATCCCTCAGGAGTATGCATAACGCCAGAAATCTTCTGAGTACCAAAGGTAAGTTTGATTAGGGTTCTACCATCAGCAGACTTCCCGTCATAAGTTTGTATTCCAGGGAGCTTCTTAGTAGAAATTAAGGTTTCATCGAATACAATATCTACCTGACCTTTATTGGTGGGGAACTCAACCTTAAGATTTTGTACGAGACCATCATTGCCGACAGCCGATGCAGATTGTGAGATGAACTTATCTTTACTAAACTTAACTTTCTGGCCAATTTCCTTATCTTGGGTTTGTCCGTTTACAGTAAGATAAAATGCAATTAAAAACAAAGTAATGAGTGGTCTCATATTGTAGGGGATTTAAGTGTTCAGCGTGAAAGTAACACCAATTCCCTATAAAATCAACCTTTCCAATAAAAAGAAAAGCAGCAACTACTTTGTATAAATCTCCTTCATTATTCCGGCACCAACCAGAGGCTTATAATGGGACATTTCGTAAAAATTAGAAATATCGTTTGTGTACTTATTCTTTCCTGAGTAATTATATACACGGCTTTTCCCAAAAAGTCCTACTAAAATCTCTACATCTATAGGATTATATTCTCTTTGGTCAAAACCCGGCCCGATAATGATTTTGTAGTCTGTCTTATGTACTGTAAATAGAGAGTCTATTTTCTTAAGATCTGCTAAATGCTGAGGCTGGATTTGTCTTTCAAACATAGCTGGATTTGCCAATCTTGTATGAAACTCTTTGTAAGAATAATATCCGATAGAGTCTTCCTTTATCTTTTCTATGATTTCGGGAAATAAAAAATCGTTATGAGGCGTAGTATAATAATACTTAAACTTAAAAAACTCATCCATATAAAAAGGACGGTACGTTTTAAAAATCTTTAAATCCAGATAAGAAATAAAATACTTCTCTTTAAAATAGGACTTAAAAAAACGGGTATGGTAATTTATAGCCCACTCGTCTGTCCAACGATAATCTTTGTGATGTACTATACTTTCGGACTTATCGTATTGTTCAGAAAATGTATCGCTATCTATAATAACAAGTGCATTTTTTATTTCCGACTTATTCTTGTCAATATACTCCAGCTTTCCTCTGATACCGGATATATTATCATTAAAGGCATCGAAATGATATGGATTGGGATCCCCAATATACTTGGCCCACTCTTGTGTATGAAACGCACTGGCACGAGAACTACCAAAAATAAAGGACTGGAAACTAAACTCATCTTTATAGTTAAGGTAAGTCTGCGTACTCATCCTATTTCTATTAAAAGATTTAAGATAATTACTACCGTAGTGCTTGTAGTTTTTAAGCACATGGAAGGGATCGAACACAAAATAACTTAAAGCTAGAACTATAAAGGGACTAGCAAACAATAATATCTTAGGTATAAACTTTAGAAACTTCTTATCCATGCCTTAGAATTGGAAATAAATGAATTGCATTGCCCCGAAATAGCCAAAAATCAAAATAAAGAAAGTAAAGAAATAATAAATCCCCCATCGCTGCCACTGCGGCTTTCGCTCAACCCATTCTCCTATACTAATTTTTTCCTGCATCTTCTCTACAAAATATAGGGTTACTAGACCCAGAAATAATGTTACCAGCTTCTGCACAGAAATCATATCAACAACCTGCTGAAAAGAGTGGCTACTTGTGGTAAACAGATTAGAGGCGAAGTATCTGGCATCGCCAAAAGTTTCTGCTCTGAAGAATATCCAGGCAAAAACCACCAAAGCTACGGTAATCCAATTTTGCAGTAATCCACCAAACTTTCCCAATGGATTAAAAACAGCACTTTGTACGTTTCTTGTTAAATGACCCACAATTTGATAAACTCCATGCAAAGCACCCCAAATTACAAAGTTCCAACTGGCACCGTGCCATAAACCACTCACTAAAAACACAACCATAATGTTTAAATACCATCTCGGAATGGCTACCCGGTTTCCTCCCATTGGTATATAGAGATAATCCCTAAACCATGTAGAAAGTGATATATGCCACCTTTTCCAGAACTCAGATATACTCTTGGATAAATACGGTCTCTTGAAGTTTCGCATGAGCTTAAAGCCCATAACTCGGGCAGACCCAATAGCTATATCTGAATATCCAGAGAAGTCACAATAAATTTGTATACTGTAAAAGAGGATAGCTACTACCAGTGGAAATCCCTGGTATTTATTTACATCATTAAAAACCAAATCGGAATAAGTAGCGAAGTTATCCGCAATAACTATCTTCTTAAATAAGCCCCACAGCATTAATCTCAATCCAGAGACAACCCGTGCTTCATCAAAGTTGAACTTTTCATAAAACTGGTGCAAGATATTTTGAGGTCTTTCAATTGGCCCAGCCACCAACTGGGGGTAAAACATTACATACAATGCATAAATACCAAAATGCCGTTCTACTTTCTGATGCCCTCTGTAGACCTCTATAGTGTAACTCATGGCTTGGAACGTGTGAAAACTTAGGCCTATTGGCATTATAAAGTCCCACAATGGATCATAGGTGCTTCCGTCTATCCGAAAACTCACCCTATTTACATTATCTATAATAAAATAATAGTACTTAAAGAGAGCCAAAACCCCAATATTCGCGACAAGACTAACACCTAAAGCTATTTTTCGTTTTGTCCCTTCACTCCGATCTATCCAAATACCAGCAAAGTAGTCAATTACGATTGTAAACCACAATATAAATATATACTCCCACTTAAAAAAAGCATAGAAAATACAGCTTGAAACAAGCAATAAAACCCATCTTATTTTATGTGGGATTGCAAAATATAATAAAGTTACAATCGGAAAGAACAATAAGAATTCAAACGAACTAAATACCATAAAGTAGATGAATTAGGCCAATTGCTGCCGTATTGCAAACAAATAGCTTTGCAAAGAAAAGACAGTTTTCCCACTTTTAAAATAAAATTCCTTATATATCATGGTATTTTTTCGTGTCTTTAATCGTAAATCTCCCTGCTTCTATTTTCTTTTTTTAATTTTGTATAGGTAAACAATCAGAATACATTGAATAAAAAAGCTATATTAGTTATCCTTGACGGCTGGGGAATCCCTAAGCCAGGCGAAGAATGGAGGTCTGCAATAGAGAAAGCTCAAGTACCATATTTCCGTCATTTACTAGAAACCTACCCACATAGTACATTAGAAGCTAGTGGTAGAGCCGTTGGACTTCCAGTTGGACAAATGGGTAACTCAGAAGTAGGACACACCAATCTCGGTGCCGGTAGAGTAGTATTCCAGGAACTAGAAAAACTCAATGTTGCCGTAGAAGAAGGCCTTCTTGCAAAAGAAAAAACTATTGTAGATGCGATGCAATATGCCAAAGAAAACAAGAAAAATGTGCACCTGTTAGGACTGTGTTCCGATGGCGGAGTACATTCTCACATTTACCATCTAAAAGGGCTAATTGATATCTTTAACCAAGAAGGAATACCGGGAGTTTATGTACATGGTTTTTTAGATGGCAGAGACACTGACCCGAAATCCGGTAAAGGGTTTGTTAAAGAGATAGAAGAGCACATAGTAGGAAAAAATGCTCAAATAGCAACACTTATTGGCCGCTATTATGCCATGGACCGTGATAAACGTTGGGACAGGGTGCGGCTAGCCTATGATGCATTGGTGAAAGGTTCTGGCGAGTATTATAGCCAAGACCCACTTTCTGCCCTACAAGCTTGTTACGACAATGACATTACTGACGAGTTTATAAAACCAATAATTCTAACGGGAGATGATGGCACAGCTGTTTCTACTATACAAGAAGGAGATGTAGCTATCTGTTTTAATTTCAGAACTGACCGTGGCAGAGAAATCACAGAAGTTCTTACTCAACAAGACTTTGAGGAGTACAATATGAAAAAACTTGGTCTGTACTACATTACTATGACCAATTACGATTCTACCTTCCAAAATGTTAAAGTAATTTATGAGAAAGATAACTTACAGAATACATTAGGAGAGGTTCTTGCTAAACATGGAAAACTACAAATACGTACAGCAGAAACCGAAAAATATCCACATGTTACCTTCTTTTTCTCTGGCGGACGCGAAGAACCTTTCGAAGGCGAAACCCGTTTACTGTCTCCTTCGCCCAAAGACGTACCTACATATGACCTAAAGCCAGAAATGGCAGCAGTAAATTTAAAAGACAATTTACTACCATACCTAAAAAAAGGCGAGCATGATTTTGTGTGCTTAAATTTTGCTAACCCTGATATGGTTGGTCATACAGGAGATTTTGCGGCTGTTATTAAGGCTGTAGAAACCGTAGACGCTTGTTTAAAAGAAGTAGTAGAAACTGGATTAGAGAATGGCTACACTTCTCTTGTAATTGCCGACCACGGAAATGCAGAGTATATGATAAACGACGACCAGTCTGTAAATACAGCACATAGTACAAATCTGGTTCCGTTTATTGTGGTAGACAATGCCTACACAGGAACTCCCAAGAGTGGTAAGCTAGGTGACATTGCACCTACAATACTAAAAATCGTTGGAATTGAACAACCAGAGGAAATGTCAGGAGATGTATTGATATAAATACATATTTAGATACCCTTACAAATATTTTTTTTCAGAGTAAATCCATATTCTTCATGAAGAATATGGATTTCTTTTTTTGCACAGATTAGCATTTCTTAAACAATAATTCTTGAAATAATACAAACACAAAGAATCATGCATCTGTGGGTTACAAATATTTAGAAAACTCCCTAAAGAGTACAAAAACTATAAAATGTAAGAACCTTACCTTATAAATACCCTTAATACAACCTACTAATTACAAATTATTTAATTATAAATTAATTTATTAAACTAAATAATAATTATATGTTTTCTTAATTATACAATTATCAAATATAATTTTCTTACATATTATGAAATTGTAAAATAACAATCCCAAAAAAATTCTAATTTTTGTTTTTA
>CAZBAV010000029.1:0-33627 GCA_964489955.1 uncultured Lacihabitans sp. | reverse complement strand
TTGTTTTTAAATAATACTGTTAAATTTGCAAAAAATTAGATTCAAAAGTCTAATAATTAATCTATTTCAAACAAACAATTTGTTTTATGAACAAACAATTTACTTTTCTTAAAACCTTATGCACACTTGCTTTTGGCTTGTTGCTATCGTTTTCAGGACATGCACAGGTAACTACCTCTTCTATTAACGGTATCGTTAAAGAATCAAAAGGTGAGTCTTTACCTGGTGCAACAATAGTAGCTGTACACACACCTTCAGGTACAAGGTATGCAGCGTCTGCTGATGGTGAAGGCCGTTTTAACTTCCCCAACGTACGTGTAGGAGGCCCTTACACAATCAAAGTTACTTTCATTGGTTTTCAAGACCGTGAAGTAGAGGGGATTGTTGCCTCACTTGGTAACCCTACTACGGTTAGTATAACTATGGCTGAAGATGGTAAAATGCTAGAGGAAGTACTAGTTACTGGTAGCAGAGGAGGAGTTTTCAATAACCAGAAAACTGGTGCTGGAACATCTTTAAACAACACTGCTATTAACGCACTTCCTACAGTTAACAGGTCTGTTACTGACTTTACAAGACTTACCCCACAGGCAAATGGTAACTCATTTGGTGGTAGAGACGGACGTTACAATAACTTCCAAGTGGATGGTGCCAATTTTAATAATGGCTTTGGTTTAAGTGATGCCCCACTTCCGGGTGGTGGTGGACTTTCTATAGATGCCATTGATGAGATTCAAGTAAATATTGCTCCTTATGACGTTAAGCAAGGAGGATTTACAGGAGCTGGTATTAACGCCATTACAAAATCTGGTACGAACAAATTTATTGGTTCTGCTTACCATTTCTTCAAAAACGAATCTTTAATCGGTAGAAGAGTTATGGGAACTGAGTTAACGAACATACAAAGTGGCTCTACGAAAACATATGGTTTTAGATTAGCTGGTCCAATTATCAAGAACAAATTATTCTTCTTTGTTAATGCGGAGCAAATAGATGAAACAGGCCCTAACGCAGGTGCTACTAACCTTTGGAGAGCTTCTACAGACGGTGTTGCTAATGCATCTCAAAATATCACAAGGGTTTCTGTTTCTGACTTAAATGCAGTTTCTAACCATTTGAAAAATCAATGGGGATATGACCCAGGTGCATATGAAGGATACGCCAACGGTCAATCAAGTGTAAACTTGTTTTTGGCGAGAATTGACTGGAACATTAACGATAAGCATAAACTTGCTATTAGATATAACAAAACAACTAACGAAAGACCTTCTTTAACTAATCAAGCTTCAGGAGCTGGCCCAAGAGCGACACTAACCTATGGAAGAACTGGAACTGAAAATGCTATATCTTTCGGCAATTCAATGTATTCTACTGCTAACAACATATCTTCTTACACAGCTGAATTAAACAGTAGCTTTACTCCTAAATTGTCTAACCAGTTCTTAGCGACATACAGTAAGATCCTTACAGGTAGAACATCCCCAAGTGCTGAGTTTCCTTTCATTGACATCGGTACTTCAAGAGATAACTTAGGACCAGGTTCTAACGAGTGGAGAAACTATATTACGGCAGGTTATGAGTTATTTACATATAACAACAAAGTTGAAAACGATAACTATACTATCATTAACAATTTAAACTACAGGACTGGAAAACATGATATCACAGTTGGTGCTAGTTTCGAAATGCAAAAATTTGCTAATAACTATGTAAGAAACGGTACTTCATACTATAGATATAGAACTGTAGAAGATTTCTTAACTACAGGTACTCCAAATGAAGTTGCTCCAATCATGTTTGCATTAACTTATGCATACCCGGGAGTTGACCCAATGGCTCGTGTTAACTACGCATTACCAGCATTGTATGTTCAAGACAAAATAACTATAAACAATAAACTAGAATTAACAGCTGGTTTACGTGCTGAATTGCCAATGTATACAAACGACCTAGTTACCAACCCTAATGCTGATGCTCTTAGCTTACTGCATCCAGATGGAAGTGCCACAAACTACAAATCTGGTGAATGGCCTAAAACTAGAGTTATGCTTTCTCCAAGAGTTGGATTCCGTTATGACGCCATGGGAGATAAATCTCTAATCGTAAGAGGAGGAACTGGTATTTTTGCGGGTAGAGTTCCATTTGTATGGTTAACTAACATGCCTACAAACACAGGTATGATTCAAAACCAAATTGAGCCAGGTAGTTATGCACAGGTTGCTCCTTGGATTAACGAAATCAGATTCCAGCCAGAAAAATATTACTGGTTAAATAATACTCCTGCTGCTGCTCAAAACATATTCATAAAAGAATCAGCTGCTGGTGTTCCAAGTTCATTGGCTTTAATTGATCCAAACTTCAGAATGCCTCAAATTTGGAGAACAAGTGTAGGTCTTGATAAGAAAATTGCAAATACACCATTGACTTTCACTTTTGATGCCATTTACACAAAAGACATCAGAGCGGTATATCAGTTTGGTTCAAACATCAAACCTGCTACCTTAGAAATGTATGATGGCAGACCTTACTACGCAAACAATGGAGAACTAGTTTATAACGACAAATTAGGTTCTAACAGTGGTCATATCTTAACTAATACTAACCTTGGACACTCATTCAATATCACTGGAGGTGTTACTCTTGCTCCATGGAATGGTTTATCAGGTTCATTATTCTATAGCCATACTACTGCTAAAACGGTTACAGATAACAATGGTTCTGCCGCTGCATCTGCTTTCGGGGCAACTGCAAACAGAGGAGACTTAAACGATATCTTCCTTGCTTCTTCTCAAGACGCTCTTCCTAACAGAGTAATCGGTACACTTTCATATAGAAATAAAGGAACAATGATTTCTGTTTTCTATGAAGGATTCAACTCTGGAAGATACTCATTCTTGTATTCTGGTGACGTAAACGGTGACGGAATCACAAATGACCTTATTTACATTCCAAACAATGCATCTGAAATTAATTTCGTACCTAACGGTAACTTCACAGTTGCACAACAAGTAGAAGCTTTCAATGCATTGATGGAAAACAATGACTATTTGAGAAAAAACAAAGGAAAGATTGCTGATAGAAATGGAGCTTTGATGCCTTGGTATAACAGAGTAGATTTCAGATTGACTCAGGATATCTTCCACCATAAAATTGGTAAAAACACTAATTACTTCCAGTTAAGCTTTGACATCAAAAACGTAGCTAACTTATTGAACTCTGACTGGGGTGTATTCAAAATGCGTAACAATAACGTAAGTACTCCATTATCAGTAGTAACAAAAGGTGAAAACCCTACATTCAGAATGAACACTGCTACTATCAATGGTGTAGTTGTATTACCAACTGAATCATATACAGACCAGAGAACTCCAGGTTCTACATGGGGTGCTCAGTTTGGTATCAGATATAACTTCAACTAAGAATATATCTAACTAGAAAGGGAGCTAAATTTTAGCTCCCTTTTTTTGCTTTTAATATCACTCTATTAGCTTGCATTAAAAAAAGTGCTGTTTCAAAATATTAATACAGAAAAAATACAGGATGTAGTAAACTACTTACTACTCACCTACTCCGAAATACCAATCTGGACATTCGAAGGGAACTTAGGAGCGGGTAAAACCACTCTTATAAAACTTTTGGCAAAAGAACTAGGTTTACAAGATGAAGTTTCTAGCCCAACATTTAATTATGTCAATGCATACGACGGGAAAATATACCACTTTGATGGCTATAGGTTAGAGCATGTAGAGCAGGCTCTTCAGTTTGGTTTTGAAGAATACTTCGACTCTGGTAAAAAGTGCTGGATCGAGTGGCCCGAAGTATTTGAACCTCTACTACCCCGCCCCTATTTAAGAATAGAAATCACACCCACTGAAGATATGAAACGTACTTACAAAATTTCGGTAATAGCTTAGGGTGTCTTTGATCCAAAAAGATATAACCCTTTCAAGGTAAGGTCAATATCTGTGGCATTAAACAAATCTTCTAATTCTACTATGACAGAAGACAAGCCGCCTGTGGCAATAACAGTCACAGGGCTACCTAATTCTTCTTTGATTTTCACAACCATTCCCCTTACCAGATTCTCATAACCGTAGTAAATACCAGATTGAATAGCATGCATAGTATTTTTCCCTATAACCGTACTCGGTTTTTCGAGTCTTACTTCAGGCAAAAGCGAGGTCTGTGAAAACAAAGCTTTAATAGCAGTACGGATACCTGGTACTATATTTACTCCTAGAATCACTTTATCGTTAGATACAGTAGTAAAAGTAAGAGCCGTACCAAAATCAACAACTATACAATTACCCCCATACATCTCAGAGGCTGCTAAGGCATTCAAAAACAAGTCTGAACCTAACTCCTCTGGCATATCAATGGAAGAAGACAGTAAAGTACTAGCAGCAGGCACTACCACAGTGGCCTTTATCCCTAAAAACTTATCTGTAAAATTGGTAAAAAAAGGGGTTAAAATTGGAACGACACTGCTTATTATAGCAGAGTTCAGTTTTGATTTATCAATATTATTCTCAAGCATAAAATTAAGAATCCTATATTCAAAAAACACAGAACTCTCACTTTTCAAAGACTTTATTCTAAATTTGTGTGTAAGGTTTTCTCCCAAGAAAAAACCTACAACCGTATCAGTATTACCTATATCAAAAACTATCACAATATCCCTCTTCTGGTTTTATACCCTAAATAAACTACGTAATGGCTAAATATTCCAACTTTTTTAAGTAAAATTACCTTACCAATACTTAGTATACCTACACGAATGACCGAGATGAGATTTATAACGATAAAAACTTTTCAAAGTCAAATAAAAGCAGTAAATTTGCGTCCTTTATAGACACATGGGAAAAGAGTTATCTAAATACGACATCAATATATTGGGCCTTGAGAATAGATCCCATACGTATGTTTTTGAAGGTAACAATGCTTTTTTTCAGGATTTTGAACAAGATATATTTGAGGGAGGAAGCTTCTTGGCCAATCTGGTTTTGGAGAAAAACGACTCATTTATAAGGGTTCATTTTGACATTAATGCCGATTTGCAACTAGTATGTAACCGGTCACTTGAAATCTTTTCTGAGAAATTTGAAATAAAGGAGAAGTACATTTTCAAGTTTGGACAACAAACTGAGGAAGTGAATGAAGAAATGGAAGTAATTACCTATGGGACACACAAAATAAATGTAGCCCAGCTAATTTATGAGTATATCCTGTTGGCCGTTCCCGTTAAGAACTTACATCCTAGATTTAGGAATGAAGAGTCCACAGACGGAGTAATGGTTTATACCGACCCCGCAGCTGAAAAAGAGCAACAAGAAAGTACAGAAGACCCGAGATGGGCAGCGTTAATAAATTTGAAGAATAAATAATAGTTAGAAATGGCACATCCTAAACGGAAGATTTCCAAAACCAGAAGAGATAAGCGTAGAACTCATGACGCCCTTAAACTTAAGCAACTATCTATAGATGCTACTACGGGAGAGGTACACCTACGTCACCATGCACACGTGAGTGAAGGTAATCTATATTACAAAGGAAAGTTGGTAGTAGAAAATTACCAATAATTCAAAAAAAACAAGACTGAAATCCTATTCTATGAAAAAAATTGCAGTTGATGCAATGGGCGGTGACTTTGCACCACAAGCTGTGGTAGAAGGTGCCATACTAGCTTCAAAAGAACTACCTGAGGACTATCAAATAGTCTTAGTAGGAAAGAAAGAAGCAATATTAGAAGTACTTAGACACCAAGACTACCGCCCCAATTCTATAGAAATGGTAGACGCATCGGATGTTATCCTAATGGGAGAACATCCAACAAGGGCATTTGGTCAAAAACCCAACTCCTCTATAGGTGTTGGGTTTAAGCTTTTAAAAGAGGGGGCAGTACAGGCATTTTGTAGTGCTGGTAACACAGGTGCTATGATGGTTGGTTCTCTTTTCACCCTAAAAACTATTGGCAGTTTCCAAAGGCCTCCTATAGCCGGCTATTTACCGGTAAAAGGTGACAAATACGCCATAATGCTAGATATTGGTGCCAACACAGACTGTAAACCAGAAGTGTTAAACCAATTTGCTGAACTTGGAAGTTTACATGCCAAATATACTTTGGGTGTAGATAAGCCTAGAGTGGCTCTACTTAATATTGGAGAGGAAGAAGAAAAAGGAAACACCGTTTCCCAGGCTACCTACCAATTACTAAAAAATAATAAGAAGATTAACTTCGTAGGAAATATAGAAGGTCGTGATATTTTTGACCTCAAAGCAGATGTGATTGTAACGGATGGCTTCACAGGTAATATCATCTTCAAAATGGGAGAATCCCTATATGAGCATGCAGCTTCTGTGGGCATAAAAGACAGCCTCATAGATCGCATGAACTATGAAGTGGCCGGAGGAAGTCCCATAATAGGTGTAAACGGAAACGTTATTGTAGGTCATGGAATATCTAGCCCTACAGCCATAAAAAATATGATTCGTTTGGCAGAAAGACAAATAGAGTCTAATGTTGTAGAAAAAATTAAAGAGGCATTCGCCTAAAACAAAAAATCTTTCTGATGAGCTATAGAGCCGCAATTACCGGAGTACATGGTTATGTTCCAGATTATGTAATGACTAACCAGGAACTAGAAAAAATAGTAGATACAAACGACGAGTGGATTACCACACGTACAGGTATAAAAGAAAGAAGGATTCTTAAAGGAGACAATCAGGGGACTTCTGTAATGGCCACCGAAGCTGTAAAAGGTTTACTAGAAAAAACAGGAACCGACCCCAAAGATATAGATTTAGTAATCTGTGCTACGGTTACACCAGACTTCATGTTTCCTTCCACTGCAAATATCGTTTGTACCAATGCCGGTATTCCAAATATATGCAGTTTCGATATACTAGCAGCCTGCTCTGGCTTTATTTACGCCCTTACCACTGGAGCACAGTTTATAGAATCTGGACGTTTTAAGAAAGTTATAGTAGTAGGAGCAGATAAAATGTCGTCTATTATAGATTACCAAGATCGTACTACTTGTGTGCTATTTGGAGATGGAGCTGGTGCGGTTTTACTTGAGCCGAGCACTGACGAAAATGGAATGGTAGACTTTGTTCTACACTCTGATGCTACGGGTGGTGACTATCTTATGATGAAAGGCGGCGGAAGTGTTAACCCTGCCTCGCATGAAACAGTAGATAGTAGAATGCACTATATTAAGCAGGAAGGGCCACAAGTATTTAAGTTTGCGGTAACCAACATGGCTGATGCGGCGGCTAATATCATGGAAAGGAATAACCTGAGTGGTGATGATATCACCTGGTTAGTACCTCACCAGGCCAACAAAAGAATTATAGATGCCACTGCTAAACGTATGAATATTGGCGAAGATAAAGTGATGTTGAACATACAGAACTACGGTAATACCACAGCGGCAACAATTCCACTTTGTCTTTTTGACTATGAAAAACAACTTAAAAAAGGAGACAATTTAGTTATGGCAGCTTTTGGTGGTGGTTTCACCTGGGGTGCTGTATACCTAAAATGGGCCTATTAACATTCTATGAGAAAAATATTATTATTATCCACCTTAATCCTGATTTCCTTTGGTGCTTTTTCACAAAATGTGAGAACATTTACAAATTTCGGATTACAAACAGCCATCTCGAAAGACGTAAAACAGTATAGCTTGTATTGGGGGGAGTCATTACAACTGAGACCGCCTGTTCCAATCAGAATTAATGCTGGCTTGCAATACTCATTTATGAATGTAGCAAGCGGTGGGTTTAGTACAGATACTAGCTTAAACCTTTCATCTAATGTGCGATATGGCGTTATTGGTCTACCAGTTGGTCTAGACTTCTTTTATAAAAACCTGTCGGTAGGAGTTTACCATGAGTTACTCACGTTTAGCAGTAACAAGAAGTTGAATAATCCAACCTCAGATTTAGATGTCTTAGTACGTACAGCTGGTTTTAGTACATTTTTAGGAAAGAAACGGAATACATCTGGTGGAGTGTATGTAAATTATACAATAGATGATTCGTTCTCTATTAGAGCGGGAGTTAATACTTTCGCAACAACATTTATTTCTTCTGTAAAAGGGCGAGAAACCTCTTATACAAGAATTTATAACAATGCATTTTCACTTGGAATTTTATTCAATATAGAAAAATAACAATAATGGCAACTACTGCAGATTTTAGAAATGGCCTTTGTCTAGACTGGAACAATGATCTCTTTACCATAGTAGACTTCCAGCATGTAAAACCAGGAAAAGGTGGAGCATTTGTAAGAACAAAACTAAAAAACATAAAAACAGGACGTATTTTTGAAAATACCTTTACTGCCGGTGAAAAAGTAGTTACTGCCAGGATAGAAAGACATACCTACCAATTCTTATACAAAGACGAACTAGGTTATAATTTCATGGACAATGACACCTTTGAACAAATAAGCCTACAGGAAAATATGGTGCCTTTGGCAGACCTAATGAAAGAAGGTTCTAATGTAGATTTACTAATACATGCAGAGACAGAAACTCCCTTATCTGTAGAGATGCCGGCATATGTAGAGTTAAGGATTACGTATACAGAACCAGGTGTAAAAGGCGATACGGCTACTAATGCTTCTAAGCCTGCTACAGTAGAAACCGGAGCGACAATCAAAGTTCCTTTATTTATAGATAACGACGAGCTTATAAAGGTGAATACCTCTACATACGAGTATGATTCGAGGGTAAAAGAGAAATAATTGACCTAAATAAATAAATTAGGTACAACAAAATATTACATTTGTACAATAATAAGTATAACCATATCTAACCATGGATACCAAAGAAATTCAGAAACTTATAGAATTTATTTCTAAGACGGATCTTAGCGAAGTTAAAATTGAGACTTCTGACCTGAAAATACAGGTTAAAAGAGGAGGCAGTGAAATTATTACACCAGTGGTACGACAAGCTCCTGTAGAAACTATAGTTTCTGCTCCTGTTTTTGTAGAAAAAGTAGCTCCTGCTAAGGAAGAATCTGCTGCTGTAGCACCTGTTACAAGTAATCTGGTAGAGATTAAGTCGCCAATGATTGGTACATTTTATAGGTCTTCTAGTCCTGACAAGCCTTCATTTGTAGAAGTAGGTGATAGTATCACTTCTGGAAAAGTAATATGTATTCTGGAAGCTATGAAGCTTTTTAATGAGATAGAGTCAGAAATTTCTGGTAAAATAGTAAAAATACTAGTGGATGATGCCACACCTGTAGAGTATGACCAACCATTATTCTTAGTAGAGCCCGCTTAAGCAAACTAAAAGACTATTTTATGTTTAAAAAGATTTTAATTGCAAACAGAGGTGAAATTGCACTGAGAATTATCCGTACTTGTAAAGAGATGGGTATTAAAACAGTGGCTGTTTACTCTACTGCAGATAAGGAGAGCCTTCACGTGCGGTTTGCAGACGAGGCAGTCTGTATTGGGCCGCCACCAAGCAAAGACTCCTACTTAAACATGCAGAATATTATTTCTGCTGCTGAAATTACTAACGCAGATGCCATACACCCTGGTTATGGTTTCCTATCAGAAAATGCAGAGTTCTCTCGTATATGTGAGGCTTACAAGATAAAGTTTATTGGTGCCTCTGCTGAGCAAATCAACCAAATGGGAGATAAGGCTACAGCAAAAGATACCATGAAAAAAGCTGGAGTCCCTGTAATTCCTGGTTCTGATGGCCTTCTGGATTCTCCTGAACAAGGTATAAAGTTATCTGAAGAAATGGGTTATCCTGTAATCATTAAAGCTACTGCCGGAGGCGGTGGCCGTGGTATGAGGGTAATTAAGCACTCAGATGAGTTCCTGAAACATTGGGAGGATGCAAGAAAAGAGTCCGCTGCTGCATTTGGGAATGACGGTCTTTACCTTGAGAAATTCATTGAAGAACCTCGTCATATAGAAATACAAATAGTTGGTGACCAATATGGTACAGTTTCTCACCTTTCGGAAAGAGACTGCTCTATTCAAAGAAGACACCAGAAGTTAGTAGAAGAGACACCATCTCCAATTGTGTCAGATGAACTTCGTAATGAAATGGGAATGGCTGCCGTAGCAGGTGCTGCCGCTATCAAGTACGAAGGGGCTGGTACTATTGAATTTTTGGTGGATAAATACGGTAAGTTCTATTTCATGGAAATGAACACCCGTATACAAGTGGAACACCCAATCACAGAAGAAGTAACAGACTTTGACTTAATTAAAGAGCAGATAAAAGTAGCCGCTGGAGAGCGTGTTTCTGGTAATCACTACTTCCCTAAAATGTATTCTATGGAATGCCGGATTAATGCCGAAGACCCAAAGAATAATTTCAGGCCAAGTCCTGGCTTAATTAAGCAGATAAATTTACCCGGAGGCCATGGTGTACGGGTAGACTCACATGTTTATGCAGGCTATACTATCCCGCCTAATTATGACTCTATGATTGCCAAACTTATTGTTACCGCCCCATCTAGAGAGGAAGTAATAGTACGTATGAAAAGGGCTTTACAAGAGTTTTTCATAGACGGAATTAAAACTACGATTCCATTCCACTTGAAATTAATGGATGACGAGACATTTAAGTCGGGTATCTTTAACACTGGATTTTTAGAGAACTTTGATTTCTCTGATTTATAAAAAAAGCAGGCCTTCCAGCCTGCTTTTTTTAATTTCTAAGGTTTTCTAACTTCTCTCTGTCCAGGATAGATATTTTTCCGGTTACAATATCTATTAAGCCTTCGTCTTTGAAATCTGACAAAGTCCTTATTGCAGTCTCTAAAGAAGTTCCCGCCCGAGCAGCTAGGTCCTCTCTACTGATTTTAAGAGCTTCCAGGCTTCCATTCATAAAAAATAGCAGCGAGTCTGACACCCTCTTCCTTACAGAGTTATACGCAAGCTTTAATAAATCAGTTTCCATTTGTTGCACATTCTGTGACACCAACTGCACCATCTTTAAAGCTACTGACGGGTTTTTTAGTATTAAATCGCTAAAGACCTTACGTGGGATTAAAACCACTTCAGAGTTCTCCATTGCCTGCAAAGTCTCAGAAAAATGAGATTCCCTTAACAAATCTACGTAACCGATAAAATCCCCCTCATTATACAAGTTTATAATCAACTCTTTACCTACATCATTCGTCTTGAAAGCCTTCGCTTTCCCTTTTTGTAAAAAATACAGATATAGCGGATAATCACCCTCTCGGTAAATTTCGGCTTTCTTTTTATATTCTCTTACTTCCCGGTTTGCAGTAAGACTCTGTAGTACTCGATCTCCTTCTGCATCAGATACCAACTGATCTAGCCCTTCTATCCCCTTGGAATATACTTTACGTATCATTTCCTTCTTTTTTAGACGGTTCCTTACCGCACTAATAAGCTCCACATCTTCAAATGGCTTAGTGATATAATCATCTGCACCCATTTCCATTCCTTTCCGTAGGTCTACCCTCTCGGCCTTAGCAGAAATAAAAATAAAAGGTATATCTGTGGTTTTAGGCTCTTTAGATAAAAAGTAAAGTACCGTATAACCATCCATAATGGGCATCATAATATCACAGATAATAAGGTCAGGCATTTCGCTCCGTGCTAACTCTAAACCTTCCTTACCATTAGCTGCTGTAATAACCTCAAAACCGTCTAACTCTAGTATCTCACACGTGTTTTCCCTAATTTCCTGGTTGTCTTCTATTAATAGTATTCTCATTTTCTTTGGTTCGGTATTTTTACGGTAAACTCTGTACCAACATTTTCTTTACTTACAAAATTCACCTTGCCTTTCAATAGACTGACATGATGACTCACGATACTTAATCCCAAACCAGTACCCTGAATTTCTCCAGCGTTTCTCATCCTATAAAACCGTTCAAAAACGTGTTTATATTCATCTTCGGGAATCCCTATACCCTTATCTTTTACCTTTAAAACTAGATAGTCGTCTTCGTAACTTGCAGAAACAAGAACCTCGTCTGTTGGGCCAGAAAACTTAATTGCGTTAGACACCAGATTACTTAAGATATTAAAAATCAATTTAGGATCTGAAGAAAAGACCAGCCCTGACGGCAAACCCTTTTGCAAAAGAGTTATGACTTGGTCAGGTTTAGCTATACTTTCCATTTGATGCATAAGTTCCTCTAAAAGTGCTCCCACAGGGAAAATCTCCGAAAAAACCATCACTTTCCCTTCCTCTAGCCTATTTAATGAAAGGAAATCGTTTAATATATCGGTAAGATTTCTTACTGCATTTTTAATCTTTTTTATGTGTCTGTCTCTTTTTTCAATATCCTTCAGGTCAGCATACTTTTCTACCAATGACAACGATGACATTATAGCAGCTAAAGGAGTTCTAAACTCATGTGAGGCAATGGACACAAAACGACTTTTCATTAAACCTAACTCTTGTTCCGTAATGAGAGCCAAATCTAATTCCCTTTTGGTTTTCTCTAACCTATAAATAGTTTTACGCAGGTCAGCCGTACGCTCTTCAACAAGTTTTTCTAGTTCATTCTTATAATCAATGAGCTTCTTTTCCGCATCTTTCCTTACAGTAATATCAATCACAAAGGCCACCACGTAATTTCCTGACTCATTAGAAAAGGGGCTTAAACTTATTTCTACAGGAAACTCAGAACCGTCCTCTCTCAAACCATATAAGTCCCTCCCCACCCCCATAGAACGCGGCTGAGACTCTTTATGAAACTGCTGTCGGTAATTACCATGGTTCCTTCTGTACCGCTCTGGAATTAAGTCTTCAATACGTTTACCTTCTAAATTCCCTTGTTGGTATCCAAAAATACGTCCTGCACTGGGGTTTACCCTCAGAATGACACCGCGTTCATTTACAATTAAAATCCCCTCGGTGGTGTAAGCAAAAATACTCTCGGACTGCTTTAAGAAGTCACTTTCGTTCATATATGGCACTATCACAGAAAAATGTTCTGCAAATATACTCTATAAAAAAAATAATGGATATGACGTCCATCATCTTCAGTGAATTAACCTTATATTTAATTTATTATTAACCACTTACAATTAACCAAGCTCCTTAACTGCATTCAGAAATATGACAAATGTCATATTTCTATCCCCAATCAATCATTATTTCTGCTAGTGTCAAAACATAATTTTGTTACATTATATTCACCTCCCGTTATGGAAGTACTAGAAGAAACAAAATGTTATCATTGTGGGGAAGATTGTATCACCCAAGACATCGTGGTAGAGGACAAGCACTTTTGCTGTAGCGGATGTAAAACGGTATACGAAATTCTGGAAGAAAACAACCTTTGTAATTACTACGACTTGAACCAGAATGCGGGCTTAAGCTTAAAATCAAAAAATTTTAAGGGAAAGTACGACTACCTTAGCTCTACAGATATTGAGGAGCATCTTTTAAACTTTAAAAGCCCGGAACAAAATAGAGTTACTTTTTATATACCAAGTGTACATTGCAGCTCTTGTGTTTGGCTGCTAGAAAATTTCCACAAAATAAAAGCGGGAGTAATCCACTCAAGATTAAATTTCTTAAAAAAGGAGTTATCTCTTAATTACAATCCAACCGAAATTACATTAAAAGAGATTGTAGAATTACTGGCAACACTAGGATATGAACCCTTAATAAACCTCGAAAATCCCGAGAAAAAAGACAACAGCAAACAACATAGTTTAATCCTACGTATAGGCGTCGTAGGCTTTTGCTTTGGAAATATAATGTTACTAAGTTTCCCTGAGTATTTTAAGCTTGACCTACAAAATAAAGTAGATGCTACTTACCAAAAATTTTTCTTGTATCTAAACTTCCTGTTGGCCATACCTGTATTCTTCTATGGGGCATCGGACTTTCTAAAAGGAGCATACATCTCGCTCAAAGAAAACATTAAGAAAACAACGAATGTATTAAGTGTAGACATCCCGATTGTACTCGGCATTTCAGCCTTATTTATTCGTAGCACTTATGAAACCTTCGTAAATCACAGTTCTGGCTATTGGGATAGTCTGGCCGGCCTCGTGTTTTTCCTACTCATAGGTAAGTGGTTACAACAAATTACCTATTCTTATCTCTCATTCGAGCGGAACTACAAATCTTACTTTCCATTAGCGGTAAAAGTAAAAGACCATGGCTTCAAGAATATTACTGCTATACAAAAAAACGACATTTTAGAGATACACCACCAAGAGTTGGTTCCTACAGACTCTCTTCTTTTAAGCGAAGAAGCTAGCATAGACTACAGTTTTGTTACTGGAGAGTCTCGCCCTATTTCAGTTAGCAAGGCAGATACGATATACGCAGGAGGACGTCTTCTAAGTCAAAAGGTAGATCTGGCTGTTATTAAGGAAGCCTCAAAGAGCTATCTAGCTGAACTCTGGAACAACGATGCATTTAAAAAAGAGAAAATTTCTGCAACCTCAAACTTCGCCAATATTTTTAGTCGCTATTTTACTTACATAGCATTGGCACTCGCTACAGCCACAGGCATTTATTGGTATAATGTTCAGCCAAATATAATGTGGCCCGCTATTACTGCAGTACTCATGGTGGCTTGTCCTTGTGCTCTAACCCTATCTATGCCTTTTACGATGAATACAGCAATGGGCATATTTGGACGAAATGGCTTTTTCGTAAAAAATCAGAACGTTATCCAATTGTTAGCCGAAGTAAACACCATAACATTTGACAAAACAGGAACACTTACGCAACAGAAGAATGGCGGCGTAAGATTTTATGGGCCACCCTTACACGAGGACGAACTTGCCTGGATAAAATTCCTTTCATCGCAAAGTACTCACCCTTTAAGCAAGATTCTAAGTAATAGTTTAGACATAAAAATTAGCAATGTACGTCTGAGTCAATTAGAAGAAAAAAAAGGATTGGGTATTCAAGGCATAATCAATGATCGGAAAATTAAAATTGGAAGTTCCGTTTTCTTAGGACAAAAACCAGAAAAAAATGGTCATATCTATGTGGAAATAGATGATAAATACAAAGGGTTTTATGAAGTAAACTCACATTATCGTGAAGGCTGGCAAGGCGTCCTAAAAAAACTTAAGGAGAAGTTTAAACTATTTTTACTTTCAGGAGACAATGACCAAGAAAGAAATATTCTTTCGTCTTATTTCGATGCTACCTATTTCAATCAAAAACCTCAAGATAAACTAGATTTTATAAAACGCCTACAAGAAACAAAACTCAGTGTACTAATGATTGGTGATGGTTTAAATGATGCAGGTGCTTTAAGACAAAGTAATGTCGGCGTAGCTTTAAGCGAAGATGTAAATGCTTTTTCACCGGCTTGTGACGCCATTCTAGATGCTGGGAGATTTAACCAGGTGCAAACATTCTTGACTTTTAGTAAAACAGCAATGAACGTAGTAGTGGCTAGTTTTATCCTATCTGTAGTGTATAACATCATAGGCATTGGAATGGCCGCAAGCGGGGTCTTATCACCTCTTAAAGCTGCAATATTTATGCCTTTAAGTTCTATTTCTGTAGTGTTGTTTGCTGTAGGTCTTACCTACCTGTATGCTAAACGAGCGAAACTAATTTAAAAATGAAGCTTTTTTCTTAAAATTGATTCGAGATTTTAACTTAATTAATTATGGCTGTAATAATCTTTCTCGTAATAATGGCTTTACTTATAGCAGGTGGCTTCTTAGCATCTTTCTTTTGGGCTACAAAGGATGGGCAGTTCGACGATACACATACACCAGCTGTAAGAATCTTGTTCGATGACGAAGAACAGCGAGGCTAAATTAGAATATTGATATCCTTTAATTTCTTCAGCAAATTACCAGCTCATTTACCGTCATCATGAGCTTGGCTTATCTTGGAAAAACATAGGAATATCTAAAAGAAAAGTTAAGTATTATGATATTCATAGAAATATAAACAACACAATAAATGCATCAGGGAAAAACGCTTTAAGCTTGAAGTTTAAAAATCTGGCCTTCTGAAAAAATAATAAATCACAAATTGGATTAATTCATAGCATAATTGTTAGTGTACACCTTCCCCGAATCGTACACTTTGTAGTTATTAGGAGTTTCATAAATCATCACCATCAGCTTATACTCTCCATTAGGCACATTACCCAAGTTAAGCTCAGTGGTAGCACCTACTCCACCTTTAAAAAAGTTTTTCCCGCTTCTCTGGTTTTGTTTAAAAGGATATAGATAACCCTTACCTTTATCGTCTGCCAATACCAAATAGGCCCCCTTTTCTTGTTCACTTAAAAACTCCAAATCATATACCTCTGCATAAAGTAAATAATCATTAAACTCATCTGCTCCAAACTTCCTAGGAATAGTTCTTTGTTCAAAATTCATATTTACGCTACTTACTGGTAACTCAAAGGATAAGTCAGAAAACAAATTATCATTCGGTTTTAAATACTCTTTAGCGTAAACGCTATCCAAAATACCAGTAACCCTAATCCCTCCAACGCCTTGGTAATAATACATACCTTTACCAAACTTGTAGTAATTATTTTCAGTGGCTATCATTAACTTTTTATAGAAAGTATTTTCTTCATTACGTCCAAAATAAGAGTATAAAGAGAACAGCACACCAGCTCCTACCAGAATAACAGATACTAGGTTTTTCCACTTAGTCTCCAAGCGGTTTGTAACTATAAAAAAAAGTGTAACAAAGCCAAACAATGAATAAAACCTATATCTATCTGTTAGGCTTTCTCCAACCTCCTGATAAGAATTTACTCGTCCATGTACAATAAGAGCCATAGTACCCCAAAAGAAAAGTAAAGCTGCCCAAAGTAATACTTGATCCCTATCTCGTTTTTCTTTACCAAATAAATCTAACCAGAAGAATAAGACTCCTATAAGTAATATTATAATACCAATATAAAGGCTAAGCCTGGATGCCACCGGCAACACCAAAACAAAGGAACCGAAAAGGTTGAGAATACCAAGTAACTTAACAAAAATAGCTTCAAAGCCTAAATCATACTCTTTTAAATAGCCCGCCCGCTCATAGCCAATAAAGAAAACTAAAACTATAAGGACCGCCGCTAAACAGAATATAATTGCTTTCTGATATTGTCTGGTGTAAACCAAAAGCAAAGCAAAAACAAAGAAACTTACGATACCATTTCCAAAACTAAAGAAGGAAAAAGTACACAACACAAAAATCAAGAACAATCTGGACCAGGATAAGTCTTTTTTAAAGAATAAAAGACCAGCCAAACCTAGAAATACTACCGGTCCATAGTTAGCCGAAACATGGGCAAAGTAAATAGCCGTGAAATAAGAATTAGAAAATAAAAACAAGGCTCCCACAAACACAACCAAAGCCTTAAAAGACCCTCTTGTAACAAATTTTGTTAGAATTAAGAAGGAGAAAAATATAAAGAGGTTATTAAAAAGAATGATAATCTGTAGGTTAAGAGGCCCAAAAAGAGTAAGATACGAGAATATTTCAACTCTAAGATTTAACAATTTATGGTCAGAATGGAACTCAAAAAACTCCTTAAGACTAGCTAAAAAGCCCTCAGCTCTTTCAAAAATCAAAAGAAAATCTAGAGGGTTATCAAAATCATCTAAAAAAGGAAAATTGTACGTATTCTTCCATACAAAAATGAAGAAAAAAACAACTAATAATAATGTAGGTAAATAATAAACCTTCTTAACCATAAAACTTCTCTAAATACAATTTCAAAAGTAGACTTTGTCAAAGAAATACAAAAATCACAGCTCAAAGAACAACAAAATTACCTTGAATGGGTATACATTTCAAATTATCCTTCTGCTAAAGACTTAACCAATCTACAAAAAGAAAAACAAGACTGTAGTAATTCACCCACTTGGCGATTTCCGCACTAAATTACATTACAAAAAATCATTAATCAAAGAATGTACTCACCTCATCTTGCACGAAGATGAAATACTGTAGAACAATTAGCTTCAGAAAATTCTAACCCTAAAAAAAACATCTATAAAACAGAAAGAGAGACTAGATGCCTCTCTTTCCTGTATTAAAACTCTCTGTGGTTGGCTTCTTCAAAAAGCCTCTCCTTAGGTAAGTTTCTAAAGTACTCGTAGGTTAGCTTTAAACCCTCTGCCCTAGTATACTGCGGCTCCCAACCCAAAATAGCTTTAGCCTTGGTAATATCTGGCTGTCTTTGCTTAGGATCATCTTTAGGCAGATCCTTATAAACTACTTTTTGATCCGTACCCGTAAGTTTTATAATCTCTTCAGCAAACTCCTTAATGGTAATTTCTGACGGATTACCCACATTCACAGGAAGCGGATAGTCTGACAACAAGAGACGGTAGATACCCTCTACCAAATCTGCTACATAACAAAAAGAACGAGTTTGCGAACCGTCGCCAAAAATAGTAAGGTCTTCTCCCCTTAAAGCCTGGCCGATAAATGCAGGAAGAACACGTCCATCGTTCAACCTCATACGCGGTCCATAGGTATTAAAAATACGTACTATACGTGTCTCTACGCCATGATAAGTATGGTATGCCATAGTCATAGCCTCTTGGAAACGCTTGGCTTCATCATAGACACCACGTGGACCCACTGGGTTCACATGTCCCCAATACTCTTCTGTTTGTGGGTGTACTTGAGGGTCACCATAAACTTCTGAAGTAGATGCAATAAGTACACGGGCATTTTTTACGCGTGCAAGTCCCAAACAATTATGTATACCCAAAGAACCAACTTTCAGAGTCTGGATAGGAATCTTTAAATAATCTATAGGGCTGGCTGGAGACGCAAAATGTAAAATATAGTCTAGCTCTCCTGGCACGTGTATAAACTTACTCACATCGTGGTGGTAAAACTCAAAATTGGGTAGCTTAAACAAGTGTTCAATATTTCTCAAATCACCAGTAATAAGATTATCCATAGCTATAACATGGTAACCCTCTTTAATAAATCTATCACAAAGGTGAGATCCAAGAAAACCAGCTCCTCCTGTAATTAATATCCTTTTCATTCTATTCTTTTGTTAATTAGGCCGTAACGGTTTCCCTACCTATTGAGAAATAATCAAAGCCAAGTTCTTTCATTTCATCCACTTCGTAGAGGTTACGTCCATCAAAAATAACCTTATTCTTTAAGCTAGCTGCAATTTTATTAAAATCTGGCGTCCTAAATTCTGGCCACTCTGTCATAATCATAAGAGCATCTGCTCCCTCAAGTGCTTCGTAAAGGTTAGAGGCATATTTAACCTTTTTGCCTACCTCCTTCTTAACGTTACTTATTGCTTCCGGATCAAAAACCACCACCTTTGCACCTGCTCTTCTTAAAGACTTGATGTTATACAAGGCCGGAGCTTCACGAATATCATCAGTATAAGGTTTAAAGGCCAAACCCCATAGTGCAATAGTTTTCCCTTTTAAATCCCCTCCGAAATACTCTTTTACCTGAGGAATAAGCTTGGTCTTTTGCTTGTCATTTACACTCATTACAGACTTTAATATTTTAAAGTCATAACCAAACTCTTGGGCAGTTTTACCTAAAGCTTGCACATCTTTCGGGAAACAACTACCTCCATAACCAATTCCAGGGAATAAGAAACGCTTACCTATACGGCTATCTGTACCAATACCCTTACGTACATTATCCACATCAGCTCCTGCCAGCTCACATAAGTTTGCTATTTCATTCATAAAGGTAATCTTCATGGCCAAAAAGGAGTTAGCAGCATATTTAGTCATCTCCGCAGAACGCTCATCCATAAAAATAACAGGATTACCCTGTCTTACTAATGGGGCATATAAACGCTCCATTACTTGTTTAGCTCTATCAGACTTGGTACCTATAACTACACGGTCTGGCTTCATAAAGTCCTCTACTGCCACACCTTCACGTAAAAACTCCGGGTTAGAAACCACATCGAAATCCACTTTTGCATTAGCGGCTACCTTAGCATGTACTTTTTCTGCTGTGCCAACCGGCACTGTACTCTTATCTACTATTACGGCATAAGTTTTCATGATTTTACCCAAATCATCTGCCACGCCAAGAATATATTTCAAATCTGCAGAACCGTCTTCGCCAGGAGGAGTTGGCAAAGCTAAGAAAATCACCTCTGCACCTTCTATACCATCTACTAAAGAAGTAGTAAACTTAAGACGTCCATCTTTACGATTCCTTTCAAAAAGTGGCTCAAGACCTGGTTCATAGATCGTTATTTTGCCTTTATTTAGACTATCTACTTTACTTTTATCAATATCAATACAAGTAACGTCATTACCTGTTTCTGCAAAACATGTACCTGTAACCAGACCTACATATCCTGTTCCTACTACGGCTATTTTCATTCTTAAATTTTTATGGTGCAAAAGTAAAACAATTATTCCCACTTAAATCAACAAAACCAGATAAATTTAACACTCATAATCAAAAAATATCCACTTAAAGACAAAAAATATGCTTTAAGTCATACTTTCTATCTACTAAAAGTAGACTTAAGAAAAATTAACATTACGACAACGTGGAGAAAAAAGAAGATGGACTAACCGGTATTCACAATCTTTGGTAAAAAATGAACAGGAAGTAATTAAAAAAAATCGAATAGAAATAAACCTAGAAGAAAAATCCTTCAGCAGACTGTTGCCTTTAGACAGAAATAAAAACATTTACTAGCTACTCACAAATTGAAAAGCAGAACGAGCTTGTCACTGAAACGAAAAAGGATACATATTCCCTCTATACTTTTTTATATCCATAACCACCGTACCAAACGAGAAATCTACTTCTATTTGCAGGGGCACACGATTTTTATCATCAGAAACCCAAACCCGTATAGCATCTTCACCTTTGAACATTTTGTTATCGGGCAAAATAGGGTTTAGTTTCAAAGCCTGAATTTTACCAAAACGGGTTTTAAGTGTAGTTTTACCAGCAAAACGCACCTTGAAATTATACAGCTCGTCATCGAAAAAGAGGTTTGTAGAATAAGTTTGACCAACGGAGTACTTTGAAAAATCCACATTCCGCAGAGAATAATAGCCAGAAATTAAATCATGTACATTATCCGGGACCTTGTAAGTGGTTGTGGTATTATTCTCTTGTCTTACTACTACATTTTTCCCATTATCAAAAAACAAGACCTGATCCTTCTTATACTTATTTTCTCTGGCACTAAAATCAAATTTTTGTGGAAAATGCTGCAAAGTATCCATATAGCTTATGTAGGAATTACGAACCTTAAAAAGATCTGTAACACCTGCAGTACGGCCTAATACATTTACCTTAAAGCATGGCAAGCCATTAATGGTATAGATTTTTGTATCTACACCTACATTAGCCGCTCCTATAGTTAAGATCCCATACTTAACCCTATAATCGTATTCTTCTCCCTTCCGGAAATGCCTTTCTTTTACTTTTTGAGTCCAAGAAGAAATAACTAAAATCAGCAGCATTCCCCCAAAAAAACCAATTGCAGTTCTCAATTTAAAAGCAGTTTTATGTGAACAATTAAGTATTAGACTATAAGCCTATAACAAAAATGCCCCAAAAGGGGCATTTTAACAAGTTCTTAAGAATTATTTAATCTTCTCCTTCTTCTGCATCACCGTTTTTATCCATTAAAGCATCAGCATTACCAGCTACAGTAGCTTTAATTTTAACCTCTAAATCGGCCATTAACTCCGGATTATCCTTAATTAAGCTCTTCACAGCATCTCTACCCTGCCCTAATCTGTCTGCACCGTAAGAGAACCAAGAACCGGACTTTTTCACGATATTTAAATCTACTGCCAAGTCTAATACTTCACCAGATTTAGAAACCCCTTCTCCATACATGATATCAAACTCTATCACTTTAAAAGGAGGAGCTACTTTATTTTTAACCACTTTCACCCTCGTACGGTTACCAATAATATTAGAGTCGTTGTCCTTTATCTGGCCAATCCTCCTTATATCAATACGTACCGAAGCATAGAACTTAAGTGCATTACCACCGGTAGTTGTTTCAGGACTACCAAACATTACACCTATTTTATCACGCAACTGGTTAATAAAAATACACGTACAGCCTGTTTTGTTAATCGTACCTGTTAGCTTTCGTAAAGCTTGAGACATCAAACGAGCCTGTAACCCCATCTTACTATCTCCCATTTCTCCATCTAACTCGGCTTTAGGAACTAAGGCAGCCACTGAGTCAATAACACAAATATCTATGGCTCCCGAGGCTATTAAATGTTCTGCAATCTCAAGAGCCTGCTCACCGTAATCAGGCTGGGATATCAACAAGTTCTTGGTATCAATTCCTAATTTTTCAGCATAAACACGATCAAAAGCATGTTCTGCATCTATAAAAGCAGCGATACCGCCTTGCTTTTGAGCTTCGGCTATAGCGTGCATAGCCAAGGTTGTTTTACCAGAAGATTCTGGACCGTATATCTCTACCACACGACCTTTCGGGAGTCCGTTAACACCTAAAGCCAAGTCTAAGCCAAGAGAACCTGTAGATATAACCGGTACATCTAGGACTTTGGTATCGCTTAACCGCATAACCGTCCCCTTTCCAAAGGATTTATCTAGTTTATCTAGTGTAGACTGTAATATTTTTAACTTTTCTGTATTTTCTGATGCCATATTATGGAGTAAAAATTGAATACAAAGATAAACAAATAATGCGAAAAAATCTCCCGAGTCCGGAGACTGCCCTATTAGTACTATTTTTTGCTACAAAACGTAGCAAATGAGTTTATAGCTGCTTAACAATTAGCTTCTGCCACTTTACTTTTATACCTCCTCCATCATGGATTTGCAAAGCAATCTTACCATCTGAACTTCCTATAGCAGCATCTATCAATTCTATCATTTGAACGCCATTTACCCAAGTAGTAACCGAGTCTCCCTTTACACGAATCTTCATTGTATTCCAGGCATTCATCTTCACGTTGTCTATTTCTTTGGCAGGCTTAATCAGCCAGCCTCTTTTGTAAGACTCATAAATTCCACCTGAAAAATGACCAGGAGGAGCTACCTCTGCTTGAAAACCAGCTACCGTTGTTCCATCTATTGTAGAATGAAAGAAAACCCCGCTATTGCCATTATCAGCAGGAAAAAACTCTAAAGTAAGCTCGAAATCCTTGTAACTCTTTTCTGTGCCTAAATAACCGTATCCTTTATCCGGGCCACTCTCACAAACCAAAAGCCCATCTTCTACATACCATTTTTCGGTTCCGTAAACTATCCACCCTTTCAGGTCTTTACCGTTAAACAAAGACTCACTTTTCTTCTTTTGTGCAAAAACAAAAAATGGAATAAGGAGTAATAAAACTATCTTTTTCATTGATTTTGTAAGGTTAAAACATAAAAATAGTAAAGCTATTACACAATAGGAAGTAACTTTGCATTTCATTTCCAAATAAATATGAACACTTTCGCAGACCTAAACCTTAGCAAACAGCTTTTAAATGCTTTAGATGACTTAGGATTAAAGACGCCTACTTCAATCCAGGAAAATATTTTTTCGGCTGTTATGTCAGGCAAAGACTTGGCAGGTATTGCACGCACAGGCACTGGGAAAACATATGCATATCTACTGCCCTTACTAAGGATGTGGACATATTCAAAAGATAAGTTACCCCAGATTTTGGTTTTGGTACCCACCCGCGAGTTGGTAGCCCAGGTAGTAGAAAGTGTTAAATCTCTTACACCTTACCTGAGTTTTGATGTAGTGGGCGTATACGGCGGCGTAAACATGAAGACCCATGTAGCGGAAATCCAAAAAGGTTGCGACATGATTGTGGCCACACCAGGCCGTTTTACAGATTTAGCAGCCGCTGGTGCTCTGAAGGTTAAGAATATCAAGAAACTGGTTATTGACGAGTTTGATATGATGTTGGACTTGGGATTTAAATCTCAATTGGATTTAATTTTTGATAAAATTCCTGAGAAACGTCAAAACCTACTCTTTTCAGCTACAATTTCAGAAGAAGTAATAGACCTTATCCAAGATATTTTTAAATCGCCAGAAATTATAGAAGATACAGACGTAGGCACTCCTTTAGAAAACATTAAGCAAAAAGCATATGCAGTGCCTAACTTTCGTACTAAAATTAACTTTTTGGAGATATTATTGGCCAATGATGAAGAAATGACTAAAAATCTAATCTTCGTATCTCATAAAGCAGCTGCTGACACGGTGCATCATGAACTCACTCAGAGAGGTATAGAAAGTCTTTCGGTTATACATTCAAATAAATCACAAAATGCTCGGTTTAGGGCCATCAAAGATTTTACAGAAGGTACAACCCGAACGCTCATATCTACAGATATCGGCTCACGGGGGTTAGATATACACAAAATAACCCACGTTGTTAATATGGATGTTCCGGAAGAAACCCAAGACTATACACACCGGATTGGTCGTACAGGTAGAGGGGCAGAGCATGGTACAGCTATAACATTTGTGGCTCCGAAAGAAGAAGAATCCTTCGTGGCTATTGAAGAACTATACAAAATATCTGTACCACCTACACCCATACCGCACTACATAGAAATAGAGGAGCAACTGATGCCGTTTGAGATAGAACATACTTTTGTAAAACTCCCAAAAGTAAAAGTTGAAGTAGTCGGACCGGCCTTCCACGAAAAGCTAGAAAAGAATAAAAAAGTGAATGTTAGAAGAGATATAGAAGCAGAAAAGAAACGTAAGTACGGCAAATCTTACAGAAAGGAAAGCTAAATATGACCTCTAAAACCATAACCACACTGTATGGTGACCGTGTACGCCTCCGCGTATGCGGTGTTTTAAAATACAATGACAAAGTACTTCTAGTAAACCATAGCCACCTCAATATAGAAAATCAATTCTGGAATTTCCCCGGCGGTGGAGTAGAACAGGGCGAAACCATAGAAGACGCCCTTATCCGAGAGTTCAGGGAGGAAACAGAGATACAAATAAAAATAGGCAATTTATTACACCTAAACGAGTATATAGCTGGCAAACTACACGCCGTAGAGTTGTATTTTAACGTCAATGCTAGTAACTTAGCGGCTAAACTGGGGCAAGATCCAGAATTCAATATTATAAAGGGGGTATCGTGGTTCAATAAAGAAGAACTTAGTAAGATACCAACCTCACACAAACCATCATTTCTATCAACTTTGGCTTTCCCAAATGGATAATTGTTTCAAAATTACCGACGACCGCTTCCAAATAGAAAACATAGAACAATACAACTTGGTTTTCGAAATACAATTTAGCCGATTACGTTTTGCACTAGCCCATAACTCTACTATCTTTTGGCTGGAAGATTATTTCCTTGGTCTGGAGAATGACATAGATATGGTAATTTACCAAATAAGAACTATTATTGAAAACCATTCTTTCTTAAAGGCTGCTTATTGGAAAACAATCCATGTTGTATCTGACTTTGAGATTAACACATTAATTCCAAAAGAATTATTTACACAACAAAACTTGCACACCTACATAGAATCAGCTTTCCCAACAAGTGATAATAAAGAGTTCGAATATTCTCACAGCAATACAACAAAACAAATATTTGTATTCGGCCTGCTGAAAAAAATCAATAACACATTTAGAGAAATCTATAATGCTAGACAAATTTTCTTTGAAAGTGCGAGTGCAATTAATCTAAACTATTACTGCCAAGCAGGAATTGATAATTTTTCTACAATATCGGAGACCTCCGTTACCTTTTATAAAACCGCACCAAAATCAAAATTAATAACAACTTTAAAAGTAGGAGTACAAGAGATCGGCTTGCTACCAACTACGAACAACTCTATTACAGTATTCGGAGAAATAACGCCTTTTAGCCACATCTATCAGCAGATGGAAGAACATGGATACCAAGTACTTTTCAAGGAGCTACCAGTAGAAATTAAGTTATCGCAATATTTTGCAGATATAGCCACCCAGCGGTACTTCCATATCCTATCCTTAGCATATATGGCTACAAAGGTTTAATAAACCTTTACCCCATATTTAAATTCAAACCCGTATTGCAATTTCAGATTATAATCAAAATACTCAATGGCACGTTGGACTTGTTTGGCTCTCAGAGCAACGAAGTACGGCTTTTTGCCCTTGTTCATTATAAGCCTAGTGTCCAACTTATAAATAGTACCTTCAGGAAATCTAGAAATAAATTTATCTGGAATACTAACAGACAGGTCAACTGGAATTTGCTGTCCTGTAATGGTTTTCAATCTCATTCTATCTTTCCCCTCATCAAAAGACGCCTCAGCAAAAACATTGAGAAAGTGCGTTTTACTCAGCTCAGGTACTTCATCAACCAAAGACAATTGCATACAAATATTTTTTTAGGTAAGAATCCTACTGCAAAATAATAACATTTTTTTAAAAGTACAGTACTAAAGCAACTCATTTTTTGTAGCTTTGCAGCACTTTTCGGAACAAACCAAAAAAAATGGCTGAAGTAAAAATCTTTTCGGGGACTAATTCGCAGTATTTAGCAGGAAAAGTGGCTTATTATTATGGCAAAGAAATCGGTAAGGTTTCTATCCAGAGATTTGCGGACAGTGAAATATCTGTAAATTTTGATGAGTCGGTACGTGGTTGTGATGTATTTCTTGTACAGAGCACTTTTCCTAATGCCGATAATCTAATGGAGCTTTTACTCATGATAGATGCAGCTCGTAGAGCTTCGGCACATTATGTGGTAGCAGTAATTCCATATTATGGATATGCCCGCCAAGACCGAAAAGACCGTCCTAGGGTGGCTATTGGAGCTAAATTAGTGGCTAATATGCTTATGGCTGCCGGAGCTGACCGTATTATGACGCTAGATCTTCATGCTGGTCAGATACAGGGATTCTTTGACATACCGGTGGACCACTTAGAAGGAACATCTGTTTTTGTACCCTATCTTAGGGACAAAAATATAGATAATCTTATTTTCGCTTCGCCTGATGTGGGCGGTGTATCCAGAGTAAGGCGTTTTGCTGGTTTCTTTAATGCAGACATTGTAATCTGTGATAAGCAAAGGAAAGTAGCCAATGAGATAGCTAGTATGCAGCTTATTGGTGACGTAAAAGATGCAAACGTGGTTTTGGTAGATGACATGATAGATACAGGAGGTACTATCTGTAAAGCTGCTGAGCTTATTCTAGAAAAAGGGGCCAAATCTGTAAGAGCTGTGGCTACACACCCTGTGTTTTCATATAAAGCACACGAAATAATAGCCAACTCTGTTTTTGAGGAAGTAATAGTATCAGATTCTATACCTCTTAAACAAGATAACCCAAAAGTAAAAGTCGTATCTGTAGCTGAGTTATTTGCCCATGCTATAGGCCGCATTAGAGACAATGGATCTATAAGTTCATTATTTATAAATTATCAACATAAAATTAAGTTTTAATTATGAAAACTACTGAGATTGTAGGGTTTAAAAGAGCGAATCTCGGTCGTCAATCGGCTCAGGAATTACGTGCAGAAGGCATGGTTCCTGGAATTTTGTACGGCGGAGAAGAACAAATTTCTTTCTACGCACCAGCGTACTTATTCCGTCCGGTTATCTATAGTACAGACGCTTACGAAATTAAGCTAACTATAGACGGCAAAGAATATTCTGCCATTCTTCAAGATAAGCAGTTCCACCCAGTTAATGATCTTCTAGTACACGTAGATTTACTAGAAATCAACCCTGATAAAGTTATTACTACAGCTATTCCTATTAGATTAACTGGAACAGCTGCTGGTGCTAAAGTTGGGGGTAAATTGGTACAAACTCTTAGAAAATTGAGAGTGAAAGGACCGGCCAAATTAATTCCTGACTTTGTTAACTTAGATGTTACTGAACTTGGTCTTGGTAAAGCTATTAGAGTAAAATCTATTAATTTACCTGAACTTACTATCATAGACCCTGCGGCTAACCCTGTAGCAAGTGTGACTATTCCACGTGCTCTAAGAAGCCAAATGACAGCTGGTAAATAATAGCAAGATTATTTAATGAGAAAGCCGGAGCATGTGCTCCGGCTTTTTTGTTTCTATATTTTCAAGTACATTTATGAGAAACCACTAATTACTGATATTCCTTCCCTAGTGGCTCAATTTAACTCCAGCTCCAATATAGTATGGAAACCCTCAGAATGCAGGTTATGCTCTGCCACGCATTTATAACCTGCTTTGGCTACTATGTACTTCATTACGCTAGATGAATACATCTTACTGTTACCGTTGGCCATCACAGTAAAGTAAAGCGATGTAGCCACCAAGGAATATTTAGCCGGAGCAAAACGCTGATTGTCTATAAAGGTCTCCATAATGTACACTTTTGCACCAGGTTTAGCAGTCTCCTTAATCTTCGTAAGGATATTCTCAATCTCCTCCTCACTGAAACAATCTAAAAATTGGCTCATCCAATACACATCTGCCCCTTCAGGTATAGAAACAGCAGGGTCTAGCAAGTTTATAGCGTGGTAATGGACTCTTTCTCTTTGTCCTGGGTAGTTAGAAATATTCTCTTTGGCTGCATTTAACTGCACAGGAAGATCTAAAATAGTAACCTGCACCTCATTGTTATATTTGGTACTTGCAAGAGACCATTTACCTGTATTACCTCCTATATCGAAAATCATTTTCGGACTGTCTTTGAAAATAATACCAAGAGCCTCATCAAAGGAATTGTCGGAATAATAATGGTCGAAATCGAACCATGACTTCTTGAGTTTTTCTGGCAAAATAGAAAGCCCCTGATAAATGGTCTCCCAATCCCCTATTTCTTTTAAACCAGCTGGTTTGCCAGTCCTTATAGCTTCCTCTAAATGAAATAAACCTTTATAACAAATATCTTGGGTAAACATTAGGTTCACCCTTGTCATTTCGTCACGAGCAATAAAATACCCCACTTTACTTAACTGGTAACGCTCATCAGCGACTGTAAGAATGCCAGCCACCTCTGCCATCTCCACCAATACACGCACCCCATACTCGGATACATTTGTTTTGGCTGAAACTTCGGAAATGGTTAAACCCTCTTTAGAATTAAAAATTTCGTCAATAATACCAAGCGATAGCATGGTACAAGTGGTTTGGAATACAAAGGGACTAAATGCTAGTTTATGTGCTTCATGTATAGCTTCAAAAGCTCTCATATATGTTGTTTTTGTAAAAGCGTACAATCTATAAAAAACATAGCAATATTCAGACTCTTTAGACGAAAATATCCTTTAGTATACAAACAATCACAAATCTACAAAAACTCAATTAATACAAGATGCAAGCCCTAAAACCTTTTTCTGAACCTTAAAGGCGTATTAGACTTTAAAGATTTTCAAAAAAAATAGAGCAGAAACACAATGGGCACTATTCTTCTTAAGCACATATGATGTAACACTGTAGTTTAGTAAGTAAACCAGTCCGTATTTAAATCTGCCGCAATTTCTAATCCAAAAGCCTATCTCTATAAGCTTTGGTAATGGCTTCGCCTTTGGAGCTTACCTGAAGTTTTTCGTAAATGTGACGTACGTGCTTCTCTATGGTATTGATACTTCGGTTTTGGTGGGCAGCAATAAGCTTATAGCTATCGCCCTCCACTAATCTACGTAATACTTCTATCTCTTTGGGAGTAAGATTATATGGATTTTGTACGGGTTCTTTAAACGAGCTTAGAACCTTCAGAGCAATAGAGGGTGTCATAGCAGCTCCGCCAGCAGAGGCTTCCTTTATTCCTTCAATAAGTTTCTGGTGTGATGTATTTTTTAATAAATAACCCACCGCCCCGGCTTTAATAGCTTCAAAAATTTTGTCAGTATCTTCAAAAACGGTAAACATCAAAACCTTAACTTTATAATTGGCTCCTATCTTTCTGAGAGCTTCAATACCGGTCATTACAGGCATTTCAATATCCATTATGATAACGTCCGGTAGCTCAACAGAAAGATCAGAAAGCACAGAAGAGGGGTTTTCATGACTACCAACCAATAACAACTCATCTGACGACTCTATTATCCAACCAAGGGTTTCCCTTAGCTGTTGATTATCCTCATAAACAGAGACTCTAATTCTTGCCATTTTTAATTTCCTTTTTGCAAAACTAAGAACCTTTAAGTACCAAAAAAATAACGGATTTATGTTACAGGTACCGAAATATTTATCGTGGTTCCATTCCCTGAAATAATGCGAAACTCTCCCCCGACTGCTTCTATCCTAGTGTGCATATTGCGAATACCGTTCCGGTCAGTAACTGCATTAATATCAAACCCAATCCCATCATCCACAACCTTTATTTCCAATGCATTTTTATTCTTACCAAAGCTTACTTCAGCTTCTTTTGCTTCCGAATACTTAAAGAGATTATTTAATGCTTCTTTTACCACAAAATACACATTTTGCCGTACTTCCAATGGCACATTTAGTTCTTCTAATGATGAATCCCAATGTAATTTCAAATCGATATTTTTCTGTTCCGCAATCGGCTTAGCAAAAGCTACCAGCCTCATAAATATCTTTTGTACAGAATCATTTGATGGATTGATTGACCAGATAATTTCATCTACGGAGCCTGCAATACTCACTGAATCCCTGTGAATTTTATCAATAGCCTTGGCACTTATTTGCCCCGAATCCTTTGCCATTCCACTTACCAGAAGTATACTGGAAAGTGTACTACCGATTTCATCATGAAGGTCAGCAGCAATCTTGTTTCTGAGGGCTGTGCTTTCCTGTAAACGCCTTAATTTATTCCTATTTGTTATGCTATAAATAACTGTCCCCGCAAAAAGAACCAAAAGAATAGTCCCCGCAAACAAACTCCTGTTAAGTAACTTATCTTTCTGGCTCTTTGCATTTAAAAGGGCTATTTCCTGCTCTTTTTCTTTGGTTTTATAAGCTGTAACCAATTCTTCAGTAACTGATTGGGCATTTAAAATATCGCTAGAATCCTTAGCTGTGTACGCTTCTTCTTGATAAAAAAAAGCCTTCTCATAATCCCCCATAACTCTATACAAATCTGCCAAACCTTTACCGGAAGAAAAAAGATAGGAAGGGTCTTCTAAGGTTTTAGAAATAGCATGAGCCTCAAGATAATATCCTTCTGCAAGCTTATATTTCTTTTGGAAGAAATACAAATCACCTAGATTCTGTTTAACCATTTTTAGCGATGCCCGTGAACCGCTTTTTTCCAATATAGCCTCACATTTTTTGAAATAATATTCTGCTTTCCCCCAGTCTTTTACTTTGTCGGAATACATCCTACCCAGATTAATTAGCATATCGGTTTGTAAAATACTATGTTCTGCCTGCTCAGCATGTTTCAGTCCCGATAAGTAGTATTGGACAGCCTTTTGGTATTGTTTCATATCATCATACACATTACCAATTCTATTTTCATAAACTGCTATGCCTACCAAACTACCTTGCCCCCGCTCAATATCCATCGATTTCTGAAAGTAGCGGAGGGCTTCTTTATACTCGCCCTTTTCCTTATGGATAGCCGCTAAAACATCGTAAGGAGTAGTTTTAAGCGGACTAAGCTTATGTTTATCCTGATAGTCAATTAGCTCAAACGACCACCTGATAGCTTTTTCTTTATCCCCTGTTTGATTGTAAATAATAATGAAATTACTAAGCGAGTTTTGGTAAAGACTCTTTTTAAGATTTTGTTTGGTAACTATAACGTGGGCTTCCTCAAAATACTTAAGAGCACCATTGAAGTCTTGTTTAAAATACTCCTTCACTCCTTTCATGTTTAGTACCTTATAAAAACCTTCAGGAAAACCCAACTTACTAGACAATCTCTCCATTTCAGTATTTACCGAGTCCCCTTTTTCGTATTCTCCCCTTTGGTACATGAGAAACACGTACTCATTTTGGACTAAGACGTAGTTAGTATCTTTTTTACTTTTCGCTAGAACATTAAACAGAGAGTCCGCCGTAGAGAGTACTTGCCCATAACAAGTACCAATGCACAGAAACAGGAGAAAAACTAAGGCTTTCATACTAAGTCTCTCAACCTTTCGGCAAGTTTTGGAAGGCCAATGGCGGCTGTTTCTAATACAAACTCAAGATTGCGTTGGGAAGCAGAAATGTTTGGTTTATTCACATCAACCACAAATTTAGGCAAATCCACACCTACATACTCAATTAATCCAGCAGCTGGATAAACTTGTAAACTAGTCCCCACCACTATAAAAATATCTGCTTTTAAACATATATCCGCTGCAGTTTCTATCAAAGGCACAGATTCACCAAACCACACAATGTGCGGTCTTAACTGCCCACCATCGTCAGCTAAGTCGCCTAATTGTATTTCATTTCCGCCAATATCATAAACCAACTTGGAGTTTTTCAAACTTCGAACTTTAGAAAGCTCGCCATGCAAATGCAAAACGTTCGTAGAGCCTGCTTTTTCATGTAAGCCGTCTACATTTTGGGTTACTATACATACATCAAAAACGTCTTCCAACTTCGCTAAGGTCAAATGTCCTGAATTAGGATGAGCCTCCGCAGCTTGCTTTCTACGCATATTATAAAAATCGAGCACTAACTGGGGATTGGTCAACCAGGCTTCGGGCGTAGCTACATCTTCTATACGGTGATTTTCCCACAGACCATCACTATCACGGAACGTCTTAAGTCCACTATCGGCACTCATTCCGGCACCAGTAAGCACTACAAGTTTCTGTTTCATCAAACGCTTTAATCTATCTTTACGAAATTTAGAAAACTTCTTCGACACAAAAAAGCACTTGGTAGATCTGGACAAGAATAAAAATCCAGCAACAATTCAATTAAGTAGCGTCCAGCACTTACTCTTCTTTTTCACCCAAGAGAATTATCTTTTTCCCTCCATACTCATTACGGTAAACTTTGAACAGCACCCCGATACTAGATATAATTAAAGGTCCAAAGATAAGACCAAGCATACCGAACATATTTAAGCCAAACAGGACTCCAAAAACGGTAATTAAAGGGTGCACATTCCCCAGTGTTTTAAGTATGGTAAAGCGTAGTACGTTATCTACACCGCCTATAAGAAAGAAACTATATAATGTAAGCCAAACTGCCGTAGAGGTTGGTCCAGTAGCAAAAGCCATTAAGCAAATAGGAACATAAACGACCATGGTACCAATAAGAGGAAAAACCGTAGCTACGCCTGTTACTATCCCCCACAAGATAGGGTTAGATACACCGAAAATATAATAACCAATAATAGCTACTATACCTTGGCAGATACCTAAGATAGGTATACCTATAGCATTTGTACGTACCATGGAGTTTATCTCTGTCCAAAGTTCCTCTTTACTCTTTTCAGAGAATGGGAAAAATTTTTCAATTGTCTCCTCCATCTTTTTATTGTGAACCAGCATAAAGTACAATACAAAAAAAGCTACGACCAGGTTAATTAAAACTTCGGCTACAGAGTTAATGATTTGGGGAAGATACTTGGTTAGACTTTGCAGAAACTCCACCAAAGCTTTGTCTGACAGATCTATAAAATCAAACAACGGCTTATCTTGTATATAGTCTTTCATTTGGTTAAACTTCCTTAGAACATGTTCTGTATTAGCCAAAAAAGAAGATATTCGGGGAATTAAATAATCTATTAATATCCACGCTGGTATAACTATAAATACAATAGAAAGAAAAATAAAAAGCAAACTAGTAAGTACTCTATTCCATTTCTTC
>CAZBAV010000028.1:48102-49032 GCA_964489955.1 uncultured Lacihabitans sp. | reverse complement strand
TAAAAGCAAAGGGTGTGTCGGTGAAGTTTGATGATGACGAAGCCAACCGCCCGGGCTGGAAATTTGCTGAATATGAGCTTAAAGGAGTTCCTGTTCGAATAGCTGTTGGGGCTCGTGATTTGGAAAACAATCAAGTAGAAGTGGCTAGGAGAGATACCCTTTCTAAAGAAACTGTAGGAATAGATGGGTTGGTAGGGTATTTGGAAAGCCTACTAATAGATATTCAAAACAATATTTACCAAAAGGCTTTGAACTTTAGGCTAGAAAATACGGTAGAGGTGAACTCGTGGGAGGAATTTGAGCAGAGAATTGAAGATGGTAAGTTTTTAATGGCTCACTGGGATGGAACAGCCGAAACAGAAGATAAAATTAAAGATCTTACCAAAGCTACTATACGCTGTATTCCATTAGACCAAAAAGTTGAGGACGGAAAGTGTATATTAACAGGTAAGCCGTCTACAGGTAGGGTGGTTTTTGCAAGAGCGTACTAAATGAACTTGGCCTACTGCTCGTGTGTTTTATAAAAATAACAAACAGAATCGGATAAAAAAATGGTAAAATCGGGAGATAAAGTGGCAATCCACTATAAAGGAACTTTAAATGACGGAACAGTTTTTGACTCTTCGGAAGGTCGTGAGCCTTTAGAGTTTGAAGCAGGAAGCGGGATGGTTATAAAAGGTTTTGATGATGGTGTGCAAGGTATGCAGATAGGAGAGAAAAAATCTATCCATATAGTTGTAGACGAAGCGTACGGGCCGGTGGTAGAAGAAATGATTTTCAACTTTGACCGTTCAGAAATTCCTGCAGATATTCCTTTAGCTGTAGGTGAAACTCTTAATATGCATGATGGACAGAGAGCCGTGCCTGTGGTTATCCGTGAGGTTACGGAAACGCATGCGGGCTTTTTGGGAATAACGAAAAAACGATGAG